>CAWIEK010000046.1:0-183218 GCA_963835065.1 uncultured Chthonomonadaceae bacterium | reverse complement strand
CTGCGGCGTAAATAGGCGTAGAGTATAGCCAAGAGGCGGCTTTGTATGTTATGCTAAAGCGATCTTCCTCAACGAAAGGAAACGCTCTTGCGTGGACCCAAGCCCCCTTCTCTTTCGCTCACGCCTACGCAGCAACACGCCTTGCAAGCGCTGGTCAACCGCCCCTCGACGGCACAACAGATTGCGCTACGCGGTCGGATCGTGTTGCTGTGCGCAGAAGGACACAACAATTCTCAGATTGCCCGTCTGCTGGCCTGTGACATCCGTTTAGCCCGCCTGTGGCGAAAGCGTTGGCGGGCCTTGCAGGATACGCCCGACACCGAGATGAGCTTGACGCAACGCCTCGCAGATGCCCCGCGTCCTGGCGCTCCGGCGACTATCTCTGCCGAAGCGTACTGCCAGATTATGGCGATGGCTTGCAAGCTGCCTGCCGACTATGGCCGTCCGATTGCGCAGTGGAGTGCCCGCGAACTTGCCGCCGAAGCGGTGCAACAAGGCATTGTCGAATGTATCTCGCCCCGCCAGGTGGGGCGTTTTTAAAAGGAGGCCGACCTTAAACCGCACCTGAGCCGCTACTGGCTCACGTCGAGAGACGACCCGGACAAAGAGACGAAAATCGAAGCCGTTTGCGCCCTCTATGAAGCGTCTCCGCACCTGGCCGAACAAGGCGAACGCGTCCTCTCCAGCGACGAAATGACGGGCGTTCAAGCCTTAGAGCGCAAACATCCCGGCCTGCCGCTGGCCTCCGGCAAGGTAGAACGCCGGGAGTTCGAGTACATTCGCAACGCAACCTTGTGCTTGATCGCCAACTTCGATGTCGCCAACGGGCAGGTGGTGGCGCCCACCTGTGGCCCGCGCCGTACCGAAGAGGACTTTTCCAACCATATCCACAACACGGTCGAGAGTGACCCGTGTGCCACCCGCTGGCACTTTATCGTGGACAACCTCAACATCCATCAGTCCGAGAGCCTGGCGCGCTATGTCGCCCAAGTATCGGACGTGAACGAGGATTTAGGCGAAAAAGACAAGCGCGGTATCTTGCATACCATGAAGACACGCGCCGCCTTCTTATCCGACTCGACCCACAAAATCGTGTTTCACTACACGCCCAAGCATTGCTCGTGGCTCAACCAGATCGAGATATGGTTCTCCATTCTGGTGCGCAAGGTGATCCGGCGCGGCAACTTCCCCTCGACACAGGACTTGCAGGAGAAGATACTGACGTTTATAGAGTATTTCAACAAGACGATGGCAAAGCCCTTCTAATGGACGTACAAGGGCAAGCCACTCACCATCTAAACTGTACGGCTATTTAAGCCTAAGTGTACTAAGTAGACCGAAGGCCAAACTTCGTAGAAACTCAATCTGGAAACCTACGAACTTACACCAACGAGTTACTTAGTGATTTCTTACTTCCTACTTGGCTGCATTTGCCTGCGTACAGGTAAATATGCTGAGGCAGAAGTGAACTTTCAGCAGGCAATCAAGTCAGGGAAATCTGCGGGCATGCGCGTGGGACACTGCTTGTGGGATTTTTATCGGAGTTATGAGATGCTGGGGTGGTCCTATGCTTTTCAGGGACGTTATGACGAAGCAACGAAGGCTTGTGAGCAGACACTTGCGTTTGGATACAACACGAACTTGAAAGAGGTTTTAGAGTCAAGGTTAATTGACTTACATTTTATCGTAGCACAGGAGAGGTTACAAACACATATTGAAAGTATTTTTAGACTCCAAGAACTAATCGCCCATGCCCACACAAGATTCAAAGATTAATAGAAACGTCCACACAATTATAAAATTTGCGTGGACGTTTTTGTGTGGTGACATTTTACACTATTAAAGTGGCTCAGATGTCGTAGTAGAGGAAGAACTCGTAGGGGTGCGGGCGCAAGGCGACTTGCTTGAACTCCTGCGTCATCTTGTAGTCAATGTAGGTTTCGATCAGGTCCTTGCTGAACACGTCGCCTTTGAGCAGGAACTCATGATCGGCTTCGAGCGCTTTGAGGCTTTCTTCCAGCGTTCCCGGCGTTTGCGCGATGTCCTTCTTTTCTTCCGGCTCCATCTCGTACAAGTCTTTGTCAACGGGGGCGGGCGGCATGATCTTGTTTTCGATGCCGTCTAGTCCCGCCAGCAGCAGAGCCGCAAACGCGAGGTACGGGTTGGCTGCCGGGTCGGGCGCGCGGAACTCGACGCGCTTGGCTTTCGGCGACTTGCTCACGAGCGGGATGCGGACGCAGGCCGAGCGGTTGCGCGCGCTGTAAACGAGATTGATGGGCGCTTCGTAGCCGGGAACCAGACGCCGGTAGCTGTTGGTTGTCGGGGCGCAGAAGGCGAGCAGGGCGGGCGCGTGTTTCAGCAGGCCACCGATGTAATGCACGGCCATTTCCGACAACTGCCCGTACCCGTTTTCATCGTAAAACAGGGGCTGTCCGCCCTTCCACAGCGATTGATGCACGTGCATGCCGCTGCCGTTGTCCATGAACAGGGGCTTGGGCATGAACGTGGCCGTGTAGCCGTTCTGAATGGCCGTGTTTTTGATGATGTACTTGAACTTTTGCAGGTTGTCCGCCGTTTGCAGCAGGGGGCCGAACTTGAAGTCAATTTCCGCCTGTCCGCCCGTGCCCACTTCATGGTGCTGCATTTCCACTTCGATGCCCACTTCGATCAGGTTGAGCATCATTTCGGTGCGCAAATCCTGCAGGCTGTCGTTCGGGGGAACGGGATAGTAGCCGCGCTTGTAGGGGTTCTTGAAGCCCAGGTTGGGCTTTTCGTCGCGCCCGGAGTTCCAGATACCCTCGTCGCTGTCCACGTAATAAAACCCGGAATGGCTGGTTTGATCGTAGCGGACGTCGTTGAAGATGTAGAATTCGGCTTCCGGTCCGAAATACGCGGTATCGGCAATGCCCGTGCTTTGCAGGTACGCTTCTGCTTTTTTGGCGATCTGGCGCGGGTCGCGGTTGTACTTTTCGCGGGTAATCGGGTCTTCGATGTCGCAGGTCAAAACCAGCGTGGTCACGTCGAAGAACGGGTCAATAAAAGCCGTGTCCGGGTCGGGAATCAAAATCATGTCCGACTCGTTGATGGCTTTGAAGCCCCGGATAGAGGAGCCGTCGAAAGCCAGGCCTTCGGCAAACTTGTCTTCGTCGAGATTGCCGGCAGGGATGGAAAAGTGCTGCTGCTGGCCGATCAGGTCGGTAAACCGCACGTCAACGACTTTGGCTTCTTTCTCGTGAACCAGGTCAATTACGTCTTTGGGCGTCATGCGCGCTCATCTCCTTCAAAAAGTGGTGAGGGGTAACAATTCGCGTCCGGTACAGGAACCGGGCGGGCGGCGATCACTAACTCGCCGGGAACAACAACCGCCGAAACCATGCAAAACATGGCAAGCGCCATGATGTTACAGGCCAGCCCCATAAACAGCATGGAAAATGGAACTATGGGGAATCAAACGCGGCAGACAAACGACGCCGTTGTATTTGTCTGCGCGAAAATGCCGAAACATGGGAGTAAGCGCGCAAGCCGCATCGCCTGCGTACTATTTTCTGTGTGAATTGGGTAGAGTATAGCAGTGCAGACAATTTAATGTCAACTGTCTTGCTCGACAAATGCTCAAAAACTAGTGGAGGCGAAATTGGAAATTGCGCAGAATTCAAAAACCGGCGGAGCGCAGGACGCTTCCGCCGAGATTGTGGAAGACCCGGAGCCGCGCTGGCCGGCCATTATCGCCGTATTATGCGCAGGAGGCTTGAACTACGCGCTGCCCCGCGACTTATCGGCAGGACCACGCTGGCTGCTGCTCGTTATCGTCGGTATTCTGCTTATTCCGACGATTGTGCTGCATCGCGCCGGTCATCATCGCCTGAATACAATCGTCGGGCACATCATTGCCGCTACCATGACGGGCTTTATGATCTGGTCTCTCGTGCGAATGATTCAGGCGCTCGTGTATGGCCCCGCCAAAATAACACCCATCGAACTGCTGCACTCAGCGGTTTTTCTCTGGGTAACCAACGTTCTGGTGTTTGGCCTGTGGTACTGGCGGCTGGATGCGGGAGGTCCCAATGCCCGCGACCTGCGCGTCGGGCATCCCTGCGGCTCGTTTGTGTTTCCGCAGATGACGCTTCAGGAGGATTACGACGCGGACTTGAAAGGCAAGCCCTGGGGACCACAATTCGCCGACTATCTGTTTCTGGCCTTCAACACTTCCACTGCCCTTTCTCCTACAGATACCGCCGTTCTGTCGCGCTGGGCCAAACTGCTGATGATGCTGCAATCCGCCATTTCCCTGACCATCATCGTGCTGCTCGCCGCCCGCGCCGTGAATATCTTGCAGTGAGGCGGGAGTAGGCATTAGGCATCAGGCATTAGGCATTAGTTCAGCCTTGCATGGTTAAACCCTGCACAATGAAGGTGAAAGTCTATGCACAACTGGTACTAATGCCTGATGCCTAATGCCTACGCAGCCACTTGCCGATGGATTTCAGCAGCGAGGGTGTTCCGGTTTTGGCGTCCGGGATGGTTTTGTGGCGGCAGAGGAGAACGCTGATGTCGTCCTGAAACGCGCCGGAGGGCAGCCGCGCGAGTTCGATCAACTGCTGCGCGGCTTGTTCCAGATCGGAATGGCGGGCGATTTCGGCAATACGGGCGGCATCGGCGTACTTGAACAGGCCGTCCGTACCGAGTAAGAGCGTACCCTCATTCCAGTCGCATTGAAACGGCACGGGGGAGGCCGCGCCCGTGCCCAGGTGGGGTTTGGCAATTTGCCGCTGCGTCAGGTCTTCCACGCGGTCATTCATCACGAGCCACGCGCCGGAATCGCCCACGCTTGCGCCAACGATCTTGTCGCCGCGCCCGAAGCCGTTGGAAGCGACGGCGGCAATCACGGCAGTGGTTTGTCCCACGTTCTTGTCGCGCTCCAACATACGATCAATGCCCGCCAGCCGTTCCACCCATATCTGCGCCTCGTCATTGGGCCGTTCGCCGCCGATGGCTTTGCGCGCGATGTCTACGGTTTTCTGCGCCGCCGGCCCACCGTTCGCCCGCCCGCCAACCCCGTCCGCAACCACCAGAATCAGCGCGTCCCCGGCTTCGATGATTTCAGCCCGGTCTTCGTTTTCCTGCTTGTAATCGTCTCGGTAGCCTTCCAGCCGCTTCGCTGTGATCCACTGACTCATGGGTTTGCTTTCTGAGGATTTTAGCGCAGGGGCGGAACCGTGCTGCCGATGGCATGTTGCAGGGCGACGCGGTACTGCTCTACGGCGTTTTGGGTATTGACGACGTTGGTGCGGGCAGTCAGCAGAAAGGCTTGCGCGTTGATAATGTCCAGAAACAATCCCAGGCCGGTGGCGTAGCGTCCGGTTGCGATGCGAACGCCTTCTTCGGCATTGGCGGCATCCGCGATGGCAAGGCCAACCCGCGCTTCCGCCGAGCGCAAGTTCACATACGCCATTGCCACATCGGAGGTAACGTTGAGTTGGGCGGCGTTTAACTGCGCCTGCGCGATGGATAGATTGCCGCGCGCTTCCTGCACCTGCCCGCGCCGAAAGCCGCCGTCTACCGGCGTCCACGTCAGGCCGACGCCTACGGTCAGGTCGGTTTCCTGCGGCAAAAATTGATCGCCCCGCGAGTACACGTTGGCGCTGCCTGTTACAGCGGGGGCATTGACGCTGCGGGCGGCGCTCACGCCATATTGGTACGCGCGCACCTGCGCCTGCGCTTGGAGCACTTCGGGGCGCAGCCGCAGAGCGGTCTGCGCAAGGGCGTTCACGTCGTCCGTAGTCAGCGGCGGCTCACCCGCTTCTGCCGTCTGCAGGGGGGTGCGCGGATCAATGCCCATGAGCAGGGCCAGATTGATACGCGCCTGCTCCGCGTTGGCGCGCGCCTGGCTCAAACTGAGGTTGGCTTCCGCTTTGGCGGTTTGGGCGTTGACAATATCAATAGGCAGTCCCAAACCGACATTGAAGCGCGCCCGCGCCAAGATCCAACTGCGCCTGCCGGTTTTCCACTTCCAATACCTGCACCTGAACTTGCTGCTGATCCTGAACGAGCAGGTAAAACGCCTGCTTCACTTCCAAAACGGTGTCGGACTGGACGCGCGATAAATTCTGCGTGGCGGCTTTTTCCAGTTGCGAACTTTGCCGCACCAGATCAAGCGTGTGGTTGAAGTCGAAAATCAACTGCCGCAGCGAGGCTTCCGACAAAAAGCCCTGAATCAAGCCGGAAGCGTTTCCTAACGTGCCCCCTCCTGAATTGCCCGTCGTCGTGACGCCTGTGCCGGTCTGTCCCGGCGTGGTCGCGCCCGGTGTCGTTTGCCCGCTGCCGCCCGATCCCATCTGTGTCGTGCCGGTCGTGGTTCCTGTCGCTCCTGTACCCGTTGTTCCCGTTCCGGTTGTACCTGTGGTTCCCGTTCCGGTCGTCGTTCCACTGCCTGTCGTGCCGCCGCTTGTGCCGGTTCCACCCGTTGTGCCGCCACTGCCATTCGTGCCGCCCGTGCCTGTGTTTCCCGTGCTTCCGGTGTTGGTTCCCCCGGTTCCGCCCGTCGCGCCGCCATTGCCAGAACTGGAAGTGCCGCCATTCCCGGAACCCGTGCTGCCGCTGCCGCCCGTGCTGCCGGTACTGCCGGTTCCCGTTCCCGTGCCGCCTGTTCCGGTTCCCGTGCCGCCTGTGGTTGTGCCGCCCGTTCCCGTTCCTGTTGTTCCGGTCCCTGTACTGCCCGCTCCACCGTTGCCCTGTGTCGCCGTGCCGGTTCCGCCACCCGTCGCGCCGCCTTGATTGCCGGTTTGCCCGCTTGTACCTGTCCCGGTTCCCCCGGCAGTTGTGCCGCCCGTTCCGGTTCCTGTACCCGTGCCAATCCCGGTTCCCGTTCCGCCGGCAAGGCTTCCCCCTCGTCCGGCGTGGGTCAAATTTTGTACAAAGGTGTAGCCGCTGGTGACGGTGAGTTGGGGCATCAGGGCGGCTTTGATCTGCCGGGTGCGTCCGCGCTGCGTTTCCACTCCCCCCCGCGCAATGCTGATGTTGGGCTGCAAGCGCAACGCGATGCGGGCGGCGTCATCAGCGGTGAGCGGGCGCAGGGGCGCGTCGGGCGAAGCCTGTGGCGGCGCGGGTACGCTGACTTCTGGCGGCGTTGTCGTTTCCTGTACGCGCGGCGGAGTCAGGCGAGGATCGCGGGGCGGAATAAACTTCGGCGCAGGCGCAGGAACCTGAGCCGGATTTGCCTGCGGAATCAGCTTTTGCGCTGGATTCGCCTGTTGAACCGGCGTCTGCGCCGGGTTCGCTGCGGGCGCAGGCTTTTGAGCGGCCGGCGGTTGGGTCGTATTTTGCGCTGCCGCCGCTTGGGCCAACAGGCAGGCGGCAAGCAGCAGGGACGATGGGCGAAACATCAAGGCTCCTGATTTTATAATCGCTAACAAAGCATATTTAGGGTATGCAATGACTCGTAAACTTTGCTGTGTAGGCGACGCGCTAAAGCGCTTCGCTGTAGGGCGTTCCGCCGACTGTCCTTCGGACAGAATACTCTTGAACCAACAGGCTGTGTCCGCAGGACGAATAAATTACGGCCCTACGCCGCAGGCCATACAGCGAAGCACTTTACGCGCGCTCCTAAAGGAAAACTTCGTTTATCGCTTTCATAGTGTCCAACTGCTGATTCGCCGCTTTCATCAGTGCGGGGCGCCATTCATTTTGGCTGCGGGGCTGTTCGGGCCTCCTGACTGCGATCTGGGCTGTCCGCCGGACTGACCACCTGCGATCGCCCTTGCTTGTGCCTTGCCGCCCGTTCCATTGCCCACGCCTGGCTGACCGGGCGGCGGGGGCGGCGGCTGTTTCGGGTCCACTTTCGCGCCTTCCGCCAGCGTGTCGGTCGGATTGGTGACAAGCGTCTCTTTACCCGTCAAGCCGTCCGTCACTTCCACTTCGGTTCCGAAATCCCGGCCTACCTTGACAGGCACAAAGTGTATTTTGTTTTCGGACGTAACCGTAGCCACCCGCGTACCCTGCGCGTCGAAAAGGAGGCTGCTGGATGGGATGCGCAGTGACCCGCGCGTTTTGGGCAGATCGAAATGCACCTGCACGTACATGCCCGGCAGTAACGTGTTCGTCGGGTTGGGAATATGCACTTCCGTCAGCAGGGTTCGAGAAGTGGCGTCAATGGCCCCGGCGACATAGTGAATGGTTCCCTGAAACGTGCGGCCCGGAAATTCGCGCACGAAAAGATCAGCGGTCAAGCCGGGGCGCATCAGGGAAGCGTAGGTTTGCGGTACGCTGACTAATATACGCAGGGTATCCGTGCGCGCCAGTCCGAACAGCCCCGCTCCCGGCGTCGTGGTAGGCGTAGAAGTGGACGAGGACGCCGTACCCTGCACCGCTGTGCTGCCCGTCGTACTGCCCGTTGACGTGCCGGAAGATCCGCTTGCCGCGCCGCTGCCCGCGTTGACAAGCGAGCCGACATCCACGTTGCGCGCGGTAATCACGCCGGCGAAGGGCGCGGTAATGCGCGAAAAGCCCGTAATCACGCCCGCCCGCTGCTCGTTGGCGCGCGCCGCCTGCACGGCGGACTGGTCGGACTGCACGATGGATTGCGCGCTGCTCACATTAGCCTGCGCCGCCCGCACCGCCGCCTGCGCCGATTTCACGGTTGACTGCACCGCCTGCACGTTCTTTTGCGCGGCTGTCACCTGCGCGCGGAACGCCGTCACGTTAGAATTCGCGCTTGCCACCTGCGACTGCGCGGCCTGTACATTGGCTTCCGCGCCCCGCACATCCGCGCTTGCGGAATTGACCGCCGCTCGGGTGGTGTCGTAATTGGCCTGGCTTTGATCCACGTCCTGAAGCGCGACATACCCGGCTTTGAGCAGGGTTTGATAGCGCTTCAGGGTGACATCGGCAAGGTCGAACTGCGCCTGCGCCTGCTTCAAGGCCGCGCGCTTGATGTCAACCGTCTGCTGCGCCTGCGATAATTGCGACTGCGCGGTTCCCAACTGCGCCTGCGCCTGCGCCAGTTTTGCCTCCGCATCCGCAACCTGCGCCCGCGCGTTTTCTACATTGGCCTGCGCCTGATTCACCGCCGACTGCTGCTGCGCGACCGTTGCCCGGCGGCTGGAAACGTCTGATTCAGCCTGCCGTACGGTCGCCTGCACCTGCGCTGTCTGCTGCCGCGCCTGCGCCAACTGCGCGTCTACATCCGGGGCCTCGACAACGGCCAGCAGTTGTCCCGCTTTCACTTTCGTGCCGATGTCTACCAGCCGTTCCCGCACATACCCGGTAGAGCGCGCGCCGATAACCGCGTCCGCAATGGCCTGCATGGTTCCCGGCAGAGTCAAATCCGCGTCCGGCGAAGGCGTCGGGGAACCTACCGTCACCTGTGGCAGCGCGGTTTTTTGCTTGTTCGACTCTTCGGCCAGAGCGCGGTTTTGCTTCAGACGCGGCAGCAGGCCAAAGATAACAACCCCAATCACTGCCAACACGGCAAGAACCGCCGCGATGAGCGTCATGGGAACACCCTTTTTCCCGCCGGAATGTTGCTGTGGCGGATGGTGCGCGGGATTTTGTGGTAACGAGTTTACTTGTGTCATAGCGTTTTTCTTAAATACAGGTGTCAGGTTTCAGGTTTCAGGTGTCAGGCCAGCTTCTCCTGGTTCCTGATACCTGATACCTGAAACCTGAAACCTGACACCTAACCCCTATCCTAACGAGGCAATGGCTTCTTCCCGGCGGCGTTTTGCCAGATTGGCTTCGTCCTCGATAAACTTGTCTATTTCGGCTTCTTTTTCGTCAATTCCCGCCTGCTTGTGGCGCATGACCGTGTACATGATGGGCACGAAGAACAGGGTTGTCAGGGTCGCCAGCGTGGAGCCACCGATAACGGCGCGTCCCAGGGGCGCGTTTTGTTCGCCGCCTTCGCCCAATCCAAGCGCCATCGGGAGCATACCCAAAATCAGGGCAAGAGCGGTCATCAGGACGGGGCGCAGGCGCGTGAAACCCGCCGCCATCGCCGCTTCCATCGCGGTATCACCTTCCAGACGCCGCTCGTTGGCGAAGGTAATCAGCAGAATGGAGTTGGAAGTCGCCACGCCGATGCTCATGATCGCGCCCATCAGCGACGGGACGTTGAACGTCGTGCGCGTGGCGAACAGCATCCATAAAATGCCCGACAGCGCGCCCGGCAAGGCCATGATGATAACCAGCGGGTCTACCCACGACTGGAAGTTGACCACCATCAAGAGATATACAAGCGCAACCGCGAAAATCAGGCCGACGCCCAATCCTAAAAACGACGAGTTCATGCTTTGCACTTGCCCGCGCACTTCCAGCGAGTTGCCGCCTTTTAGTTGCTTGCGGAACGGCTCAATAGCCTTGTACACGTCGCTTGCCACGCCACCCAGGTCGCGGTTTTCCGTGTTGCAGTACACGTCATAGACCGGCAGAATGTTGTAGTGGTTGACCACCTGGGGCGTTTGCGAATGTTGGACGGCGGCCAGGTTGGACAGCAATTGCGACTGCGGCGCGTTCGCTGATGTGACCGAAGGCGCGGTGGACGCGCTGGGCAACACGGGCGTGTTCAGAAGGTCTTCTACGCTGCGAATGTCGCGCTGCGGCGTTTGAATGTTGACGCCGTAGCTCACGCCGATTTTCGGGTCTACGAAGAAACTCGGCGCGGACTGCCCGTTGCCTGTTAGTGACAGCAGCAGGTTGTTGGCTGTATCGCGCTCGGTCAGCCCCAGCAGTCCCGCCCGCGTCCGATCCACGTTGACGTCAATCTGCGGCGCGTTTATCACTTGATGCACCTGCACATCTACCGCGCCCGGAATCAGTTTTACCTTGTCGGCGATGTCTTTGGCGATCTGGTAGTTGCCCGGATCGCGCCCGTTCACCTGAATGTCAATCGGAGACGGGATTCCGAAGTTCAAAATCTGCGTGGTAATATCGGCGGGCAGGAACGAAAATGTCGCTTCGGGAAAGTCGTGATGCAGTCTGCGGCGCAAGGCTTGAATGTACTGCTCCGTTGGGCCGTGTTCGCCCTCCTTGAGCGCAATCTGCATATCGCCGTCCAGCGAACCGATGGTAGAAATATCGCTGAATGCCAGATTGACGCCGCCAACCGGCAGGCCGATGTTGTCAATGATGGTTTGTATCTCGTTGTTGGGAATTACCTGCCGCACAACGCCTTCCACGCGGCTGAACAGGTGTTCGGTTTCTTCCAATCGGGTTCCGGGCTGCGCCTTGACGTGCATGCGAATCAGGCCGGCATCCACGCGGGGAAAGAAGTCCTTGCCGATAAAGGGCGTCAGGCAGAACGAGACAAGGAAGAACGCGCCGAATATCAGGCCGACCAGCAGCCGACGCTCCATCGTCCATTTCAAACCGGTGCAATAACGTTCCCGCAGATGCTCGAACACGATATTGAACTTGTGGTGAATCCGCCAGAAAATGTCGCCCTTGTCGTCTTTGGGCTTGGGCGGCAAATGGTCATGCGGCAGCCCATCATCGCCCACGCGCCCATTCAGCGCCGGCCCGCCCTTATCGGAACCAAACGTATGCTCATTGGCGAGGCCATCGTCATACACCCGCGCCCCGTTCTGCAAACGCGGCAAGGTATTTTCATTGGCAGGCGTGTTGTCGTAAACTCTGGCTCCGGTGTTCGGTATTCGGTGTTCAGTGTTCGGTGTTGGGTTCTCCCCTTCTCCTTTTCTTCTTTTCTTCTTTTCTTCTTTTCTTCCTGTCTCCTCCGGCATTTCCTCGCAGTTATGGCGTTCGCCGGCTTCCTCGGCGACGATGCGGTCTACGTCTTTGGGCAGCAGGAACTGCACCATGACGGGAACGAGTGTCCGCGACAGCAGGTAGGAACTCATCATGGCGAACACGACGGCGAGGGCAAGGGGCGTGAACAGGTACTTGGCGACCCCCGTGAGGAAGAAGACGGGCACGAACACGATGCAAATAGACAGAGTGGCGACAAGCGTAGGCACGGCAATCTGATTCGCGCCGTCCAGGATGGCGCGGGTCAGGGATTTGCCGCCCATTGCCAGGTTGCGGTTGGTGTTTTCGATCTCAACCGTCGCGTCGTCCACGAGGATGCCGACGGCAAGCGACAGGCCGCCTAATGTCATAATGTTGATGGTCTGGCCGAGCGCGCCCAGAATGGTAAGCGAAGACAGGATGGAAAGCGGGATAGACGTGGCGACAACGAGGGTACTGCGCCAGCTGCCCAAAAACAGCAAAATCATCAGGGCAGTCAGACACGCGGCAATCGTGGCTTCCCGAATTACGCCCTGCACGGACGCTTTCACGAACACGGACTGGTCGAACAGCAGCTGCAAGTCCAGTTCTTTGGGAACAGAGGCTCGGACGCTCGGCAGTTTCGCTTTCACGCGGTTTACAACATCCAGCGTGGACGCCTTGCCGTTTTTCAGGATCGTCAGCAGGGCCGCGCGCCTGCCGTCCTGATTGACGAGGTTGGACTGCACCGCGTTGCCATCATGCACGAAGGCCACATCTTTGACGTAAACGGGCGAGCCATTAGTCACGCGAATGGGAATGTTGTTAAGTTCGTCTACCAGTCCCGGCTGGCTGTTGAGCCGAACAAAAATCTCTTTGTCCCCGATTTTCACGGTTCCCGCCGGCAGGATGACGTTACCCGCGCCAATCGCGTTGCCCACATCGGAGGGCGACAGCCCTCTGGCTTGCAGCGCTTGAATATCGAGGTCAACGCTGACCTGTCGCGGCTTGCCGCCATAAGGCAGGGGAATGGAAACACCCTGCTGCGTGACAAACTGGGTGCGGACGGTGTTAAGGCTCAGGTCGTACAACTGCTGCTCGCTGAGCGTTTTACTGCCCACGCCCACCTGCACGACAGGCACGTTGGAAGCGTTGTACTGTAAAATGAGCGGGGGCGTGGTTCCGGGCGGAAACGCGCGCAATAGTGTCTGGCAGATGGCCGTGATTTGCGCCACGCCCGCCTGCGCGTCCGCGTTGGGCTGGAAGAACACTTTGATGACGGCCACGCCGGGGAGGGATTGCGATTCGATGTGTTCGATGTCGTTGACAGTGGTGGTCATGGCGCGTTCGTTGGTGAACACGATACGCCGCTCCATGTCTTCGGGCGACAGGCCGCCATACGACCAGATCACGCTGACGACGGGCACGTCAATCACGGGGAAAATGTCGGTGGGAGTGCGAAAAATGGTCAGAATGCCCAACAGGGCGATAAACAGCGACATGACCACAAACGTGTATTTACGCCGAAGGGCGAGCTGAACAATCCACATGGCTGAAAACTTCCTGATTCCTCAGACCGAGAACGTGAAAAGAGCCGCATAGAAACGCGCATAGATAATCAAAAGAAAACAGCAAATCATCCGCGCGTCGGGAAGCGGACAAGGCAGGCGTGGACAAGCGGGTATCGCGTCGTTGCGAACCCCAATACTTTTGTTACGAACTAATCGGGGAAAAGTTGTGCGTAACGACAAAAATGGATGGCACGAGGAATGCCATCCATTACAAACCAGAACAAACCAGACAAAAGAACTGGAAACGCGCTATTGCCCGGACGCTACCCGACAGTCAGGAAGAACTCATTGCCATCGGGATCGTAAAACCAGGTTGCCTTGCTTCCCCAGGGCATGTCTTCGATAGGGTTTTTGAACTTCACGCCACGCGCCTGGAGGGTTTCGTAGGTGGCCTCAATGTCAGGGGTGACAAGCGTAATGCCGTGGCACTTCCCCGGATTCTTGCCCTCGCCATACCAGCTCGCCAGCGCGAGAACGAGCTGCGTCGCCGCGCCGGGCGGAACGACCGTTAAAAAACGCATTTCCGGTCCCATTCGATGATCAATGGCCTTTTCCCAACCCAGCGTGTTCACGTAGAAATCAAGCGCCGCCTCCTGATCGGTCACAACGATGGTTGTGGAGTGAATACGAGAAATCATGTCTGTCTCCTTTTTGTTTTTTGGAGTGGGGCTGACCGGGCAGCCCTCGCCGCATTTAAGACGTCTTCCAGTGCTTTGACTATGCTTCAGGCGAACAGACCGGAAACCCCCGCAAAATAAATCTGACGGAACACAGCAGACTTGTGAGTTGGGTTATTCAGGCGGTAAAAGGAATGTTCGCTGTGAAAGCGGCCTCTTGACAAACAGCCTTAGCCGTGCTATACTACATCTGCTTGCGGCGTTGCGGAGGAGAGAGCGGGCGAATAGCTCAGTCGGTAGAGCGCTTCGTTTACACCGAAGATGTCACGGGTTCAAGTCCTGTTTCGCCCATGCCATTGAGTCCTATGAAGGACGCAATGACTGTGTGAGGAGTGTGGCGCGTAGGCGCTTGTGGGGGTGTAGCTCAGTTGGTTAGAGCGCCAGCCTGTCACGCTGGAGGCCGCGGGTTCGAGCCCCGTCATCCTCGTTCTTGATAAATACTGCTAAATGGTGGGGCTTATAGTTTCGTACTATAAGCCTCATTTGCACGTTTAGAGCCTCCCTCATCGTCTATCACATCCCTGTAATACACCGCATCGAACATGATTGGCGCGGATGTTCTCTGCCCCTATCATGTAATTCGGACCACGCGACTAAGTGGTGGGTTACAAAGGCGCTTCCCATCGCGCCTGAACGCGCCAGGCTCCACGTCTTGTTTTTCATGGAACTTTGCCGCCCAATGTCAGTAAAAAGAGTGTCCATCAACGATAGTTTGCGGAGTAGTTTGCAGAAGGGAAAGAAAACGACATGGGACTCTTAGACGGCAAGGTAGCCTTTATTACGGGCGGGGCGAGCGGCATTGGCAAGGGCACGGCGCTGCGGTTTGCGCAGGAAGGCGCGAAAATCGGTATTGCGGACATGCTGCCCGAAGATGGGGAAAAGGCGCAGGCGGAAATCGAGCAAAACGGCGGGCAAGCCCTGTTTATTCCGTGCGACGTGTCCAAACCGGAAGATGTGAAAGCCGCCGTTGACGCGACGGTGAAGCAGTTCGGGCGGCTGGACGTGGTTTTCGCCAACGCGGGCATTAACGGCGTGTGGACTCCCATTGACGAATTGGAGCCGGAGGATTGGGACAAGACCATTGACATCAACCTCAAAGGCACGTACCTGACCCTGCACTTCGCGGTTCCTCATTTGAAGCAGGCGGGCGGCGGCAGTATTCTGATTACCAGCAGCGTCAACGGCAACCGCGTGTTTACGTCAGCGGGCGCAACGGCGTACAGCACCAGCAAGGCCGGGCAGGTGGCGATGATGAAAATGGCGGCGGTGGAATTGGGACGCTATAATATCCGCGTCAATGCCGTTTGTCCCGGCGCGATCCACACCAACATTGACCAGCGCACCGAAAAGCGGGACACGGAAAAGATTGACGCCAAAGTGGAGTACGCGGACGGCAATCCCGCGCTGCATGGCGGGCAGGGCGAAGCCATAGACGTGGCGGATACGTGCCTGTACCTCGCCAGCGACCTGTCGCGCCACGTGTCCGGCGTAGAAATTTACGTAGACGGCGCGGCGTCCCTGTTGAAGTAGCCCGATGAACGTACACGTTGAGACAATCGAATACAACTCGGAAGCGTACCGCGAAGCGCTGCGGCTGCGCTATCGCGTTTTGCGCGAACCGCTCGGCCTGACGTACACGCCGCAGCAGCTTGCCGCCGAATCACGGGATACGCATATTGTGGCGGTTGCCGACGGCAAAATCGTCGGCAACCTTGTTTTGACGCCGCTGGAAGTGGGTGTCATACAAATGCGGCAGGTTGCGGTAGACTGCGATTATCAGGGGCAGGGAATTGGCCGCGCGCTCGTCACGTTTGCCGAACAAGTGGCGAAGCAGCAGGACGCGCGAACCTTGATGCTGCATGGCCGCGTGGCCGTGCAGTCTTTCTATGAGCGGCTTGGCTATGTGGCGCATGGCGAACCGTTTGAAGAAGTCACCCTGCCCCACATCGAAATGCGCAAAACACTTGGAGGAGAATCAACCACAGGGAACACGGGGAACACGGAGTAGTTAAAATTTTGGATCTCAGTTCTGGCCGGTGGGACCATAAACGCTCAAGTCGAGGACGCGGCACTGCATGCTTGTGTAGCGGGTGAAGTCCGGCGACACCATGAACATCCATTTGCCGTCGAGATGCCAGCCGTCGTTAAGCCGCGTCACCAATAGCCGGACGTAGCGGGTTTCCACGGGGGCAAACGTCAGAACATCTATCCAGCCTGTCCAGTCTTTCTTTTGCGCGATGGTGCGCCACTTGCTGCCATCGTCGGAAATTTGCAGGGCGAAGTCGCGGGGTGTGCCGCCATCCACAGCGGGGAGCGGCGTCACCAGTTGGGCATGGTCAAGCGTATACGGCTTTGGCAGGTCAATTTGCAGCCAAACCGGGCTTTGTTCCGATGCGCCTACGGTTTGCGCTTCCCAGTAAGTGCGGGAAGGCAGGCCGGCAACAGCATCCCGGCGCTGCCACAGTCCATCTATGGCGTATGCGGCGGGATGAGCCTTTGTTTCCGAAGACGCGGACGCGCTTACGCCCTGCGCTGCGGTAACGTTGTCGCCCCATGCTGCATTTACCAGGCGAAGTATTGTACCATGCGGAACCGTCAGGTAGATGGGATGACCGTCTATAGAAAGCGCGTACTGCCGCCCCTTCTTCTTGAGCGCAATGGGGTTGCCCATGAAATCAACCGCTCGCGTCACCTCTCCCTCCACAATCAGGTCGTAAGGGAAATCAAGCGTCCATATCACGACGACATCGTTTTCTCCCGGTGTTTTGCCTTCAAAGCGTAAGGTGTTAATGGCAATCTGCGGCGGGTCGGGATTTCTTAGTTTGCGGTCTCCAATTTGCGCGTTCATCACGCGCAGGGCGACGGCTGCCGGTTCCAGCGTACCCGCGTTGCCGCCCCGAAAACCACCCTCCACCAGATACCAGGGTTCAAAGCCGTTGTGGACCGGATAAAAATAGTAGTGGCGTTCGTTGGCGATGCCCGCCGCAAAGCCGTTGAGGTACTGGCGGACGACATAGCGGGCATGTTCCTGTCGGCTGACATGCGCCCAGTTGTACCCCTGTTCGGTCTGCCACAGCGGACGCCCACCGCCCGCCTTCTGTAATGCCTGAAGGTAACGCCAGTTGCCGAACAGTTCCCACGGTTCGCCCGGCCCAACATACGTGTGCGTGGAAACGCCGTCCAGATATTTCAGCGCGTCCAATTCAACGATTTTGTTCAGGAACGTGATCGAAATGGGTACGCTGACGCAGGCGGGGCCGAGAATGGCGCAGGTGGGGTCAGCGCGTTTGGCTCCTTTTGCGAATGGCACGAGCGCTTTGGTGACATAATCCTGTGGCGAATAGCGGAAATTCGGCTCGTTTTCCACTTCCCACACTTTGCACCGATCCTTGCAATGCGTCACCATGTCGAAAGCGATTTGCTCGTAATCCGCGTCCGTACACCATTGCGGACGCTCGTTGGCCTGAAAAAACCACGACACGCCGTACTTCTTCGCTTCCCCACTCGCTCGATCCATTACCTCGTCAAGCGCCTTCCAGTTCGTTTTGCCGCGTTCGGGGAAATAGTCGCGCATCGTGTGGCTTTCCCGGATCGCCTTCATGCCGAGCAAGCCCGCGTAGCCGTAATCTGTCGGAATATGGTCGGGCAGGGCGTTGGACGCGAAACCCGGCGCGGCATCCACAAGGGCAAAGCGGGTTTTGAACTCCGAGGGCGCAGCAATGGGACTGATTTTAGCCACCGGCGACAGGGCAAACACGACGCTGAACCATCCCTTGCCCTTTATTTGAGCGCGGGGCAATTCGATGGAAATGGCAACCGGCTTGTTGGCGTCCGGCCTGGCGGGCAGAGCGGGCGTGGAAACAATCGTAACACCCGTTCCGGCAGGCCGATCCCAGAAATCGCGTACGCTCCAGCGGATTTGCCAACGCGGGGATAGTTTCAGCCGTTCCTGCGTTTGCGGGGTAAACTGAAGGTCGAAACGAACGGGCTGCGCGCTTTCATACAGATTGGCGAGTGCAGCGCCATAGGGCAGGAAGGCGGGCGCAGGCTGCAAGGGCTGCGCGGACGGCTTTTCCAGATCGAAATGCAGGCGCATCGGCTTCTTGTCTTCAAGCAGGTTGCGGTGGTAGGTATAATCGCGGAACGTTCCCATCTCATCGAGATTGAAGGGCGCACCCCAGCCATCGTGCCAAAACAGCATTTGGGCGCCGTTTTGCAGATACAGGCGAGTACGCTGCGCTCGTGTCATGCCGACAACCGGCGTCGCCTGTATTTCGCCATGTTCGTGGTACTGAATGGCTTCCGCTGCGGTGGGGGCGTTGTTTTGCAGGTTTTCGACCGCCACTACGCTGGAACTCGCGGTCAATTCCCATGCCTGAAAGCCGCCAAGCGCGTGTGTCAGGGTGACGGTAAGGCGCTGCGGCTCGAACTTGTAATCAATGTGTCCCTCGCCCCGATTGCTTTTCAGCGTATAATGCGCTTCGGTTGGGTTACTGCCGCTGCCCTCGTCCTTATTCGTCGGCGTCCACGTCACGCCGGGGCAAAATTCCAGCGGCTTTTGCAGCGTTTCCACGCCGTCAATGCGCAGGGAGGCCAGATTGCCAAGCGCGTCCACTGTTGCCGTATAATGCGGCTGTGTCACAGTTATTTGCGCGTCTGCGGGTTGCATCCGCCACACGCTCAACAATCCTGTGAACCAAACGGACAGAACGACCCACCGAAAAGTTTTCATGCGGCTCCTTTGAAGCACGAGTTTGTGAAGCGCGAGTTTGAAGTACCGAACCCGAGAACTGAATGGCTGCTGAAACCGCGTGGTGGCTCAGGCGGTTGGATGCGACAATAATCAAGCGATAATGGCAATATGACAACGGAAATTTACCAATGTGTACCGAATTTCAGCGAAGGACGGCGGGCGGACGTGGTGGAAGCGATAGCCGCGGCTGTCCGCTCCGTTCCCGGCGCGATACTGGCCGATTACTCCGCCGATGCGGATCACAATCGGTGCGTGATGAGCATTTTGGGCGGTGCAGAAGCGGTTCGCGGCGCGGCTCTTGCGGCGGCGCAGGTAGCCGTTGACAACATTGACCTGCGGACGCACCGGGGCGTTCATCCCCGCGTCGGCGCGCTGGACGTGCTGCCCGTTGTTCCCCTCCGCAATACCACGATGGAGCAGGCGATTGCGCTTGCCGAAAATATCGGGCACGACCTTGCCCGCGAACTGAATCTGCCGGTCTACTTTTACGAAGCGAACGCGCGGCCTGACCGCCAAAGCGCCCTGCCCGAACTGCGGCGCGGCGGTTGGGAAGCCTTTGCGCACATACCGCTCATTGCTGACCGCGCGCCCGATTTCGGCCCCAACCATGCCCACGCTACTGCCGGAATTGCCATTGTCGGCGCGCGCAATCCACTGGTCGCTTATAACATTAACCTTGATACGCCCGACGCGCGAATTGCGCAGCAAATTGCGCGTCAAATCCGGCAGGAGCGCGACCGTCTTCCCGAACTGAGCGGCGTACGCGCTCTGGGACTGTTCCTTTCCAGCCAGAACCGCGCCCAAATCTCCCTGAACCTGACCCGCCCGCATCTAACTCCCCTTCCCGCCGTGTTCCATTTCGCGCAGCAGCAAGCCGCGCGTTTGGGCGTAACGGAACTGGAAAGCGAAATCATCGGCCTGATTCCCCGCGCTTCCCTCGACGGCCTGCCCCCTGCCATCATCCACTGGCGCACATACAAGCCGACGCAAATTATCGAATACTGGCTGCCGGGGGAGTAGAAGAAAAGAAAAGAAGAAAAGAAGAAGAGAAGAAAAGGAGAGCGGTTCGATTCTTCTCTTCTTCTTTTCTTCTTTCCCGGTACAATGAGGGTAGGCAGGAAGCGTTTCGCCTTGCGTCGAAACTTGTTGCGTTGCAGCCTTGATTTGTGGTTGGTTTTTATCGTCACTTTTGTTCGCTGCTTTTTCTGGAGAACCGATTATGTTTCGTTTGGACGCCCAAAAACCCGTGCATCTGTGCGACGGCATGACGCGCCGCGATTTTCTTCACGCCGGAGCCTTGTCGCTGCTGGGCGCGAGCCTGACGCTGCCGGAGTTTCTGGCGATGCAGGCGCAGGGCGCGGTTCGCAAGGACAAAGACATCAACTGCATCATGCTGTTTCTGCTTGGAGCGCCATCCCAACTGGATACGTGGGACATGAAGCCCAACGCGCCCGCCGAAATACGCGGCCCGTTCAAGCCCATCAAAACCAACGTGCCGGGTACGCAGATTTCCGAACTGTTTCCGCGCATGGCGAAACATGCCGATATGTTTTCCATCGTGCGCTCGGTCTACCATACGGCGGCGGCGGTGCATGATACGGGGCATCAGATGATGCAGACGGGGCGCTTGTTTTCGGGCGGGCTGGAATACCCGAACATCGGCAGCGTGTTGCAGTATGTGCAGGGTTCGCCGCGCGACGTACCCGCGCAGGTGCTGCTGCCGCGCCCAATGGGGCCGACGGGAGGCAACATGCCGCACGGCCAGTCGGCGGGATTTTTGGGCAAAACCTACGATCCGTTCGTCCTCAACGCCGACCCTAACGCGCCTAATTTCGCCGTGCCCGACCTGGTTCCGCCCGATTATATCAGCGCGGTACGGGAGGAACGGCGGCATAAATTCCGGGACGCGATTGACGGCTCCGTGAAAACGTTTGAAAACAGCGCGGACGCCCGCCTGATGGACGACAACTTTCATCAGGCGTACACGCTCATGTCGTCGGCCAAAGCGCGGGAAGCGTTCGACATCAGCAAGGAAACGGCAACGGTGCGCGACAAATACGGGCGTAACAAGTTCGGGCAATCGTGCCTGCTTGCCCGGCGCATGGTGGAGCGAGGCGTCCGGTTTGTCACCATCAATATGTTCGAGACGGTTTTCAACGAGATTACGTGGGACATTCACGGCAGCGCGCCGTTCACGCCCATTGACGCTTACCGAACGCTTTGCGGCCCCTGGTTCGACAACGGGTACACCAGTTTGATTGAGGAATTGAAAGAGCGCGGCCTGTACGACAATACGATTGTGATTGCAACGGGCGAGTTCGGACGGACGCCCAAAATCAACCCGGCAGGGGGGCGCGACCACTGGCCGCAGTGCTGGAGCCTGATTTTGGGCGGCGGCGGCATCAAGGGCGGGCATATTGTGGGCGCGTCGGACGAAATCGGCGGCTACCCCACAGATCGCCCGACCACGCCCGCCGATATTGCCGCCACGCTGTACGCGGCGTTAGGCATTGACCTGACCCACGAACTGCCCTCACCCGGTGGCCGTCCCGTTCCCGTCGTAGATTACGCCGCCCGCCCCCTGCGCGAACTGCTGTAAATAATTTGAACTGAGGCGTGTCATCTGTGTCTAAGATGCAGGATGAAAAGACAAGAAATGAAGGATGAAAGCGCCGGACAAATGGCAGGCAGAAAAAAGAGTATGTAGAGTCATCGTCGAAATCTTGGCAATGCAGCGCTTCCAGCCCGATGTCTCGTTGTGTCAAGTTGTAGGAGAGAGGCGTCGTGACCTCAACAGCGTCAGGGCGAACGGGAGGGGTGTGGAAACATAGGCTTTGCACCTCCCTTCCTGAGTAAGTAGTTGATAGTTGATAGTTGATAGGAACTGCCAACGTTCAGCCTTTGTGTCTGAATAGTAGACACTTGTGTTTGTTTAGACAGCGTAAGTGGGGCAAAAGGTTCGCTTTTTCCGCGTTATTTTGCTCTTTTTTCCGTCTTTTTTTACGGGATGCTTGCTAGGGGCGTCGTGAGAGAACGGGCAGGGGGCGCTTGCTTTGGGGTTTTGAATATCAACTTGCAGGGGTCGGGGCAGGAGACAGAGGAAACGCCTGAATGTGATTGTGACTGCCCCTGCTTGGAGGCCGTATTGTTCCCGTCGCAGATTAAGAGCCTATCTCAATTGGCCGGGTACTGAAAGTACCCGGCAGGAAAGTACAAGCGTCCTGCGGACGCAAATGCCGTACCTATTGGGATAGGTTCTAAGCCGCCCGCCCCTGCGCGAACTGCTGTAGAACTCTTTTGAACCGAGGTTTGTTAATAAATTTATAGTGATTGCGCTTAATCAAAGGGAAACTTATGCCGCTGGACCCATTCGCGCCGAAAGAACGCTTGCCGCAACGCGCCGCCCGCGAGTATTTTACGGATCGCGTCGGCTTCATTGAAACGTTTCACGACTATATCAAGGCGTCGGACGCGGCAACGCTGCGCGTCCTGATGTTTCACGGCGTGGGCGGCATCGGCAAATCGTCGCTGCTGCAAAAACTGGACGCCGAACTGGACGCGCATTTTGCCGATGTGCCTCACGCCCGGTTCAATCTGGAAGACAGCGAAGGCCCGGCGCAGGCGTACCGCAAAGCCCTGCTGCGCTGGCGCAGCGATTTGGGGCGCGACTTCCGCATCGAGTTTCCCCGTTTCGATCTGTGCCTGGCCGTGATGCTGGCGAACGAGGGCGGCAAAGCCCCGGACATCGTGCAGATGAACCCGCATCTCAACAGCGTCTTTCAGTTTACAACCTCGGTGGCGTCCGTGCCGCTGGCGGGCATGGGCAAGGCCATCGAAACCGAAGCGCGGAAACACCTCTGGCTGGAAGCCCTGCTGCGCAAGGCCGGAGGAACCAGTGACGTTATCGAACTGCGGCGGCGCGCGGAACAGAATGACCGTACCCTGCCCGACGAACTGCTGCGCCGATTCGCGCAGGATTTGGCCGAGCATCTGAAAAAGCGGCGCGGCGGGCAAATGCTGCCGCGCGGTCTTGTTTCTTGATACCTACGAGGCGCTATGGGCGGGGCGCGACAAAGACCAGACTTCGGAAGCCCTGCATCTCGACGACTGGGCGCGAACGCTGGCCGCTTACTGCCTGCATCCCGACCTGCGTATTCTGCTCGTTATCGGCGGGCGCGACCTGCTGCAATGGCATGACGACCCGGACACGCAAACCCGGTGGGAAACCGACGCGCTGGTGGACGCGCATCTAATGGGCGGTCTGCCGTTCGGCGACGCGCAGGACTTTCTGGCGAAGTGCGGCATCGGCTTTGCGCAGGACAAAGCGCCCATGCCCTTGCAGCAAGCCATTCTCCGGTGCTGCAATGTGGAACACGATCCGAAGCGGGAACCCGCCTGCCATCCCCTCTATCTGGCGCTGTGCGCCGAAATCGTTCTCAATATGCGCAGCAATCCTGCCAAAAACGCCGATCCGCCACCGGAGTTTTTCAGCGACATTTCGACGGTAGGCGCAGCCCGCGAACTGGCAGACCGCTTCCTCAAATCGCTGCACGACAAGGACATGAGCCTGTGGGTGAAGGAACTGGCGCTGACGCCCCGCTTCGATGAAACCTGTGGGCTGGATTTCGCGGATCGCCGCCGACACGCCGTAGGCCGCGCCGGATGGCAAATGCTGACGGGCTTCACCTTCATGGAGAAGGAACAGGCGCAGGAGGAAGCAGACGGAAGCGCGTTTTTCCGTATGCACCGCACCATGACGGAAGCCTTGTGCGAACTGACGCCCGACGCGGATGTTGCGGCCATTCACACGGCTTTTCGCGTACACTGGCAGTCCCGCGCCCACTCCGATACGGACGAATACGCCGCGCTCGCCTGGTATCACCGCTGGCATCTGGAACCGCAAGCCGCCCGTGACGAGTGGAATCAACTGGCGGAACGGGAACGCCGCGCCCTGCGAACCGCCACACACTTGCGCCTGCTGGACTGGTGGACGGCAACCGGTCTGGAAACACGCCCTACGTCCACAACCCTTGAAGCCGTCGCGCTGAACGATCTTGGGGTGGAATTACAGGAAACCGCACTCGGCAATCGCGCAGTCAATCTGCAACGCGCCATTGCCTGCTACGAAGCCGCTCTTGCAGCAGTTCGCCAGCGAAGACTACGTTTCCGCAGGATTGGGCAATGACGCAGAACAACCTAGGGCAACTTGCTTTACCAATATCTGCCACTTGGCGACAGAGGCGAGAACCTGCTAAAGCCATTGCCTGCTACGAAGCCGCCCTGCGCGTGCGCCGCGAAGACACATTGCCGCAGGAGTGGGCAATGACGCAGAACAACCTGGGGACGCCTATCAGGAGTTGCCACTTGGCGACAGAGGCGAGAACCTGCTGAAAGCCATTGCCTGCTACGAAGCCGCCCTGCGCGTTCGCCGCGAAGACACGTTTGCCGCAACAGTGGGCTACGACGCAGAACAACTTGGGGCGTGCCTACAAAAATTTACCACTTGGCGACAGAGGCGAGAACCTGCTGAAAGCCATTGCCTGCTACGAAGCCGCCCTTCGGGTTCGCCGGGAAGACACGTCGCCGCGCGACAGGAAAGCGGCAATGGCGCAGAACAACCTGGGCATTGTTTACCGAAACCTGCCGCTTGGCGACCGAGGCGAGAACCTGACGAAAGCCATCGCCTGCTATGAAGCCACCCTGCGCGTTCGCCGCGAAGACACATTGCCGCAGGAGTGGGCAGCAACGCTGGCAAATATGGGCATCGTATTGGAAATCATTGGCGCTAATGGGGGAGCGCGTGAGGCCTGGACAAACGCCATGCGCGGGTATGCGGCTGTGGGATTGGAAGAAGGTGTGCGTCAAATGCAGGATTGGATCAACAGTTTGCCGGAAGAGGAAGAGGCTATAGTCGAGCCGGCATAAAATGTGAGTAACATTGCGGAAGAAGATTTCAAAGAACAACGCTATGAGCCATGAAACAATTCAACTTCGGCCTTCCCTGAATGACACGCTGCGCCCGCAGGTTACGGAAACGCTGCTGGCGGATGTTACGCAACGCATTGTGCAGGCGTTCGCGCCGCATCAGGTGATTTTGTTTGGCTCGTATGCTTACGGCCGCCACACCGAAACAGTGACGTGGATTTGTTCATCATCATGGATTCCGAACTCACGCCGCATCAGCGTATCATGGAGGTCACGAAAATTGCGCAAGTGCCATTTTTGCCGATGGACATTTTAGTGCGGACGCCACAGGAAGTGTCGGCGCGTCTCGAAATTGGTGACTTTTTTGTGAGGGAGATACTGGAACAAAGGCAGGGTACTGTACCCAATATCGTTCAAGTAAGCCGATTCTGCACATCAAAAAGAACGTCGTAGGGACACAACATGTTGTGTCCTCTTCTTATGGCGTGTCCTCTTCCTACAGCGAGTCCTCTTCCTGTAATGCGGCGGGCGGGTACGGTTTGGAAGCGCGGGCACAACATGCTAAGAGCGCGGGCACAACATGTTGTGCCCCTACAAACTCTTATTTGAACAGTATTGGGCTTTAGTCCATACGTTTGCAATGCGCTACGTATGCGTCAACTTCTTCATCCTTCCTCCTTTGTTCTTCTGTGCAGGCGGGATTGGGCTTCGGCAACGCTTGCGTTCATTTCCGTTTCCAGCGCGAGGCGGGCGGCTTCCAAAGCGGCGTCCTTTGCGTGGGGAGGAACCATAATCGGTTCGCCAATCACAAGGACGGCGTGGGAAAAGGGCGCGGGTATCTCGAAACGATCCCATTGATCCATGTGGAAGCCCGAAGAAATCGCTGCGCCGAGCGGAACCAGCATCACGCCCGATTTTTTGGCGAGAAAGGCCGGGCCGGGCTTGGCTTTGTAGATCGGGCCGGCGGGACCATCGGCGGCGATGACCGACCCGGTTCCCCCGCGCAATAAATCCACGAACTTCATCACGCCCCGCGACTCGCTTTTGAACTGCGAAGCGTCCAGTACGCTGTAGCCCATGCGCTCGATCAGGCGCAGCGTCCAGTGCCGCAAAATCAGCAGGCCACGCGGGTAAGGCTCGTCGCGGGTGTGCGAGGCGTACAGGCACAGATGCTCGTTGCGAAACGTGGTCATGGGCAGCAATCCCTGTCCGTGCCAGATCACCAGCAGGGGGTTGTGTCCTGATGCTTTCACTTCCCGCAGCCGTTCCAGACCGTACACGCGCAGGTCAATGGTGTTTTCAAACAGCAGAAAACTGTCAATGAGTACGCCCGTGACAGCAAACTGCGCTTGTGTTTTGAACCATTGCCACCCTTGTTGCCATGCGGAAGGAGCAGGGGGCGGGAGCATCGGCGCAGTTTCCGCAGGCGTGGCCGTGACCGTAGTTTCCGACATGCGGCGCGTTTCCTTTCAGCCGTTAAGGTAATGCAGGTTTGGCAAAAGCAGTTATCTGCGCTATTATAGCAAGTTGAACAGGAAACGTCCAGAGGAATGTGCCCCAAACAAACCACAGCCCCGAACCGTAATGATTCGAGGCTGAAGTTGCCGGTGAACCTTTCGTTTATTGAAACGGGTTCATCCCTGCTATGCTGTCAGAAACTACGGGCGGTGATCCCCATGCCAGTCTGCGCGGTCACGGTTGCGGTCACGATTGCGGTCTGTGCGCAGTTCGTAACGATTGGTGTCCAGACGGGCGCGAATGTCGCTGATGCGCCGGTTCAGGCTGCGGACGCGGAAATTATCATGGTTGCGCTGCGCATCCCGCTTCTGATTGTACAAACTGTGCAGCAGGTTCTCGTCGCGTCGAACCGCATCACGATCCAGGCGATAATCCAGATGGGCGTCGTAGCGATGAAAATGCCAGTCATCGTCGGCATGCGCGGGCGTGGCGGACACGAATCCGGCAAGCAATCCGGTCAGGCCGAGAACGGCGGTCAAACGTATGGCGCGTGAAGAAGTGGATAGTTGCTTCATGACAATGTATCTCCTTGATATTTGTTTTTATGCCCGCATCGGCGCGGAACATTCTTAACGTAACGGCGCTTCGTCAAAAAAGTGACACGGAACTGACGAATAATTTTGGCCGCGTGTTCCTGACGATTATCCGTTTGTAACTTTTCACCACCAAGACACGAAGAACACCAAGCAGAATGAGAAGAAGTTGTTATCGAATTGCAAGAGCGAACGAGCCTGTCTTCGATTTTGTGCCTTTTTCGTTGCTTGTTTTCTCTTGGTGTTCCTGGCGTCTTGGTGGTGAAAAGTTACCCCGTTCAACGAATGTCTTCTTCGGGGGCGTTCTCGAAAAGCGCGAACGCCTGCTCCAAGCGCGCCTGCACCTGCATCTTTTCCGAACCGTCCAGCAATTTCCGCGCTTCCGGCGAAGGCTTCCAATCGGGGCGCGTAATTCCGGCGAACTCCGGGCGCAGGCTGTGGTACTCGGCGTCCATAAATAGACTGTCGCCTTTTAGAAAGGAATACGCGATGCTGTTGCGCGCCAATGTCTTCACGTCCGCATACGAGAGGTTGTAGGTTCGGGCGGCGCGTACAAATTCCATTGTCAGCGAACTGCGGTTGATGGCCTCATCATCCGTGTTCAGCGTGACGGGTACGCCGGCTTTTCGGTACAGCATAAAGGGGTGGCGATTGCCTTCCACGCCCAAAATGCCCGCGTTGCTGGTCAGGCAGATTTCCACCGCAACGCCCTGCCGGCGCATGTTCCGCAGCAGTTCCCCTACTCCATCCTCCCACGCGATGGAAATGCCATGTCCGATGCGCCGCGCATGGCCGATTTGGATGGAATCCCGGATGCGCGACTGCATGGCTTCGAGGGGTGAAATCGTAGGCGTCAGTTCCCCGGCGTGAAGCGTGATGTTGGGATGGCCCAATTGCTGCCACAAAAAGTCCAGCATCTGCATTTGCGCATGGAAATGCAGGCGCGCGAACGGATGGTCTTCCGGCGCGACAATGTTGACGCCCACAACGCGCTTGTCCTCCTGCATCAGCGCCATGCCCGCCGCCATGACCGCGAAAAAGTCCGAATCCGGTTTCAAGCGGCTGGTGGACACGATGTAGCGCACGGTAATCGGACTCTGCGCCCCGCTGATGGGTTCGGGGTTGTTTGTGGCTGTCGCAGCGCGCGTTTTTTGTACCCGCGCCGCCAGTTGCGTGTCATAGTTGTCAAGGAAGCGTTTAGATTGCGCGATAAATTCCTGCAGGCGGGGTTTCAAGGAGGTCAGGGCGGCTTGCAGGTCGGCAGGCGCATTGACGTTGTTGACAGGCGGCGGCGATTTGAGCAGATTGTACGCCGCATCAGGCGCAACCCTCGTCATCAGTTCCAGATACTGCTCGTTTTGCGCCAGAGCGCGCGCAATCACTTCACCGTTGACATCTATGTCCGGGCGGTTGGTCTGCGCGCTGTCAATGAAGCCGAACGCGGCAAAGAAATGGTCGTGCCCGCTTTCGCTGTCGGGTTTCAGCCCGCGCATACTGGCCGCGTCCAGAAACTTGCCCAGCAGGTCACCATTGGCGGGCTTGAGCAAATCCTGCGCAGGCAGGGTTTGGCGCGTGTCCTCGGTAACAAACAGGCCGCTCCCCGGATCATAAAACAGTTTTTGCGCAATCGCGTTGTCCAGCGCATATTCCGCATACGCCGCCCCGCTCACATGGACGTGCAGGTCCGCGCCTTTAGGCATGGCTTTGCAAAAAGCGATGAGGGACGGCTCATCCGCTTTCGCGGCCTCAAAGCGCCGCGATGCAGCGCGCTCATCGGCGCGGGCAACGGGAAGCAGGCAGGTGGAAAGCAAGCCGGTGGAAAGCAGGCAAGTCAAAGTCGAAATGTGGAACCATGCGGCGGCGGAGCGCGAACGGACATGAACGTTTCTCCCTTTCGTAGCGGTTGAGCGGCTGTAAGGCAAGCAGGCTATGATTACACAGGACACCAAATTATTCCTGCGTAATCAACAATAAAATTTAACACTGACATTTTCAGGAACGTATCAACGCTGCTTACCACAATAGACCGGGAGAAAAAGCAGAAAAAGGGTTGAGGGTACATACAACGCAATCAGCGCCGTTACCCTCAACCCTCAACTATCAACCCCTAACCGCCCCTACTCTTCTACTTTTTCGGGCGCGGAGCCGACCTGCGTGATGATGTAATCCGCTTCGGACTTTTCCAGCACGTAGGTGATGAACACGGTATGCTCGTTGTCATCCTTGTCGCGGTAAACGTGGCGACCCGTAACCGTGTACACGTCCTTTTGCTTGCGCTGCACGTTGTTCAGTTCGAAACTTGAGGTCTTGGTGGCCGCAAGCGCATCGCGGGTCATGTCCAGGTAATCGCCCGCGTCCAGGGAATACTGGTACTTGCCGCGCAGGTACACCGCCACGCGCGCATCCCGGCGGACGTGCTTGGCAAGCGTGTCAAGTTTGCTCGTCTTCCAGGCGTTCTGAATGTCGGCTATCGTCGCATCGAGGAGGGGGTCCTTGACCGCTTCCTTGACGGACTTGCGGGCATTTTCACCGACGCGATAGCCGCCATCCTGCGCATTGTTGCGGTTCAGGTAGTAGCCATCCACGTCATCGCTGCGATAGCCGTTGTACGCGCCGTCCTGATAGACGGGATAGGGAACGTACACATATTGCGGCGGCTCGGCATATACGCTGCCCAGCGTAATAAACGGAGGATACGCGCCATAATAGAAGGCATACGGCGACAGGGCCGTGTATCCAAACGAATAGTACGGCGAGTAGTACGGCGAGTAGGCCAGCGATCCGGGGAAATAGCCGAACCCGCCATAATTGCCGTAATAGTAACGTCCATGATTCGGGACGCCGAACCGGAACCGCCGCGCTTCCGCCGAGTTATTAAAGCGGTTGTAGCTGCTGTTAGGATTCGTGATAATGCCGTTGATCGCGCCCGGATTGGTGTTTACAATCCGCGTCGTAGGCATTTGCGTGGTCGTTTGTCCCGGACGCCCGCCATAGATTATGGAGCCACCCGGCGTTCGCGTCGTGCCGCTGCCTGGCATCTGTGTACGAGTTGTTTGGCCGTTCGTTGGATTGGCCTGGTAAAAGAGTGTTGTGCCGAGGCTGGTGTTGTTGCCCAGGCTGCTCTGGCCGGGCGACGTAACAGTGGGCGCGGTTCGCATTCCCGCCCCTGCCTGGGGAGACGAGAAGGAAGGCGATTGGAACGACGGCGCAGACGGCGTATAGTTCGGGCGTGAGAACGTCGGCGACGGCGCAGCGGGGCGCGAAACAGTCGGCGGCGAATAGTTCCCACGCGCTTCACGGGCCTGCGCGCTGACGACGGATGGCAAGGCCGCAGCCATAAGGCCGGTCAGCAGGGCAGGCGACAGGGTAAACTTTGGTAACAGAGACGAATTCTTATGGGTTTGTGACGCTCTATTCAGTTTCATCACGATAGCCTCTTTCTTGACATACCAGAAGACAAACACGCCAATCTGACTCTTCCGTCGGTCTCTGAGTAAGCCGGACCAATCTTGAGTTGCTTTTATCTTCTACTTATAATTACGTATCAGAGGGCAAGCATGTTTCTAAAATTTCACATCCGCATCTTTTCATGAAAAAATGCAGGCAAATTCCTCGCTCGTAATTTAGATACGACGTTGCGCCTGTGGTATCCTGCTTTGTATCCCGATTCAAACAAGCAATTGCGGAAAAGATTACGTTTCGCTTCGTATAGTGTGACAGAGAAAGGTTTATTTTATGGCGCGCGCCCGCCCCGGTTTGGAAAAAGCCATCAACGAGATACTGGAACGGCGGGGCGTGGACGGCAAGCGGCTGTCGTATCGGCAGGCCGAACGGCTGACCGGGCTTTCCACCGCGACCATCAGCGAACTCGCCAAAGGCAATGCCCGCACCGCGGAAAGCCTGCGCCGGTTCGCCCTGGCGCTGGATGAGGACGCCACGCGCCTGATGCTGCTGGCCGGCTTCGTGCCGGAAGACGATTCATTCCTGCGCAAATCGCAGCCGCAGGAAATTATCAATCAGACTGTAAATCAAGAAGCCGTACATCAAGAAGGTTTCGCTCCCGCCGTTGCCGCGCCGGAGCCAAACGCTTCCAATTTGCAAATGTCCCTTTTTTTAGATGCAGAAGAACGCGCCTGCCTGCAGCGCCTGGAACAGGGATTGGCGCAACTTCCCCCCGGCACTGACCGCGCGCTTTGGACAAAACACCTGTCTCATTGCGCCGATTTGCTGGAGCGGTTTGTGGAGCAGGGTTTGGGAGTATAATCAAGGACAAGGCATTAGGCATTAGGCATTAGCATTATTGGCAGACCATAAGTTGCACAGAAACTTGATGAGAGGCTGATGCCTAATGCCTCACAGAAAGGGATTGAAAACCACGCATGAAAGCGATTGCAAAGGTACAGGCGGGGCCGGGCGCGCAGATTATTGACGTGCCGGAGCCGCAGATTACGCGCTCGGATCAGATCAAGGCGCGCGTTCTGGCGACTTCGATTTGCGGCACGGATTACCATATTTATAGCTGGGATCGGTGGGCGGCGGGACGGGTGAAGCCGCCGCGCATTATGGGGCATGAATTTGCCGGCGAAATTGTTGAAGTGGGCGCGGATGTGACTCACCTGCGCGTGGGCGATTACGTCAGCGGGGAAAGCCACTGGGTCTGCGGGCATTGCAAGCAGTGCCTGCTTAATGAGCGACACGTCTGCGCCAACACGAAAATTTTAGGCGTGGACGTGGACGGCTGTTTTGCGCCCTACGTGGTCGTGCCGCAGGGCAGCGCGTGGAAAAATGACCGGGCCGTTCCCCCCTACCTAGCCTGTATTCAGGACCCACTTGGCAACGCCGTGCATACCACGCTGGCGGGCGAAGTGATAGGCCGCTCCGTCGCTATTTTGGGATGCGGGCCGATTGGCATATTTGCCGTCGCGGTGGCGCAAACGGCGGGCGCGTCCGATGTGATCGCAACGGATACCCGCGAGTACCGGCTTGACCTGGCGAAACAACTTGGAGCCGACCTGACCGTAGACGTAACTCGGACAAATCTGGAAGAGGCCATTGCAGAGCGCACGAATGGCGAGGGCGTGGACGTGGTTCTGGAAATGTCGGGAGCGCCGTCCGCCATCCGGCAGGCGATGCGGATTGCGCGGCGGGGCGGGCGCGTGTCGCTGTTAGGAATCCCGGCGCAGCCCGTCGAACTGGACATGGCCGAAGATATGATTTTCAAGGGACTGCTGGTACAGTGCATTGTGGGACGCCGCCTGTACGAAACTTGGGACACGATGCGCGCCCTGCTCGCGTCAGGACGCCTCAACATCGAGCCGGCCATCACGCACAAACTGCCGTTTGAAGAATTCGATCATGGCATGGCGCTGATGCGCGATGGAATGTGCGGCAAAGTGGTCTTTGAGATGGAGTGAAGCTAGGCAGTTGATAGTTGATAGTTCATAGTTGATAGAGATGCAGGAACTACGAACTTTTAGTGCCGCGCCGTTTAGAAGTGTATGAAGCCGTTTTCGCAAGGGACTAGGAGAACCGTAATGACTATGCTGCCTGTGCTGTCGCCATTGCCAACCGATATTGAGGCGGACGACAATCTAAAAGTGAATGAGCCGGTGCTGACGGATTGGCTTGTGGCGTTTTTGCAGGATGAGATTACGCGCCGACGCGGGTTTACCAAAGCGGTTGTCGGCTTGTCGGGCGGCGTGGACTCGTCGCTGGTGGCGTTTCTGCTGGCCCGCGCGCTTGGACCCCAAAACGTGTACGGCATCCGTATGCCCTACAAATCCTCCGCCCGCGAAAGCCTGGACCATGCGCAGCTGGTGGCGGACGCGACGGGCATCAATGTGGAGACCATCGAAATCACGGACGGGGTAGATGGGTATCTGAAATACGCTTCGGACGCGGACGGGCGCAGGCGGGGCAATGTCATGGCGCGGATGCGGATGATTATTCTGTTCGACCAGAGCCAGAAGTTGGGAACGTTGCCTGTCGGCACAGGCAACAAAACGGAGCGCTTGTTCGGCTACTTCACCTGGCACGCCGATGATTCGCCCCCGGTCAACCCGCTTGGCGATTTGTACAAAACGCAGGTATGGGCCTTGTCGCGCTACATCGGCGTCCCGGATGTGATCGTCAACAAGCCCGCATCGGCGGATTTAATCGTAGGGCAAACGGACGAGATTGACTTCGGCATCTCGTACCCCAAAGCTGATCGCATCTTATACTATCTATTGCGCGGCTACACAATCCCGCGCATGGTGGAAATGGGCTTCCCCGAACACGAGGTCACGCTGGTCAAGAAAAAGGTGGACTCGACGCACTGGAAGCGGCATCTGCCGACAACCGCCATGCTCTCGTCCACCTCCATCAATGACTACTACCTGCGCCCTGTGGATTACTAATCAATTTAGCCGCAAATAGACGCGAATACACGCAAATAGAATGTCCCGGCTCATGCTTTAGAGTAGTATTAGCGCATGATTACAGAAGTTCATTTGCGTTTATTCGCGTCTATTTGCAGCTACATCTGAATTGCCTTGCTGTTCAGATATTTTCCCATTAGACTTTCCGCGCGCGTCGAATGGAGGTGTTTTCAACGTCCATTCAACGCTGTTACGGATAAGAACCTTCGACTCATCCTTGTCTTGCATTTATGATAGGCATCCACATAGGCCAAATGGTATTTCCATGCGGCCCGGCGCGCGTAGAAGCCCCGTCGTTGCGACGTCGGGGCCGAATGAGCCAGTTTCAGGAAACGACGCGCCGCATTGTTTCCTGCCTGACACGCCTCGGTATGACATAGATTCTCTTTGTACACTGGCACGTCCCGGAACGGATACATGAATCGCTGTTCAGTCAGGTTGTCGCAGAAACTCGCCGGGGCGTATTGAACCACGCTCTGCGTGGCGACCAGGTCGCGGTGAACGTAAAACCCGCTTTGGTAGAGGCCGCCGGACGCAGAGTAGGCCACCGGGCCGGCTTCAACGGTGCGTTCCGGCCCGTACTCCAACTGCGTCTGGGTTTGAGCAGGAGGAGGGTCCGAGTAGGGTACGCCGTCCGCTCCGATTTCGTCCTTGATACTGCGGGACGCAAGCTGAACGGCCGACCAGTCTCCCCGAATACGCGCGGCGGCATCGGAGGGGACAAGACGCGCGTTGTCGTGGCTTTTGATCAGCGTACTCGGCTGGTCGTAGGGAATTCCAGGCTGCGATTCCGGCTCTTGAGGGAACACTACGCCTGCGGTCTGATACACAGGCGCCTGCTCCGCCGGGATGCGCTGATAAGGAGGCACTTTGAACTGGATATCGTCTCCCCGCAGAGCTTCCAGCGAATTCAGAACGAGAAACCGTTGTAGATTCCAGAAAGCCCCGACCTCGCTGCTCTCCCCCGGATGCTCCGCGCGAGTCACAGGTTTGTTCTGGGCAGCCGCCCCGGTGCTACGCCCGGAATGCCCGGAAGATTGCGCGTTCACCTGGGCCAGAACTCCACCCATGAGAGCGAGGCCAAGAGTTGTCAGGTACATTCGGGCTTGCGTCCCTGTCAGATGCGGCCCGGAAGCCACAGGGAATTTGTTTTGAGCGAGCGTGATTCTCATGTTCAGTACACCTCCCCGCGCCAGTCGCTATTAGAAAGAAGATGCTCTTTCCACTGGTTGACGTTCGTAGATTCGCTTGCCCGAAGTTTGCGCTCATGTTCGAATTGCTCCAGTGCGCGAGCGGCAACCTGCCAATCGGCCGCCTGGCTGAAGACATGTGCGGCTTCGGCATCGAATTCGAGCCTGGTATTCGGCGGAAATATGCTCCAGATCGCTCGCGATGCTGGGATATTGAGCGGAAATCCGCTCCATGTCGCTGACCCCGATGTTGGGATCCTGAGCGGAGATTCCACCCACAATGTCACTGACCCCGATGTTGTACTTCTTGCGCAGCTTGAGGAGGCGATCAGGGTTCGGCCTCAGTGTGTTCACGACCTGCTCCATGAGTTGGGCTGTGCGCCAGTCCAGGTTGGAGTGAGCTATCGCGAACAGAGCGACTTGGTACCGAGCCGCGGCTGCCGTTTTTTTAAGTTGGGTAATCCTGTGCCGCATTTGCTGGATAACAGAATCGGGGACTTCAGGCCCTGCGTTAATGACGTCATGGGTCAAATCCTGGGTTGATTGTTCGCACATCGAGATGACTTGGAGCAGCGCGGCGATCTTCTTGTCAATTGCGGCAGCGAACTTCATCTTTTGCGCGATGACTTCGTTTGTCTCAGCGACCTTCGCTTCAACCGGGTCCGGCGCAGGCATCGGCAAGATTTCGGGCGTCACCGCTTCCTCTTTGCCCGCGCCGGACGAGTTGGTTGGCGCAGGGGCGGGCTTTGAAACGTCATTCCTTTGCGGTTGCGCGTGAGCTTTGGGCGATCTGAACCAGATAGACAACCCCAGGAAGGCCGCAAGGACGGCACAAACAACCAGAAGCCATTTTGAATGGCGATTAGTTGCTGACAGCAACATAGTAAACCTCCAGATGGTAAAGTGAACACGATGTTATGGCAGTTGATGAAATAATCGCTGGCCTTGCTCCTTTCCGGGTGGGATTAGACTCGCTCCCCAATGAATTCGCCCAATGTGAAATCTGCAGTGCTTTTTTGTGGCGAAAGCGCAGGAATTCGTACCATTCAACGAGAATAGTGTATTCCAACCAACGTTATTCGTCTAGGAAACCTGAACATTGTTGGTAACAAGTTGGAAATTTAAATTTAGTTGCAAGAGGCAAACGTTGTTGGATTGATTTGGAAATGAATGGATGCAAGCGTGAAGCAGAAGTGAGGAAGTAAGAATGGGGAATGAACGACAAAATACCGCGAAGAGTTTACGCCTTACTGATATTGGCTACAAACGCCTGCAGCCCAAGTTATCTGAGCTATCTACGGATTGTGCGGGCGAGGCGCTATATACCAAGATAGCCAACAAGTCTCAGGACGAAGCTAGAACCAATGGAGGATACAAGGTCTCTCATAATACTGTCCGAAATATACTCACTGGCAGTCATGCCGTCAATCACGCCGGCCTCATAAATTTATTTGTTGTGTTTGGTGCTACAATTGATCCTTCTTGCTATGAACCATTCCCAACAGAGGCGCGTGACACTAAAAAGTTAAATTCGCTCCCCTTCCCACGGAACATGTTTTTTACAGGACGCGAACAGGAACTGAAGACGCTTAGAGCCAATTTGACGGAAAGCCATGTCGCCGGGGTTTCAGGCTCGGGAGGCGTCGGTAAAAGTCAGTTGGCGATAGAATATACCTACCGTTTTGGGGAAGAATACGATGTTGTATTCTGGGTGCAGGCTGAAACGGAAGCGGCTATGAGGACTGGCCGACATGTCAACTTCTGCTGCCGAATGCTACTTTCGTAGCGGAGATGGCTGTTCGGGAGCAGTTGACCACACCAGAAACGGCAAGCTTGCTGTATATACTAACGGCAGGTGAGAAGTTCAAAGTTCTCGGTCATCAGAGTGGCTAATTCCTCCTTGTAGCGTCCAATGTCGGCGAAAAACGCCTCAATCGCCTCGGTGAACTGCGCGAACGTCTGGTAGAAGTGGCACAAGACCCGCTTCTTGCAAAACTTCCACAAGCGCTCAATCAGATTGAGGTTGGACGAGTAGGGCGGCAAGTACACCAAAACAACGCGTTTGCCCACCAGATGCGCTTTGACCAGGCGGGCATGAAAGTAGCGGGCATTGTCCACATACACCGTAATGGTAGAGGCGTCGGGAAACGCCGCTTCTAAAGCGTCTATCCACGTGAGGACGGTCTGCGCATTGATCATCCCCGCCGTCGCCACGCCCACATACTGCCCGTCCACAGCGGAGTAACTGCCCAACACGCTGTAACGGGAGCGACCGGAGTTGGCGCATAAGGCCGGACGCTTTCCGCGCTTGGCCCACAAACAGCCCGGATGCACATTGTGCAGGAAGTGAACCGCATCGGCAAACAGCACTTGCGCGTCTGACGTTCGCTCGCGCTTGGCTTGCTCATACTCCTTTAAAAAATCTTCCTGCGCGGCCGGGTCGGCCTGGGCAGGAACCAGATGCGCTTTCTGACGGGAGTAGCCCAGACGGTGGAGCAACTCGCGCATTGCGCGTTCCGAGTAGCCCACGCCGAAGGTGTGTTGCACCCACGCGCAGACGTGCTTGGCCGTCTGAAAGTGGGTTTTGTCTACTTCCTCAGAGAGTTGTTCGAGTTGCGTGGGAGTGAGGTGAGGCTCAGAACCTCCCACGTCCCACGCGCACAGAGCGTCTAGTCCGCCTCTCTCCTAGCGGTCGAGCCAATCATGTACGCTCTGTTCGCTGGTAAAGAGGACGGCTGCAATGTCGCGGTTGGTACGCCCGTCCGCTTTCAAGAGAACACATTGGAGGCGGTCGCGGAGCCGCACATTCTTTTCGGTTTTGTAGCGGCGAACAAGTTCGGCGCGTTGGTCGTCGGTAAGGGTAAGAAGGCGTTTCATGCCCTTTATTTTACACCATGAACTTATCACCCGCCGTTAGTATAAAACAAATACGGAGCAAGTTCCGCCTTTCGATCCACGTTCCACAATCGTTTCCATTGATGCGGAACGCATGGGCGGTATGCCCTGCTTCACCGGGACGCGGGTTCCTGTTCAGGATTTATGGGATTACCTCGCCGGTGGCGAAAGCCTTGACGTTTTTCTCGAATGTTTTCCCACTGTTACCCGCGAACAGGCTGTACAGGCTATTCAAATGGCAGGACAAAAACTGCTGGAAGGGTTGCCGCTTGAATGAAAGTTCTCTTTGACGAGTATAGCAAAGATACCAGTTCACTGCCGCAACAATGTTATATTCACCTTTTAGGAAAAGCACAGCCAAGCCAAAGTGTAAGAAATACCATCATAGTGCCTAATATAAGCGTTCCCGCTCCTATTTTAACGAAGCGTTCAACGATTGGATGTACTTGCGGCGAGTAGTCTTCATGGTATTGGGGAGCGGGACTCCGTAAATGCCGTATGGTTTCTACCAATGACATTCCAACATGAATCGCAATACCAACGACTATGAGAAACACCCCTATTCCGACGGCAAGGAAGGCGATTACTCCCATCAGGGTGATAAGACTGGCAAGCATGTGATGCTCCTGTCTTTTGACATACGACCAGGTAAGTTTCAGGATTGCAGTTCAAACATGAGTTGATCCACATAGCACCAGTACCAGTCTTCGCCCGGCTGGAACGACTGCATGACGGGATGGCTGGTAGCGTGGAAATGCTTGGTGGCATGTTTGTTTTTGGAGGAGTCGCAGCAGCCGACGTGCCCGCACTCCCGGCACATACGCAGGTGTACCCACGTATCGCCCATTTTCAAACATTCCTCGCAGCCCTTCGCGCTCGGCTGCACGTCATGGATGTGATCAAGATGCGTACATGTTTTGGTCATGGAATCTCCCATAGCGGCGGAATGCGAATCGCAATGCCTCGCCAACAGCAAATAAGCGCCTGAAAATACGAAATACGCAAAGCGCGCGACTTCATTCCTTCCTGATTGACTCCTGTTCCCTGACACACAAGAATTCTCCTTCTTTGTCTACAGATTTTTGGTATTCTCCCTCGCAACAGCAGCAAATTCAGCGCCATTCGGCTACAATAGGAGGGATTTTGAAGCAAAGGAGGATTACAATGCCTCAGAACGTTTTGGCTCGCAATAACGTAAATGTGTTCGGCAAAGGGACGCAGCCCATGCTGTTTGCACATGGCTTCGGGTGCGATCAGAACATGTGGCGCTTCGTCACGCCGGCCTTTGAAGAGGACTATCGAATCATCCTCATGGATTATGTCGGGTCCGGCAAATCGGACCTGGCCGCTTACAGCCTCGAACGCTACGGCAGCCTCCAGGGTTATGCCCGGGACGTGCTTGATGTCTGTGAAGCCCTTGAATTGTCTGACATTATCTTCGTGGGACATTCGGTGAGCGGCGTGGTTGGCATGCTGGCGGCTATCCGCCAGCCCGAACGCTTCGAGCGACTGATTCTGGTCAGCCCCTCGCCGCGCTACCTCAACGCCCCTCCCGATTATGTGGGCGGCTTCGAGCGGGCCGACATTGAAGGCCTGCTTGCGATGATGGAAAAGAACTACATGGGGTGGGCGCACTACCTTGCTCCCGTTGTCATGGCGAATCCACAGGAACCGGGACTGGGGCAGGAGTTGGAGGCGAGTTTCTGTTCCACCGACCCGGTTATCGCGCGTCGCTTCGCCGAGGTCACGTTCTTCGGCGACAACCGCGAGGACTTGCCCAAAGTGCCCGTTCCCTCCCTGATTTTGCAGTGCGCCGAGGATTTGATCGCGCCGGTAGAGGTAGGCCACTACCTGCATCGCCACCTTCCTGACAGTACGCTGCGCTTAATGGCGGCGACGGGGCACTGCCCGCACATGAGCCACCCCGAAGAGACTGTCCGCGCGATAAAAGATTACTTGAATGTCACATCGCCGGGCAGTGGATAAATTGGTATGGACTCCCTTCTCGACACCGTTCCCTGTGGTTTCGTCTCCTTCGGCGATGACGGCAGGATTCTTGCCGCCAACGCCACCCTGCTCCGGTGGCTCGGGTATGAGCCGGATACGTTGAACGGGCGGCATTTTGAAACGCTTCTGCCGGTCGCCAGCCGTATCTTCTACCAGACCCATTTCTTTCCACTGCTTAAGCTTACGGGGCAGGCAGAAGAGGTGTATCTTTCCCTGCGCACCGCCGAAGGCGGCGAACTGCCAATGCTGGTCAACGCCGTTCGGCGCGAGCAAAATGGGGCGTTCGTCAATGACTGCGTTTTCATGGTGGTACGCCAGCGCAGCCGCTATGAAGACGAAATACTACAAGCCAGGCGGACGGCGGAAGAAGCCCGGCTGTGGCTCTCAACGACCCTCCATAGCATCGGCGACGCGGTGATAACAACGGATGCGCTCGGACGGGTGACTTTCGTGAACCCGGTTGCGGAGGAATTGACAGGATGGCCGCAGGCAGAAGCGCTTGGCAGGGCGCTGGACGATGTTTTTGTGATCGTCAATGAAGAAACCCTTCTCCCGGTGGAAAGCCCGGTCACGAAAGTTTTGCGCGAAAAGCGCGTCGTCGGCCTTGCCAATCATACCCTGCTAGTAGCGCGGGATGGCGCCCGCCGCCCTATAGACGACAGCGGAGCGCCCATCTGCAACCGCGAGGGCGTGATACTCGGAGTGGTTCTGGTGTTCCGCGACTTTACGGAGCGCCGCCAGGCCGAGCAAGCCTTGCATGAGCATCAACTCCGTATTGAGGCTCTCAACCAGCACTTACAGCGGGCAATGACGGAAACACACCATCGGGTCAAAAACAACCTGCAGGTAATTTCCGCTCTGGTGGAAATGCAAATCGGAACCGGCATGGACGCCATTCCCACTACGGAACTGGTGCGCCTGAGCCAGCACATCCGGGGGCTTGCGGTTATTCATGATCTTCTCACGCACCAAAGTAAACAGGGAGGCGCAACCGAATATCTCTCCACACGAGCGACGCTGGACCGCTTGTATCCTCTGCTGCAGGGCATAACCCAAGGCCGAAACCTCCGCTTTCAGGTCGAAGATATTCTCCTGCCCATACGTCAGGCAACCTCCTTAGCCGTGCTTGCCAATGAACTGGTGAGCAACGCTACCAAGCATGGCAAGGGCAACATCGAAATTGTCTTCGCCGTAGAGGAAAACAGGGGTAAGTTTGAAGTCTGCGACGAGGGGGAAGGGTTTCCGCCGGGATTTGATCCGCTTACCTCGGCCAATACCGGGGTAGAACTGGTGGAAACCATCAGCCGCTACGACTTGCGCGGAGAGGTCTTGTATCAAAATCGTACCGGCGGCGGGGCGCGGGTGCTTGTGACTTTTCCTCTTGGGTAACATGCCGCGCCGTTCCCGATGTGTTTCGTTTTTAGACGCCTAAACCTGTCATCGCAATCAACTATCAACTACTTAGAGCCTCTCCCAATAGGCGCGGCAGTTGCGTCTGCAAGACGCTTGTATTTTCCTGCCGGGTACTTTCAGTATCCGGCCTAATGGGACAGGTTCTTAATCACCGGTCACGGGCTTGATCGGCAGCCGGATGCGAAAACACGTGCTGCCGGGTTCGGAGAGGAGCTGCAAGTCGCCGTGATGGCGCTTGGTGATAATGCGGTTGGTGATGTCAAGCCCCATGCCCGTACCCTTGCCGACATCTTTGGTGGTGAAGAACGGGTCGAACACGCGATCCTGTATGGCGATGGGAATCCCCGGCCCGTTGTCTTCGATTTCCACAATCACGCTGTCGCCGGACGGCTTGGTGCGTATGTGCAGGGCGCGTTTGGTGTTTACGGTTTCCAGCGCGTCTACGGCGTTGATAATCAGGTTTGTCCACGCCTGATTGAGTTCGCTGCCATACGCGCAGATGCGGGGCAGGCCGGGCGCATACTCGCGTACTACCGTGATACTCGCCTTTTTCAGTTTGTAGCCCAACATGGTCAGCGTGTCGTCCAGGCCCTCGTGTACGTCAATCTCCTGAATGGGAGCCTGATCCATGTACGTGTACTTCTTTACCGACGTGACCAGTTTGGACACGCGGCTCGTGCTGCTTTCGATCTGATCCATCAGTCCGCGCATTTTCAGCAGCGCTTCCAGCCAGGCGAACACGTCGCACAAAACTTCGCAATCTACCGTCTCCACGACCTTGTGCAGCGCGACCTTGTCTAATCCGTTCGCCACAAACGTCGGCGCGAGTTCGTAACTGTCGGCAACTTCGTACTCGTCCAGCCAGGCAATCAACTCTTCTTCCCGGTCACTCTGCGTAATTGGATCGAGCGGTTCGGCCTTGAGTTTTTTGTCGGTCGCTTCGCAGGCGAAATCAATGAGAAAGGCGTGTTGTTCGGGCGGCAGTTTGGTGGAGCGGTGCAATTGCAGCGTCAGGGTTTGCTGCGTGTGGAACGTATCGCGCAGGGTTTGCACCGCGCTCAGGGCCGCGCCAGCGGGGTTGTTCAATTCGTGCGCCAACCCCGCTGCCATCAGGCCCAACGACGCCAGCTTTTCACGCTGCTGCTGCAAAGCGTCCACGTCCTGACGCCGCGTTGCCAATGCCTGCACAACCGTATTCGTCAGGGGCGAACATTTGCCCAACATGCCCCGAAACGTTTCCGCGTTGATTTCCAAAACCCGGCACTCGCCCAACGCCCGCCCCGTCGCCACATTGATTCCGCCTGTGAGCAGCGACAATTCCCCGGTAAACTCCCCCGGCCCATGCACGGTAATCAGGTTGTTGGCAACTCCCTCCTGCCGCGTCACCCGCACCTGCCCTTCCAGCACGATATGCAGGCTGCCCGCAGGCTGTCCCTCTTCAAAAATCATCTCGCCCGTTTTGTAGCAGACTTCCCGCCCCTTTTGGGCCAAAAACCCGATCTGTTCGTCACTCAATTTTGGATACAGCACTTCATCGCGTGTAGGCATCATGCAACTCCAGGTATTCAGATATTCAGGTGTTCAGGTGTTGCTCCTACGGCGCGGAAATGAACGTCGGTAATCTTGCATTGTCCTGAATACTCGAACATCTGAACACCTGAATACCCAAAAGTTACTGTTTATAAACTAGAACGTAATCCACATACATATCGGCCAGGCCATCGTAGCGGGATAAATCTACCGGCCATCCTCCCCCCGTAGCGAGATTGATCATAAAGAACAGGGGGCGTTCTTTACACACGGGAAACGTTTCGTGGCGTCCGACTTCGATATTGTCACAATAGTAGATCGTGTCGGCAGCGGTAATTTTGCAGCCGTAGGTGTGGAACGTCTCGAACCACGTGGACGGAATACCGAATTTGGACATGTGGCACGGGTTGCGCATGGCGGCGAAGGCTTTGGTTTCCTCGGCTTTCCCTTCTTCGCCCTGATTCCACCGATGCGGCGTAATCATGTAGGTATCGCCGGCGTTTGGTTCGCGCGGACCTTCCCCGCCATACGCTTCGATAATGTCCAGTTCGTCTACGGGGGTTTTGTCGCCTTTGAGTTTGTAGTCCGTCATGTAATCGGTCATCAGCCAGAAGGCCGGCCATGTTCCGATGGCATTGGGGCCGAGAAGCCGACACTCAAAATAGCAGGGCAGCGTCACCTTGATGCCACTGGCGTCATTTTTCAGAGAGGAAATCAAACCCGCGCTATGGGTTCTCTCGCTGGCCCGGATGCGCAAATAGTTGTCTACTTGCGTAAAGGGATTGTTGGGCGACTCGCGCCCGGTAAACGTCAGCGAACTGAAGTCCTGACTGCCGTTGGGCGGCTTGTGATCGTAATACGTCGCTTTCGGGTCGGTAGAAGAGATGGAAAGCGGGCCTTTGAAATCATCGGCAAAGACCAGCGACATTCCTTTCGCCGCCGGCGGAGCCGTTTTGGGTATGCCTTCGTTCCACGAAACGCCGCCCTTGTTGTAAAGCTGGAGATAGCAGGTATCGTGAACGGTTCCATTGTCGCCCATAATCCGCGCCGTAATCGGGGCCATGCGGGTAAGCGTCGGCGGGAAACACAAAGGAACCCTTGCCTTTCGCATCCAGAGCGACCGTAGCAACGGTGGAATCAGAACCAAAACCGCTTCCCTGCTTCCAGCATTTCACGGTCACGCTTTTGAAGCCGGGAGCCGCAAGCGTTACGCGCGTATCGCCTTTTATGTCCGAGCAATAAGCGCGGCGAGGTTACGGCAATCTGGCCGCCCAGCGTGACTTCGGCGCTTTTGTCGGATTCGACGCGAACAGCATCGAAAGGCAAGATCGCTCTCGATGGGCAATTTTGTTTTGTCGGCAGGCTGGCCGACGGTGAGCGTAATCCCGGTGATGGGATAATCTATCTTGCCGTTCTTATCCCCTCCCCACGTTTCATGCGGGGCGTCAAGATCAAAAACGCTTTCTTTCCAGCCCGTAAAATCAATGCTCCCGGACTTGTACTGGTGGGTTTCGCCATACGCATCCGTTATCTGAATCCCATGCGTACACCCGGATTTATCCCCGCGCAGCATGAAGCGCAATTTATGGATCGGCGTTTGAATCTTCACCTTGTTGGGAATACCAAGATATTCAAACTCGCCCTTGCCCGTAAAGTGATAATGCAGTTTCAGGCAGCGTTTTCCCTCAAAGGGATTGTCTGAAGACAGCGTGACGGAGGCGTTCTCATTCGGAATGTTGACTACCCAAACGGCAGGCGGCGCGGCATTGCTTTCAAAATCCAACACCATCACAGACGCTGCATCACGCCTTGCCGCCCTCCCACAAAGCAACAGCAACGGCAACAAGAGCAAGGTCATTCCGAGCCATCGGAACACCCGAACACCGAACACCGAATACCGAATACCGAATACCTGAATACCTGAACACCTGAACACCTGAACACCTATCCTCTCACTTCCGCCAGATATTGATGCACGAACTGTACGGCAATGGAACCCGCGCCCACGCCCGCCGCGCAGCGTTTTACGGAGCCGTGCCGCACATCACCGGCAGCGAAAATGCCGGGTACGCTGGTTTCCAGCAAAAGCGGGTCGCGGTCGCGTTTCCAGACTGCCGGGTACTTGCCGTCCTGCATCAAGTCGGGGCCGGTGAGGATGAAGCCGTGATCGTCGCGCTCCACAATGCCGTTGAGCCATTCCGTACAGGGTTCCGCGCCGATGAAGATAAACAGGGACGTGGCAGGCACAGTTTCAACCTTGTCGCCGTTGGCATCCAGAATATCTATCGCTTCCAGCCGATGCTCGCCATGCGCCTTCACAACTTGCGCGCACGTTCGCACTTCGATATTACAGGTTTTTTCGATCTGCTCGATAAGATACTGTGACATGGTTCGCGCAAGGCTGTCGCCGCGCAGCAGCATCGTGACGTGACTGGCATAGCGGGAAAAGTACATCGCGCCCTGCCCGGCGGAATTCGCGCCGCCCACAATAAACACGCGCTCATCCTGACACGCCATCGCTTCGGTAATCGCCGCGCCATAGTACACGCCCGCGCCTGTCAATGGCTCCAGTCCCGGCACATTCAAGCGCCGCCACGTCACGCCGGTTGCAATCACAATGGCATACGCGCCCACTTCAGTGCCGTCTTTGAGCGTCACGTACCGGTACGGGTCTTCCACCCGCAGCCCGACCACTTCCTGCGGCGCAAGGATTTCCACCTTGAATTTCTTTGCCTGCGCAACTGCCAGTTGCGCCAAATCCTGCCCCGTCACGCCTTCGGGAAAGCCCAGGTAGTTTTCGATCAGCGAACTGGTTCCCGCCTGCCCGCCCGGCGCTTCCCGCTCGACCATCAGCGTTTTCAAGCCTTCCGATGCCCCGTACACGCCCGCCGCCAGTCCAGCCGGCCCGCCACCAATGATAATCAAATCATAAAACTCCGCATCCGCCTGCGTTTTCAATCCAAGTTTTTCGGCAAGTTCCAGTGTGGAAGGTTTCGCCAGATGTGAGCCGTCGGGAAACAGCACGACCGGCAAATCCTCATCGCCCAATCCAAGCGCTTGCAGGCGATTGCATATATCCTTTTCCGTTTCCACATCCATCCACAGATACGGGCTGCGGTTGCGGGCGAGGAAATCTTTTACATCGTGCGTCAGCGGCGACCAGCGGTGTCCGATTACGCGGATGCCATCGAAATCGGGGCGGTAATCCTGCTGCCACGCCGCGAGAAGCCGATCCAGATAGGGATACAGTTTTTCATGCGCGGGACTCCACGGCTTGACGAGATAATAGTCCACGCGCACCGAGTTGATGGCGCGAATGGCCGCGTCCGAGTCCGAGTACGCGGTCAGCAGCATCCGCTTGGCGTCCGGGTACAGCTTACGCGCTTCCTCCAAAAACTCCACGCCGGTCATTTCGGGCATCCGCTGATCCACCAGAAACAGGGCGACGGGTTCGTTCCGCGCTTTCAGTTCCTTCAGGGCTTCCAGCGCGCTCGGCCCGGAAGACGCGGCCATCACGCGGTATTGCGGGGACGTGCCTGCCGCCTTTGCCGCCGCATTGACGTACTGCCGCAAGTCATTGCGTACCGCCTGCAACACATCGGCATCATCATCAATCGTCCAAATCACCGGCATCGCCATCAAGCCTGCGCCCCTTTCCCATCAAACAGTCGAAGTCCCTGCAATCCTCTGCATGGATACGTAACTTACGAGTCAACATTCTTCATACACCCTGCAATTCTCCTGCCCTACTTCCTACAACGTTTGAATCCCCTTCCACATTGCATGGCCTGAACGAAAGAGCAGGATAATATCAGGTTTTAATGACAAACAGCCCGCCATTGTTTTCCAACAACAGCGGGCTGTTTTAAGCGAACTCGTATTCGGTTTCCAAAACGCAAGCCTACTTATCGCGGAAAGGCATTCCCATCGCTTTGAGCAGGGCGCGGGCTTCCTCGTCCGTATTGGCAGTGGTGCAGATGATAATATCCATGCCGCGCACCTTGTCAATCTTGTCGTAATCAATTTCGGGGAAGACAAGCTGCTCTTTCATGCCCATCGCAAAGTTGCCTCTGCCGTCGAACGAGTTGGGCGAAATACCCTGAAAGTCCCGGATACGCGGCAGCGTCGCGTTGACCAGACGATCAAAGAACTCGTACATGCGCTCACCGCGCAGGGTCACTTTGCAGCCGACCCGCGAACCTTCGCGCAACTTGAAGTTGGCGATGGACTTGCGGGCGCGCGTGATGAGCGGCTTCTGCCCCGCAATCGCCGTCATATCGCGCACGGCTCCGTCCAGTTCCTTGCTGTCGCCGCCGGTCTGTCCCGCGCGCCCGACGCCCATGTTAATCACGATTTTGTCAATCCTCGGAGCCTGCATCACGTTCTTGTAGTTGAACTGCTTGATGAGGCCGGGCGCTACTTCAGACTTGTAGCGCTCTTTCAAACGAGCCGTTGTAGGCATAAATCGCTCCCTTAAACGCCCACCGATTTCCGACCGGCGGCGGGAAAGTCGTTCACCACAGAGGCACAGAGACACAGAGGTTCCACAGAGAAGAAAAGAAGAAAAGGAGAAAAGGAGAAAAGGAGAAAAGAAGAAGTCTTACGGTTCTACTCTTCTTGCCTTTTCTTTTATCTGTTCTTTTCTCTGTGAAGCCTCTGTGTCTCTGTGCCTCTGTGGTGAGATATTAACTCTGGTCAATCGCTTTCGCGCAGTCAGGATGCTTGCACACGCGGTACTTGCGGCGCGACAGCTTTTCCTGCCCCTCGCGGAAGGCGTAGCCTACGCGGGTGGGACGCTGGCAGTTCGGGCAGACAAGCATCACTTTAGCGACGAAAAGCGGGTTTTCTTTTTCAATGCGCCCGCCGGGAATCGGCGGGGGCGTGGCGTTGTTCAGGGACGGGCGGCTGGAAGGCCGTTCCTTCTGGTGCTTGATGATCATGTTGACACCCTTCACCAGCACTTTGTTTTCCTTGGGATACGCGGCCAGCACTTCGCCGCGCTTGGGCGGCTGTCCCGACGAGGCTTTGTCCTTGCCGGAAATTACTTCCACCGTATCGCCTTTTTTGATTTTGAGCTTGACCGGTTCCAGCGGCGTACTCTTTTTCAGCTTGGGCATTACAATACCTCCGGGGCCAGCGAAACAATCTTCATAAAGCTGTTTTCGCGCAATTCACGCGCCACCGGGCCAAAAATACGCGACCCGCGCGGGTCCTGATTGTTGGTGGCGAGAACGACGGCGGCGTTGTCATCGAAGCGCAGGACGCTGCCATCCGGGCGGCGAATGGGCTGCTTTGTGCGTACGACAACACATTTTACCACATCGCTCTTTTTGACCTGCTGATTGGGCGTGGCCGACTTCACAACGCCGACAATCACATCGCCCACATAAGCGTACTTGGTATTCGAGCCTTTCAAGACGCGAATACACATAATCTCGCGCGCCCCCGAATTGTCGGCGCAGCGCAAACGGGTATAGGGTTGAATCATCTAGCTATCTCCGAAGTCAGGTGTTCAGGTGTTCAGGTATTTGGGTGTTCAGGGAGACAAATCATAGCGACTCATTCTACTACTGCAATAAACCTTTGAACACTCGACCACTCTGAGACTACCGCCTACTGCTATTTCGCTTTTGCAACAATGCGGACGACGCGCCAGTTCTTGTCTTTGGAGATGGGGCGGGTTTCCATGATTTCCACGGTATCGCCCTCGCCGCACTCGTTCTGCTCGTCATGGGCTTTGAACTTGGCCGTTTGGCGCATGAACTTGCCGTACAACGGATGGCGCTTGCGGGTTTCCACGGCTACAACAATCGTCTTTTCCATTTTGTTGCTGACCACGCGGCCCACGCGCACCTTGCGCCCGCCACGCTCGGTTTCGCTCTTGTCGCCCTCGAAATGAATGATGTTCATGTCGTTGGCCGGATCGGACAGCTTGGACTTCGCCCCGCCGCCCGTTGACTGCGGCTTCGCTTTGGGAGCAGGCGTCGCAACCGGCGTGGGAGCGGCGACAGCAACCGGTTCGGCAATCGCCGGTGCCGCAGTCGGAGTTTCTACGGCTGCGGGCGCATCCGTCGTGCCGGCTTCCGCCGCGTTCGCTTCCGTTGTGGCGGTTTCCGAGGCTAAGGGTTCCGTCGTGGAAGTTTCCACAGCCGCTTCTTCATTGGGCGTCGCCAACACGCCGATGGCTTCTTCCGCCGGAGTCGCTTCGGGAGCGTTCACCGCAGCAGCTGTCGGTTCGGTTTCGATGGGCGTTGCCACCGAGTTTACTGTTTCGTCTGACATGGCTACCTGGTGTCTCCTTTCGCGGCGATTTCCCGCTCTTTTATGATCGTCAGCGCGCGGGCGATCTGCTTGCGCGCGTTGCGAATAGCCGCCGTATTTTCCAATTGGCGCATCGCCTGACGGCGGCGAAAATCGAACAACAGCGCCTTGTTCGCGGTGATTTCCTGCCGCAGTTCGTCATCGCTCATCTGGCGCAGGTGTTCGCGCACCTGTTTTATCTTAAGCTCCGCCATTGTCATCGCCCTCCGTCAGCACTTCCGCCGCTTCCTCGGCATCCAATTCATCCACCATCGCAGTCGGCGTGTCGCGCCGGATAAACTTGGTTTCAATCGGCAGCTTATGCGAGGCAAGCCGCATCGCTTCCCGCGCCACCGATTCGGCCACGCCGCCCATCTCGAACAACACGCGCCCCGGCTTGATTACCGCGACCCAGCCGTCAGGAGCGCCCTTACCGGAACCCATGCGGGTTTCCGCCGGCTTCTTGGTAAACGGCTTATCGGGGAAAATGCGAATCCAGATTTTGCCCTGCCGCTTGATGTAGCGGTTCATGGCGATACGCGCGGCTTCGATCTGGTTGGCCGTCATCCAGCAAGACTCCATAGCTTGCAGGCCGAAATCGCCGAAAGAGACTTCCGTTCCGCCCGACGCTTTACCGTCGCGGCGCCCACGATGCTGTTTGCGGTGTTTCACGCGCTTCGGCATCAACATTGTTTGGTTTCCTCCATGAAGCAGAGTACAGAGAACAGGAAACAGGGAACAGGGAACAGCAGGATGCGCCCGCTGAACCTTTGCCCTGGCTTAATTGAGGGTTTTAGTTCACAGTACATTCTACTGTTCCCTGTTCCCTGTTTCCTGTTCCCTTCTCCGCCGCACACCTACTCATTCGGTGTAGGATTATCGTTGGGATGACCCCCGCCGGGGCCTGCGCCCCCGCGTTGATCCTGATGGCCCTGCGGCGCTTCGCGCCCGGTTCCACTAACATCGGCGCGTCGGCCCTGCTCACCCGCAGGTCGTCCGCCGCCACCCGGCACACCACTCGGTCCGCCGCCTGCGCCCGGACGGCTTGTTCCGCCGCCACCGCCGCTCGGACGGCTGCCGCCTGTGCCCTGCGCGCGGGGTCCGCCCTGTGCCGCGCCGCCGAAGCCGTCACCGCGTCCACCGGTGCGGGCAGGTCCGCCCTGGCCGCCACCCTGGCCGCCTTGACCGCCGCCGCCACGTCCGCCGCCACCTGCGTAGCCGCCACCGCCTTGACCGCCGCCCTGGCCGCCACCGCCGGCGTAGCCACCGCCGCCACCCTGGCCGCCGCGTCCGCCACCGCCGCCTCTGCCGCCGCGATCACCGCCGCGTCCGCCACGCTCACCGCCGCGTCCGCCGCGTCCGGTATCGGAGCGCTCGCCGGAACGATCCGGGCGTCCGTCGCCACGCTGCGGGCGAGCCGGTTCGGATTCGGTCTGTCTGCGCCTGTCCGGGCAGAACATCGCCCTTGTAAATCCAGACTTTGATGCCGATGTTGCCATACGTTGTTGCCGCTTCGGCAAAGCCGTAGTCAATATCGGCGCGCAGGGTATGCAGGGGGATTTTGCCCTGACGATCCTGCTCTTTACGCGCCATTTCCGCGCCCGCCAACCGCCCGGAACACATCACGCGGATGCCCTTGACGCCCAGCTTCATAGCCCGCAAAACCGCCTGACGCATAGCCCGCTTGTACGCGATGCGCTTTTCGATCTGCTGCGCGATGCTTTCGGCCACAAGCTGCGCGTCTTGATCCGGCTGCCGGATTTCGTTGACAGAAACATGCACCTGCTTTTGAGTCAGCTTTTCCAGTTCGGCTTTGAGGTTGTCCACGCCCTGCCCCTGCCGCCCGATGATGATGCCGGGCTTGGCCGTATGCAGCGTGGCTTTCACGCGGTTGCCGCCCCGCTCGATTTCCACGCGGGAAATAGCGGCGTTGGCAAGAATCTTGTGCTTCTTGATGTAGCGGCGAATTTTGTAATCTTCATACACGGCGTCGGCGAAACCGCGCTTCGGGAGATACCACTTGCTCTCCGTATCGCGAATCACGCCGATCCGAAATCCGATTGGGTGTACTTTCTGGCCCATGTTTTCTCCTGAGAGGCAGGAGATATAAGATATAAGATATAAGATATAAGTAAGGATGCCTTCTGCTCACTTACTCCACTGATGTAGTAGACACTGCACTGACTCCACACTTATATCTTATATCTTATATCTTATATCTTCCCTCCTACTCGGTCGGCGCTCCAATTTCGTCGGTTTTGTCGCCTGTGTTGGCGGTTTCGGCCTGTGTGCTGCCGGTCACGTCGCCGTCCGTTGGCGCGGTTGTCGGCTCTATGGCGGGCGGGGTTGTCGGCGCGCCGATTTCGTCGGTTGTCGCCGGGTTCGCCGTTTGCGGGCCTTCGGTTACTTCGCTCGTGGACTGCGCCGCGCCGGTTGTTACGGTTTCCGTCGCTTCGTTGGCGCCGGGGTTGTTTCCACTGCCGGAACGTGGGGCGTTGTGGCTTCGGTTGCGACTGCCGCTGTTGTTGCTTCGGCTGCCGTTGTCGCCTCAATCTCACCGGGCGTCGTATCTTCCGTCGTTGTTATGGGCGTGGTGTCTTCCGTTGCCTGCGGCGCGGCGACGGGCGCGGAGGCTGTCGTCGGCGTTGCCTGCTGCTGTCGTCCGGGCTGCTGATTGCGGCGTCCGGTCTTCTTCGGCTTGCGCGGCTTGGGTTCCACTTCTTCCACGATAACCGTGATATGGCTCATCCGCTTCAGGATGCGGTATGCCCGTCCCTGCGCGCGGGGCTGTACGCGCTTCATGCGCGGGCCTTCGTCTACGCGGGCTTCCACCAGTTTCAGGTTATCGGGGTTAAGGCCGTGATTGTTGGCGGCGTTGGCGACAGCCGAGTACAGCACTTTCGAGATGTAGCCTGCCGCGCGATTCGGAATGAAGCGCAGAAAAGCCAGCGCGTCATTGGCGTACTTGCCGCGCACTTCGTTTATCACCAGAGCGCGCTTTGCGCGGCGGAACGCGGATAAACTTCACGACGGCAAACGCCTGATTGGGGGCCACTTTGCGCCCGATGTTCTTTTTGCGGTTTTCGCGGTGCTGGCGCGGGCGTTCGAGGACGCCCACATTGGAGTCAACTGTGTCATTGGACATGACGGTTCGCGTCCCTTTCTATTTGATGCCGGAGCGGCGTTCGACCTGCTGCCCGGCATGTCCGCGGAAAAGGCGCGTTCCGGCGAATTCGCCCAGCTTGTGTCCGACCATGTTTTCGGTAATGAAAATCGGAATATGCTTGCGCCCATCGTGTACGAGCATGGTATGCCCGATGAAGTCCGGGAAAATGGTGGAGCGGCGCGACCAGGTCTTGATGGCCTTCTTTTCATTGCGCGCATTCATGCCCCGCACCTTTTCCAGCAGCTTCGGATCGGCATACGGTCCTTTTTTGAGTGAACGTCCCATCGAGTATCTCCGAAGGGAACAGGGAACAGGGAACAGGGAACAGTAAATCCCTGTATTCTTCTGATAGGTTGAGGAAGAAGGAAATCTACTGTTCCCTGTTCCCTGTTCCCTGTTCCCTTACTTGCTGTTCCTTCTGCGGATAATGAACTTGTCCGTCGCCTTGTTGCGGCGGGTCTTGGCGCCAATGGCGGGTTTGCCCCAGGGCGAAGCCGGACCTTTTTTGCGTCCGATGGGGCTTTGCGCTTCGCCGCCGCCGTGCGGGTGATCGCGTGGCGTCATGGCGATACCGCGCACATGGCCCCGGCGTCCGCGCCAGCGCGTCGCGCCCGCTTTGCCGAGCGAGATGTTCTCGTGTTCGGGGTTGCCGACCTGTCCGATGGTGGCATGGCACGTCAGCAGAATCAGGCGCGTTTCGCCCGAAGGCAGGCGCACCTGTCCGAACTTGCTGCCGCTGCCCTTGCCCATCAACTGCGCGCCGACGCCCGCAGAGCGAACAAGCTGCCCGCCCTTGCCCAGGTGCAGTTCCACGTTGTGGATGACTGTGCCGACAGGAATGGCGTACAGGGGCAGGCTGTTGCCGGGCCGAATATCCGCCGTTTCGCTGGCAGATAATCGTATCGCCGACTTTCATGCCGATGGGAGTCAGGATGTAGCGCTTTTCGCCGTCCGCGTATTCCACCAGGGAGATGCGGCACGTCCGGTTGGGATCGTACTCGATGGTTCGCACGGTTGCGGGCATGTCGTACTTGTTGCGCTTGAAGTCAATGATCCGGTACATGCGCTTGTTGCCGCCGCCCCGGAACCGGCTGGTGATGCGGCCTTTGTTGTTACGTCCGCCGCTCTTTTTGATGGGTTCCAGCAGGGGCTTATGCGGGCGAACCGGCTGGTTTTTGCCTTCCTGCTTCGTCAGTTCCGTATGCGTGGCAACGGAGCGGAAGCGGGTTCCCGGCGTATTGGGTTTATAATGTCGAATCGGCATTTGTTACACCTGCCCTCCCGGATCGTTGGTTCCCTGATCCATAAAATCAAAGAGTTCGAGAGGCTTATCTGTGGTCACGATGGCCTTTTTCCAGTTGGGCGAGTAGCCGGGCTTGCCGCCCTTTGTCATGGCGCGCTTTTTCTTGCCTTTGACATGGATGGTATTGACCGCCAGCACTTTCGCGCCCGCGCTGGCATAGATTTTGCCAACCGCGTCCGCAATCTCAATCTTGTTGGCCGACGGGTTCACTTTGAAGTGGTATTTGTTCTGCTGCGCCTGAATGGTGCTTTTTTCCGTCAGCAGCGGGCGAATGATGATTTCGTGTACGTCTCTCATGCGGACACCTCCGCTCCTTCTGTTCCAATCGTGGAATTTTCTATAGAGCCGTCGGTCATAATCGCGGCGGCGTCTTCGGCGGTATCCTCCTGCGCGCCCAGGGCGCTGTTGCCCTGCTTCTTGCTTTTGGAGGTCCAGACCGCTTCGATTTTGGCAATCGCGTCCTGCACAATGACGATCTTATTCGCCACCAGCGCGTCGCGCACGGAGAAGTTGGGCGCGAACCGCAGTTCCAATCCCTGACTTTCCAGATTGCGCGTTGCGCGGCGCAGGGTTTCGCTGTGTTCGGGAACCACGATCAGGACGCGCTTGGTATCCCCAAGATTGAGCGCCTTGAGCAAAGCAACCGCGTTCTTGGTTTTGGCTTCCGTGAAATTGAGCGCGTCGAGTCCGATGATGTTGCCTTCGCGCACTTTTTCAGAAAGCACGCTGCGCATCGCGCCGCGCCGCATAGCGACGGGAAACGCTTTGCGGTAATCGCGGGGGTGCGGGCCGAATACGACGCCGCCGCCACGCCACTGCGGAGCGCGGATCGTACCCTGCCGAGCGCGTCCCGTGCCCTTTTGCTTCCAGGGCTTGCGTCCGCCGCCGCGCACATCGGAGCGTTGTTTGGTGTTGTGGGTGCCCTGCCGCTGGTTGGCTTCTTCGGACACGATAGCCTGATGGACGAGCGCCTGATTGTATTCGACGCCGAAGACCGCATCAGGCAGTTCGAGCGCGCCGACCTGGCCGCCCTCCTGGTTCAATAGTGTAATGCTTGCCATGATGTTTGCTATCTCCTACCGTCGCCCCAGGCGCTGAATGGTCACAAGCCCGCCGTCGGAGCCGGGAATAGCGCCCTCGATCAGCAGTAAATTTTGTTCCGGGTCCACGCGCACAATGCGCAGTCCGCGCACCGACACCTGCTTGTTGCCCATTTGTCCGGGTTTTTTGGTTCCCTTGAACGTGCGGGCCGCATCGGTCGCGCCGCTGGACTGCGGCTTGCGGTGGATCATGGAGCCGTGCGTCATATCGCCGCCATGAAAGTGGTAGCGCTTAACGACGCCGGCAAAACCTTTGCCTTTGGATATACCCGTCACCTTGACGCGCTGGTTGGGCGCGAAGATGTCACATTTAATGGCATCGCCCAATTTGTACGCGCTTGTGTCGTCGGTGCGGATTTCGCGCAGGTGTCGCGTTGGCGCGATGCCTGCTTTGGTGAAGTGCCCCGTTTCCGGTTTGTTGACAAGCCGGGGGCGTATCTCGCCAAACCCGACCTGGACGGCTACGTAGCCGTCTTTTTCAACACTTTTGAGCTGCGTGACAATGCAGGGGCCTGCTTCTATCACGGAAACCGGCACTACTTCGCCCCGGTCATTGAAGACCTGGGTCATGCCGATTTTTCTGCCCAGAATTGTGTTGACCGCCATAAGTTCTCCTCGTTAGTGTTTCGCTGGCTGCAAAATGACCAGCAGTTTTGGTTTCGGCTCCTGATCATTCCAGGAGTCTTCCAAATCTTGCATCCTGTCCGCCCTGTCCCCATAATCCAGACTGTCATCTTCGATGCGAACAGGAATACGGATAAAACCGGGATGCGCTTCAATTCCATCCATAAAGAACTTTGCCGGGATGTGCCGCTTCTGCGCTTCGGTGCAAAACCAGTTCTGTATATCTTCGTACATGATTTTACCCTTGAGGCAGAATATCTGCGACTTAATCGCCATATTCAGCCATTGCTGCCACGATGCCATGCGGATTTCGCCTACAGCTTGATTTCGATGTCAATGCCGCCAACTGCTTCAAGACGCGGTGGTTACAGGCACACTTGTGTCGTTCTACTCGCCGCTCCACTCGTGGGGCTTGCCCATCGGGTAGAGATGCAACTTAAACTCAGGCTTTGGTTCCTGATCGTTCCACGCGTCTTCGAGGTCTCCCATCAAAACCACCTGTTCATAGGCAGTCCCCGGATTGCCGATGTAAGTCGGCAATTTAAGGTAGCCATCCTCAAGCATCTTCGCCGAGCGAATAGCGAAATAAGCCTGAATGTTTCGCGTCTTTGCCTCTTGCTGCAGCCAGGCATGAAACGCTTCGAAATCCAAACCAATTGGTTTCTCCAACAAATCAGCCAAGGCAACTTCCATTAAGCAACAAGTTCTATTTGTTACCTCTTCGTCAGTGACAAATGGAGTCGAGGTTCAGGCGCTGGCTCCCGGTCATTCCAAGAGTCTTCCAATTCCGACATTATTTCTACGCGATCACCGGTGTCTAAATCCTCGCCCTCAATGCGAACAGGCAACTTAATCCAACCGTTGTGCGTTTCAACGCGATCCATGTGAAAAACAGCCTGGATGTTGCGTTGTTGCGCTTCTGTGCATAGCCAATTCCGAATATCTTCGTACATCGCTATACCTCCGGCAGTATGCCCTCTGCCATTTCTACCAACCTGTTGGCATTTTTACGAACAACGCCGATGCTTGCTCGGAGTTGCTCGTTTCCACGATAATCCGCTTTGATCCGCCAGGCGTACAACTCCCGCAGTTGATTTGCGTAGCGTTGCCTGACATCCTTGCTGCGAATGTAGGTTCCGAAATGCTCCACAAGCATGTCCGGCGTGGAAGCATGTCCCCAGGCTTCTTCCTCTGGTGGCGGCGTCAGTCCGCGATAAATCAACACAGCCGAAACAGCCTGATACGCTGAATAATAGTACCGGCTTACGCTGGAACGCCAATGTTGGGCGCTTTGCGCATTTTCTGCCGCATTATTGGATTCAATCGCCATTGCAAACCATTGCTGCCAGAGTTCCATGCGTATTTTGCCTTACAGCTTGATTTCAATGTCAACGCCGCTGGGCAGGTCGAGGCGCATCAGCGCGTCAATGGTTTTGGGGCCGGGTTCGAGAATGTCAATCAGGCGCTTGTGCGTCCGCTGCTCGAAATGCTCCATGCTTTCTTTGTCAATGGTCGTGCTGCGGTTCACGCAGATAATCACCTTGTCGGTTGGCAGGAGAACGGGTCCGGCCACGCGCGCTCCCGTGCGCTTGGCGGTATCCACGATCTTTTCTGCCGACTGATCCAGGATGCGGTGGTCAAAGGCGCGCAAGCGAATGCGAACCTTGTCCTGTCGTCCGAGGGGTGGCATTGGTTCCTCTTTCTGTGTCGGTGTTCGGTGTTCGGTGTTCGGTGTTCGGTGTTCAGATTGATTGCGCGTATCTTTCCGAATACCCAATACCGAACACCGAACACCGATGCAAGAAAAAACCGGTCGGGCATCCGTTGTCCGCAGACCGGCTTGCTATTATACCTCAAAATTTAGTAATCAGTTCGGCATTGCGAAGGCTTTGAACAATCGCTTTTTGCTACGCGCCAGCGGGCATTATCATCAAATGCCAGCGTGGCTTTGCGTTCGTGAGACTCCAAGATCTTCCAGGCTCCAGCACCATTGGTTCTTTCCGAAGCGTCACCCGCATTACTGCAGTTGTACCGTGTATGTACAGCCATCTCTATCAGCGCGCAGTGTAGGTGGCACATAACAATTGGGTGCAATTCACGTCAGCGGCAACTTGTTTGAGCCAATCCGCCGCCATATTATCTTGCTCCGCCATTTCTGTTCCATTTCGGCAGAGCCATAAGAATTGCTCTTTCGCAAAATAACTTCGCGTGTTGAGCATATAGCGCATATCTTTGATGGCGTTTGCAGCCGCCAGGGGTGTCACATCGACACTGCCAACATAATCCGCAGTAACCCGTTATTTGTACAGTTCCCTCAGCCGTTTACGCCAATGTCATAGCGCTTTACTCCGCTGAACGTAATAACCGAATGCAGGTGTTTGTGGCAAGAAATGGCGGGTGTTTCGGCGTGGCTCCAGGCTTCGCGCTGTTACGGGCGGTTTCTAGCTTTACGATACAGCAATAATCGCCGTTGCCGCTTGATACGCCGCGTATAGTACGCGACTTGCTGCCGAGCGATAGCCGCATCCCCTTGCGCCAGCCGCGCCGTTTCGGACGCTTCCTGCGCCATTGTCCATCGTTGCTGCCAATGGTTCCATAATCAAAGCTACAGCATGTGCGCGTCCGTTACTCTACCGTTTCGGTGTCGCGCGTTACACTATCAAAATTTCATTATCAGTTCGACAACCTTACCTGCTCCAACAACTTTCCCGCCGCAGTAAACGGTAAACTCTTGTCCTTCTTCCATTGCGATGGGATGAGGAAGTGTACAATTCAGTGTTAACTCTGTTCGCGGATGCTGCCAGATCAAACCTCATGACAAGGAACGTATAAGTTCCCGGAACATAATACATTACAAAACAAGAATTCGACTTCTTCATCTGCGATAAAGGCCGAATGTTTTCACTGCCTTCTGCTTCGCTCAGGCACATTGTATATTAGCCGTGGAATCGCTTTATACTGCCCGAATACTGCCCGGCGCAGCAATACAACCTGCCCTAACTGTACATCAATACGTCTATCCAAGCGCGAAGCAAAATGCCTGCCTGTTCTCCACAAACTATCGTCTTTTGCTACCTTGTGCCTTGTTCCATCATCGTAACATTTGTGGGACGTGGGCAAGGCGCATACAGATCATAGCCCTACCACTTCCACATTGATCGTATTGATCCTGAACGATCCCCTCTCAACATACCCCGTGATCGTTGTGCCATTTCCTGTTGATGAAATACACGTCTTCTACCCACATCAGGAAAGGCGCAGATTGGTCGCAGGCTGGTTCAGGATAAGACATCATGCTGCCTTTGCATCAAGAAGTGAGATTGAAGCGTTGCGCGTCCGCATGGGTAAAGCCGATTGCCAGACTGATATGGGACACATCTTCCGGCCTGACTTGATTGTAGGCGTCCATAATCGCGCGACTGCGCAGTTCCGGGGCGAGACCTTTCCAGGCATCCCAGATTACTTTAACCGCGAAGTAGTTGCCGCGCACGGCTTCTTCCTCAACTATACGTGGCGCGTCTTCCGGCCCTTCGGGCGCATTGCGCCGCAATTCTTCTGCAAGCGCGGCAACCAACTCCGGCGGGGCCTGCGGAACTGTCGGATGAATTCTAATTACCGGCATGGCTTAACTCCACAACTTCGTTGTACCACCCAACAAACTTCCTGCAAACACTTGCACAGGCAAAGAAACGGGAGTAACGGGCAGTTGTCTGCCCGTTACTCCCGGAGTTGATGCGCTACGCCTTGACAGGCTGCTTGCCGCTCTTGGCGGCGATCTCTTCCGCCACGTTACGCGGCACTTCCGCGTAGTGCGAGGGCGTCATGGTGAAGGACGCGCGGCCCTGTGTAAACCCGCGCAGATCGTTCACGTAGCCGAACATTTCGGACAACGGGCACTGCGCGCGCACGACCTGCTTGCCGCCCGGCTCCGGCTCCATGCCTTCCACCTGACCGCGCCGACGGTTGATGTCGCCGATCACATCGCCCATGTTGCCTTCGGGAGTCGTCACTTCAATCGCCATAATCGGCTCTTTGATGTACGAGCGGCCTTTGCGCAGGGCTTCCTTCATGGTCTGGTTCGCAGCCACCTTGAAGGCGATTTCGCTGGAGTCTACTTCGTGGTACGAGCCGTCCGTAACGGACACTTTCACGTCCACGACCGGATAGCCGGCAATCACGCCCGCTTCCAGCGCTTCTTTCACGCCTTTTTCAATGGCGGGAACGTATTCCTTCGGGATCGAGCCGCCCGTCAGCTTGTTGACGAACTCGTAGCCCTTGCCCGGTTCCTGCGGGTCCACTTCCAGTTCACAGTCGCCATACTGACCGGAACCGCCCGTTTGCCGCTTGAACGGAACGCGCGCTACCGCGTGCTGCGCAATGGTTTCGCGGTACGCCACCTGCGGAGCGCCGAAGTTGGCTTCCACGCCATACGTGCGCTTCAGAATGTCAACCTTGATGTCCAGGTGCAGTTCGCCCATACCCGCCAGAATGGTCTGCGCGGTTTCCGGGTCGGTTGACACGCGGAACGTCGGGTCTTCGCTTGCCAGTTTCACCAGCGCGGAAGAGAGTTTGTCCTGATCCGCTTTGGTTTTCGGCTCAATGGCGATGGAGATAACCGGTTCCGGGAAGTCAATGGCTTCCAGAATGATCGGCTTCTTGTCGTCGCACAGCGTATCCCCGGTGCGCGTATCCTTCAAGCCCACGATGGCCGCAATGTCGCCCGCGTTTACTTCGCTGACATCCTCGCGGGTGTTGGCATGCATCCGCACGATGCGCCCGATGCGCTCCTTGCGGTCACGGGTCGAGTTCAACACGGTTTCACCCGTTTTGAGCGTTCCCGAATAAACCCGGAAGAACGTCAACACGCCGTACTGATCCTGCGCGATTTTGAACGCGAGGGCGCTGAACGGCTGGTCGTCGGCAGGCTGCCGCGTTTCTTCCGTACCCCTGTCCGGGTTGATGCCGGGGATGCCGCTCACATCCAGGGGTGACGGCAGGTAGTACAGAACCGCGTCCAGCAATTGCTGTACGCCCTTGTTCTTGTAGGCCGAACCGCAGACGACGGGCATTACCGTGCCGGCAATGGTTCCCATGCGCAGGGCGTTGCGGATTTCGTCAATGGAAATCGCTTCGCCTTCCAGGTACTTTTCAATCAGGCTTTCGTCGGACTCGGCAGCCGCTTCCACCAGTTTGGTGTGGTACTCGTTCGCCACATCCACCAGGTCGGCGGGAATGTCCACTTCGTCATACGTCTGGCCCTGATCGTCGTGGTACTTGATGGCCTTCATCGTAATGAGGTCTACCACGCCCAGGAATTCGGCTTCTGCGCCGATAGGAATCTGGATCGGAACCGCGTTTGCGCCCAGCCGTTCGCGCATTTTCTCGACCACGCCGAAGAAGTTCGCGCCCATGCGATCCATCTTGTTGACGAACGCGATACGCGGAACCTTGTACTTGTTGGCCTGCCGCCACACGGTTTCCGACTGCGGCTGTACGCCGCCGACCGCGCAGAAGACCGCGACAACGCCATCCAGAACGCGCATAGAACGCTCCACTTCGACGGTAAAGTCTACGTGGCCGGGCGTGTCAATGATATTGATACGATGCGAACGCTCACGCGCGGCTGTCGCCGGGTCGGTGTTCAGGCCCCAGAAACAGGTGGTCGCCGCAGACGTAATGGTGATACCGCGCTCCTGCTCCTGCGTCATCCAGTCCATTGTGGCCGCGCCTTCATGCACTTCGCCGATGCGGTGCGTGCGCCCGGTGTAGAACAGGATGCGCTCGGTACAGGTGGTCTTGCCCGCGTCAATATGAGCCGCAATGCCAATGTTACGAATTTTCTCTAAAGGGTATTCTCGTGCCATAGTTTCGTTTCTGTCTATCCTCGCCCGGTCATCCGACGCGGGCGGCGTTCAAATTGCTTACGAATGTTTCCGAAGGAATAGTCATGTCCACTCGCTGCCGTCTTCGAGTGTCACGGGTGAAATGTGGGTTCTCAGGATCATTCAAATGCCAATTATTTCTCCGATGCGTAAACACCGGGGTTACTGATTGATTTCAATGAATAATCAACCCGTACTGCCAATCGCGCGGCGCGTAATCGCTGCCAAGCGCAACCGAAACGCTGCGTTCCCAACAGGCCGAAATTAAACTCGGAATTAAACGATGCTTTCGCAACAAAGAACGGCAATTTGCCGTCCCGGATTGTTTTGCCCGCTTTTCCCTGTTGTGAACGGTTGATGCAGCCTTCCAGCGCGCAACCCGCCGATTGGCCTACCGAAGACACCCCGTTCGACAGCGTAACACGCGCCCTGCCATACGACAAGTTGCTGTTTTATTGTACAACATGCAGCCCCCTTCGTGCCGAGCAATTTGGGCACGAAGAAGTAGTCAGTAGTCAGTAGTCAGTAGTCAGTAGAAATCTCCTGCTCACTGGCTCTTGTTTTCACACTAAAGTTCTGAGTAGGCATGTATTTCTACTGACTACTGACTACTGACTACTGACTACTTCCTAAAACCGATAATGCGCAAACGCTTTGTTCGCGTCCGCCATGCGATGCACGTCTTCTTTTTTCTTCACGGACGAGCCGGTTCCGTTCGCGGCATCCATCAATTCGCCCGTCAGCTTTTCGGCCATCGTGCGTCCGGCCCGCTTGCGCGAGTTCGTGACCAGCCAGCGCAACGCGAGGGCGTACTTCCGCTCCGGGCGCACTTCGGTCGGAACCTGATAGGTTGAGCCACCGACGCGGCGCGGGCGCACTTCCACAGCGGGCGCGACATTGCGGATGGCCTGCTCGAACACTTCAATTCCGGGACGCTTGGCGCGAACTTCGCATTGTTCCAGCGCGGAGTAGAAAATCTTTTCGGCCACGCTCTTCTTGCCGTCCACCATCAGGCGGTTGATAAACCGTTGCGCCAAAATGTTGCCATAAACCGGATCCGGCGTAATCCCGCGCAGCACACTTTTTCCCTTACGAGGCATGGTTGTCTCCTGTCGGAGAGTAGTCAGTAGTCAGTAGTCAGTAGTCAGTAGAAAACCTCTTCTTGCAAGCTATTATTGTCGCAAAAACTATGAGGAAGCAGGCATTTCTACTGACTACTGACTACTGACTACTGACTACTCTACTTCGGCTTCTTCGTGCCGTACTTGGAACGGCTGGATTTGCGGTCGCGGGTTCCTGCGGTGTCGAGTGTGCCGCGCACGATATGGTAGCGGACGCCGGGCAGGTCCTTGACGCGCCCGCCGCGAATCATCACGACGGAGTGTTCCTGCAGGTTGTGCCCGATGCCCGGAATGTAGGCCGTGACTTCGGTTTTGTTGGTCAGGCGAACGCGGGCGATTTTACGCAGCGCGGAGTTCGGTTTCTTCGGCGTGACCGTTTTCACCACGAGGCAGACGCCGCGCAGTTGCGGATTGCCTTTGAGCGCGGGCGCTTTGGTCTTCTTAATCAGACGCTTGCGGCCCTTGCGGACCAACTGATTGATCGTAGGCATACTGTGCCAATCCCCTTTTGAGTTCCGTTTCGCACACGGCGCTGAAATCAGGTGAAAGGGAAAAGTAAAAAGGAGAAAGCGCCATAATTGGTTACTTTTTCCTTTCTTCTTTTTCCTCTCCGAAAAATGGTGTTTGCTGCTTACGCGCAGGCTGCGGGCGCAGATGGAACGCGCCGGACGTAAAAAAACCTGCCCTTGCGCGGCAGGACAGGACACGGCATAATGGCATCTATGGCACGTTTTGCCAGGTGATCCCCAGGGAAAAGAACTCTCGTCCGCCCCGCCCGCCTCCTTATGCGCAGTCGCCCACGCCTATCGCGCTTTGCAAACCTTTACAATATACCGCATGGTTTGCCTGTATGTCAACAGGCGTACACAAATTTGGCCTTTATTGGACCAAATGGACAGGCACAAAGGCGTCGCTATGACCGCCTTTGCTCCGGGAAAGCGTCTTGTCGTTTCGCGGTGGACGCTTTGCCCGACATTTACAGCCACGCCTAACCGCTTATTTGACGCTGAGTTTTTCCAATGCGGCGCGAATACCCGCTTCATCGAAGTCCACAGAGCGGAAAACTACTTTGCCGTCGCTGTCCAGCACGTAGTTGGTGGGATAGAGTTGTACGCGATATTGCAAAGCCGCGTCGTAGTTGTCGCCCTTGCCCTTCATGCCGATCAAGAAGGTGAAGTTATTCGCCTTGATGTACTTGTTAATCACGTCCGCGCTATCCGTGCCGTTGAGGGCAACGAGTTCGAGTCCTTTGTCTTTGAGTTCGGCGTACAACGTTTGCAGATGAGGAAACTCCTTACGACAGGCGGCTCAATTGTAGAACCAGAAGTTGACCAGAACGGCTTTCTTGCCTTTGAGCGCGTCCGCAAGCGTGGTTTTGCCGCCTGTCGGCGCAGACAGCGCAAAGCGGGGAGCCACGCTGCCGACGGGAAGCAGCTTCTTGTTGTGATCGTCTAATGTGAGCGGCGTGTCAACCGTTGCGTCTTTGGGTAGCGCGTAGGCAAACGCCGTGTCGGGTAAAGCCACATTCGTTTTCACGTTTTTCAGCACGGCTTCCAGCCTGCGCGGTGTACGGTTATCCAGAAAGTTCAGGTCCATGCGTGTTGCCAGTTTACTCGGCGCGATATAGAGTTTCATCGTAAAGGCCAAGGGATGCTTCGCCTTTCAGTTGAACCACCTCGTATTCCACGCCATCAAGAACTTGCCTGCCCATGTAGGCCGTTTCCGGCTTACCTCCGGCGCCAAAAATATCGGCAGGCTGACCACCGAAGAACATACCTATGGGCGCGACCCACAGCGTATTAATGCCCTTACCCATCGGATCAACGGGGGCTTTTCGGTACTGATTGTCGAGCATCAGCGTGTACAGATTTTTGCCGTCGGACGCGATAGATTTGGCGTACTCTCCCTCAGAGAAGTTCATGCGGGCCAGATTGGGCTTTTTGAGTTTGAGCGTCGCCGCCATTTTGGACGTTCCCACTTTGCCGTCGAAGCTTGTGCTGGAATCTAGTACCACCAGGTCAGCGGTAAGCGTTTTGATCGTCCTGGTCGTCTGCTCCACTTCTTTGAGCAGCGCGTCCGCCTTTTCATCGGCGCGAACGGGGCTGGTTTCCAGAGCGACGAGCAAAGCTGCGCCTCCCCACAGGAACAACAATCGTTTTCCAGTCACAGCGTATCCCCTTCCCTGTCCATAATTCAGAGCAAATGTTTAACTGGCGCGGTAATGATTGACTACTGCCTGAACAATCTGATCCGCGCTGTCGCTGTTGATAGTCACGACGGCACACGACAAACTCCCGGCTTCTTCGATGTTTCTAATTTGGCCGGTATCGGAATGTTTCAGCCGATTGGCGCAAATAACAAGCAGGTCAACTTGGCTTAACCGTTGTTGGGTTTGCTGCTGCGTCCGGTTTTCTTCATAATGTGGCGGCAGGCGGCGACAATCCGCCACGTTGTAAGCCTCCATAAGCCGCTGCTTTGCCCGTTCAAAGGAAGCGCGTTCGCCTCCCAAAACGGCAATGCGTATTCCCGTCAAATCGGGCTTATGGTACTGCTGAATGAACGCTTGCCATTCCGCTTCCGCTTTCAGCATCGGAACCTGCGCGGCGCAAGCGGTCACTTCAGCCATATTCTGAATGATGATTTCCTGCCGATTTCTGGTAAGCGGCTGTTCCCACGTGGGAACCGCAACGCCATCGTTTACCGCTTCTGTGGCGCAAACCATTGTTCCGAGCAGGGACAGCCACGTAGCGCGGAAAGGAGCAAGATGCGGTTCGGCAATCAGATCAGGAATAATCGCCGGAAGCGCAGGCGGTACATTCGCCTGTCCCTGCGTAATCAACAAGCCATTTGCCTGCATTTGGCTGTGAAACTGCGTCAGGACGCGACAGTAATCTATCAGTTCGGGAGGTACATTCGGCTGGTTCCACGGGAATCCGTTGAAAAATTCGTCCGACCAGTGCAGGCGAACGCGGTACTTCAACAGCCAATCTCTATGCAGCGCCATTGACAGCACGGGCTGCAAACACTTGCGCCTGTCGGTGTTCCACGCCGCCGTATCCAGCGCCAGTAACCCCATGTCCAAAAGGCAGATCATGGCTTTGCCGCTGTAGTTTTCTGCTGTGACGCCCGGAGTATGGCAAGCGACTCGTTGGCGGCTTCGCTTAGAAAATCGGGAGGCCAGTTGACGATGTTTCCCGTTTCATCTATCTCCAATGCCTCGACATAGGAACTCGGATTGTCCTCCGTGCCGGGATGCACAAACAGGATGCTGACCATATCGGCAAGCGTTCCGGTTTCATCTTCGGCAATGCACCGCCGCAAGCGATTTATCAGATGATCGCTATGCGTTTCCACAATCACGGTTTTCCCCACCTGCGCCGTACACAGCAGAAACTCCGCCAACATCGCCTGCAAGCGCGGGTGCAGATGTATCTCCGGCTGCTCCAACAGCAGCATAGAATTATCAGGCCCTTTCAAACCAGCTGACAAGCACAGGCAGCAACTGCCCCACCCCAAACCCCACCTGCGACAAGTTGACGGACTTAGTTGCCGCAGACCGTGACTGAATAGCGGCAACGTAAGCGATAGACTCAACAGGATTGATGCTCAGGCAGTCCGTCACCTTCATGACTTTCAGCCAGTAGTTTGTCGCGTCTAAATAGTGTCGCTTCCTAACGCCGTGCACGGGAGATGGCACATACGTAATAACATCGTTTTGGTGGCAGTAACAGGTAAGGCACAGTGGTTTCCCCTTGTCAGTCCAACATCAGGAGTTTCCTACAGGATAAAACGGACGTGGGTCAGCGCGCAAAGGACCTAGATATTCCAGACGGTCTGACAAAGTGTATTAGCCAAAATGCCTACAGGTATAGAAAGAGCAGGAACATAAGATAAAGGGAACATAGAAGGCCGATTGATCTTTCTTCTTACCACTCATGTTTTGTGGAAGCAAGTTGAAGCGAATAGGTCAGGAAGCCATCATTTACTACATGAGTGCAACTCGATTTCAGGTTTCTTGGTAATAGTGGCATGTTGGGGTAAATTTTTAGAAGAGATGTATCTCTACCGCTGCACTTACATTGCAAATCCACACTTTGTTCTGACCGTCATGAATTATGGTATGAACGAACTAACCGAGCAAAATATGAACGAGTAACCTCTATGCTAGCACCTCGCCGTGGGCATACTAAAACTCATCACTAATCGTAAGTTGTAACGCAAATCTGAGCATGACTGTTTTAGCCTCTCCTTTAGGAAACTCCGACTTGAAGATAGCAGCTCAATGGCAACTATTCTGCCAAAAATTGTAAACTCGTGAACAGAGAACTCGATGTAAGTTTACGGTGTGGATCGAAGTCAGAAATGACGTTGGCGTAGCTGCCTAAGTGCGTCCACTCGCCATCGAACTTGAGAACGCCATTGAAGCGGTCACCTCCGTTAGTTTGTTTCAGCAGCAACAGACTTTGCAGTAGGGAACTTTTGCCCGCGCTGTTCGCGCCGACAAGTACCGTTAAGGGCACAGATTTGATGTGTTCCAGATAATGAAAGGATTTGAAGTTTGTTAACCCGAATTCTGTAACTCGATCTGAAGATTGCATAAAAACCTCGTTTTCACATTCTCAGAGATAAATAATTAAATACGGCACAACCTTCTGTCCATAGGACAATTGGCCGAAGGCCTGCGTATCCGGCATTTTATATGCCGGATACTTGCCGATGAACTCACACGAAAGCAGTTTGTTACCACCGCTCACAGACTGATTTGGCCTGCATGAACAAGCCCAAGTAGTCGCGCCCGCCGGCTTTGCTGTCCGTGCCGCTCATGTTGAAGCCGCCGAAGGGCTGCACGTCTACCAATGCGCCCGTGCATTTGCGGTTCAGGTACAGGTTGCCGACGTGGAACTCGTGGCGGGCGCGTTCCAGATGGTCACGGTTGTAGCTGAACACGGCTCCGGTCAGGGCGTAATCCGTGCTGTTGGCGATTTCCAGCGCGTGGTCGAAGTCTTCCGCCCGTATGACCGTCAGAACCGGGCCGAAAATCTCTTCCTGCGCGACGCGGGCGTGGGCGTCCACGTCCGCAATAATCGTCGGATGGATGAAATACCCGCCTTCCAGCATGTCTTCGGACTCGTCGCCGCCTAAGACAACCCGCCCCTCGTTGCGCCCGATGGCGATGTACTTGAGGATTTTCTGGTACGCGCCCTCGTCAATCACCGCGCCCATGTAGTTGTTGAAGTGGCTCGGATCGCCAATCGTCAATTTGGAAGCCCGGTCTATTACTTTGGCAAGCAGGGCGTCGTAAATTTTCGTGTGCGCGATCAGGCGGGAACACGCGGAACACTTCTGCCCCTGAAACCCGAACGCGGACGCGACCACGTCCATTGCCGCCGCGTCGAGATTGACGTCCTCATCCACGATAATAGCGTCCTTGCCGCCCATTTCCAGAATTCCGCGCCGAAGGAACTTCTGCCCCGGCTGATGGATGGCGATGCGCTCATGGATGTGCAGGCCCACTTCGCGGCTGCCCGTAAACGACACAAAGCGCACGTCCTTGTGTCCGGTCAGGATTTCGCCCACGATTTCGCCCGGCCCCGGCACGAAGTTGACAACGCCATGCGGCAGATTGACCGATTGCAGCAGTTCAAACAGCTTGGCTCCGATCACAGGCGTTTGTTCCGCCGGTTTCATAATCACCGTGTTGCCCGTGACAATCGCGGCTGCCGTCATACCGCACAAAATGGCAAGCGGAAAGTTCCACGGCGCAATCACCGCGCCCACGCCAAGCGACAGATAACGGACTTCGTTTTCTTCACCCGCATACGGCGTTGTCGGGTGCGAACCGCCCAAACGAACGGCCTCACGCGCATAAAATTCCAGAAAATCAACGGCTTCCGCCGCGTCCGCGTATGCTTCGTTCCAGCTTTTGCTCGCTTCGTACACCATCCATGCGGAAAACTCGTAAATGCGACGCCGCAGAATCGCCGCCGCCTTGACCAGATAGCGGGCGCGGACTTCGGCAGGCGTTCGTGACCATGCGGGAAAAGCGTCCACTGCTGCCTGTATCGCTTGTTCCGTCGTTTCCGCCGTGCCGTCGTACACGTACCCGATGATCTGGCTCATGTGCGCTGGATTACGGCTTGTGGTTTTGTGTTCCGTCTCCAGCGGTTCGCCGTTAATCACCAGCGGGTAGGCGCGGCCCAATTCGTGCGCCACTTTCGCCAGCGCTTCCTCCATCTTGCGGCGAGGGCGCTCCTCATTGAAATTCACGTAGGGTTCGTTTTGAAACGGAGTAAACATGGGAAAATCCTTTGGGTTAGGGTTCTAGGGTTTTAAGGTTCTAGGGTTGTAGGTGTTGGTATTCGGCTATTCGGGTGTTCGGGTATTCAGGTATTCGGGCTTCCTATATTCCATATTCCTATATTCCGTCTTCTGTCTTCTGCCTTCTGTCTTCTTTACACAACTTCCAGGCGCGTTCCTATGGATAGGGCAAAGCGGGACAGGGTTTCGGCGGGGAGTTCTACGACTGTTTTCGCTTTCCACACCGGGCCGCAAATGCGGCAGGGCGCTAGGCGAGAAACGGCGCGTACAATGATTCCTTCCTTATCTAAAAACAAAACGTCAATGGGAAAACGGACGCCGAACGTGTGAATGCCGCTGCACGGATGCAGCCACAATCCTGCGTCGGCAGGCAGTTCCCGCCGTCCAATCAGGCCGACGGTTTGCTGCCGGAGCGTAACGGCTATTTCCAGATGCGGTATGATGATCTCTCCCGTTCCCGCGATGCGTAACTGTTTGGACGACGTTCTCATGCCTCCTCGTTCCCTGCGCAGCCGTATATTCCAGGTTTGCCTGCTTGCGGGAACGTTTCTAACGTTCACATGGCGCGGCTGGAATTTAATTTGCGTCCATTTGCGCGTATTTGCGGCTCAATGGCTCTGATGTGGCAGTGATGAATTTCCGAGCGCGTAATCTACGGCATGCTCCAAGGGCAGAACGCTGCCTGCTTCCCAGGCAGCCGTAAACGCCTCTTCACCCAACACAGCGCGGGCTTGCGCCACCTGTTTGTCGTACTGCTCGCGCTGATTGAGCGGTAAGGGCATACCAAGCATCTTGCGCTGCATCTCAGCCCCTCCCCATAGCATCGCCGCTTTCTGTGTTTCGGTCTGCGCCGACAAAACGGCTGCCAATCCTTCCAGGCTTTCCACTGCCCCCGCCTTGTCTCCCAACTTTTGCAAAAGGCTTAAACTTTCCTTATACAAACTTCGCGCCGACGCATAATCTGTCTGTTCATAAGCAACCGCGCCTAAATTGCCGAGCGCTAAAGCAATCGCCTGCCTGTCGTCCAACTCCCGAAAGAGGCGTAAACTCTCCTCCTGCAGAACTCGCGCCAGCTCGTATTTGCCCTCCCCATGAGCCACACTGCCCAAACTGCCGAGACACCGCGCGATGCCCTGCCGGTCTCCCAATTCTCTGTAAATCCCCAAGCTCTCCTCGTAGAAATTTTGTGAAACGGCAACATCGCCCTGCTGACGCGCCACGTTGCCCAGATTCAGAAACGCCCGCGCCATGCCAAGTTGGTCTCCCAAATTTTTAGAAATTCCCAGGCTTTCTTCGAAGAGAGTTCTTGAGGCCGCATAATCCCCCTCATGACGCGCCACAATGCCCAGGTTGCTCAAGGTAACGGCGATACTATGCCTATCCTCTAATTTTCTGCTTAACGCCAAACTCTCTTCATACAGCGCCTGCGCTGTTGCATTTTCGCTGAATGCCAGGGCCACATTGCCCAAATTACGCAGCGAACCGGCGACGCCCCGCCTGTCTTCCAATTGCCTGCCAATACTCAAGCCTTCCTCAAACAGCGCCCGCGCCGCCATATAATCGGCCTGATCGTAAGCCAGCGCGCCGGCTCCGTTCAGCGCCAGCGCCCGTGCCGGCGTCCGCTCCTGCGCGCCTTCCCGTTCCAGCGCGTTCCACAGATACCGGCGTCCTTCACTGTAATCGCCGCGCACATACCAGAACCGCCACAACGCGCCCGTGAGCCGCAGCCCGACTTCCGCGCCCTGCGCATCCGCTGCGCTCCACGCCAGCGCCGCCCGCAGATTGTCGTATTCTCTGTCCAGCCGCTGCAGCCATTGCCGCTGCCCGCTTCCCCGCAAATGCAGCGTGGCCTCCTCCGCCAATGCCAGAAACCAGTCCCGATGCCTTGCCCTGGCCTGCTCGGCTTCCCCGCCAGCCTGTAATTGCTCCGCCGCGTACTGCCGCACCGGTTCCAGTAAACGGTAACGCCCGCCCATCGTTCCTTCCTGATCCCCAAACGCAACCAGCGATTTGTCCACAAGGGAAGTCAGCAAATTCAGCACGTCGGCAGGAGAAAGGAGAAAGGAGAAAGGAGAAAGTAACGGCTCTCCTTCTTTTTCCTGTACCCTGTTCCCTGTTCCCTGTTCCCTCTCCTCGCCGCATACCTGTTCCGCCGCTTCCAAGGCCCAGCCGCCCGCAAAAACCGACAATCGCCGCAGCAGGATTCGCTCCGGTTCGCTCAACAGGGCATACGACCAGTCCAATGTCGCTCTCAACGTTAATTGCCTCGATTGCGCCGTCCGGCTTCCGCCGATCAACAGCCCCAGTTCGTTGTTCAAACGCGCCGCGATCTGCTCGACGGTCATGGCTTTGATGCGGGCGGCGGCCAGTTCGATGGCGAGAGGAATACCTTCCAGGCGAAAGCACACTTCCGCAACCATCCGGGCATTTTCCGCGTTCAGCAGAAATGTCTTTTGGATGGATTGCGCCCGCTCCACGAACAATTGTACGCTTTCATAGCCCGTCAGCACCCGCAGCAAGGTGGCCTGTCCCTGCGGCAGATGCGCCGGGTCAGGCACGGCAAGGCAAGGCACGGCCCAAACAATTTCCCCCGTAATGCCCAATGCTTCCCGACTCGTGGCTAAAACCCGTACCCCCTCACTTTCCCGCAAAATCGGCCCGACAGCCTGGGCGCTTGCCTGCAACAGGTGTTCGCAGTTGTCCAGCACCAGCAGCAGACGCTTGTTACGCAGCCGCTCGGCCAGGCTTTGCATTAGTTCCCGCTGCGCTTCTTCTTTCACGCCCAAAACGGAAGCGATTTGTGGCAGCACTTGCTTCCCCTCGGTAAGCGCGTCCAGCGCGACCAGCCAAACGCCATCGGCATACTCATGGACGACTTCCCCGGCAACTTCAAGAGAAAGCCGGGTCTTGCCGATTCCGCCCATACCCGTCAGCGTCACGAGCCGGGAACGCCGCAACCGGGACGCCACTTCCGCGCGCTCATCCTCCCTTCCCACCAGATCAGTCAATGGATGCGGGAGGTAGCCTGTTACTGTCGGCGCAGGCGCGGGCGGCGTTGCAACCACAGTGGGAGAATTGCCTTGCTGCCGCGCTTCGGCGCGCAGGCGCGCGTACAAAGCGTTCGTCCGTTCGTCAGGAGCGGCATGGAGATTACTGCGCAGCAATGCGGCAAATTCGCGATAAACCTGTAACGCGGCGTTACGATCCCCGTTTTGCGCAAGCGCTTCCATCCAACCGCGCCGCGCTACTTCCAGGAAGGGATCAATGGCGGCGGCCTTCTGATAATAATGAATCGCTTTGGCATACTCCCTGGCGGTCAGAGCGGCATCCCCCAACTGCTGCAAGGCGTGTAAACAATCCTGTTCGCGCTGATTACGCTCCTGAAACACCCACTCTTCCGCGCATCCTTCCAGCAGGGAACCTTGATACAGCGTTGCTGCCTGTTCCAATGCCGTCAGGTTTTTATTGGCAATTGCGGCATCAAAGGCGATCAGGTCAACGTCCGCGCCGGCCAAATCTAATCGAAGCGTATGGCGGTCCGGCGACTGCAAGCGCTCTTTCTGGCTGCCCAGACTGTTGCGCAGTTCGCTTAAAATCGGGCGCAAATTGGCGAATGCCTGGCTTTGCTCCACGTCCGGCCAGAGGGTTCCGGCCAGCCATTCGCGCTCCACCGGGCGATCATGGCGCAGGGTCAGCAGAGCCAGCAGCCACAAGCCTTTGCGCGAACGCATCGGAGGCAGGGCGTTGCCGTCCACCAGCGCCTGCATCGGGCCGAAAAGACGCAGGCGGAACGAAGCGTCGGCTGTCTCAGGCGTCGTCATGAACGGGATCACTCCTTCCTGCATAGCGGAATGGTCAGATAAGGGCGGCAGTATCTGCCGGACGAGTTGATAGTTGATAGTTGATAGTTGATAGGGCAGGAACTACGAACTTTCAGCGTTTCGCCATTTCGCGCGAAAAAATTTAAGGCGGGAACGCTTTTGCCGCGAAATGGGAACGTTACGGACAATACCGGCCCCGGATACTAAACCAGTCAACGGCGACGAACAGCAAGGGAAAGCCAACTTTGAAAAAGAGGACGGCAGCACAATACACGCTCACCTTCTATTGTACTGCCAACCTTGCTGTTTTTACAACGCGATTGCGCTGGAAAGCCCAATCAACCGGAAAGCGCAATCAACGGCATCAACATAGCATTAAACATTGCACTGAAAAGAAGAGGAGAATAGCATGGCAAGCAAAACAACATCCCCGGCGACTTCGGACACCATCGTTCTGATACACGGGCTGTGGATGACGCCCCTGAGCTGGGAACACTGGATCAAGCGCTATACGGACAAAGGTTACAATGTCCTCGCCCCGGCCTGGCCCGGCATGGACAAAAGCATCGAAGAATTGCGCAGTAATCCCGCTTCCCTCGGCGGATTGGGCGTGACCGAAATCGTTGACCACTACGACCATATCATTCGCGGCCTGGACAAACCACCGATCATCATGGGACATTCGTTCGGCGGGCTTTTCGCGCAGATTTTGCTGGACAGGGGATTGGGCGCGGCGGGCGTGGCGCTCGACTCCGCCCCGGTCAAAGGCATTTTGCTGCTGCCGTTTTCAACGCTGCGAGTTCTCGTTTCCCGCCCTCAGCAATCCGTTCAATCTTCATAAAGTGGCGGCGTTGACGCCGGAGCAGTTCCATTATGCTTTCGGCAACCAGTTGAGCGAAGCCGAGTCGCGCCGGGTGTACGAACGCTACGCCGTGCCGGGTCCCGACCATGTTTTATTTCAGGCCGGCCTTGCCAACTTCAACCCACACGCGGCAACCGCCGTCAATTTTCACAACAATAACCGCGCGCCGCTGCTGCTGATTGCCGGCGGCAAGGACCACATCGCGCCCGCTTCCGTAACCAGAGCGAACTATAACCTGTACTGCAACTCCCAGGCGATCACACACTTCATAGAGTTCCCCAACCGCTCGCACTACACGCTCGGCGAACCGGGATGGGAAGAAGTGGCGGATTATGCCCTCGAATGGGCCACACATCCCCGCGTACCCGCCCTGAGCGTGTAGCAGGACTGCATAAAACGCCTCGCATTCCCTGACATGAAAGGACATTTACATTGGATACTCCAACACTGATTCCCAACAACACGCTGATTACGGCGACGCCCGAAGAAGGACGCCAACTCGCCGTCCATATCGCCCGCCTTGTCATCAAGTTCACGCAGCCGGACGCCGACAAACGCCAGGAACTCCGGGCCGTGTACGCCAACGACGCCATGATGCTGATCGCCATTTCCCAGGTTGTCGCCACGGAGTTCGCCACCATTGCCGCCGCCAACAACTACTGGCAGCGCTGAAACTTCGCCCACAAAGAAGTTGATAGTTGATAGTTAATAGTTGATAGGGACGCAGAAGTTGTGAACTTTCAGCGTCCCTCCGCCTGGTATTCACGCGATTGCTTCAGGTGATTGCTCAGGAAGGTGATTATGAACGAACATTCGGCAGATCAGAAAAGCGTCGTGACAGGGCAGATGCAAGCGGCGCGGGTTCATCAGTTCGGCGGCGTGGAAACTATCGTGATTGAGAATACGCCCCGGCCCGCGCCCGGCATCGGGCAGGTACTCGTGGAGGTTAAGGCGGCGGGAGTCGGGCCGTGGGATGCGCTTGTAAGGTCCGGGGCGAGCAGTCTGCGCCAGGCGTTGCCCCTGACTCCCGGCTCCGATCTTGCCGGAATTGTCGCGGCGGTTGGTTCCGATGTGAGCGGGTTGAAGGTTGGTGACGACGTGTTTGGCGTCACCAATCCGCAGTTCACGGGCGCGTATGCCGAGTACGCCGTTGCGGACGCCGGGATGATTGCGCCCAAACCCACGTCGCTGAGTTATGTGGAAGCGGCTTCCGTACCCGTCGTAGCGATTACGGCGTGGCAGATGGTGTTCGATAAGGGGCAGGTGGAAGCCGGAAAGCGGGTTCTTGTGCTTGGCGCGGGCGGCAGCGTGGGCGCGTATGCGGTTCAATTCGCAAAGCAGGCCGGAGCCGAAGTTATCGGCCTTGCGCGAACGCGGGATGCAGATTACGTCCGTGCCCTGGGCGCGAACCAGATTATTGACGCGCAAACATCGAAATTGGCGGAACAGGTGAAAGAGGTGGATGTCGTGATTGACACGATTGGCGGCGAAATTCTTGACCAATCTTTCGACGTTCTCAAGCCGGGTGGCATTGTGGTGTCCGTCGTATCCCTGCCCGATCAGGAGAAGGCGGCACAGAAGCGCGTTCGGAGCGCGTACTTTATTGTTTGCGTCACCTCCGCAGGCTTGAGCCGGATTGCCGGGATGTTCGATGCGGGACGGCTCACAACCCATGTCGGCGAAACGCTGCCCCTCGCGCAAGCGCGCCTGGCACATGAAATGCTGGCCGGCAAGCCCCATAAACCCGGCAAAATCGTCCTGGCGGTGTCCGCATAACCGCCGTTTCAATCGTTACGCGAAAACTCCCCACTTGAAAAAGTGCTACGTTAGGAAAGTGTCACGTTAGGAAGGAAAACGATAATGACTTAGGCTCCCGAATTTGCAATGAAAGCAGGAAACGCGAACTGGAAGGAAACAGGGGAGCAGGCGCTTGCGCGGCGACAGGCGCGGTTTCAAGTCCTCGTAACGCAAACTCACCAACGGCTGTACAACTACGCGCGCCGTTCCGTCGGCAATGCGCACGACGCCGAAGACGTGACGCAGGAAGCGCTGACCCGCGCCTGGACTCATTTCGAGACGTTCGATCCCCGCTACTCTTTTGAAGCCTGGCTGTTTCGGATCGCGGGCAACATCATCATAGACCAAAGCCGCAAGCGCAAGCGCAGGCCGGAAATTTCGCTGGATGCGCCCACAATGGGTTCCGGCGAGAACGAGAACGGGAATGAGGGAGGGTGCTGCCCCGAACTGCCCGACAGCGCAAGTGGTCCACAGGAGCGCTTGCTGGAAAGAGAAATCAGTGGGGAACTGCAAGCCGCGCTGCGTTCCCTGCCCCACTTGCACCAAGCGACCCTGCTGATGATAGCGCAGGAACGCTCCTATGAGCAGATCGCCCACGCGCTCAACTGCCCGATGGGAACCATTCGCTCCCGCGTCTATCGAGCGCGCGTCCTATTGCGGCGCAATTTGGAGGCAGGAAACTTTCAGGAACAGCAAGCCGCCTACAAGTAGCAATCTACGTAAAACCACTTTAGAGTCTGTACATCTATCCCTTGCCGAACCGGCGCAAGGAAAGGATGAAGGATGAAGGATGAAAGCGTCGGAAAAAAGGGCAGGTAGAAAAAAGAGTATGTAGAGTCATCGTCGAAATCTTGGCAATGCAGCGCTTCCAGCCCGATGTCTCGTTGTGTCTGGTTGTAGGAGAGAGGCGTCGTGACCTCAGCGGCGTCAGGGCGGCAACGGCAGCAGGCAGAGCATAGGCGGCTGTTCTCCTTCCTTTATACTAGACGTATGTATATGTATTCAGACGACTTGTGGAGGGGAAAGGTTGCAGTTTTTTTTCCTTATAGGCCGGGTATTGAAAGTACCCGGCAGGAAAGTACAAGTGTCCTACGGACGCGGATGCTATGCCTATTGGGAGAAGGGGTTTGGGTGAGGGCCTGCGCGGTGACTTACTGCCATTCGAGACAGGCGCGGAGGCGGCAGTTGCAGCGGGGATTGCGCAGTTTTTTGAGGGCTTTGGATTCTATCTGGCGGATGCGTTCGCGCGTGACGTGGAAGCAGCGCCCGACTTCTTCCAGCGTTTTCGGGCAGCCGTCTTCCAGGCCGAAGCGCATGACAAGCACGTCCTTTTCCCGCGTCGTGAGATAGTTGAGGATGTCGTTGATGTGTTCGCGCACGATCATTTGCGCTGCCGCTTCCGGGGGCAGCAGGGCGGCGTGGTCTTCCACAAAATCAGACAGATGGCTGTCTTCTTCGCCGATGGGCGTTTCCAGGGACAGGGGTTCGGGCGCGGCGCGAATGATTTCCGACACGCGCTCGACGGTCACGCTCATTGCCTGCGCGATTTCTTCCATGGTGGGTTCGCGCCCCTGCTCCTGTATTAAATTGCCGGACGTTTTCATCAGGCGGTTGATGGTTTCGATCATGTGAACGGGGACGCGAATGGTGCGCCCCTGATCGGCGATGGCGCGGGAAATCGCCTGCCGTATCCACCACGTCGCATACGTGCTGAACTTGTAGCCGCGCCGGTAATCGTATTTTTCCACCGCGCGAATCAGGCCCAGGTTGCCTTCCTGAATCAAGTCGGGGAACGACAGGCCGCGCCCACTGTACTTTTTGGCGATGCTGACAACCAGGCGTAGATTGGCCTGCGTGAGCGTGTCTTTGGCGCGTTTGGCGGCGCGGGGGTTTTCGGTTTCGCGCTCGATGCGCTTGGCAAGATAAACCTCATCCGCGAGGGACAGGAGCGGGGTTTTGCCGATTTCGCGCAGCCAGCAGCGGACGCTATCGTCAATCGGCAAGCCTTCCAGGGGCACAATCTCTTCTTCGATGTATTCGGGTTCCCGGCCCGATAGGGGGGGCGGCATGTCGGTCAAATGCAGGGGAGCGGCGTAGTCCTTGCCGGACGCCTGTGGCACGACTTCGATGCCTTCACGCGCCAGAAGGTCAATCAATTCATCCACCTGGACGCTGTCGCCGTCTTCATGGCTCAGGCTGTCATAGCCGACGTTTGCCCCTAAACTGTCGTGGATTTCCTCGTAGGTCAGAAAACCGCGATCTTTGCCCCGCAGGAGCAAATGACGCAGTTCCTCCGCGCCCTGAGCCGTTGAAACGGCAACGCTGGTGCTTCCCACTCCGACACTCTCCTTTTGCGCGCTTGCTCTTTTGAAACAACTTTTATTCTGAGCGCAAGCTGTCGGGAACGGTTTTGTTACGCGCTTCTTCAATGATTGAGCGCTTGGTTCGTGCTATGCGGCCTCGTCTTTGGGGGGCGAGCCGCGCAATTCGCGCATCTTTTCCTGATGCTGCGCAATCGCGGCGCGCTGCTGTTCCGGCGTGAGATGTTCCAACTGCTGTAAGGCCGCGCTTTCCGCCCGCAGTTCCAATTCCGCCCGGTGCTTCCTCAGCCGCCCGATGCAGTTGGTTATGATCGCCTCATTAAGACGCTCATTCGACGCCAGGAACGGCGAATCCTCCAATACCTCCCGAATAAAATCAGAAAACTTTGCTGTGCGAGGGGAGTTAGAAAGTGATGAGTGATGAGTGCTGAGTGATGAATTGGATTCGGCATTGTATTCATCATTCATCATTCCGTGTTCAGCATTTCCCGCTGTTCCCTGTTCCCTGTTCCCTGTTACCTGTCTCTCCTCTTCTTCCTCTTCATTCTGCGCGCGGTGGAGAATGGGGAGGGGGTCAATGCCGCCTTCCATGTTGGAGGGGGTGCGGGCAGCGATTTCAAACAGGCGGCGGCCATAAGGCGTGACGAGCCATTCGGCGCGGACGTTACTCAGCACGAACACGCGCCAATCGGGGCTGAAGACCGCGCGCAGCAGTTGCCGCTCCGCTTTTTCCACGCCGGAGAGAATTGGCGTGTCCGTAGACGGCGGCGTTGGGTCGCCAACAGGCCCGTTGCGGTTTCTGCCGCGCCCGCCGTAGCCGTTTCCGTTGTAGCCACTTCTGCCGTACCCACTCCGTTCGCCACTATTTCTCCCATAGCCGCCGTTACCGCCATTATAACTGTTGCCGCCGTAGCCGTTGTTGCCGTATCCATTGCCGTTTTGTCCCGGATACTCGCCCTTGCGGACGGTGTTGCGCGTGTTCGGCCATTGTCCGGGCGGCAGGTTTCCCCCCTGTCGCGGGTCGGGACCGCGAAACGCGGGCGGGGGCGTATCCTGCAAGGGCTGCTGGTTGGCCTGTTCCGTGAGCGGGAAACCCTGATCGCGGGGCGAGCGGGCGTTGTTTGTTTGGCGGGCGTACATTTCCGCGTCCGCCAAAATCGAATTAATGGCACGGCCTAAATCATAATTGTGGAGCGGGCTGAGAAAGGCGAATTTCTGCGCGTACATATCCCGGCGCGTGGATTGCTGCACGGTCGCCAGAATGGGAATCAGTTCCGCGAGGGCGTCGGCGCGTCCCTGATCGGTTTGCAGGTTGTGGCGGCGGATGGCGAGTTCGATCTGGAAATCCACGCGAGGGATGGCGTTGTCCAGCGCGGCTTGAAACAGGGCCGCGCCGTTCGGACGGTCGCGCAGGATGGAGTCGGGATCGTCGCCGTTGGGCAGGCGGGCAACGCGCACTTCCGCCTTTTCCAGACCCATTTCCTCCCAAATTTGCGCGCCTTTCAAAGCCGCGCCTACACCCGCGCGGTCTGCATCATAACACAAAATAACGCGCGGATTGTATCGCTTCAACATCTGCGCATGTTCCTGCGTCATGGCCGTGCCCAGGGTTGCCACGCATTGCGTAAATCCCGCCTGATGCGTGGTAACTACGTCCATGTAGCCTTCGACAAACACGGGCGGGGTATCGCCGCCGATTTTCTTTTTGGCGAAGTACAGGCCATACAGCGTCTCGCTTTTGTGAAATATAAACGATTCGGGCGAATTCATATATTTTGCCGGGTGGTCGTCCATTGCCCGCCCGCCGAACGCAATCAAGCGCCCTTGCCCGTCGTAGATGGGAAACATCAAGCGATTACGGTAAAAGTCCCGATACTTGCCATCGTCCCCCTGCCGGATTAACCCGATGCGGACAGCGAGTTCCAAATCGGCTTTATGTCGCTGCAAATGGTATACAAAGGCATCCCAATCCTGCGGCGCGAAGCCAATTTCCCACTGCTCCTGCGTGGATTTGAGCAGGGCGCGCTTGACCAGGTATTCTTTGCCTTCCGCGCTGCGCGTCAGGCAGTCCTTGAAGAACCCCATCGCCAGCCGGTTCAGTTCCAAAGCCTGTTCGCGCTCACTCGCCTTTTGCGGATCGCCGGCCTTGCGCTCGAACGGGATTCCCGCCCGCTTCGCCAGATATTCCAACGCTTCCACGAATTCCAGATTCTCTTTCTTCTGGATAATCGAAAAAATGTCGCCCTTTTCCCCGCACGACCAGCAGTTATAACTTTGAAACTGCGGGCTGACGCTGAAGGACGGCTTTTTGTCGTTGTGGAAGGGACACAAGCCGGAGAAGTTCTTGCCCGTTTTTTTAAGCGTGGTATACTGCCCGACAATCTCTACAATGTCGGTGCGGGCGCGGACTTCTTCTTTTATATCTTGCAGGCTGCGTTCAAAATCCGGCATGGTGTTTCATTATTTCGGCGTGTTGGAAAGTGAGGTCGGTGTCCAGTCGTAGGTAGGCAGGAAGGTTCCATTTGTTCGGCGCAGGCCGTTGGGATTGGCGGGCATTCCCTGTTCGGTTCCCGCGCTTTGCGTGGCAATGGAAGTGATTCCCAATTGCGCAAGGGGCGTCACTTCGCCTTTGTCGCAGACGCCGTTGCTGTTGGCGTCGCGCCATACGGCAATGCCCTCCAGTTCGCGGCCTGTCAGCCAACCGTCATGGTTGTTGTCCAACGCTTGCAGCGCCTGATAGCCGTTTCGCCAGAACATCCACCACGTCGCGGAGCCGAACAACTGCCGCCCGGATGTTATATGACCTGTATGCGCGGGGTCCCAGACAAGAAATCCGGTGTCGGGCGTGACCCAGGGCCAGGCGCGGCTTTTGCCATCCCCGGCCAGATCGAAGCGAACCGTTCGGCGCGTATTCACCAGTTGGGACAGGGAAGCCGCGCCATTCATCGGGAAAATAATGGGCGTAATCGCGTGTCCGATGTGGCTGAGTTTCTGCACATTGGCGGTTAATTCCTGCTGTTCCCGCTTTTGTTCGGGGGTTAAGGACTGCTCTTTGTACAGACGCAAACTGCCTTCCGCCGCTTCCTGACTGATGTTGGTATCCTCGCCGACGCCAAAGTACGGCTTTTTCAAGTCTCCCTTTATGTTTAACTGGTAGGCATGACGATACGCGGCAAGTGCCTGTAAGCGCCATGCGGGAGCATTGGCCGTGATTTCTTCGGGTGCGGGGCCGTTATTTGCCTGCGCGTTCGTCGCCTGTTCCAGCATCCAGCCCAAACCGAGCCAGTACAACCCCTCTTTGGGCGCAAGCTGCGTGGCTTTCTGGTAGTTACGTATGGACTCCAGCAAATGCGTTCGCTCTTCGGCCTTGAGCGCCGCCACTTTTTTCTGGTACTGCCCCACCAGAACGCTTTGATGCGGAAATTCGGGCAGCGCATTGGCAGGATCGTTGGACGGCGGAGTGGCGGGAACTGTCCTTGCCGCGCGTTCGGCTTTGGTGACAACGCGCACATTGGCGTCTGTTTGCACAAAGGCAAGGCTATGGATGCGTCCCAGCACGTAATACCCTTGTGCGTCGTTGGGATGCTCTTTGACATACGGCGTGACATTGGCGATCAGGCGGGCAACCGGAACGTCCGTACCGACCATTGCCCATTTTGCTTGTGTGCCGGAAGTCAGCAGTACAACCAACAGCAGACACAAACTCATTTTTCTTAGCAACTTGAACATTTAATATGCCTTCACAGTTGGTAAATTGCGCGGTATTTCGTGTTCAGGTAGTCCACATAGTAGCGGGAGGTGAGCGGTTCGCCGGTGGCTTTGACGACCAGTTCGCGGGGCAGGTATTTGCTGCCGTGATCGTGAACATTAACGCGCAGCCAATCCAGAATGGGTTCAAACTCGCCTTCGGCCATTTGCGCGTCGCGTTCGGGGATCGCCTGCCCGATGGTATGCCACAATTGCGCCGACAGCAGGTTGCCGATGGAATAGGTTGGGAAGTAACCGATCAGGCCGGCGGACCAATGCACGTCCTGCAGGCAGCCGTCCGCGTCCGAAGGGGGCGTGATGCCTAAATACTCTTCCATTTTGGCGTCCCAGGCGTCCGGCACGTCGCCCACATCCAGCGAGCCTTCCAGCAGGGCGCACTCCAGTTCAAAGCGCAGCAGGGTGTGGAGGTTGTACGTGGCCTCGTCCGCTTCCACGCGAATCAGGGACGGCGTTACCTTATTAATAGCGCGATAATACGCATCGGCGTCGGCGTGGGCAAAAGCGTTCGGGAACGCCTGCTGCAACTGCGGGAACAGGAACGTGGTGAACGCGCGGCTGCGCCCGACCATGTTTTCCCACAGCCGGGATTGGCTTTCGTGGACGCCCAAACTGGTTCCACCGGCAAGCGGCGACCCCTCGAACGCAAGCGGAGAACCCTGCTCGTACATCGCGTGTCCCGCCTCGTGCATGGACGCATAAATGGACATGCTCAGATAGCGCGGATCGAAGCGCGTGGTGATACGCACGTCGTCGCGCCCGAAGTTGGAGCAAAACGGGTGCGGGGCAACATCCTGCCGCCCCCGCGTCATGTCAAACCCGATGGCTTTCACAATGTCGAGCGTCAGTTTGCGCTGCGCGTCAACGGGGAAATCGCCGTGCAGCAGGCTGTTGTCTACAGGCGCTTTGCTTTGCGCAATCGCCTGTATCAGTTCCACAAGATGCGGTTTCATGTCGGCGAACATCACGGCAACATCGGCCTGCGTGGTTCCGGCCTCGTACTGGTCAATCAGGGCGTCGTAGGGGTGCGCGTCGTAACCCAGATACTCCGTCGCCTGCCGAACCAGATTCAGCATGGTTTCCAGACTGGGCGCGAACTGGTCGTAGTCCGCCATTTGCCGGGCGCGTATCCACACTTCCTGCCCAAGCGACGATTGCCGCGCGAGTTCAATCACGAGGGCTTCGGGCAGTTTGGTGGCGCGGTCATAATTGCGGCGCAGGCGGGCCAACATGCGAACGTCGTCGCTGTCGCCATCCTGTCCCTGCGTTTCCACTTCGGCTCTGGCAAGCAGATTCCCCATCTCGTCACTGGTGTGCATCTGGTGCAGCAGTTGACTGAGCGCGGCCATCTGTTCGGCGCGCGCCTGCCCTGCTCCGGGCGGCATGTAGGTCTGCTGGTCCCAGCCAAGCAGTCCCGCGCACTGCTCGATGCGGGCAAGCTGCGCAAGGCGCGTTTTCAGCGCAGTCATGGTATCCGAGGCGGCAAGCGTATCTGACATAATGAACGTTCCTATGCTTTTTCTGAATTAGCTCTTTCTCATTTGCTGGAACATCCCTCTTGAAGAGGAACATTTCTCAAAAGGAACATTCACCGTAAAAACCGGCATTTCCTTTGTCTTTTTAGAAGAACTTTTCTCTGACCGCCGCGTAGTTTTGTTTCAAGATGATTTTGAATGTGCCGAAAAAGCAGGGCGCAGTTTAATGCTGAACCACTGTTTCGCATGGCTGTGCAATAAAATTTCCAAATATTTGCCTTACAACGAAATTTTTTCTTAAATGAAGGAGGAGAAAACACATTACCCGCCGAATATCAACGAGGTAGGCAATCGTACTATGGTAGATAAGCGAACATAAATCTTTATGGGAGCGTCATAATCTACATACTACCAGCCCTTTTTCCTTCCAACCGGCAGCGCACCCGTGCCGCACCCTTACACGCGGGCTGCCATTCTTGTACCCTCTGACAGGAGAAGTCAATGCAGCGTAGAATTGGTTTTACTCTGATCGAATTGCTCGTCGTGATCGCGATTATCGCGATTCTCGCGGCCATTCTGTTCCCCGTGTTCGCGCAGGCGCGCGAAAAAGCCCGCCAGGCCAGTTGCCAAAGCAACCTCAAGCAGATCGGCATCGCCTTCAAGATGTACGTTCAGGATTACGATGAGAAATGGCCGGCTGCGGCTCCGGTGGCGTGTTGCGTCGCCGGTAAACTGGGCAGCGCGGGCCGGGATTTCGGCTACGATGGCTGGGTTTCCAACGCCCTGATGCCCTACACCAAGAACCAGCAGATCTACATCTGCCCGTCCCTCAACTCCAACGGATTCAACGATCCGTACAGCAACGGCGGCACGGACACCACCAACGGCAAGGAAGCGTTCAGCTATGCCTTCAACTACGTATCCGACTATGGCGTGAAGGAAGCCGCCTTTTCGGACGTAGCCAACTCCCTCATTATGGGCGACAGCACAACCGCGTGGTGGGACTGCCGTTACGAAAGTGGCTGTGGCTGGCGCACCCGCGACTGGCAATGGCATCTTAACAAGAGCTTCAAGCAGACCGAATGGCATGCCGGCAAGAACGACTTCCTGTTTGAAGACGGGCATGTGAAAACGATAGGATGGGAGCAGGTGAAGTGGGGACAGCTCGCCAACATGATCAGTCCCAGCTGCGTTCAACCGCAGGACGGTAAGGTCTTGGCCGATCAGCCCGTCTCCTATATAGTCAAGGACAACACCTGTGGCGGTTACTTCTACTAAAGCGTAGTTGGCCCTAATCCCTGACCCCTTCTCCACAAAACGCATTTCAAAAGCGAAGCGGAAATGCGGAACATGGGGAAGGGGAACCTGATGGTTTAGGCTCTCAGTTGATAGCGGCTGGTTGACAGCGCATTGTAAACAATGGCCTCGGCGATTTTGTCGAGGCCATTGTTCCGTCTAATCTGTTGTATAATAAAGTGAAGACCGATGGACTCTGGTGATTTTTCTCCCGTTTTGGCGGGAAGCGTGAGGCGGCAAAATACAACCCTTAAAATCGCAGCGCAGCAACCCCCCCGAAGTTCCCGCCAACAGGGATAAAATCCGCTTTGCTTTGCTCGGCCTGCTTGTGCTGGCCGCGCTTGGCGTTCGGATTGCGTGGCAGGGACGCGCGCCTGTTCATCCGCCCGCTTCTCCCCCTCTGGCGATGGATGATGGGGCGGCGGAACTGCCCCTGTCGCCGCCTCCGCTACCGCCGGACAATTCCGCCGCTCTGCGCGCTTCCCATGCGCCACTCGACGCCCTGCCTGTCGCCGCTGCGCTTCCGATACAGCAGCAGATGGCGGAACTTGCGCTTGATGTGGGTGATTTGTGGCGGGCGGAAAGCCTGTCCCGCGCTATTTTGCGGCAAGCGCCCCACAATCGCGCCGCGCGCCTGGGATTGGGGGAAAGCCTGCGCCGACAGGCGCGTTTTGCGGAAGCGCGCCGCATTTACCTTTCCTTGCTGAAGGAAGACCATCGGGATTCGGACGCTTATTTGGGCATGGCGGATACGGAATTCGCGGCCAACCACAGACCCGAAGCGTTCGCATGGCTGGCGCGCGGGGTTCAGGAAGGGGCGCAAACCAGTCTCGCCCTGACCACGTTCGCGCACCGCTATCAGGACTGGAAAGACTATCCCAAAGCCGAAGCGACGGCGCTGCGCGCCCTTCAGGTTTCGCCCGAAGATGTTTCCGCCCGCCTGCAATTGGCTTCCGCGCAGGTGGAAAGCAGCAAAGTGGAGGCAGGCTGTCAAACGCTGGAAGCCTTGCTTCAAAAAGACCCCAACAACGGCCTGGCGAATCGTCTGTTGGGAGTGGCGCTGATGAATGTCACCAATGCCCACGCGGATGTAAACCGCGCCCGCGCCCTGCTGGAAAAAGCGGTCGAAACAAACCCGAAAGACAGGGACATTTACCGCGCTGTGGCCGTAATTTATCGTCAGCAGCATCTCAATCGCCTGGCGGCGCAGGCGTATGACACCCTGCTTATTTTAGATCCCACCAGCATGGACGGGCGCTACGGTTTGGGACAGGTATACGCCCTGCTCGGCAAGCCGGACTTGAGCCGCCAACAGCTTGCGCTGTACAAGCAGTTGGAAGAACAGCAGCGCCATGTGACCCGGCTTTCGGAAGATGTCACGCACGCGCCGGAAAGTTCGGCAGCCCATGCCGCGCTTGCGCGTTACCTGGTTTCGCGCGGCGATTATGCCCGCGCCGTGCCGGAATACCAGACGGCAGCCGGACTCGCGCCCAAAGACCCGGTTATACAAGCGGAGTTGACGCGGCTGTACGCCCGGTTGGGATGGGGCCGCCCGGAACACAATTCGGAAACTAAATCGCCATGACAAGGCTGTCGCCGGTTTACCAAGCATTTTTGCTCATTCTTTTATTTTCGTTCGCCGGATTTTTGTTCGGCTGCGGAACCAAAAAGGCTGTTGCGGTTGCCCCGCCTCCTGCCAATTCCGCAAGCGCGTCCGCGTTTCATTTTATGGACGTTACCGACAAGGCCGGTATCACCTGGCAGCGTTCCATCGGGTCGTATGGCGGCAAACTGTTTCCTGAAGCGGAGGGCGGCGGTGGCGCGTTTTTCGATTACGACAACGACGGCTTTCTGGACATTCTGCTTGTCAACGGCGACTGGTGGCCCGGCCATCCGCTTCCCGGCCCGCGTCCTACGCTCGCTCTGTATCACAACAACCATGACGGCACGTTTACGGACGTGACCGCGCAAATGGGATTGAATATCTCGCTGCAAGGCATGGGCGTGGCTGTGGGCGATTACGATAATGACGGGTGGGACGACCTGCTGATTACGAGCGTCAACGGAAACCGCCTGTTCCACAACGATAAGGGCAGGCGCTTTACCGAAGTCACCGCGCAGTCGGGCGTGGGCGGCAATGGATGGAGTACGAGCGCGGCCTGGCTGGATTACGACAACGACGGCAAACTGGATTTGTTCGTCTGCCACTACTGCAAGTGGACGCTCAAGACCGACATTTACTGCGGCGGCGAAGTGAAAATCTACTGCACTCCCGAAGCGTATCCCGGCGAGTCGTGCCGCCTGTACCACAATGACGGGAACGGGCATTTCACCGATGTTACCAAAAAAGCCGGCCTTTACAATGACCGGGGTAAATCATTGGGCGTGACCGTGACGGATTTCAACCACGACGGCAAGCCGGATATCATTGTCGCCAACGACAGCCAGCCGACCCTGGCGTATCAAAACATGGGAGGGGGCAAGTTCAAGGACATATCGGTAGAAAGCGGGCTTGCCCTGGGCGAAAACGGACTGCCGCGCAACGGCATGGGCATAGACGCGGCGGACTACAAAAACGACGGCACGGCAGGCGTTCTCATCGGCAACTTCTCGTATCAGGGCGTGGGACTGCACCATGAGATTGAACGGGGCTTGTTTGCCGATGTGGCCCGGCAGGCGGGCATACAGCAGCCAAGCATGCCATACGTCACGTTCGGCGCATTGTTTGGCGATTTCGACAATGACGGCTGGAAAGACATTGTAATCAGCAACGGGCATACCGACGACATGACCGAGCGCAGCCTGCCCTCGCAGCACGTTTTGCAGCCCACGCAGCTTTTTGCGAACCGGCATGACGGCACGTTTGCCGACGTGACCGCGCAGGCGGGACCGGGATTGGCGCAACTGCTTGTCGGCAGGGGCATGGCAACAGGAGATTTCGACAACGACGGCAAACTCGACCTGCTGCTTATTCCCAATGCCGGCCCGCCCCACCTGCTGCACAACGAATCGCCGTCCACGCAACATTGGATTACACTTGCCTTTGTCGGAACCCGCAGCAATCGGGACGGGTATGGCGCGCAAGTACGCTTAACGGCAGGCGGCGTCACGCAAACCGATATGGCGCGCAGCGGTTCCAGTTACCTTTCCCATTCCGACCGCCGCCTGCATTTCGGCCTGGGCAATTCCGCCACCGTAGACAAACTGGAAGTGTCGTGGCCGAGCGGCCAAAAAGACACGTTCGGCCCGCTGCAAGCCGACAAACAGTGGACGCTCACCGAGGGTAAGCCGCCTCAATAACGTTCATACCCGAGATAGAAAAGCAGGAATCCTTTCCATTCAGGTAAAACATACTATTATGAAACACGCAACACCCTTTCCAATCAAACTATCGCTGTCTTCAGTCCTGAAAACGGCTTTGTTCGCCCTTGTCGCGGCGGCAGGTTCCCTTCCCGTACAGGCGCAGTTGTCGCCGCCGCAGTCGCGGCAGCCGCAAAACCTGTCCGGCAACCGCGCTTTCAACGCTTTTGATGTGAACTTTCAGCGCGCCTGGACTGCCGTTCTCAGCGAACCGGTGAAACTCCTCGAAATCGGCCCGGTCACGGAAGAAAAGCGGAACAATCTGATCTTCCTGCAGGGCGGGCGCGAAGCCACAGACTACAAGCGCAAGCTGGTCGTCACGCATTGGGATGGCAGCCGGTTCACGACGGACGCCACCAGCGAATTTATCGGCACGGCGCTGGACGCGCTTGTCGTGGGCAAATTCCGGCCCACCGCCAAGCCTACCATTCTGCCCGCTTCCCAAACGTCCAAAGACAAGAAAAAGCCGAAAGCCCTTCCCGCCTCGCAAATCGTTACGACAGAAGGCGTTTACCTGTGGAACGGATCGGGTTTACGCGCCTGTTCGCCTCGCCGCCCAACCTGCGCCTGTCCCTGGTGCTGGACGGCACTCCCGATCAAATGGTGATGAAGAACGGCGATGCCAGCGTTGCGTATGAGGCCGGCGAAACCGATACGCACCAATCCGCGTTCCTGCTTGCGGTTGCCGATCCCGGTTACGCGCGCATGGCCGTCGGCACACAGCCGTATGAGGGCAGCAAAGACTTCCTGCCCAATGTGCGCTACATGCAGAGTTTCTGGCAGGGTTCCAATCGCTGGATCGTCGGCCTGGAGCGCGGCAAGCCCGCGCCCACGCCCGATGACCCCAACGCCACAACGGGCGATAAGATTGTCGTATACACGCCCAAGCTGTCCAACCGCGACAAATCGTTCTGGCAGTTGACCCGTTCCAGTGACTTTGACGAATCCTGGAAAAGCGACGCCCTGCCGGGCCGCGTCCTGGATGTGCGCGTCGGCGACCCCAAAAACGAAGGCAAAAACGGTATCCTCGTCCTCACGTCGGAAAACAACAACGCGGAACGCCATCTCACGTTTTTCGCGCCGACAACGGGCAGAGTTCGTTGATAGTTGATAGTTGATAGTCAGGATTTAGCGTAACAATGAGTCACATCGTACAAAACACAACAGACAAGCCACAAGAGGATGGCCTATCAACTATCAACTATCAACTATCAACTTTTGTCGTTGGTGTCGCCGGCGGCTCGGCGTCGGGCAAGACGACGTTTACCAATGCGCTGCTGGACGTGATGCGGCGGCAGTATCCCCACTTGCGGGTCGAGTTGATGGGCATGGACAAGTATTTTTATCGGGGCGGGCCGGGCGGGCCGCGCTTTGTGTCGCCCTCGTCCGGCGAAGACTTGCCGGATAACAACCATCCCAACTCGGCGGATAATGCGCGGCTTGTGGCGGATTTGGACGCGCGGCTTGCCGCTTCGGACACGCCCCATGTGTTGATTGTGGAAGGCTTGATGGCGCTGCATGTCGAAGAGATACGAAAGCGCCTGGACATGCGCGTGTTTATCGAACTGGAAGCCGATGTCCGCGCCCTGCGCCGCTTGCTGCGCGATATGAACGGGGGGCGGGGCAGTACCGACCCACTTTGGATCGCCACCTATTACCAGGAGTGCGCCCGTGTCGGGCACAACGCTTATGTGGAGCCATCCCGCGTTTACGCCGATTTGATTGTGCGCGGGGATGCCGATTTTGCCCGCGTCGCGCCCCTGCTTGCCGGCGCGATTGCGGCTCAGGTCACAGCCCGCGCCGGATAATGTTATGCCAATGCCCTTACACACGCCTTTCGTCAGGCCGGCGTCGGCAATCTGCCGCGCCAGATAATCTTATGCTAATGCCCTCCTTTAATCCCGCTAACGCTCCGGTTTGGCATCCCGCCATCGTCGCCGACCTTGCCGAACTGCTCACGCACCCTGACGCGCAATGGGGTGATCTGGAAGAATTGCTGGTGGATTTTCCGCTGGAAAGCCATTACGTACACCTGCTGCGCCGCAATCAGAGTAGCCGCGCCCTGCCCAATTTCTTTTTCGGACAAGCGCCTTCCACGGATTTTACATTGGATGAGGACGCGCGCCAGATTTTGCTGTACCGGGTTCTGCCCTACGCCATTCTGCTGGACAACCGGCTGACGCCCTTGCAGCAGGTGACGCAGTTACGCCACGCGGACATTGACGTGGAATACTTTTGTTCGTGGGTACAGGCGTTCGATGCGCTTTATGCCGAAGCCGCCCGCGCCGCATTGCAGGCATGGAAAGACCATTTCAGCCTGCTGCGCGGTTCCGAACGCGCGCCGGAACCCGCCAATCAACTGCTCCGCTCCGCATGCGAAGCCGAAGCCGACACGGACACCCTGCTCCAGCCAACCCATACTATCGAACCCGAACACCCGCCGACCAAACGCGGCCTGCTGCACCGCTTATTGCGCAAACCGTGAAAACAACTTCAGCCGCGAATGAACGCGAATAAATGCCGGATACGCCCAATACCCAACACCTGAACACCCGAACACCCGAATACCTGAACACCCTAACCACCTGAAACCCTGGAACCCTGAAACCCTGAAACCTTATGAACACCGACCTATCCATTGCCCAGGCCGCCACCCTGCGCCCTGTCGCCGACATCGCTTCCGAACTCGGCCTTGCCGACGATGATCTGGAATTGTACGGACGCTACAAGGCCAAACTGTCGTATGACCTCATCAATCGCCTGCTGGCCGATACAAGCCGACCGACCGGCAAAATCGTGCTGGTCACGGCCATTACGCCCACGCCTGCCGGGGAAGGGAAAACAACCGTCACCATCGGGCTGGCGCAGGCGCTGTGCAAATTGGGCAAAAAGGCTATCTCGGCGACCCGTGAGCCTTCGATGGGACCCGTCTTCGGCGTGAAGGGCGGGGCGGCGGGTGGCGGGTATGCGCAAGTGCTGCCGATGGAAGACATCAACCTGCACTTTACGGGGGACATGCATGCCATCGGCGCGGCGCATAACCTGCTTGCCGCCATGCTCGACAACCACTTGCAGCAGGGCAACCGACTCAATGTTGACCCGCGCACAATCACGCTGCAGCGCGTGGTGGATATGAACGACCGCGCCCTGCGTTTTCTGGTGTTAGGGCTTGGCGGACGTACCAACGGCATACCCCGCGAAGGCGGTTTCAGCATCACGGTTGCAAGCGAGGTAATGGCGATTTTGTGCCTGAGCAATACGCTTGCCGAATTGAAAGAACGCCTGGGGCGTATTCTTGTCGGGCGCACCATTGAGGGCAACCCCGTCACGGCTGCCGACCTGAAAGCGCATGGCGCGATGGCGGCGATTTTGCGGGACGCCCTGAAGCCCAATCTTGTGCAGACATTGGAAGGGACGCCCGCGTTCGTGCATGGCGGGCCGTTCGGCAATATCGCGCACGGATGCAGCAGCGTCCTGGCGACAAAAGTGGCGCGTAAGTTGGGCGAAATCGTGGTCACGGAAGCGGGCTTCGGTTCTGATTTGGGCTTTGAAAAATACTGCGATATTGTCGCGCCGTCCGCCGACTTGCCCCCGGATGCCGTTGTTCTCGTGGCGACTATTCGCGCCCTGAAAATGCACGGCGGCGTTTCCCGCAAGCGACTGGATGGGGAAAATGTGTGGGCGGTAGAGGCAGGACTGGCGAACCTGGAACGCCATGCCCGCAATGTGGCGCAAATGGGCAGCCCGTTCGTGGTCGCCATCAACCATTTCAGCAAGGACTCGGACGCGGAAACCAAAGTGGTACGCGACTTTTGCCAACGCAATAACTGGCGCGTGGCCGTTGCCGACGTATGGGGCGGGGGCGGCGAAGGCGGGCGCGAATTGGGCGAGGCCGTTCTGGAAGCCCTCGAAACGCCCGCGCAATTCGCGCCCAACTACACAGCCGAAAGCAGCCTGCTGGACAAATTAAACGCGGTTGCGACGCGGGTTTATGGCGCGAACGGCGTTGTTCTGACGGGTGAAGCCGACGCGCAGCGCAAGTGGCTGGAAGCGCACGGTTTGGGAGAACTGCGCGTATGCGTCGCCAAAACCCAATACTCCTTCAGCGACGACCCCAAAGCCGGGGGAGCGCCCACCAACTTTGATATTCACGTCCGCGATCTGCGCCCTTCAGCCGGAGCCGGGTTCGTCGTTGCCCTTGCCGGCGACATCATGACCATGCCCGGCCTGCCCGAACACCCCGCAGCGGAAGCCATAGACGTAGATGAAGCCGGCCAGATTACCGGCCTGTTCTAAATTTCAGCCTTTCCTTTTGCCTGAATGAATACGCAGTAAACACAACACGCGCTTCGAACTGCTATTCTGAGGTTACTATGACCGCCAAAACCGAAGATACTTTTGATAGTCTGGCAGCAGCCTTTGTACAGCAAGGGCTTACACAAGGCTTTCTGCGCGTTCACTTTTCCGGCGCTTCCACGCCGCCTGAATTTGAAATTGCTGACTCAGTTGCTTATGAAACGGCGCTCAGGCAAAACAGGGAACTGACTGATGAGCATCCTCCTATGGAGGTATTACGAGAGGAGATACGCTGTAATCTTCTTCGCCTCCAGCAAGCAGAGGACGACCTGAGCGAACGTTTGGCAGCCGCAGTCCCATTGAAAACTTCTTTGAGAAAGCTGGAGCATGATGCAGGGCGATGTGGGTATGAGGCGCTGTCTCGCGTAGCCGCGATACTGCATGATACACTCAAAAACAACCCTGTGGAAGCTCTGGATGACGCAGAAGTGCAAGGTTTCTTAAAGGCATGTGAGCAGGCAATCGAAGGACAAGCGAGTAACGCAGATGCCTATGTGTGTGAAAAAACTCTTTTTCACGCAGGGCTGAGTTGGCTGCCTACCTTCAGGATTGAAAGCGATGGGGTTTCAAAGTAAAGACAGAAGCTCTAATGCCCCCACAAGATGAGCGTCCTCTTTTTGTCGAAACAACAATTCCCATTTGGCGGCGCACGATGCCCAAAGAGGTTAGAAGGCGCATTGACAAAACGCTTTCAGAACGACATCCTATCTCATCAACTTATGTTCGCGCAGAGTACATCAACACTTATGTTCGCGCCGCAGTTGATTTGCACAACGTCATCGTGGATTCCGAAGACTTGGAAGATGCGCGTTCACGCTGGATGCTTCATTGGGCCGGAAGCATCAAAGAACTTGGCACCAATATTCTCTTTATGGTTATTCAGGACGAAGAGACGAAAGAAGACGCTCTTCTGCGTTTAAGGATATTTATTGACAGTACGCTCTATCTATGGTTTGAGGAGACCATTCCAACGCTGACAGACACCACTCTTTGCCAGCCTGCGCATATACGCCCACATTACAATGGCCTAACCTATGATCCTCTTCCTTCATTTCCGCCAAAAGAGGCGACAGACGGCTTGCGCACATTCCTGGCAGCAAAACAGCCGCTTCTGCAGATGCTGGAAGCAGCCATTGATGCAGCCGACCAAGAATGGAACAAAGTAACGGATTGTGTACGCTTGAAACAAGCCTTATCTGATCTCCTTGCAAATAGGTATGCGTTGGGACCCAAAAAGTGGCGAACTCTTTCCGACACGATTATCGCTCTGGAAGCGCATCATCACGAAAGTGAGATATACTCCGGCAATGTCAAAGATTACAAGCCAATTTGCAAGACGCTTGACTTACCTTTCAAGCCTGAGTACATCAAGATAATGAATACTGAAGTTCAAGACTCTACAGAGATATAATAACAACGTTCTTATAGGAACTTGTATGCAGGGAAGCAGGCAACATGCACCACAGAATCAACAACTTATGTTACCAACTGGTTCAGGGGCGGGTGTGTCTGGAGCCGTTGCGCATACTGGCGCGGCGTGAAGTTTGCTGGAATGGCTGGCGCGTGGCGTTTCATGTGCTGGGCGCGAGTCATGCCGTCACTCTGGAACGAGACGATGTTTGCATTACGGAACTGTTTACCTGTGCGCCGGTGACAACCGACGCTCCGGTTCTGGCGCAAAGCAGTGGGGCATTGCCTGCTGCGCTTTGTCCTGATGTTCCGGGCTTTGGCTGCCGTATTGCCCTGACGCGGTTTGCTTTGTCGGAAGGCGATGCGCTGAAAATCAACATGCTCGAAGAGAATACTCTGGCGTTTACGTTTCCTCATGCTTCGGCTGCAAACGCTCCTGCTTACAGTACAAACGCTCCTGTTTTCGGCGCAAACGTTGCTGCTTTTGAAACAAAGGCTTCTACTCTTGAAGCAATCTCTCCCGTTACGCGGATAGGCTGGAAGATGGAGGGAACGGCGTTGTATATCGAAACGGTTCATACGTACCCGGAGGAAAATTGCGGCGTTCGCAGCGAAACCACGTTCCGCGCCTTGAACGATGCCAAATTCCGCAATTACAACGACGCCACATTTCACGATTTATGCGAAGCCACGCGCCTCCACTTGCGCGAAGAACAACAGGAACGCAGCGATATGCAAAGGAGCATGCGGCATGGCGGCTAAACATAAATAAACACAAAGTGGAAGCCAACAATACGCGCAAAGCGGGGTTTGCGCTGGCTGTTTGCGGCTACACTTTTCTCGGTTTTCTATCGTCACTGACGCCGGGACATGCGGCGTGGTGGCTGCTTGCGGTTGTCGCTGTTCCGGTTTTCACGGGCGCAGTGGCGGCAAATGGCACGAGCCGCATTGATACGCCCGGACAGCGGTTTTCAAGCGGCTTCTGGACGTGCAGCCTGCCGATGTTCGTATATGTCGCCATCAGCCTGATGGTCGCGCATGGCAGAGTGGGGCCAAGCAGCAATGCCGGCGGAACCCTGCTTATCGGCGCGCTTGTGGCGTGTGTTTATACCCTGCTTGGGGGCATTGTGGCCGGGCTGGCAGGCATCATGTTTTATCTGCAAGCCAATCGTCAGGGAGGAACGGCATGAACCTGCATCTGGATCAGCGCAGCGAGAAGGCGTTCGCGTTTTACATTGACGGCGACTTGCAGTTCGATACGCTGGACGAAGCCCTGTACCATGAAAGCCTAGCCCTGCCCGCCCTCAGCCTTGCCGCGCTACAGAAACCCAACGCGGATTTGAAAGTCTTGATTTGCGGCGGCGGGGATGGCCTTGCCCTGCGCGAGTGCCTGCGCTTCCCGCATGTCGCGCATGTTGATCTGGTAGATTACAGTTCCGAGGTTGTGGAATGGGGCAAAACCCGCTTTGCCGATCTGAACGAACGGGCGTTTACCGATCCGCGCGCCCATGTCCACATCGCCGACGCCTGGGAGTTTCTGCAAAACCGCGTTGCTCAAATGGAAAGTTCCACTGCCGACGCTTACGACATTATTTTGTGTGATTTCACGGTTCCCCGGCGCGAGGAAGACGCGCGGGTTTACAGCGTGGAATGGTATCAGTTGCTCCGGCAGGTGTTGGGTTCGGACGGCCTGCTGGCGCTCAATGCCCTGTCGCCCGAAACCACGCCCGAAGCGTTCTGGTGCGTCAACCGTACTGTACGGGCTGCCGGCTTAAACCCGCAATCGTACCGCGTATGCCTGCCCTCGTTTCGGGCGCAGGGCTATGGCGTCTGGGCGTTTACGCTTGCCGGTCCGCGCCTGCGCCGAAATGACCTTGCCGATCTCGCCTGTCCCGTTCCAACGCGGCAGTATGACATGGCCGCCCTGTGGCCGAGCGCGCAGTTCACTATTGCGGAGCGGCGAATGGCGCGGCGCATCGGCGTTCATTCCCTGCAATCCCCGCGCCTGCTGCCGCTCCTGTTAAACCCCGGTATGGCTCCGTCGAAACGGCAACAAACGGCTTACGCGCAAGCGTCAGGTTCGGCGCAAGAAGCCGGGGAAGTAGTGGCTCTACAAGGTGACAGTAGAGCTATATCCATTGGTGATAACGTCTTTCCGTCTGCGACAAATACCGTCCCAATTCCCGAATCAAATTCCACGTTAGCCGAACCGCCTTACGACTTGAACGCGCTGCTGGCCGCCATTCCCATTTCGCACCCGTACCATACCCGCGTGATGATCGAAAGCCTGGCTGAGCAGGTTATCGGAACCGTTGCGTAAACTGGACGTGCAGCGGCTTGTCAGCGCCTTGCTGCGTCGGGCGCAAAAATTGCCGCTTGCCCTGCAAACGGAATTGACGCGCTTGCAGGCGTTTTTGCAGGATAAATTGCCGCGTTTGGAATGGATCGGCGGATGGGGGCGCAAGCTGTTCGTAATTCTCGTGGTGTTGATGACGCTGGCAAACGCCGTCGCGCCGGACAATGCGTTCGGCAAGGGTACAGGCAGTTTCGGCCATGCCAGCATGTCACGGGGTTACGGCAGCAGTTTCGGACGTGGTGAAAGCGGATTCAGCAGTGGAACGGGCCGTGCGACGGAAAGCAGCTTTGGGGGTAAGCCCGGTTATGGCGGCAGTTTCGGCAGCGGCGGTCGCGCGGCGGCGGGCAGTTTCCGCGCGCCCGCCCCGAATATCCGCAGCACGGGCTTTCGGCGCAGTTACGGCACGGGACAGCCCACCGATATTGAAGGCGTCCCTTATCCCACGCGGACGTTTACCTACATCCCCTACTCGCATACAACCGTTTACGGAGGCTACTCCGACGGTGGCTATGGCAACGGCAACAATCCCAATACTTCCGCTCCCAATAATGCCGGGCGCGGGGAAGCGCATAAAGCGTTCTTTGTGGCCGATGATGATATGCTCGTCCTGGACAACGGCGACGTGGTGATTACGCTTTCGGATACCGCCTACCTGCTGATTTCCGGCTCCACCGTCAGCCTGATGAGCAACAACAGCCCCGATGCCCTGCTGAACCTGTACCCCGATCCCGAATTGTTCAACAGCATCCTCACGCAATTGCAGGATCAGCAAGCGTCGGTTACTGCCGCTATCGAACCGCGCCGACATTGGGTGGAATGGGTCGGCTGGACAAGCGCGTTCGCGGGCGTGATTGCCGATGACAAAACCGAACTGCGCAATCTGGAAGACCTTCAGCGCCGCCTGAACGCCGCAATGCAGCAGATTAAGCCGCCGACAACCACCACGACGCCCGCTCCCGCGCCCGAAGCGAACGGCGTGGAATTGTTCGTGGACAGCCTGCTGCTGCAAAACGGGCAGATCGCCCTTCGCGCCGCAGACAACAATTGGGTTTCCACAGACGGCAAGAAACTGTTCGTGCCGGGCAAACCTGCCGCGCCCTGCCCGCCTGAAATGAAAGCCGTGCTGAAAAGCGTTCTGGTTAAACTGCAAACGGAGTTTAAGGGCGACGTTGCCAGCCTGGACAACGATCTCAAAGAACTGGCGCAGGAAAAATCTACGCTGACAAGTGATTTGGCCGAGTACAACCAGCTGTACGCCAGCAACGGCAACGATCCCTCCTATCAGGTGGATTATGGCACGGACGAAATCGCGGTTTCCGACGCCATCAGTCGCACACAGGCCGACCTGAACGAAAATCAAACGAACACGGCGCAAACGCAGGCTGAACGTGATAAAAAGCCGAACGATCTGGCCCGCGTAACGCAAGCGCTGCAATCCTTAACGCCATGACAGCGCTGTAAATCCGAATGGAACATCAGGCGCGCGTTGTGGCGACGGGCTGAACCCCTTCGCTGTATGGCGTTCCGCCCACTGTCCTTCGGACAGAATACTCTTGAAGCAAGAAGATGTGTCCGAAGGACACTGAGCCGTAGGCTATACAGCGAAGGGGTTCAGCCCGTCGCGCACATATCTTGGAGGCGTCTTTGTCTTGCGCTGCATGGGAACTGCGCCAATTAGGAGCGGAATGGGATGGAGAATGGGACGCGCTGGCGGGGCAGGAAACGGCTTCCGGCTTTATGCAGTCCAGCGCGTGGGCGGCGTTCAAGCGGGCGGAAGGGTATGTGACGCCCCGTTACGGCTTATTTTTGGATGGGCAATTACGTGGTGGCGCAAGCCTGTTGCTGTATCCGCATGGGCATGACGCGGGCTTTGTCCTGTGCCCGGAAGGGCCGGTTCTGCCCTGGGACGCTACAACTCTTGCGCGTTCGGGCTTACGGCTGCTGATTGCGCAGGCGCGGGAACTGGCGGCGCGGCATGGCGCATTGGGATTGCGCATCGAGCCACACCTGCCCCCGCCGCGCCCGTCCCTGCTGCGCAACTGGAACCGCGCTCCCGTTGACCTGACGCCCAATCATACCTTGATGCAGGATTTGACCCTGCCGGACGACGCTCTGCGTTCCCGGATGCACCCAAAGGGCCGCTATAATCTCGGCCTGTCGCTGCGGCACGGCGTGAAAGTGGTTGAATCCGTTGACATGGCGGACATGCGCGCGTTTTACGACGTATTCTGGGAAACCAGTCTGCGCAGCCGCTTTTTCGCGGAACCCTATGGCTTCTTTCTTAATTTGGGCGCGATGCTGTTTCCCGCCCGCCGCGCGTCCCTGTTTCTGGCGAAGTGGCAGGGCGAAACGCTTGCGGCGATTCTGGTGGTGTTCTTCGGGCGGCGGGCAACGTACCTGTACGGCGGCTCTTCCACGCGATACCGCAACCTGATGCCCAATTATGCCCTCCATTGGGCGGCAATGCAGGCGGCGCGAACGCGCGGCTGCATCGAATACGATTGGTATGGTTACGATCCATTCGGGCAGCCCGGCCATCTCTTCGCGGGCATTTCGCGCTTCAAAAACCAGTGGGGCGCAAAGCGCGTAGACGGCATGGGCGCTCACGATTTAATCTTCTACGATGAACTCGCCGACCGTGTAATCGAACGCTTAAACGCTCAAAGCTAACATTCGTTTTCAAACGGCAGTTACCAACGCAGCACCTATCTGGAGAATACGACAATGACAGCAACGCAAACGCGCAGTGCAGCGGTTGAACAATTCGAACGCGAGGGCTATGTCCTGTTTCCGCGCGTTCTGGACGCGGATTTGATTGCCGAAGCCGGCGAACACGTAGACTGGCTTCAGCAGAAACATCCCGAACTGCGCCCGGAACAACTCGGCCACACGCTGATGACCGATGATCCGTTCTGGGTTCGGCTTATCAGCGATCCCCGCCTGCTTGACATCGCGCAGCAGTTCATCGGGCCGAACATCGCCCTGTTCGCGTCCCACTACATAAGCAAGCCGCCCTTTGATGGACAGCCTGTGCTGTGGCATCAGGACGGCAGTTACTGGCCGCTCGATCCGATGGACGTGGTGACGCTGTGGCTGGCGGTTGACGACTCGACGCCGGAAAACGGCTGCATGAGAGTGATTCCGGGAACGCAGCATACGGATTTGCAGGAGATGAAGAAGCGCACCGATGTGACAAGCGTATTAGGTTCCGGCATGGACGACGCGCTTGTGGATGAATCGCAGGCCGTAGACTGCATCCTGCCCAAAGGCGGCGTGTCTGTGCATCATCCCAACACCATTCACGGCTCCAACGCCAACCATTCCCCCCATCGTCGCTGCGGCCTGACCATCCGCTATATTCCCACGACAACGCGAATCCTGCTGCGCGGCCAACTCACGCCGGAAGGCCGTTGGCCGAGCGCGTTTCTGCTGCGCGGCGAACCCGTGGAAGGCATCAACGATTACAACCCCTACCCGCGCTACGTGGAAGGCAAGCACATGGCATTTCGGGGCTGCGAAAATTGGAAATAGCCTGTTTGAACCATGATTTTTCATGATTTATATGATTGGCATGATTGAGGAGGCGCGTTCCTCATGGTAATCATCTTAATCATGAAAAATCATGGTTCAGACAAACACTCGTGTACTTGGGATGGCGTTGAAGGACGGCTTTTACCTGTGCAACACGAGTTTCCAGATCGCCGCGCAGCGTGAAGAAGGGGATTTTGCGGGTCAGCAGGTCGGCGATAATCTGCTTTTGGAAAACGCGGCGGTTGGCGTCGCCCGAACGATCCCATGTATCATCATAAGGTATATCATCTTCGCAGACGAATACCAGATCGTAGCGAGACGCGCACTGCTGCGCCAGTTGTTCCAAGTGGGGATGAACAGCGCCGTGATAATACAGGGAAAACAGGCGCGTGGTCAGGGCGTTGGTGTCCGTGAACAAAACACCGTTTGCCTGCGCCAGCAGGGTTTCTTCGCGCTCCAAATGGCCTTCCGCAATCTCGACTAGCTGCTCCAACGTCAATCGCCGTTCATTTTGATGCGCTTCCCAATACTCGCGCCCGTATTCCGGCATATAAACTGTGTTTAGTTCCAGTGCCAAGCGTTCGGCAAGGGTGGATTTTCCGGTTGACGGAGCGCCCACAAAGACAACGTTCGTAATCAGGTCGCGGTACACAAGCGGGTGCAGATACGCGCGGTTTTCGTAAGGATGGGCGCGTATGGTTGTGCCGGAAACCGGAAATGCGCTGCGGTCACAATCCACCAGCCGGTTCACGCACCTGAATGCCTGACTGATGTGTTCGCCGTAAAACTCGCTGCAATAAAAGTGCGTGATTCGCCGTTGATTGGGCAAGGCGGCATCAGGCAAGTGGGAAGCAGAAACGTCGGAAGCGGGTTCATCGGGGTTTAACACGTAAGGGGCAAGCAGGTTGAGCAGGTACGCTTCGTGCATCCGCTTGATTTCGGGCGTATCGCCGACTTCGTTGGAGCCGTCCCACGCTTCGATTACATGCGCCTGCGGGTACAGGCGGCGCAGCCATCCGGCGCGAACGGGAAGCGGAACGGGCGTAATTTCCGGGCAGTCGTAAATTACAATGAACAGCTCGTCCATTTCCGTCAGCGCGGTTTCAATGACAAGCTGATGCCCCCGATGCAGAGGCGCGTATTTGCCCAAAGTAAGCCCGATTTTTGCCGTCATGGTATTCACGCAGTCAGGAAGCGCAGAAGGAATCACGAAGCGTAGCGAATAACGGGCGCGGGGAAATAGGGAGTTCGCGTAAGCTGCAAATGGTGCGTGGCGTTTTCGATGCGCGGCTCGGTTTGGAAACCCAATCCCTCATACAAAGCCGCCGCGTCCGGCGTGTCGGCGCGCAGCGTAAGCAGCTTGAAATGCCCTCGCGCCGCGCTGATAATTGCCTCAAGCAGCATTTTGCCCACGCCCTGCCGCCGATACGCCGAAGCGACATACACGCGCCGTACCCGCCCGACGAATGGATCGAACAAAAACGGGTCGCAGTTCAGACCGCCAATAGCAATCAGGGCTTCCCCATCGTACACGCCGAACAAGCCTTCTCCCGGCTGATCGAACCGATTGCTGCCGTTCTCATAATTGTCTATGAGCCTGTCGAGGAAGTCAAAGCCCTGTTCCTCGCTCTCCCGAACCAGTCTTGTCACTTCCTCAACAGGCAATGTCTGAATACGTTGTACGTGAATGTTTTTCATTGTTCCGGTTTAATCCTGTTGAAGAGTGGTTATTGGAGGGCTGCAATGTCGGCGTCGTTTGGAAACGCCTGCTTTGCCAATTCAATCAGTTCAGGCCGTACCGAGGCGAATTCTGTGTAAGCGAAATGCGTTACCTGCCCGGTTTCGTTTTTCGTGGCTATCAGCATTTGCCCGCAATGGAAGCAGATCATCAACTCAACGCACCGCCTGCCGCTCCACAGCCGATACGCCACTCCCGGATCAACGATACAGGTGGTATCGTTGCTGCCCCAATATGTTTGTGGCTTCCGCAGTATGTTGGCAATCCTACGCGCAAACGCCTGCCCCTGCGCATTGCCTTTGTATTTGAGTGGATAGTCGCTGATTTGCCGACGCTCCACGTCTTTCACATCCGAACTCAAACGAAATGTCTCCACCTTCTGAACGTTATCCAGCAACGCCAACGTTTCCGCGCCAAGCGCCTGTTGCGGCAGGCGATAAAGACGGATACCCTCGCCAACAAACTCGGCGCACAGGCACAACAGCAGGCTATTGAAAATCAAACGTCGGCGTGTGTGCATGTCAACTGTCTGAATTTAATTGTCGCATGGCTTCGGCGATTACTTGCTGTTCTACATCTGCAAGTGGGGGATCGAGTGAGCAACCTGCCGCAAGTTTGTGGCCGCCGCCGCCGAATACGTTGGCGATTTTGTTTACGTTTGCGCCCTCGCGCGCCCGCAGGCTGATGCGAACCTTTTTATCCGGCACTTCCCGAAACAAAATGCCGATTTGGGCGCCCTGCACCGCCCGAACATGCGAGACAATGCCTTCCGTGTCCGCGTCCTCGCCCTTCGTGTCGGCGAAATCCTGCGTTGTCACATGCGCCCAGGCAACTTGTCCGTCCGGCGTGGTTTGCAGCGAGTCGAGGGCGCGTCCAAGCAGTTTAAGGCTTGCGTAGCTGCGATTTTCAAACACCAGTTCGGAAATCATGGCGGGTTGTGCGCCCAATTTCTGCAATTGCGCGGATAATTCAAAGGTGAATGGCGTCGTATTGGGATAGCGGTAGGAGCCGGTGTCCGTGATAATGCCCGTCAGCAGGCAGTCGGCGATCTCTTTTGTCGCCAAACTTTGCGCAGTTGTAGGCTGCAAGGCCAGCAGCAATTGCCATACCAATTCCGCCGTTGCCGAAGCCGTCGCGTCCAGAATCCGAATATCACCAAACGGCCCGTCCGCCACATGATGGTCAATGTCCATTACGAGCAGCGTTTCTTCCACTACCGGGCGTACCGACTTGCCTACGCGCTCAATCGCGCCCGCGTCACACACAATCGCCAGATCGAAATCGCGCCGTTCCGTCTGCGTCACAATCCTGTCCGCGCCAGGCATCCAGCGGTAAATGTCGGGAACGCCGTCCGCCATGAGCGGCGTCACGTCCTTGCCAAGCGCGTCCAGAATATGCGTCATGGCAAGCACGGAGCCGAGCGCGTCACCGTCGGGGTTGACGTGACTTGTGACCACAATCCGCCGCGCCTGACGGATGGCAAGAACCGCTTCCGCAATCGCGTCAGATTTCGCTTCAGAAGGCGCTCGTTGTATCGCGTTTTCCGACGTTGTTACTTCCGATGTAGAAATTGCTGGTGTCGTTGCTTTGCCTGCCGCTTCCGTTGCCGCTGTTTGTTCCTGCGTGGGTGGGGTCATAGCGCTAATGCGTTTCCTCTGCGCCCGACGCTTTGTCGGTTTCATCGTCCACGCCTGCCGCGTCCTCCGGCTTGGGCTTCAGATCGCCTTCCACGGAATGAAGCAGTTCGAAAATACGCGCACCCCGCTCGATCCCATCATCGTACCGGAACTCCAATTCCGGCGCAATGCGCAGATGCGCCCGCCGCGCAAACTCGCCCCGCAGCATCCCCGACGCCCGGTTTAAGGCAATCAAACTCTGCTTCCGCGATTCCTCATCTCCCAACACGCTGATATACACTTTGGCATGGCGCAAGTCCCGCGAGATTTCCGCGCCCGTCAGCGTGATAAACCCCAAACGCGGGTCGCTCAAATCGCGCCGGATAATCTCGCTGATCTCCTGCACCAACTGCTCCTGCACTTTTTCCTGTCGCACACTCATGGCTGTTGTTCCGTTCTAGGAAGGTTTCAGGTTTCAGGTGTCAGGTGTCAGGCAAATACCTCCTTTCCTAAGCCTTGTTTCAATAAGAGCTGAGAAGGAACGAGCATTTCCCTGAAACCTGAAACCTGAAACCTGAAACCTCACAAAATCTCCATCTCCACTTCGCCCACGTCCAGCAGCGGGTTGCTTTCCAGCGTGTCCAGAACCTTGTCCAGAACGCGGTTGACGTGCTGTTTGTCGTTGGACACGAAGGCCACGCCCAGCGTTGCCTTGCGCCATTGGTCCAGATCGTCCACCTCGGCAATCGAGATGTTGAACTTCTGGCGCGTGGTTTCAATCACGCTCTTGATAATCTGCCGCTTGTCTTTCAGCGACTCTGTATCGCGCATCCGCGCGACAATGGTAAGGGTTCCGATGTGCATAGAAGTTGATAGTTGATAGTTGATAGTTAATAGTTGGTAGTCGAATACATGCTGCTCTCGCTGAAATAGCGAACATTCAGAACGCAGGAGTTAGCAAACAGCGCATGACTATCAACTATGAACTATCAACTATCAACTTTTTAGTACCGGGCGACCTGCCGCATTTCAAAGCACTCCAGAATGTCGCCTTCCTTGGCATCCGTGAAGTCTTGAAGCACCACGCCGCACTCGTAGCCTTGGGCCACCTCGCGCACGTCGTCTTTTACGCGGCGCAGGGTGTCAATTTTGCCCGTGAAGATAATGTCCTTGCCGCGCCGGACGTTGACTTCCGTTCCGCGCTGCAATTTGCCTTCCGTGACGAAGCTGCCCGCAATGACAATGCCCTTCGGCGTTCGGAACAACTGCCGCACTTCGGCTTTGCCCAACGCCGCCGGCTCGTAGATGGGCGTGAGCAGGCCCTTCATGGCCTTGTCCATGTCTTCGGTCAGGTCGTAGATGATGTTGTACAGGCGAATGTCCACGCCATCGCGATCCGCCGTTTTTTGCGCCGCCACTTCCACGCGCACGTTGAAGCCGATGATGATCGAGCCGGTGGTTTCCGCGTACAGCACGTCCGAGTCGGTGATGTTGCCCACGTCGCTGTACTTGATGTTCAGGCGCACCTCGGCTTCGGTCTTGTTTTCTTCCAGCTTGTGCAGTTGCCCGACAACGGCTTCCACGCTGCCCTGCACGTCGCCCTTGACGACGAGATTGAGGTCTTTGATCGTCACCAGAGCGGATGCCCGCGCATAATCCGCAAGCGTCAGCCGCTTGATTGTACCGCTCAGGCGCGTGTCGCGCTGCTCCTGCATTTTAGTATCGCTTTGGCTTCGCGCTTCTTTCTCGTTTTTGGCGACTTCCACCTTATCGCCCGCGTTGGGCGTACCGTTCAGGCCGATGACCTCGACGGGCGTTGCGGGCGTGGCTTTCAGCAGGCGCTCGCCGCGCTCATTGGTCATGGCGCGCACTTTGCCGAACGTGGAACCGGCGACTATATTATCTCCAACGCGCAGCGTACCCGACTGCACCAGAATCGTCGCCACCGGGCCGCGTCCGGGCTGCACTTTCGCTTCCACAATCGCGCCCATCGCCGGGCCGCTCGGATCGGCTTTCAGTTCCTGCACTTCCGCCACGAGCAGAATGTATTCCAGCAGGTCATTCAGGCCGCTGCCGTCTTTTGCCGACACAGGCACGGCAACCACATCCCCGCCGTAATCTTCCACAACCAGATTGTGTTCGGTCAGTTGCTGCTTGATGCGATCCGGCTTGGCGTCGGGCTTGTCCATCTTGTTCATGGCGACAATGATGGGCACTTTGGCGGCAAGCGCGTGGTTGATCGCTTCCACCGTCTGCGGCATGATGCCGTCGTCCGCCGCCACCACCAGAATCACGATGTCGGTCACGCTGGCTCCGCGCGCCCGCATCTCGGTAAACGCGGCGTGGCCGGGCGTGTCCAGAAACGTAATTTTCCGCTTCGCGCCGTTATGCTCCACTTCCACCTGATACGCGCCGATGTGCTGCGTGATGCCGCCATGCTCGCCTGCGACCACATGGGTCTTGCGAATGGCGTCCAGCAGCGACGTTTTGCCGTGATCTACGTGTCCCATGATGGTGACGACGGGCGGGCGCGGCTGCATAGCTCCGGCCAATGGTTTCGGCTTGGGCGCGGGCTTGGGCGCGACCGGCGCGGCGGGCGCGCTCGGCGTCGCCGGTTTTTCCATTTTGGGAGCCAGCGTGAAGCCGAACGAGGCTGCCAGTTTGCCCGCAAGTTCGGGCTTCAAGCGCTGATTGGGCGCAATCAACTGGCCCATATCCATCAATTTTTTCACCGCGACGGTCGGCTCGACACCCATCGCCTCGGCGATTTCTTTTACTGTCGCGTTCGGCCCCACCTCGGCCACTTTGCCCGTTGGCGCGACTTTGCCCAGCATTTCGCGCACCATGTTGGCCGTTTCCAGGTCAATGGTCGCGTTCGTCCCGGACGCTTTCACGCCCAAATCGGTCAAGTCGCCCATCATCTCGGCGGGCGTCTTTTTCAGTTCTCTCGCTAAATCGCTAACACGTACTCCTGCAATCGCTGTCATGCCTTGTTGGCCTCGCTTTCCTGCGGCGTTCGCGCCGCGTCCGGTCTCAGACCGGCTGGTATATGGCTACATTGGGTTCGCTCCTCGGGTCGTGAAACGCCGTCCTTCTCAAATTACAACTTCAGTTTCAAGTTCCTAATTCAGATGGCGCTTCGGCATCTGCGCCTTCCGGTTCAGCCGGGGCTGTGGGAAGGGGCAGCGTGGATGCTATGGTTTCCGGCGAAGGGTTTAATGCAACCTGTGCGTTGAGTTCATCGAACAGGGTTGCCGGGACGCCGCTCACTTTGAGCGAGCGTTCCAGCTTTTTTTGCTTGCGGGCCAGCGTAATGCAGCTTGTCCGCGCGCAAAGGTAGGCGCCCCGCCCCGACAGTTTGCCTTTCGGGTCATAGCGGAGCATTCCATCGGGTTGCCGCACAATGCGCAGCAAGTCGCGTTTCTCATCTGTTTCGCGGCAGGCAACGCAGGTGCGTATGGGCGTGTGCTTGGGTTTCATAGGTTTATGGTCGGTGTTCAGGTATTCAGGTGTTCGGGTATTCAGGTATTAGGCTGAGACTTGCCATGCCAAAGTAAACTTCGGTACTTTCGTACTTCCTGAACACCTGAATACCCAACCAAACCTGACATGAAAAAAGCCGACGCGGGGATGCGGCGGCTGAAGCAGGCGCAAACTTGTGCCGGTTGCAGGCGTGACGCAGGGCGCGTACACGAGTACAAACGGCAGCAGGCGACTACATCATAGCCACTCCCCTATTTTCCACGCCGTGCAGCACATTTCCGCCGCGCCGGGTCAAACCGGGCGCATGGCAGAACTGCAAATCAGACGTTTCCATTGTCTTCATGATCGTTTCAACCGCGTCGTACTCCGGGAAACTTTTCCCTAAATCAACAAATCCTCACTGGCGGCAGTTTCGGAAGCGTCCGTGTGCGCCGTGCCGATGGGTTCCTCGGAAAGATTGTCCGCCTTATCGGTGGCAGGGCGGCCAATCACGATTTTTTCCTTATGCGTATCCGCCTTACTATCGGAAGATTTGTCGCCGATGGTTACGGCTTCTTCCTCTTCGTCGGCCTCGGTCATTTTCATGAACGTGGCGCGGGCCACTTGCGACTCGCTGCGTATGTCAATGCGCCAGCCTGTCAAGCGGGCGGCGAGGCGCACGTTCTGGCCGGCCTTGCCGATGGCAAGCGACAACTGATTGTCCGGCACAACCACAAACGCGCTTTTGTCATCGTCCTTGACCGTGACTTTCACGGCTTTGGCAGGTGACAGGGATTCCCCGATAAAGGTTGCCATATCCGCGTTCCAGCGCACGATGTCAATCTTTTCGTCGTAAAGCTCATTGACAACGGCCTGTACGCGGCTGCCCCGATGCCCCACGCACGCGCCTACCGGGTCTACCTTTTCATCGCGACTGGTCACGGCGATTTTGGAGCGCGCGCCGGGTTCGCGGGCTACGCTCTTAATCGTCACAACGCCGTCCGCGATTTCCGGCACTTCCAATTCAAACAAGCGCCGAATCAGGCTCGGATGTGTCCGCGAAACGACCACTTGCGGGCCTTTGTTGGTGTCGCGCACTTCCAGCACATATATCTTTATACGGTCATTGATGCGGTAGGGTTCGCTTTCCACCTGCTCTTGGGCGGGCAGCAGGGCTTCTATTTTGCCCATGCCGATGATCACGGTGCGCCCCTCGCGCCGCGATACCATGCCCGTGACAACCTCGCCCTGCTTTTCCGAATATTCGTCCAGCACCTTGCGGCGCTCGGCTTCGCGGATGCGCTGCACGACAACCTGCTTGGCGGTCTGCGCGGCAATCCGGCCAAAATCCCCCTGCTTCACGTCCAGCGCCAGCACTTCGCCCACCAGAATGTTCGGGTCGTGCTTGCGGGCATCGGCCAGGCTGATCTCGTTGTAATCGTTGGTCACTTCCTCGACAACGACTTTTTCCGAATACACTTTGAACGGCGTAGTGGAAGCGCGGCTGCTGTCAATGCTGACTTTCACCTCGCCGGGCACGGGATTGTTCTTTTTGTAAGCGGTCGCCAGCGCGGACTCGACTGTTTCAATCAGCGTGTCAAGCGGTATATCTTTCTCTTTGGCAATCTGCTGTAAGGCTTCCAGAAATTCACCACTCATGCATCTCTCCCCGCATGTTACCCCTGATAAAGCAAAAGAGCGGGCAGAACCCACTCTTTGTCGGGCGACGTTTCCATGTATAGGAAGTATATCACACGGACAGTGAAATTGCAAGTACGCTCCCTGCGCAAGTGGCTGGCGGTTGGTGGCTGGTGGCGGGCGGGCGATTCCGTAAATATTTTTTAATTGTGCAGGAATTCGTAGGAAAGCAGGCGAATAGAACATCGTTGTAAGGTGATTGCCCCCCTCAACATCCCCCTGATGCTTGAAAGGAAAGTCTTGAGATGCGAATTGTACACAAACTGCCGGTTTTACTAGGATTAAGCGTTCTTGCGGGGTGTGGCGGAAGCGGGGGCGGCGACATGGGGGCAGGGTTTTCTGCCACAAAGAGTCTGCACTACACGCTGACCGATCTTGGCGCACTGCCGTCTGCTTCCAACACGGCGTCGAAATCCGCTTTCCCGCTTCCACGCTTGTCGGCAGGCACGGCGCAAACCCGCGCGGCTTTCAGCCCGAACGGCCTCCTGCCGCGCAGCAGGGCCATTACGGTGGCGGACCTGGGCAGCGCGCTCAATGATTTACACGGCGCGTCCATCAACAACGCCGGGCAGGTGGTTATCACTGCGGGTGACGTCTTCGACCAGCAGCCAACGCAGGCGCAGGCGGTGCTGTACCAGGCGGGAAACAGGACGACGCTTCCAACGCTGGGCGGTTCGCTGAGTTACGGCTTCGGCGTCAACGCTTCCGGGCAGGCGGCGGGGGCTTCCACGCTTCCCGGTGACAGTGGCCTCCATGCCTGCTTGTACGGACAGGGCAAAGCGACGGATTTGGGTACGTTAGGTGGCCCTTCCAGCGTGGCGTACGCGCTGAACAACACCGGCCAGATTGTCGGCATTTCCGACACGCAGGCGACGGGAACTAACCCTCCTGCCGGCGCGGATTCGTCTTCCACTTCGCACATGTTCCTTTACCAAAACGGCAAAATGAGCGATTTAGGCATAATGGAGGGTTTTCTCACCACTCCTTACGCCATCAATGACAGCGGCCAGATTGCAGGCCGCGCCAACGCCGTCACCGCCCCGACCCTGATCGCCTTCACGACCAATCAGGGCGTCATCACTCCCCTGCCTTCGCTTGGCGGAACGTTCAGCGGCGCTTACGGCATTAACAACAACGGCTTGATTGTCGGCGCGTCGGCGACAGCGCCCCTCGACACTCCGACTTATCAGCAGCACGCGGTTATGTGGCAGAACGGCAAGCTGACCGATTTAGGTACGCTGCCCAACGGCAATCATGCGATTGCGCTTGGCGTCAACACACAGGGCGACATTGTAGGCGGGTCTACAGCGGATGGTAACGGCGCTTATGATCTCGGCTTTGTACGCCCGCGCAATGGCGTGATGCAGAACCTCAACGGGCTGATTGCGACCAACTCCGGTTGGGTGCTGTATGCGGCAAGCGCCATCAACGATCAGGGCCAGATCGTCGGAACAGGCCGCATCAACAACGCGCTTCACATTTATCTGCTCACGCCCGACAACGCCGCGCAAGGCAAATAAGATAGGCGCTTAGAACCTCTCCAAGAGGCGCGGCATTTGCGTCCGCAGGACAGTGCCGGGTACTTTCAGTACCCGGCAACAAAAAACAAACGTCCTTCGGACGCGATCTTCTACATGCAAGATTCCCGCGTCCGCAGGACGCTTGACCTTTCCTGCCGGGTACTTTCAGTACCCGGCCAATTGGGAGAAACTTTTAGCGCGGGGGTTTAGATACGTCCGCCATTGACACGCAGCCATTGCCCCGTGACAAACCCGGATAGGTCACTGGCAAAGAACAGCACGACGTTTGCCACATCCTGCGCGGTTCCCAATCGTCGCAGCGCGGTTGTGTCGGCAATGTTGCGCTGTGAGGCGGTGTACGCGGCGGGGTCGGCGTTCGGGTTTGGGCCGTCCTTGTGGGTGTGGCCGGGGCTGACAACGTTGACGCGGATGCCTTTTGGTCCAAGTTCCTGCGCCAGAATTCCCGCTATATGATTGACCGCCGCCTTGCTCGCGCCATACGCCGACAAGCCTTCCAGATAATCGTGTCCCGCGCCCGAAGACAGAAAAATGATACTGCCGCCCGGACGCAAGGCGCTTGCCGCCGCCCGAACGACATAAAACGCGCCATGCACATTGACCTCAAACGGCTTTTTCCAATCCTCCGTCGTCATGCCGACGAGTGGCCCGCCCGCGCCCGCCGCCGCATCCAATACCAACACATCCAGCGCGTTATCGAATTTCGCCAACGCCTGCTGCACCGCCTCAGTCGCCTGCGTTTCATCCGCAATATCGGCTTGCAAGGCGAAATGTTCGGGCGTATCGGGCAGGGCGCGGAGTTCGGCAAGCGTTTGTTCCGCCGTCTGCGCGTCGCTGCGGTAAATCGCGCCAATCCGCGCCCCCGCCTGCGCCAGCGTCAAGCTGATGGTGCGTCCTATCCCCCTCGTGCCGCCCGTAATCAGAGCGTTTTTGCCCGTCAGGTCAATGTTCATTTTCGTCTTCAGCCTTATCTGCTTTATCAAGATACTGCCGCGTTGCCCCGGCATATACCATCTAAATTCTTTGCCGGTTGGTAAGCCTGCGGCCAATTATCCTACGGACAAAAGAACTACCTGCATATTTACACCGCAGTGTAGTAGTCTGTAAAATCCTCAGTTGCAGGTATAAAACTTTCTTCAAGTATTTGCATCTGGTTCTATTGTCTTTGCGCGCTTCTGCCATTGCGGAGGCATAATTCGCCCCCAACCAGCCTTATGAGGTAGTACCTTGACCTTGACGCGAGTGCCAACCTGTAATCGCACAAACGTGAAGTCTGCATCTCGACCATAGTACCATCGTGACAGATGGCACGATAACACCATGCCATCGTCAAGCCGAACAGTATAGTGACCATTCACCTTTATCTCTGCAATTTCACCCTCTACTATTTCGGCCTGTGCGTCATTCGACTCTGGATTTTTGGATTTCCGCGTCATCTTTCACAAGTCCCTCCAATGTTCCTGCCAGATATGCCTATGGCCTTTCACATCGGTGGAATCCTCACTAACGGGTATATATTTTTCCTCAAATGTCTGCACCCTTCCCTATTCCGGCCCTCCTGCGGGACGTACCAGGCTAGTGGAGGCAGGGAGCGGAGAGGCTATGGAGGCACTTGTACAGACCAAGGCTGGTTTAACCAGTCGTAGTCATGCACATGTGGGTCAACGAGCTTGAGTTGCTCAAGCACTTGTTCAATATGCTGATTTATACCTGTGTCCTCTGGCTCCGAAAGAGGATAGGGATGATGAATGGAACACCATTCATTGAAGTCGCGGAACAGCAAAACGTACTCGGCAAACTGAGCAATGCTGGAATTTAGAAACTGAGCCTCCTCAAATCCTGACCAGATAGCCACAACACGACCGTCTGCTTCCAGATCGAGGCAGAGAAACCCGAAACATATCTCCAACTCTTTCCAAAATGCCGCTCCCAGCACACGATAACGGGAATAACCCTCTGGAAAATAATATCCCTCCATCGCATTTGGCAGCGGCGGAAGGTTTCCAGGTAGATGATCAAGACGCCAATCGAATATCTGGCTAGGCAGTCCGGCTTCGCAAAGGAAGTGTTTGGCTTCTTCTGAAAGTGGCAGATTATTCACTACATTGAGTTCATAGCGAACGAGCGGTGAACAACCCCACACGTTGTCAGCATAGTTGTAATCGGCGTTTTCTGCCACTAAACGGGCAATTTGAGTGTCAATCTGCGTATCTTGCCAGCGAAGAGCAAATTCTTGTGGAGTAATCATGGAAATTGACACCTGCCTTATTGTCCCTGTACCTGCCTGTTCACATATGTGCCCCTACTCACAATCCGCTTACCCATCATCGGCTCCATCCTGCGCTCTCCTGCTCCTGCCGCTTCTGCCTTTGTGCTGTTTTGCGCCTTTTTGCAGCAGAGTAACAATATCGGCCTCTCCTCGACTTTGTGCAAGCCATAGGGGAGTCCCGTTGTCTACACTAGGTTGGTTTGGGTTGGCTCCATGTGCCAGCAGAAGATGAAGAATATCTGTGTTGTGGTGGTTGTGGGGGTGCCTACACTCACTTACGACATCATATAAGGCTGTGACTTCCCACTTATTTTTGAGGGAAACATCCGCACCATGCTCCAGCAGAAGGCGTGTCATGTTTACATCAAAGTGTCGAACTGCATACATCAGGGGAGTGTTGCCAGAAGTATCCTGTTGATTGACGTTCGCACCGTGTTCCAACAGTAGTTGCGTGAGATGGATACGACTGCGTAAAGCGGCCCAAGATAGAGCCGAATGATTTTCCGAATCTACGCCCTTGCAATCCGCGCCATATTCCAGCATGGATTGAACCAAGTATACATCTTCCGTGCGGTGATCCGCAAAGACGCCATTGTCTAGTTCCCATCCTTCTCCACAGACAAATAAAAACGCCCAGAGATCGTTATGGGGAGGGGGAGACGAACGATGCAGCAGCTGATTCAGCAACCGTTTGAAGGAAGGCGCAGGCGGCGTGGCATAGGGTGTGTTCGGGTCGGCTCCTGCGTTGACAAGAGCGATTGCCTGTTTGTTGTCGTTATTCAGCAGAGCCGCGACCAACTGCCGGTTAAGCGTATACTGCCGCTTCGCCTGCCACACCGACAGGCCGCAGCCACTCACCAGAAGAGCGACAACCAACACGGACACAAATAGCAGACGACGTTTCATATTTCCCCATTCGCCATAATCCGCCCGAATCCTGCAAGCGGCTCGAAGCACTCCCTGTCAAATATACTTGTGATATTTACCGTCCTGAAAAGGCAAAGTTCCGGGTATGTATTTTCCTCGAATGTCTGCATCAGGCTCTCTTCTGGTCTTTTTCGGCGCGAAGTAGGGGGCGCACATTCCGATGCTTACCGAATTTATCATCGTATTCAGGAGCCGAAGCATCCTGCCATGTACCGCGATAGTTCAGATAACGAGTCTTGCAACGCATACAAAGATAATATGTGGCTCCATACTTTTCAGGATCGTATTTTCGTAAGCCTCCTATGCGACTACAATTTCGGCATTGTGTGAGTTTCGTTTTCACCTCGTCCAGCAACCAGAAGGGGAATAACATAGGGCCTGCAACAATCACGACGATGACGAGCCAAACAGCATTGGCGACGCGCTTCAATCCCTGCATGAGTTTATGAATGGTTGGGCGGCGATGTTTTGGCAGCATCAGGTTAATAGGCTTCATATTGGTTGTCCTGTGGAGACACTGGCTAGTGCCAATACTCTCCATTTACCATCAGCCTTCTGCAAAGCATCACAGAACACTCCCTGTCACACATACCTGTGGCATTTCACGTCAGTAAAATCATCAGTTCCGGGTATAAAGGATTCCTCACATCTCTGCATGGTTTCCCTACTTCGGCCCCCTTGAGGCAATTCGCTCTTGCTCCCATATCTGCTCGGCGCGGCGACATTCGGGACAATACATTACGTCCCCTTCGCTCTGCTCATCTACTTCGCAACCGCCTAGAATGAGGGTATTCGCGTATGGGAAATATGTGTTTCTTGTTTCCCAATAGCCCGGTGTAAATCTTATTAGGCCGTAACAAATGGGAACACGATCTGGTTGGAAGAAGCAGCCATGAACGGGACAGGAAACTATCGGAGCCGCAAGGTATTCAAAGGAGATACAGGCGTACTCGTTGTGCGTAAGTACAAAAGCGTCCCAAAGGTCTTGCTGCCAGAAAAGCAACCGTCCTTTCTCACGACATGTTGTATTCAGTTCATCCAAAAATTTACGAAAGCGTTTCTCACCACAGAAGTCTTTGAATTGTGCTGCAAGTATTTCGTCTCCAAATGGCTCCATCCCTGCACCTCCCTTCTACTAACCGGAACGATTCCCGTCATACATACCCAGAACTTTTTACCTCGGTGAAATCGTATTCTCACATGCGGCTTGCCATTTGTCGGGAAAGTAGACTGTAACTTTGTTAAGAATACTGTGTTAAAATCAATTATCAGCAGAATATCTCAAGAAGAGGATTTGCATGGCAGCCAAAAACGCCCCTTCCACCGAGTACAAAACCATCAACAGTCCCATTCGATGGGTCGGCGGCAAATCACGCTTGCGAAAACAGATCATTCCCCTGCTTCCTCCGCATACCTGCTACGTAGAGCCGTTTGCCGGGGGCGCGTGGGTGTTGTTCGGCAAGCCGCCGAGTCCTGTAGAAGTCCTCAATGATGTTGACCAGGAACTCATCAACTTTTTTCGCATCGTAAAACACTGTCCCGAAAAATTGCTTCAATCCTTTGAATGGGAACTTGTCGCCCGCGCCGAGTTTCAGCGCCTTGCCGGTCTTGATCCAATACAACTTGATGAAGTACAACGCGCCCATCGTTTTTACTACCTAATCATGGCGGGATGGGGCGGCGAACTGGACTACCCCCGCTTTCAAACCAGTATTACGGATGGTGGCGGCGGCAATCGTCTCATCGGCGCACTGAAGACGCTTCAGGAACGCTTGAAACCTGTGCATAACCGTTTACGCTCCGTTATTATCGAATGTCTGGATTGGCGGCAGTGCCTTGATCGTTATGACCGCGCCGGAACCGTCCTGTACGTTGACCCTCCCTACCCGGAAAACGGCTGCAACTACAAGCACAACATGCGAACATGGGAGGAGCATGAGGAACTGGCGGCACGGCTGCGACGTTCCACCTGCCAATGGATATATTCCTCCTACGACACGCCCCAAATCCATGCTTTGTTCCCAAACGCCTTTACAATCGCTGTTCAATCGGCGTCCGGCATGAACACGGAAAAGAACGGCAACACGCGCGTCCTCAATCGTGAAGTTCTAATCGCCAACTTCAACCTGCCCGAACACGAACCGTTTAGTGACAATCCCAAAACGCAGGCGCTTCTTGCATTATAAAGGCTACGCTTACAAATAGCACAATCCGCGTCCGCAGGACGCTTGCGCTTTCCGACCGGGGATTGCAAAGCCCCGGCCTATCGTTCTCCCAACAGCAACAATCCAAGAAACCAGAAAAAAAGATCAAAAAAGCAAAAAAAACGAAACTACCGCCCCATCCGCCCGTCTAATACAGACATATATCTACTAATCAGCCAGGTGGCGGGCCGTTGAAAGTCGAAGTTCCTATCAACTATCAACTCACCCGGAAAGGAGGTGTGAGACAATGCCTGGTCACTCTCCCCGTTCGCCCTGACGCTGCTGAGGCCATGATGCCTCTCTCCTACAACCAGACACAACGAGACATCGGGCTGAAAGCGCTGTATTGCCAAGATTTCGACGATGACTCTACATATTTCTTTTTCCTGGCGCTCTCTCAGGACGTTTTGCTGTTAAACGACAACCTTATGCGTCCAAGATCAAAATCCAATCAGGACCCGACGGAACCGGGGGCGTGAATTCCTGCGCGGTATTGGGGTAATCGCCGCCGAGTGTGACTTTGCCTGTGCGCGGGTCGTACCACGAAGCGCGTACCGATTTGCCCGACAGTTTGCTCAGGTCAACGGCAACGGTTTTGTGCAGCGGGAAGTAGACGAAGGCGTAGGATCCGTGTTCGTCCCGCGTCGCCTGTACGTGTTCCATGCCTTCGCCCTGCCCGGATACAATTAGCGATTGGTCAGGGATGCGGGACAGGAACGGGCGCGATTCCAGCAAGTGCCGGACATGAAGCATTTGATTTGCGCCCGGCAATATCAGCGCGTCCTTCCAATCGGTACGCGCCGAACTGACGGCCTTGAAGTCCGCCGCGCCCAAAAACTGCCAGATGTCGTGACAGCCATACGTATGCCCGCAGGCTCCCGCGAACAAATCCCAATACGCGAATTTACGAACATCATGCGCGTCCAGAAAACCGTTTTTCGGATCGAAGCCGCTCGGATGGTCTTCGTAGCCGGGTTCCGCATCCAGGCACGGTTTTGTGGGCGCGAGGGCATAATCGTGGGCGATAGAATTATAGCAGTCCCGGTTGCGCGTGTGCCCGGTCTGGTACATATTGAAGTCCAGCCAGTCTGCAGTGTGAAAGTATTGCGACGAGGTTTGCTGTCCCTGCGGATGAAACGTTTTCAAATGCGCCCCGCCGTCGCCCGCCTTCAACCCCGCCGCCATATTGCGTATAATAGCCCTGTGCGCGTCGTTTTCAACCGGGCGATCCCCGCCCAGAATCCAGATTATGGGCTTGTCCCGATACCGCTTGCCCAGAAACTCGCCCCACGCAAAGGCGTTGTCGGGCGTGAACAGTTCCGGTCCCGCGCCCCATTTCTGGTTCCACTTGTCGCCCCATGTCGGCAGCATCCCCGTCCACATCTTATGCGACGCGGCTTTGTCTACGATATAATCCACATGCTGAAAGTACGCCTCCACCGGCTGCGCCACGTCGTTGTTGACAAGCGGCAGATGCCCGTAAGGATTGGGCCTGTCGTACCCATGCTCCGCCAGTACAACCGCCTGTATCACCGTAAAGCCCTGTTTCGCCCGCGTTTGCAGGTAATGGTCGGCCTGTTCGCGGTTCAAGCGATGAAACAGTTCCCAGGCGGTATCCCCCAGGTAAAAGAAAGGCGTATTGTTTTCATAGACGAGAAAACGCTTGTTGTCACTCACGCGCAGTCGCATCGTTGCTCCTCGGGTTAGGGTTTTAAGGTTTTAGGGTTCTATGGTTTTAGGTGCAAACTGTATTTTCCAGAACTCCCAGCCGCTCAATTTCTAAACGCACTACGTCACCGGGCTGGAGCCACTCATACGTTCCGGGCGGAAATTCGGTGAGGCAGCCGGTTCCTACCGTGCCGGAACCTAGAAGGTCGCCGGGATTGAGAACGGTGTTGCGGGAGGCTTGCGCGATCAGTTCGGCGAATGTCCAGTGCATATCGCGCAGATTGCCGCGTGAGATTTCCTGTCCGTTGACCGTTGCAGTCATAGTCAGATCGTAGGAGTTGCCCCGGCTGGTATCGGGCAGAAGGCGGTCGGCAAGTTCATCCGGCGTGACCAGATAGGGGCCGATGCTGGTGGCGAAGTCCTTGCCTTTGGCGGGGCCGAGACCCACTTTCATTTCCTGCCGCTGAATGTCGCGCAGGCTCCAATCGTTGCAAATGGTAAACCCGGCAATGTAACCGTCCGCTTCGGATACGGCAATGTCGCGCCCCATTTTGCCAATGACAACGGCGATTTCAAGTTCAAAATCCAGTTCGCGGCTTTCCCGTGGCTTGCGAACCGGAACATTCGGCCCGACAATCCCGGCCACGTTGGAAAAGTAAAACACGGGCGCGTCGTACCATTCGGGAACCATGTCCAGGCCGCGATTGCCCCGCGCATTGCGGACATGCTGCTCAAAGGCATAGAAATCGCGGAAGGAGGGCGGTTCCACCGGGGCAAGCAGCGTTTCCCCGGCAAGCGGGCGGCGGAAATGCGCGTACTCATCGTCCGGCGCGTTTTGCAGCCGCTGAGCCAGACGTGACAAAACGCCCGGACGCTCCTGCATCTGCATCAGCACGGGCAAAAATTCCAGATGGCGCATCGGCATACGCGGGCGCAGATCGTTGGGCACAACGATATTGAAGTCAAACAGTTCGCTCTGCTCCCCCTCCCCCGCCCGCTCAACCACAACCGAATAAAACGGCTCATTCCCCGCAACCCGCACCAATTTCATACGTTACTTTTCATCCTTCATCCTTCATCCTTCATCCTTGCTTTTCCAACCGCCACATCCCGAACGGATTGAAAAACGGGTCTTCGGCGGGGTACAGGGCGCAGGGTTCCAGATGCAGGCGGTAAGTGGGCGCATCCGGCGCAAGCGAAAACGTGTGTCCGTCGCCAATCGCTGGCTGCTCCACCAACAAATACTTGAGAAACGTGTCCAGCAGGGCAACGGCCTCCTGCGGCGGCAAGTCACCTGTCATAATCGCGTCGTGATAGCCCAGGTTGTGCATCCCGCACGAGTAAACGGTAGACTGCTCCCCGTCCCGATCCACGCTGAACACGACATACGCATCGTACAGCACAAGCGGGCCTTTGCCCTCGCACATCCGCGCCCAATCCTCGCGCCGAAACGCCTTGCCCGTACTTTCCACCTTGACGGCAAGCCCGCCCGCGTTGAGCAGGCCGTTGGTAATCAGCATCATTTCGCGGGCGTTGTCCAGATTGCCACCCGGTCCGAGAACGTAAACCGTATGCCGGTGCGCGTCAATCTGCGCCAGTTCCGGCTCGGTAATCCAATCCTGCCCCGCATACATAAACGCGCGGCGCAGGTTCGCGTCGTGCGGATAAATCTCAAACTCAAACCCGTTCTGCGTCGGCACATGGAAAATCATCTTGCCCATCATCATCAGCCGGTTCATATTGTTCTTCGTCACCGCCTGAACAATGGCGCTGCGATCCGCCCACATTCCCGGCACACCGATTATGATTGTTATTTTGCCCTTCACAATTTCTGCTTCCATGCGGCCTACCCTTGCTGTTCAGTCCTGCGGTCCTGGTTTGGCTGCTGATTTTCTGCTGCCGTAAGCCTCTAATGCAAATACGCTTCCAAAAGCGCAGAACAAGCCACTCGGCAAGCCCACCAGGATAGCAGCATAACCCGGCCAGTGCAGATAGTTGTAAAGCCACAACGTTGGCCCGGCGATGGTTATAAAAATCAAGCCGGCAATTAAACCAATAACCAGAAAACTCAGGAGCAGCAAAAGAACGCCTACCGAATTGCGAAAGTCTGAAAACTCGCTGCCATCACTCATGCTGAAGCAAACTCCTGCTCCCAAGCCGACAAGACAGGTGAGCGAAGACAGCAGCACAGAAAGCCAGTGTGGATGAACAGGAATGAAATCAGGCAAAGACATCAACATTACCTCTTCTTTGCTTCTCATATTTGCTTGAGGTCACAAAGTCCCGCGCTTCTCTTGCTCACGCTCGATGGCCTCGAAGAGGGCTTTGAAGTTGCCTTTGCCGAAACTCTGCGAGCCGTGCCGCTCGATGATCTCGAAAAACAGGGTTGGGCGGTCTTCCACGGGCTTGGTAAAGATTTGCAGCAGGTAGCCCTCCTCGTCGCGGTCTACCAGGATGCCCAACTTGGCGAGTTCGCGCAGGTCTTCCTTGATTGCGCCGACTCGTTCGGGCAGGGCATCGTAATACGCGGGCGGCACGGTCAGGAAAGACACGTCGTTGTAGCGCAATGCCTGCACGGTTTCAATGATGTTTTCCGTTGCCAGCGCAATATGCTGAACGCCCGGCCCGCCATAAAACTCCAGATACTCCTCAATCTGCGACTTTTTGCGCCCTTCCGCCGGCTCGTTGAGCGGAAATTTAATTCGCCCCCGCCCGCCCTGCACCACTTTGGACATCAAGGCGCTGTATTCCGTGCTGATGTCCTTGTCGTCAAAGTGGATCAACTGCGAAAAGCCCATGATGTTTTCGTAAAAGCCGACCCACTCGTCCATTTTGCCCAATTCTACGTTGCCGACGAGATGGTCAATGATTTTCAGTCCGGCAGGCTTGAAGTGGCGCGGCCCGTAGCGCTCCGGTTCCAAAGGCTGATAGCCGGGAAGGAACACGCCCTTATAGCGGTCACGGTTGACAAAGCTGTGGGTTGTGTCGCCATAAGCCCGAATGGTGGCGAACTCGTAAATGCCGTGTTCATCGGTTAGTTGCGTGGGCGGCGTGACGCCAATCGCGCCGCGCCGGGTGGCTTCCGTGTACGCCTGCGTCACGTCGTCCACTTCCAGCGCAATGTCCTGAACGCCATCCCCATGCAGCGCAAGCCGCGCATTGTCCGGGTGGCTGCCCGACAGCGGCGAGGCGAGAACAAAGGTAATCTCGCCCTGTTTCAGCACATAAGCGGCTTCGTTGCGCGAACCGGTTTCCAGTCCCGCATACGCCGCCACTTCAAAGCCGAACGCATTGCGATAAAAGTACGCAGATTGCCGCGCGTTGCCGACGAAAAAGCGCAAATGGTCTATGCCGCGCAGGGGCAGAACTTCGGGGGGCATGGAATTCTCCAGGCATCAGGCATTAGGCATTAGGCATTAAGAAAAAAATTCACAGATTGAGCCATGTCTTTGCGGAAAGACAACCTGTCAGCCAACTTTCCTAATGCCTAATGCCTAATGCCTGATGCCTACTCTACTGAAACAATCGCAAACCGCTTCAACATATCACTGCTGGCTTGCAGATAGACGACTGTGATCTGGTCGCCGGATTTTACATTGCCGACAGCGGCTTGAAAGGCTTGTACCGTTGGGCGTGTCTTTGCCGTTGACGCGCAGGATAATGTCGCCGTGTGACAGGCCGCGCGTCTCGGAAATGGCGGTTTCGGGATCAATGGATTTGACCAGAACGCCTTTTGTTGCCGGAGCGACATTGGAGTCCTGTATCAGTTTGGTGGTCAGGGCCAGCACTTCGATGCCTAATTTGGACTTGGCGGGCGCGTGGGGCGTATCTTCGGAAACTTCCGGGGCGCGGTCTAGCGTGGCTTTGAGCGTTTGCGGCTGCCCGTCGCGCACCACGCTCAGTTCCACCAGAGTTCCGGGCGGCGTTTGCCCGATGGCGAGGCGCAGGTCGCTTTCCGTTCGCATGGCTTTGCCGTTCATGGCCGTGATGACATCCCCGGCGCGGAGTCCCGTTTTCGCCGCCGGAGAGGCAGGCTCCGGGTCTCTGTCCAGCAACGCGCCGTATGGCACATGCAGGGCGGAGCCTTGACGCGGCGTGACCGACACCAGACCAACGCCCAAATAGCCGTAATCCACATGCCCTTTTTCGCGCAGTTGGTCGGCAATGTGGCGCGCAATGTTGATGGGAATGGCGAAGCCGATGCCCACGCTGCCGCCGCTTTCGCTTTCAATGGCCGTGTTGATGCCGATCACTTCGCCGTCAATGTTGCACAGCGGCCCGCCGGAATTGCCGGGATTGATAGCCGCGTCCGTTTGGATCATATTGCTGTAAACGCGGACGCCATCGGCAACGCCACTGTCGGCAATTTGCTGTCGGCGGGACAGGCTGCTGATAACGCCGACGGAAAACGAGCCTTCGTAGCGGTACGGGCTGCCGATGGCAATTGCCCAGTGCCCAATGCGGGTTTTGTCGGAATTGCCCAACGCGGCGACGGGAAACGGCGAGGGCGAAGTGATTTTCACCAATGCGAGATCGCTGCGGCGGTCCCGGCGCACTTCGCCCGTAAACTCGCGCCCATCGTGCAGTTTGACGGTCACTTTATCCGCGCCGCCAACCACATGGTCATTGGTCAGTACCCACCCGTCCGGGCTGATAATCACGCCGGACCCGGTTCCGGTAATGCGACGCGGCATCCGAAAATCGTTGCCCTTATCGCCCGTTCGCGCTTCCCGGTCGGCGGAACCGTGAAACGTCTTGACGCTGTACAGCGTGACAACCGCCGGCTCCACTTTGTCGGCAAGGTCGGCAAAAGCGTCCTGCAAGCCGTTCAAAACGGTTCGGGACGTGGCGGGCGGCAGAGTCGGTTTTGAAGCCGCAGCAGTTTGCGCCTGCGCCTGTGAAACCTGTCCCAGCGCCAGCAGGCATCCCAGCGCCACAGGAACGCCGGGTCGCCAACGAGAGCGAACGCGCATCCGCGCAGAAAACGGCATGATTGATGACACGCGATACGCGGCGTGTCCCGCCTGTGACCGGAAAGAGGGCATTGCTAACGATCCTCCTAATGAACATGAACACAAGGGGCTAAACGTTACTGTCACGTGTATTGACGCTTGAACAGCATCATCCGTTCTGCAAGGTTCAAGCACAACGCTAAACATTTCTATCCACACAGGTTCTATTCGCCAGTCTACAGCCCACTTCCTACGGCGCGTAAGATTTTGCCCAAAATACTGCAATGGAAACTTGCCGAAAAAGCATAGCCCCTTTCCTGCTTATGCGCTTGCGCAAAGGAACACAGGAAAAGGGCTATACAGGAAACGCGCCAACGAACGGATTGACGGCTGACGGAGGTAAATCTAACACCCGATACCCATCACTCACGAACGGACTTACGGCTGGCGGCGGTAAATGGGCGGCGCGTAAAAAAGAGAGTTCTGCGTCGGTGAACGGCGCGGGGGCACAAGAATAGAGTCGTATCTCTGATTCATGCTCGGCAGGTTAGAATATCCGCCATTAGGCATGGAGCCTCCGGGCAAGACTTCGGAATCTATGATGGTCGTCGGCTGCATCAGGGGCGAGGTTTGTTGCCACGCCATTTGCGCCGGGGGCAAGTTTTGAAGGGAAGCCGTTTTGTCGCTGGTATCTATGCGGTCAATGGTATAGGAGGCGAACACGATTCCGCCGAGCGCGAAAGTGGCGGCCAGGGCGAGCGACTGCGGCTTCAAGCCCTGCACCTGCACCCATCGGTTGATTTGATCGAGCCAGGGCGCGCGCAATGTGGGCTGCGCCGACACCTGCGACAAAATGCGCTGCGGCAGGTCGGCGGACGGTTCGCGCAGGCGCAGGCTTGCCAGCATCCGCTTCATCTGCACCAGCCCCCGATGCTCCTGCGCGCACTCCGCGCATCCGGCCAGATGCTCATGTATCTGGCGATGCTCCACGCCCGGCAATTCGCCGTCAATATACGCCGACAATAGATGCGATACTTTACGACAGTTCACGCTTACACTCCTCGACATTAAAAACTAGCCACTAACTACCCGCCACCAGTTTCCTCAATAATTTGCGGCCACGATGCAGCCGCGAACGCACCGTTCCAAGCGAACAATTCATGGTTTCCGCAATCTCTTCATACGACAATCCCTCCACATCGGCCAGCACGACCGCCATGCGGAACTCTTGCGGCAGGGTGTTGAGCGCGTTCTGAAGGTGTTCTTCCAGCGCGTCGGTGAGAAGCATGTGTTCGGGATTGGATTCAAAGTCCGGGATTTCCAGCAGCACTTCGGAGTTGCCGCTGTCACTGGAATTGAGGGGTTGGTCGAGAGACTGGGTCTTAAACTTTGGCTTTTTGCGCAGTTCGTCAATGAACACGCGGGACATAATCCGGTAGAGCCAGTTTTCAAACGGCATATCGCGGTTGTAGCGGTCGAAAAAGCGGTACGCGCGCAAAAAAGTCTCTTGAGTCAGGTCTTCGGCTTCGGCGTGATTGCCGGTCATGCGGTAGGCGACGTTATACGCCTGCCGGTGACACCGATTCACCAGCCCATCGAATTCCTTGCGGTCGTTGCGCAGGACGCCCGTAAACAGCCTAGCCAGGTCCATACCCTCCCTACCTCCTATCCAGAGGTTACGGACGTTTCCGCGCTGCAAGTTCCCGGCGGGAAGAAAAAGGTTTCAGGTTTCAGGTTTCAGGTGTCAGGAGATGCTTCTCGCTTTATTTGTATTCTGCGCAAAGTATGGTGGAGCAGCAGGTATTCTGCCCTGAAACCTGAAACCTGAAACCTTTTCCTCACCAATCCAGCGGCGAGCGGGGGGCAAGCGTGACAGTGTAGGGTTTGGCGCGCGTGCCTAAGTTGGGGTCGGCGGCGGGAGTGACGGACAGGGTGGCAGTGCCCGTTCCCGCGCTGAGGAGGCCGGTCACTTCCACGCTGCTCATGTCGCGCACGGCATGGTCGTTGATGGAAACGATTTCGTCCCCCGCGTGAAGCCCGGCGCGCTGCGCGGGCGAGTTCTTTTTAGTGGCGTCTACCAGAACCGTTTTGCCGTCCGTGCGGATGACAAGGCCGAAACTGGGGATTTCCGCGTCATCGGCCTCTTCTTTGGTCGTGACGCGCTCCAGCAGCAGTTTGTGGCGGGGATAATCCAGCGTGACGCGGTAGTTTTGCAGCAGGCGGTTTCCCACGATGCCCGTTTGCCCGATCACATCGTTGTTGCGGTAATCTACGGCAACCACGCGCCCCGACAGATTGATGGGACCGAGCATTAAAAACCCGGCGCGGATTTTGTCGCTGCGGAAACTGCGCGTGACTCCGTAGGAAGTGGCGGACACATGGGGCGTATCCGTTTTGAACAGTCCCGACTCCTGCGCGGCGGAGTGCGCCACGCTGAGATAGCCTCCAAAGCCCGTGTCCACCAAAAAATCGTAATCGTACTTGGGATGCAGTTGCCCGGAAATCAGGACGCTGGACGCCGCCCGCTTCAGGTTCATGGGCGTCACGTCAAAAACAAACGTCCGCTGGTCATCCCCCACGCGGGAGGCGATGCTGTAGGTGCGGGGATTGTAAAAGCGCAGCAGGTGTTTCTCATAGTCTATTTCGGTGACGAATCCGGCGCAAAACGGGATGCCGATGATGCCGTCCACTTTCTGCCCCAACACGCGGGATACCTGCGACAAATCGGTGACAAGCACGGCGATGTTATGCACCCGCGCCTGCGCTTTTTCACTGCCCAGGGACAGGTCTCTGACCCACAGTTGATCGGCGGACGTAACTCCTTCCGCTTCCTGAATGGTCGTGCTGCCCAACCCGTAGCCGGAAATGTTGAGGGCGCGGTCAATCACGGGCGCGCTGGCTCCCGTATCGAACAGAAACGTCAAATCCTTGTGGCCGTCCAGTGTGCCATGCACGAAAATCTGATGGTTCTTGTACTCGAACGGCGCTTCCACGATGGAACTGTCCAGCGTGTACTCGGTGATGAACCGCCCCTGCGCCTGCGCGGGTGGCGCGGCAAGTAAAAGCGGCAGGCCAGGCGCAAACGTCAAATAACAGGCACAGCAACAGCCGCCCCTGCATCCCCCCTGCCCACGCGATGGAAAATGGCGTCCTCAATCGTGGCTGCATATCTTACCCCCTGAATCCAATGCGAAAAAACATTGCGCAAACTTATCAAGATGCTCGAAAACTCTTATGAGAGATACTGTCAAAGTTCCGCGCCGTTCCCGTTCATTCCTGCCGGAAACGAAAAGGTTACTGCGCGGGAACGGTGTAAATCGTGCCGCAGTAGACAAACAGCAGTTGCTTTCCATCGGGCGTCCATTGCAAGATTTTCCAACGCTCCTTCGGCGATGTGGTGCATGCTGACAACTCATAGGATCGCCATGCTGCTCAATGCTGCCCAAATCGCGCCTATCGCTGCCATCCAGGCGGCTTGTATACAGCGAGAGCTTCCAGTGTGGTTGTGGATTGAACATTGAGTAACGCCGCAGCATCGGCCACCGGTCTGCAAGTCGGCTGAAGCAGGATTGTTGCCTGCATTTTCCCAATCACTTGCAGCCTGCCATGCCAGACGATCTCCTTTCGGAGAAAGTATAATTTTTCCGGCATATCTGTTTTGTGGCGTCTTCACATTCCACCAGCGCACAGGCTTTGCCGGCTTGTCCGTGTCCAATTCATAAAAGGTAAGGGCTATGGAGGAAGGCCATGTCCAGGAAGCTATCAGCAGTTGATGCGCGTTCGTCCAGGCAATCGGTTCCACATCCGAAGCAGAGCTGCCAAAACGCTTGTCCTGCTGCCGCAATGCGAGTGGCGAACCGGGCGGAATTTTTATGGTTGTACGCTGCTCTTTCGCCGAATTCCGGGGCTTGCAAGTGAGTGTAAAATGGTCTTCCTCTCGCTCAACATACATTAGGGAACTACTGTCAGGAGATCCAAAATGGCTTTGAACTCTGAAGAGGCCACCAGTCTATGCCCCACTGCCATTGTTCTGGAACCATCCAGTGTTATTATTTCCTGAAGTGGGTTGGAAGATGTTATTAAGGGATGGGGCAAGCCATCCCACCCCAAAGCCATTTTGTATCCGGGCTTAACAGCGTCAGATTTCCTACAGGCACTTTGCGGAATAGGGAACTGAGTGGGGCAATGGGTTCCTTGCTGCCGCGTTCGATGTCCAGTCGGAATGCCTGGCAGTTTGTTGATAAAACAAGCGCTTCATGGTCCGACAGCAGAAACACTTTGCTGCCTAAGCCCACATCGGCATAGCGCGTGGCGTGGCGCAGCAGTGTGTTCATCATTGCGCGACGCGCCAGAACAAAGACGGTGCAGCCTGCGAAGCAGCAGCGCCGCCACAAGCAAACCGCGTCGGCCTTTCCCTGTGCGCTTCCATTGTAGTCGGCGTAGGTTCATCGTGCCTTTCTGAACGAATTGCGTGTACAAAAACGTTTATATCCGCGCAGGCGGACGTTAGGCGGAACGGGCGCAGCATACGACAGGGCGGCGCAAGCGGAATGGGCGCAGCAAGTGGAACGGGCGCAGCAAGCAAGCGCCCCTACAACAAGACTTTTTGTTGCGTCCCTGCTGCAAACCATTAAATCACGCGGACGGTTGGTTTTGGTGACGCGACAACGCGCCCGATAACGGCTTGCGCAAGCGTTTGCTGTTCGGCAAGGGCGTCCAGCAGCGCAGGCAGAGCGTCTTCGCGGACGCAGATTGCCAGGCCGCCCGACGTTTGCGGGTCAAGCATCAGGCTGAGACGCCAGGGCAGAACGTTATCCGTAATGACGAGATGTTCGCCCAAATATGCGCGGTTTTCATGGTCGCCCCGCGTGACGTTTTTGGCCGCAATCAGGGCTTCGATGTCGGGCAGCATGGGCAGGGAATTGCTGTCGAGTTCCAGGCCGACGCCGCTTGCTTTCGCCAGTTGGTACAGGTGTCCAAGCAGGCCGAAACCTGTAATGTCGGTTGCGGCATGGATGGCGTGTTCCGGCCCGATGCCGATTTGCCGCATGGCGTTTGCCGCGCCCGCGTTTAAGGTCGCCATGCTGCCAATCGCCGCGCTCAGGGTTTCCGGGCCGGCCTCGTCGAACTTGGCCGCAGTGGTGACAATGCCCGTGCCGAGCGGTTTGGTCAGCACGATTACGTCGCCGGGTTGTGCGCCCGCGTTGGTAGTGATGTGGCGCGGGTCAATCAAGCCCGTCACGGACAGGCCGAACTTGGGTTCCGGGTCTTCCACGCTATGCCCGCCCACCAGCGCGGCTCCCGATTCGGCAACCTTGTCCGCCCCGCCCTGCAAAATCCGCGCCAATTCCTGCGGGTCGCGCTCGCGTATCGGAAAGCACAAAATGTTCATCACCGTCACGGGCTTGCCGCCCATCGCGTACACGTCTGACAGCGAGTTTGCCGCCGCGATCTGCCCGAACAGGTACGGGTCATCCACAATAGGCGTGAAAAAGTCCAGCGTCTGCACAAGCGCGAGTTCGTCGGTCAGACGGTACACGCCCGCATCGTCGCCGGTAATCAGGCCGACAAGCAAATCGGGGTTGGTGGAAATTTTAAGATCGCGCAGGACCTGCGCGAGTTGGGACGGCCCAATCTTGCCGGCTCAACCGGCGCCGCGCGCCAGATGCGTCAGGCGCGGGCGCTGATCCACAAGTTCAGTCGCGTTGCTGTTCGTTGTCACGTTCGTCACGGTTGTCACCTCCTTTCGGGTAAAGTGGCCCTCAATCCTATGCAGAAGAAGTTGGTATTCAGGTATTCAGGTGTTCGGGTATTAGGCTTATATCTTCTTTTCTTCCCCTATCCCTCATCCTTTACGGCGCGGAGCAGTTGTTCGGGCGCATTGTCGGTATGGGCTTGCGTGGCGCGGAGCAAGGTGTCCGGGGCAACCTCGTTTGCGCTTGCACCGCGCAGGAGGGTTTGGCTGGCGCGCTGCGATTCGACCCGTTCGTGCAGATAGGGAAGACACGCCTGCGCCGCCTGCGTGATTTGCGCGGAAGGCGACGCTTTTATCTTAGTGCCCAATAATCCCTGTATAATCCGCTCCGATGTTCCGACAGTCTGCGGAGCAGGAGCAACAGGCGGTACTTCGCGCGCCCGACTCTCGACATAAGGCAGCGCGGCGGCATCGCCTACCTGTTCATACGCCCGGAGAATGGCGACAATCAGCGTTTCGTTACCACAGTTCAAAGCCTTGTTCAAACATGCGCGCTGCTCCACATTGAGCAAACCGGCGTCACTAGCTTGCAGGCGTGGCAGCAGGCGAATCAACGCTTCTTCCACATCGGCGCGTACAGATTTTTCCTCAATATCACATAAATCATGGTTCAAGACAAGGGAGCCTGTAAAGGAAAATCCTGCCTGCATACAAGGAGTTACAACGTTCACTTCCCGGCGCTGGTGTTTATCTGGATGCGGCGTTCGCCGGCGCGGAGCAGTTCTTCAGGGGCAACGTCGGGACGATGCTCGGAGGCGCGGAGCAGAACGTCGGCGGGAACCGCGCTGCCGCTGGAGGGGCGCAGCAATTGTTCGCTGGCGCGCTGTTCCCCGGCACGGGCTTGCAGGGCGGGCAAACACTCCTGCGCGGCCTGCCGTATTTCTATGGGCACTTTGGCCGCGCTTTGCCAGGTCATTTGCCCCTTTGCCAGCCGCGCCACCTGCGCCAATTCTTTCGGCCCGCCGATCTGCTCATACGCTTTTAAAATCGCTACCCGCACCTCCACTTCGCGCCGGTAAGCAGACCGGGAAAACAGTTCCGTCAGGTCGCGGTAGCCCTTGTCGTTGGGCGAAATGGTCAGCAGGTGCAGCAGGCGATTGCGCTGCGCATCGGTGAGCAAGCCGGTATCGCTGGCCTTCAATTGCGGCAGTAAATCGGTTAAAGCGCGGCGAGACAGAATACGCGCCTGCTTATTTTCCACGCGGGTTGCTTCGATCAGCGCGCCGATACTTTCCAGCGCCTGCGGCTTTGCCAGTTCTGCGGCAAGCGCGCGCTTACGGCGGTACGAGCGGTAGCACAACTGCGCGAACATGGCAGCCATCAACAGGCACATCAGGGCAATGACCAACACCTTATACAGCATTTTTTCGTCGTCGTACACCATCGCGGTTCGCGCGACCCACAGCAGCGCGCCCGTAAATCCCAATTGCGTTAGGAGAATGTTACGGGTATCACGCTGGCGTTGCCGCGCTTCCGCTTGCAGGAGAGGCAGCAGATAGGAATCGGCAGGCGTGGTTCCAAGGGCGGTCTGCTCCAACTCCGGCGGCGTTTCCATCTCCACTGCCTGTTCCGTATACTCAATGGGCGCGTTCTCAGCCGCCATATCTGGAACTGTTGGCTCCAAAAGCGGCAGGATAGAAAACGAGTCTGCGCGGGTTTGCGTCGAACTTTCTTCAGTTTGCAGTTGCTGTTGGTTCATGGCGGTGTTAGGATTTTCGATTGCCGATTGACGATTGACGATTGTGGATGCGGCTTCTGTCTTCTGTCTTCTTCTCTTCTGCCTTATATCTAATACCTGATGCCTAATGCCTACCAACGCATGGCTTCGGCGATAATGACGAGTTCGGGCGGGTCGAGAGTGCGCGGATCGAACCAAATGGCGTTGGATTTGATGCGCGCGAAGACGGCGGGCGTGTGCAGACGCAGGCGGCGGGCAATTTCGTCGGCATTGGGCGTGTCGTTCAGGGCGCGCAGGCGGACGCAGACAGTGGGCAGGTTTTCTCCGGGCAGCGAACCGCCACCCACCTGCGATACGTCCGAAACCAGATCGAGCGCGAAACGGTCGGGAGGAAGAACCGCGCGCAGGCGTCGGTGCAGTTGCTGCGCCATGCGCCGCAGTTCCGGCTCGGTTCGGCTCAGGTAGCGCAGGGTAGGAATGGCTTGCCGCGCTTTTGCCGGGTCGCGGTACAGGCGCAGGGTCGCTTCCAATGCCGCCAGCGTGAATTTGTCCACGCGCAGGGCGCGGGCTAAGGGATGTTTCACAATCCGCTCTATGTATTCTTTGCGCCCCAGAATCAATCCTGCCTGCGGCCCGCCAAGCAGTTTATCCCCGCTTGCCATGATCACATCACTGCCCGCCTGTACGCTGTCGCGCAGGGTTCCCTTGCTGCCGGACAGGGCAGGCAGTTCCAAGCCGTCCGTGTGCAGCAGTCCGCCACTGCCCTGATCGTCCAGAACGGGAATGTTGCGCCGACGCCCTAACGCGGCCAGTTCTGAAGTTGGCGTTTCTTCCGTAAAGCCGACAAGGGCGAAATTGGAAGGCTGGCAGCGCAAAATCAAGCCGGTCGCGTCCGTAATCGCAGCCTCGTAATCCGACAGGCGGGTGCGGTTGGTTGTGCCCACTTCCCGGAGCGTCGCGCCGCTTGCCCGCACAATGTCGGGCATCCGAAACGCGCCGCCGATTTCCACCAATTCACCCCGCGAAATAACCACTTCTTTGCCTGCGCAAGCGCCGTAACCGCCAGAAATACCGCCCCGGCGCAATTATTAACGACCGTAGCATCTTCCGCGCCAGTCAACTCGCACAATAAACCGCGCACATGATCCCGGCGTGACCCGCGCCGTCCCGTTTCCCGGTCAATTTCCACCATGCTGTGATTGGAAGCGACATCGGCAATGGCTTGCTGCGCTTCGATTGCCAGCCGCGCCCTGCCCAATCCCGTATGCAGCACAATGCCGGTTGCGTTAATGGCGCTTTGCAGCGTGGGCGCGTGACGGCGCAAGGCTTCCGCAGCGACACGGGCCGCAATCCGTTCGCTGGAAGGCGGTTCTGCTTTGCCTGTACCGTTCGCATCCCGCAATTCCTGCCGCGTTTGCTCCAATATAGAACGCGCCGCGTCCGTCAGCAATCCGGCAGGAACCTCGCCGTCAAGCGCGAGAACCGCAGGCGAGGACAGCAGATGATTGACGGATGGCAACCGCCGCAGCAAGCCGGATAAGGAAGCAGGCGCTTCTTCCGAGGCAGGGGATTGGCTCTGGTTCGTTTCAGATGGGGCAAAATCGTTTGTCATGTTATTGTTATTGTAGCGTATTCGAGGCGAAGGGTTCAAATGCCCCGCCATTTGCGTAGTTAAATGTAGAGGATGTAGGGAAAACGGCCTGCTTTGTCGAATAGTGGGAAGGCACAATCTGGCAATACTTATGTTTACAGTAGCCCTCATCCCCCAACCCCTTCTCCCAAATTTGGGAGGAGGGGAGTCATTCAGGATACTCAAGGATAATCAATGAAGATTCTTGTACCGGTTAAGCGCGTCCCCGACCCGTATGGGCGCGTGAAACTCACCCCCGACGGCCAACTTGATACAAGCAGCCTGTCGTGGGTCATCAACCCGTTCGATGAGATCGCTTTGGAAGAAGCGGTTCGCCTGCGCGAAGCGGGCAATTCTGTTGAGATTGTTGCCGTCAGCATCGGTACGGCGGTTTGCGAGGAGCAGTTGCGCGCCGCGCTGGCAATGGGAGCGGACCGCGCTCTGCTGATTGTTGCAGACGATGTGGAAGCGGCGCCGTCTGATCCCAATGTCATCAGCCATCTGCTTGCCGCCGTGTGCCGCCGCGAAAACCCCGATTTAATTTTGATGGGCAAGCAGGCCATTGACGACGATTTCAACCAGACCGGGCAGCGGCTTGCCGCTCTGCTCAACATTCCGCAAGCAACCTTTGCGTCTGCCGTCACGCTGTCCGGCAGCACTGCCCGCGTTAGCCGCGAAGTGGACACGGGACGCGAAACGCTGGAAGTCACCCTGCCCGCCGTGATTACTGTAGACCTTCGCTTGAATCAGCCGCGCTACGTCGCCCTGCCCGCCATCATCAAAGCCCGCAGCAAGCCCTTGCAGCGCCTTCCCCTCGGTGAACTCGCTTCCCTGCCCTCGTCACGCCTGCGCATAGTGACGCTGACAACGCCCCCACCCCGTAAGCCGGGGCGCAAAGTCGGCAGCGTGGACGAACTCATCGCCGCCCTCCGCGACGAAGCGAAAGTTCTTTAACTCATAGAAAGCGGGAAGCAATGACACATATATTGGTTTTGGCGGAAACGGATGGGGCGCGCGTACTGCCCGGCACATTGGCGGCAATCACGTTCGCGCAGCAAGTGGCAGACTGGACAAATGGCAGTTTCGATCTGCTGATTGTGGGCGGCGCGGACATTCGCGCGGAAGCGGAACAATGGCGCGGGTTCGGAGCCGCGCGGGTATTGGTAACAGCCCTGCCGGAGTTGGCACATCCAACAGCAGACCGAGTGGCGGCAGTATGCGTTACAGCCATGCGGCAGACAAGCGCGGATGTTCTAACCGGCGTTTCGTCCTCGTTCGGGCGCGACGTACTGCCCCGCGTCGCCGCCCTGCTTGACCTGCCGATGCTTTCGGATGTGATTCAAGTAGGGAACAGGGAACAGGAAACAGGGAACAGGACAGAAGCCCAATCCACAATCGGCAACCCGCAATCGGCAATGAATTCATCCTTACCCAACACCCAACACCCAACACCCAACACCCTATCCCAACTCGCTTTTCAGCGTCCCATGTACGCGGGGCATATCGTGGCAACCGTACAGGTTGACGGGGAGAAAGCGGTTTTCAGCGCGCGGGGCACGGCGTTTGGGAAGCCGGAACAGGTGGAAAGCCTGAGCGAGGTACAGAGCCTCGCCATTGACGCGGCTTCGCTGCCACAGGGTACGACGTGGATCGGTTTGGAAGCCGGGGATACGAAGCGGCCCGAATTGACGGCGGCTTCTGTGGTCGTATCGGGTGGACTGCCCCTGCGCGACGCGGCGACCTTTGAGCGGCTTGTGGGCGGATTGGCGGACAAATTGGGCGGCGCGGTGGGGGCAACGCGGGCTGCCGTAGACGGCGGACTCGCGCCCAACGAATTGCAGGTGGGGCAAACGGGCAAGGTAGTCGCGCCCGCGCTGTATATCGCGGCGGGCATTTCCGGCAGCGTTCAGCATCTCGCCGGTATGAAAGATTCCACCACCATCGTCGCCATCAACACCAACCCGGACGCGCCCATTTTCGAGAGCGCGGACTATGGCCTGGTAGCCGACCTGCATACGGCGATTCCCGAACTGATTGCAAAACTTTGAAATGCAGGTTTCAGGTGTCAGGTGTCAGGTGTCAGCCACAAGCTACCAATCTGATACCTGATACCTGATACCTGACACCTACATCTGCTATGGCAACACGAACGATCTTTTTTCATATTTCGGGGGCGCAGCAAATCGCGTTTTACGCGCTGGCGGTGATTGCGCTGGCGGTTTGCGCGTGGGGCGTTTTGCGGCGGGTGATTTTGTGGCGGCAGGGACAGCCGGTTCCCAAAATGCAGGACTGGCCCGGACGCCTGCGAACCTTGTTTGACCAAGCGGTTGCGCACCGGCGGACGCGGCGGCGCAAGGTGGCGGGCTGGTTTCACGCCCTGATCTTTTTTGGCATGTTGGTATTGTTCATCGGCACGAATATCGTCAGCCTTGAACACTATGGCGCATTTGTTTTTGGCGAACACTGGCTGTACCGGGGCTGGTTTTATCTGCTGTGCAAGTTGAGTATGGATGTTTTCGGGTTGGGGCTGATTGTGGGAACCGTGATGGCATTGGTTCGGCGGCACAGTCCGCATTCTCCCAACCTGAACCACTCTTGGAAGGACGACGCTTTTCTGGCCTTGCTGCTGGCCGCAACTGTCAGCGGTTTTATGCTGGAAGGCGCGGGACTGGAAGCCGACCCGACTCGCGCTCCCTATATGGCCTTTTCTCCTGTCGGCGCTGTGTTTGCCCGTTCTTACCACGCGCTGCATTGGTTGTCGCCGACGAACTATGCCCTGCTGTGGTGGCTTCACGCGCCGCTTGTTTTGGGCGTGATTGCCGCGCTGCCGTATGGACGCTGGCTGCATCTGTTTGTCGCGCCCCTGAGCATCGCGTTTCAGCCGGAGCGTCCGATGGGCGTACTGGAACCCGTAGCAATGGCGCAGGTGGAGGAAACCGGGCGTATCGGCTTGGGCGCGATTGCCGATATGGACAGATGGCAATTGATGAGTTTGGATGCCTGCATGGAGTGCGGGCGGTGTACCGATGTATGCCCCGCAAACGCCGTCGGCAAGGAACTCAATCCGAAGCAAGTGGTGCTGGATTTGCGCCGCATGATGGGCGAAAAGTCGCCGCAAGCGCTGGAAGCCGACGCGCAGGCGCAGGCGGAGGGCGTTTCGGTTGTCAATAGCCCGTCTACGGACATAATCTCCGATGAATCCTTGTGGGCCTGTACCAATTGCCACGCCTGTGTCCGCGAATGTCCCGCGCTGATTCGGCACGTGGATATTCTGGACGGCATCCGGCGGTTCCGGGTGGCGGAAGGGCGCTTGTCCGGCAGCGCGGCAACCATGCTGCGGCAGTTGGGCAGCAGGGAAAACCCGTGGGGATTGCCCGCGTCGCAGCGTTTGGATTGGGCGAAAAATCTTGATGTGCAAACGGCGTCGGCTGCGGACGAGCGCGAAGTGTTGTTGTGGGTGGGCTGCGCGGGCGCGTTTGATGCGCGGGCGCAGAAAACAATACGCGCTTTGGCACAATTGTTGCAGCAGGCGGGCGTCAAATTTACGATACTTGGCCCGAAAGAGCGCTGTACCGGCGACCCGGCGCGGCGGACGGGCGACGAGTTCTTGTTTCAGCAGCTTGCCGAAGCTAACATCGCCACGCTAGACGGCATTGGGGCAAAACAGGTGGTCACTTCCTGCCCGCATTGCTTCCACACACTTAAAAACGAGTACCCGCAGTTCGGCGGCAATTACGATGTGATGCACCACACGCAGTATTTGCAGGCGTTGGTTGAAGCCGGGAAATTGAAACTGCCCGCAGCCTATGAGGATACGGTAACATACCACGATCCGTGCTTTCTGGCGCGCGTGAACGGCGAAACTGCCGCGCCGCGCAAACTTCTCAATGGCGCGTCCGTAATCCCGCTTGTAGAATTGGAACGGCGGGAAAGCAAAACCTTCTGCTGCGGCGCGGGCGGCGGGCGGATGTGGATGGAAGAACCGGCCAATCAACGCCCCGGCAAAAACCGCGCGGAAGAGATTGTAGCGACGGGCGCGAAAACGGTTGCGGTAGGCTGCCCGTTCTGCAAAGTGATGGTAGGCGACAGTCTTGCGCAAGTAGCAGGCGAGTCTGCTCCGCCCGTTCTTGACGTAGCCGAAGTGATGCTGTCCGCGATTCAAAACAGCGCGCCGTCTCAACCGCAAGAAGCCTGACCTCTGGCAGTGGAAAGTCCTGCAAACGTTGGGAAACGGTTAGGTAGAAAAAAGAGTATGTAGAGGCATCGTCGAAATCTTGGCAATGCAGCGCTTCCAGCCCGATGTCTCGTTGTGTCAAGTTGTAGGAGAGAGGCGTCGTGACCTCAGCAGCGTCAGGGCGGGCGGGTGTGGACAGGCATCTTCTTGCGCCTCCCTTCTGGGTTAGGGTTTTAGGGTTTTAGGTTGTTAGTTGTTAGGTTGAGAGTTGAGAGGAACTGCCAACGTTCAGCCTTCTTGTCTGTATAGCAGACATTATACTACTATTAGACAGGATGTGTGGGGCAAAAGGTTCGCTTTTTTGCGTTGGCTGACGTTTTATTTTTGTTTATTTTTCTGTAGGAAGTAAGATGGAAGGAGACGAATGATGGACGAACCCAAAGGATCGAAGAGTCGGCGTATAATGGCTTGGGCCGCGCTGATATGGGGCAGTTTGCTGCTGCTGCGCAGTGTGTTTGGAAACAGCCTGCCTGCAGCCACGCAAACCTATCAACAAGGGCAATCCGCAGGCCTATTGACGGGCTTGCTGCTGGTATGCGCGGGCGCTTACTACCTGTTTCTGCGCAAGATTTGATAGTCGGAAGGCAGGAAGGGAACCCCAAGCAAATGAAGCCGGAATCGCAGGAACAGGAGCCGCCGAACGTTGTAAGCAGCCGCGTTATGAATGGTGAGCGCGCGTTTTGGATTGTGGCCGCAATCGCAGGGCTGATCTTCCTGCTTTACCTGATTGGCGCGTACCGTTTTGCCGAACCTGCATGGCACAGGATGTGGAACAAGCGATGGCAAAATATTGGCAGTGGGCGGTGAGGTTTGTAATTCAGGTTATAGTTGATTGAATGGAAAGCAATGTTGCCGGTTTGGAAGCAATGTGAATTGGGTTGCGGAGGGGGCGGCCATAGCCTTCAAACGTTACCACCATGTCATCGCCATTTTCCAGCCGGATGCCGCTGCCGAAACTGAAGCCGCCCGTGCCGAAAAAGTGAACGTGCGCGTCGCCGGGGCGGCGGTGCGCGTCGTATTTGAAATGGTGATGCTCCAGGTTGGCGAGGGTATGCACCATGTTGGCGTCGCCGCTGGCAATGTTTTGGGACCACAAGGTTTCTTTATCGCGGAGCAGGCTTGCCGTACCGCGCGCATCGTCAAATGCTTCCCCAATCACGGCTTCCGGGCCGAGCGCGCAGGTTCGCAGTTTGGAGGGCGCGAGGTACAGGTAGTTTTTGGATTCCATTTCGTGATCGGAAAACTCGTTGCCCTGCGCAAAGCCGATGCGCCGGGGCGTTTCTTGCGCGTCCACAATGTACAACCCGGCAATTTCGGCTTCCTCGCCGCCATCATCGGCAAACGGGGGCACGTCCAATGGTTCGCCATGCGCCCGCAAAATTGCGCCGTTGCCTTTGTAAAACCATTCGGGCTGCGCGCCGATTTCACCTGGCGCGGGACGCCCGCCCTGCAATCCCCATTCGTATATCCGCATACTGTCGGTGACGGGCGCGGCCTGCGCGGTTTCCGATTGGTGCATCCGGTTGCGGTTGTCGGCGCTTTTGCGGTGCGTCAGTCCTGTGCCGCTGACGAGGCAGCGGGCGGGTTCTTCGGGGTGATCGAACGCGGGCAGCAGTTTCCATTCCGATTGTCCGGCGTAAACCGCGTCGTAATTAACGGCTTCCCCGGTAACGACGCGCTCGATAACAGTGACAAGCCGTTCCTTCTGACTTAGCGCGGCCAGGGCGCAGGCGTACAGGGAAGCATAGTCATTGAGCAGGCGCAGTTGATTGTCTTCTACTTGCGCAATCCGTCGTCCCTGTGCAGCGTGTTGTATTTGAACTAAACGCATGATACGTACTGCCCTTCGTAATGTAATTTGTAGTTTTTCACCACCAAGACACCAAGACCACCAAGAAGAACGAGAAGAACGAGAGGAAAGACGTTGTGAAATTGCAGGAGAGAACGAACCTGTCTTCCATGTCTAAGCCTTTTGAATGGCCTGTATTATCTTGGTGTTCTTGGCGTCTTGGTGGTGAAAAGTTACTGTAATTTTAGCGCGTGGTCATGGCGGGCGGCATCCATGTGGGCAAATTGGCGACGGATTGGCGGGCGTTGGGGGATAGTTCTACGCCCCATGCGGCCAGATACTCGCTTAGATTGCGCCCGGTCAGGCTGGAAAAGCGGATGAGAAACTGGTCGTGCTTTTCCTGTTCGGTACGCGGGCGTTCGCTGCGCGGCAGAGCGCGAAACTCCGCGAACAGCTTGGTGAACGGTTCCCAGCCGAATTCCTGCCGCAGCAGCCAGAACATCGTGAGCGGATACCACGGGTCGCGCTCGTAATACTTTGCCTTGCCGGGATCGGTGGCAACGGCCTGTATGCGCTTGTCTATTGCGGCCTGCGTCATGGCGGGGTGTGCGCCGATTTTAACGCCGTTAAGCGTTTCCGCGCCGTACAGCGAAAACAGGTTGTTGGTCACTTCCCCGAACGCGCTCCACGTCCATTCCGGCTGCTGGAAATTGTGCCCCATTTCATGGTAAAAGCCCCAGCACTTGATACCCTCATTGCCGCGCAGGAGAGTGAGATCGCAAAAGGTACGCGCCACATCATCGCCCGTCATAATCGGATAGCCGGAGTGCATGTAGCCCGCGCTGATTTGCCTGTCCACGCAGTAGCGTTCGGGGCGGTTGCGCTTGGGCGCGGCGTAAAACGCATAGCAGCGCTCCATCATCTCATCCCAATAGGCCATTAATGCTTCGGGATCGTCTAGATCGCGCACGGCAGAAGACGGCACAGACAGAACCACCAGTTTGCCGACAAGTTCCGCCCATGGGCCGGGGGCGTTGCGCAGGCTGTTCTTCCATTCCGTCAAACTCGTCACGCCACGCACAAAGCGGGGCGCGGCAACGGCGTTGGCAACCGTCACGGCAATTTCGCCGGATGCGGGACGAAACGGCGCGGCTATGAAAATCGTGCCGCCGAACGGACTGGCAACCCGAACTTCTTCGGCATTGAGTGGGCGCTGCATCGTTACTTCGGGAAAACGCTCCCATTTCGGGAGGTTCCAGAGTGTGTCCGTATGTTCGCCAATCTGCACGGACAGGCCGCGCTTCACGGCGTTTTGCGGTATTCGCAGGGTAATCACTTCTCCGGGCGCGGCGTACAGGCCTGTGCCATGCCATCCCGTCTGCCGCATATCAAGGGTGACGGTACGGGTTTCGCGTTTGGCATTTGCAGGAACCGCGCCGGGAAACGAGGCCGAGGACGGATGCGCCGTAACCTTTTCGGGCGGCAGGCGACGGAAGGTTTGCGCGTCCAGCACGGCCTGCAAGCGGGCGAACGGCAGGGATGTGGTAATCGGCGTTTCCCGCGTGGGAGTGGCGTTGTCGGCTTTGTCCCTGCACAGGGTTTCAATGCGCTGCACCAACGCCTGTTGGGTTTCGGGCAGGGCGCTGACGGCTTCGCTCAAGGTTGTCGTGACCTGCTCCAATTCCGGGCCGGTCAGGGTTCGGCGGCGTTCGCCTACCTGTTCCAACGCGGTCAGGGCGCGGTTTACCTGCGTCAGTTCACTGCTGTTGGGATCGGGCGTGAAGTTTTGCGAGTTGTTGGCGTCCAGCATGGCGGGCGCGAACACAATCCCCATCGGCGCAAGCAATGTGTTGGCACTGTGGTCGCGGGGCAGCAACAGTCCGGGATGCGTCATTTGCCAGCCCCACGCCGGCCCGTCCACAATCAATCCCCCGCCCCCGCGAACCCACTGCCGCACCGCGTTAATTTTTGCCTGCCCGGTGTCCGCCTTCCCCTGTCCACCCGTTCCTTCCAGACTGGTTTGATTGAGCCACAGCACGTCAAGCGCGTTCAATTTCGCGGGCAGGTTTTCGGCTTGAAGCACCGTAACCTTGCAGCCCAACGCGGACAGCGCGTTTCGCAGGCCGTCGCTTTGATCATGCAGGCCAATGCGCAATCCGGCAAGCGGCTTTTGCCCCGCCCACAGCGCCAGATTACGCGCCAGATGCGCGTTGTCCGGGTTTTCAAGAGCATCCGCGCTGAAAAAACCTTCGTGTCCAACGGCAGCAGCCCGTCCGATTCCGTAGCGCGTGGCGGCAAGCATGGGCAGGCGCGTTTTGCCCTGCCTGCCGGTCAGCACGACAAACGCATTGTCGCCAAACACGGCAAAATCACCGGGAATACACCCCGGCGCGATCAGTTTGCTCACGTCCTGAAGCAGCGCGGCGCGTTCCGTTTCACTCGCGCCAATCCGCGCGCCCGTCATGCTCAATGCAAGGCTTCCTGACAAAATCAGGCGTATGCTTTTCCAGTTCACGCAGGGTTCCTTAATCACATCCAAATAAGAGGAATGAAGCCTCACGAAGTCGAAACATCCGGCATGGCGCGGCTTTGTTCGCTGTCCCAACGCCATAGGGTTGTCGCGTACTCGGTTCCGTTCAGGGTTACGCGCAACCGTTCGCCATCCCGCTGCCATTGCAATTGGTTGTTGTGTCCCAAACCGCCAATCAGGGCCGGCACAAACTCAGGGTCGAAGCCCAAAAACACAACGTTTGCGCTGCGCTTCACCTTTTTCGCGGCCTGCAAAGCGTAGCCTTCCATTTCGCGGCACGTGGTTTTGATTACCACAAGGGCGGCGTGTGGCAAGCGCCGGGTTAGATCATCCACTTTTTGGAGCGTGATCTGGCCGCAGTCTATCCATAGCGTAATCGCACCTTCAGCGTCAAACGCGACCACATCCGGGCGATAATCCCGCTTGTCGTTCGTAACGCGCACTTCGATTTGCGGACGCTGTTCGCCGTGCCCATAGTATAACAGGTATCCGAGCAATTTGAGAACGATGTGCCGTTCCGATTCGCCACCGCGCCGCTCCTGCACGATTTTGCTGTTGTCGTTGAAGTGGAAGGTGTATTTTGAAGACATAAGATGAAGTGAGATTGGAATCCACTGCCATGCGCTTTATAGATTTATCACAGCCTATTTTCGACGCGGGACCGAATTGTCCTGCCCATCCGCCGGTACGTTCGGAAGTTTCTTCCGATCACGAACGGGCCGAATGGCATTGGGAAACCCTGACGCTTGCCAGCCACACGGGCAGCCATTTGGACGCGCCCCTGCACAAAATCGCGGGAGGCGCGTCCATAGACATGCTGCCGCTGGAAAGTTTCGTCGGCGCGGCCTTTATTGCTGACCTGCGCCCCTTAGAACCGTTCGCGCGGATTACGCCCGAACGCCTGTCCGCCGCCTTGCCTGACCCGCTTCCGCCCGACAGCATCGTTCTCATGGCGACGGGATGGGGCGACATACGCGAGCGAACCGATACATGGCTGTACCAATCGGCCAAACTGACGCCCGAAGCCGCGCATTGGCTGGCCGAACGCAAGATACGCGGATTGGGGGTTGACCATTGGGGCATCGGCGGCTGGGACAAGGAGAACGATGCAATTGTACACACGATTCTGCTCGGACAGGGTATCTGGATTGTGGAAGAACTGCGCTTTCCGCCCGAAGCCTACGCCCTGCCCCTGCCGCAAACGTTCATGGCGTTGCCCATCAATTTGAAGGGACATTCGGGCGCGTGGTGCAGGCCGGTGTTTCTGGTTGAGGGTTGAGAGTTGAGGGTTGAGGGTTCTCAGTACTGCTCGTATCGCTATGCTGTGCAACGTCCGTGCCCCCGCTTGGGGTCGGTGGAACTGAGACCGGAACACTGATTTTCTCGAAAGTCTCTAAGCGCGTGGTGTAGTGATCGCTGCGCCAGTCGGTGACAACCGTCGCTTTTATCATGTCGCCAACATGTGCTTTCTCACACTTCTGTTTCGTGTCGCCAACATGTACTTCTTTACACAGCCGTTGAAATAAGACAGTGTCCGTTACGGCTACTTTTTGCGTAAACAGGCGTTTGCCGCCGTTGAAAGCGATTTCTTTACCAAGCAGGACAGCAGGCGCTTCACCGGGCAAGATGTCAAGAATCTTCATGTCCGGGGTTACTTGTGTTGTTTTCACGATGCGTACCTCCTTCAAGCGCAGACATGCGCGCTTCCAGAAGTATGAAGGCGTAACTTTAATTCCAGTTACATGGATCTTAATGAATTCAATATGGACGTTTCCGGTCTCGTCGAGGCTTATTAGTAGGCAGTTCTGAGGATTGGATAATAAAACACAGTTATCAATAATAAAATGCTGTAGTTCAGGCGCAGTAAGGGTTGTGAGAGGCAGTGAATAGGATTTTTTTTGGGTGAATAAGTTTATATTTGCTAGGCAATTGATTTATCAATCCCGTATATAAACTGAACATCGCACACTTATCACAGGGTAAGTTGGCAACAATCTCTCTTGCCGCTTTTAGTACGCCGCGAGGATGTGACGTTTCCTTTACCGCATAATATATGAGATAGCACACAATGGCGCAGGCGACAATTGCCCAAGTAGCTACGGATAGCCCCCCATAATTGCAAAGAATCACAACGCCCCAAAAATCCACAAGCAACAGAAAAACCACCCAAACCGATCTAAGAAGAAACGGCACTTGGATCATACCAACTTCTAAGGAATTAATATAAGGTTCTTCGTCGAATTTGTATTTAACATCGTATTCTTCCGTTCGCGCCTTGCCAGTAATCGGCAGATATGGGCAATTCTTTTTGTAGCCGTCTTCACATTTTTGAATGTTCGCAAGCCACTTAGCGCTTGTCTGAACCTGTCGGTAGGCTGCCTCTAATCCAAAAAATACATGATATGCAGAGGCAATTCCTACCAAGCACACGATGACAAGCACACATAGTATCACAGAAATGTGATTTAGAGGTGACTTAGGACTGGAAGCATTTACAAGGTCAAGTAAGACCTTCACTCCCCCAACAAATGCGGCGAACAACAACCCTTGTACAGTGAGCAACGCCGTAAATCGGTGATTTGCCAGATTGTTCTCTAGCTCAATCATTCTAAACGCTTTTTCCCAGTCCTGATGTTCAACCGGCGACATGAGCTTTTCCTTATTTATCTCCTGCGACTTAAGTTCTTCCTCTGACATGAGTTTTTCCTTCAACGAGAGAACATTTCGCCCTGACGATAAGCGCAAGCATACAATGTGGCACAGCTCTGGCTTCGCCCAAAACTTCGGTGTAAACGACAATTCGTACCCCGCCTGATGCCTGTCTCCTGAAAATATTACCTGTTCGTTTGCGGAATGGTTTCGCTATGTTCTTAACCATGTTTGCAGGTTGGCGCGTACCGGATCTAAGACCAATACAATAATAAGAGACCGTAGGGGAGCGATTTATCGCGCCCGCAGTTCCTACTTCAGAGAGGGCGCAATAACGAGAGAGGGCGCAATAACGAGAGAGGGCGCAATAACGAGAGAGGGCGCAATAAATTGCGCCCCTACGGCCTCTTCTTTGAACGTTGCTGAGTTCAGGGCGCGGCGGGTGTTGGGGCAGATGTGGAGGGAGGCGGCAGCAGGTCGGATATGCGGATTTCAACATTGGGGAGGGAAAGGGGCGTCACTTTCTCCTGCTCGGAATGAACGGTCAGGACGCGGTAGCCAAAGCCGTAGGGGGCGCCGGGCAGGGCAGAAGGTTCGCGGCGGACTTCCAGAGTGCGGTTTTGCATGTTCATCAGCCAATAATCGGGGATGCCTGCCTCGGCATACAGCGCCGCCTTCTCGTTGCGGTCCATGTACAAGGTTGTATCGGAAACTTCGACAATTAGCAGAACGTCGGCCTGTGTGGGATGCTGAACGTAATCACGCCAGGAACCGGGAACGACCAGTATATCCGGCAACGGTTCTCCATCCGTCGTCAACACAACGGGCATCTGCTGCCGTACATCAAAACCTGTGCCAAACAAGGCTGCCAGCGTTTCGGCACAGGCGCGAATACCCATTGTATGCAGTGGTTTCATGGGCCGTTTTGTGTAAACCTTTCCGTGTATAAGTTCGACCTTCTCATTGTTGAACCAGCCAAGGTCTACGGCCTGGTGAAACTCCTCTCGCGTCCAAAGCCGCAGAATCTCGCCGGTATCTTCGTCTGCTAATGGAATCACAGGGGTTTGAAATATAGTTTGTGCGCTCATTGTCCACGCCCTTTTTATTCGCTCACGACAATACACACTCTGCCAGACGCCGCTCTGTAGAAAGCACTGTCTTTTTACGTATTGTATTATGAGCAGAAAGCCAGCGGATTGTCAACGGCTCCTTGGTTTCTATCAGAGTTTTCCTATACCTCCTGTCGCGCTGCGTTGCAGGCGGGAATCGTGTCATAATGAAGAACCTAACATTCGCGTAGTTTGAACATGAAACGTTTAAGGAGTTCGTATGAAGCACGGACGGATAGACGGGCTGGAACAGCCGATTTCGGAACTGGTTTTGGGCACGATGGCGTGTTCGCCAGACAATCAGGACGTGACGAACTCGCTGCTGGATGCGTTTGTCGCGGCGGGGGGAACGTGCCTGGATACGGCGCATATTTATGGCGGGGGCAAGAGCGAGCGGGCGGTAGGCAACTGGCTGCGCATAGGAAATAATCGGGACAAGATGGCGGTATTGGGCAAGGGAGCGCACCATGACAGCAGCGGCCCGCGCGTCAACCCGGAAGCCATTTTAGCCGACCTGACCGAGAGCCTGGACCGGCTGCAAATCGAAACCATTGACCTGTACCTGCTGCACCGCGACGATCCGAATATGCCCGTCGGCCCGATTGTGGAGTGTTTGAACGAGCAGTACCGATTGGGCAAAATCCGGGCGTTCGGCGGCAGCAACTGGACAACCGAACGGATACAGGAAGCCAACAACTACGCCGGAATGTACGGGCTGAAGCCGTTTGTCGCCAGCAGTCCGCATCTGAGCTTGGCGGTTCCCTCCGGGCCGATGTGGGCGGGCTGCGTGACACTGGATGAAGCGGGCAAAGCGTGGCACAAGGAACACCAATTTCCCCTGTTTCCCTGGTCGGCGCAGGCCAGCGGCTTTTTCACGGGGCGCTATGCGCCGGATGTGCATACGAGCGCGGACGTGGAGCGTATCTTTTACAGCGACCAGAATTGGGAACGGCTCAAACGGGCGCAGGAAATCGGCGCAAAACACGGCGTTACGGCCAACAACATCGCGCTTGCGTATGTGCTGCATCAGCCGTTTCCCGTATTCGCGCTGTTCGGTCCGCGCACCGTTGAGGAATTGGAATCAAGCCTGCCCGCTATTGGAGTGACGCTGACGGAGGAAGAAATAGGGTATTTGGAGGCGTGACCTCACCGGGCGTCCACTTGTGGACACGGCCCCTCTCCTGGCCGCGCAACGCGCTAGGAGAGGGGAGGCTATAAACAGATAAGATGGTGTCATCAACGCCTGCTGTGAAGATGGCTTCTTCTGTTTGTGCCGGGTACTGAAAGTACCCGGCAGGACAAAACAAGCGTCCTGCGGACGCACCTCTGTAGGAAAATTCCTACGGATACAATTCTTCATAAAAACTCCCGCGTCCGCAGGACGCTTGTACTTTCCTGCCGGGTACTTTCAGTATCCGGCCAGTATTTCACAGCAAACGTAATCAGTATATTTGGCTGACCTAAAATGGCAACAAGTACAGCAACAGACAATCGGTTCCGCAGATGGCTGCGCAGGCTTGCAGAAGGGCTTGGGGAACGTTGGGAGCGGGCAACGCCGAACCAGCAACGCGCCATTGTTGCCGCCGTCGCTGTGCTGGAAATGATGACGGTGTACTGCTGCCGCATGGGATGGAAGCAGGGCGCATACGGACCAATTTTGCGCATTGGCCCCGTTCGCGTACCCGGATATATTGGCATTTCCCTCTGCGCAATGCTGAATGCGTCTGTTTTAGCCTGGCTTCTGGACAAATTTGGCGAATTACGGAAAAGGTATGCCGCGAAACTGCGTGTTGCTGACAGAACCGACCGTTGGCTCAACCGGCATGTTCCCCCGCTCACGCAGGCGCATGGATTTTACACGCTTGGACGCAACGCCAGAGCGCGAACCCTTGCGGAGCAGGTTCTTGCGCGGGAACCGGGGAATAATACGGCGCAGGAGTTGCTTCGGCTTATGGACGCGCGGCAGGCACACATCAAGCCGAAGCGAGAAGACGACCCAGATTTTGCCGACAAGATGGCGGACAGCAAACTTTCCAACCTTGCCACCCACATTCTTACGGCCTTTGTGTTGGGCTTCTGTCTCATTGGGATAGCCTACTACACCACCATTGGGGCAACGCGAGGATGGAACACGGTCGCGTGGGCAAGCTATGACAGGGACGGCTCATGGCACGTTACCCGCGCATGGGTCGCTGTCCTTCTATTTTCGTTCCTGCCGACAGTTCTGCTTGCCGTCTTCCTGTGCCAACACTTTCCCGATGAAATGAACACATTGTTGGTAAAGAGGAGTACACTTATGCCACGCTATGTACGATTGGGGCAAATCCCGCCTAAGCGCCATACGCAATTTCGGCAGCCCGACGGCTCGCTCTACGCCGAGCAGGTCTTCGGAACCAAAGGCTTTTCGGGCATCGCGTCCATCCTCTACCACGCGCACCCGCCGACGCAGGTAGCCGATTATAAACTGCTCCATGACCTGCGCCCCGAAATCTTGCCCGACGAACCTCTGCGCCACCGCCACCTGAAAACGCAAAACTTTCCGCCAGCCGGCGATCCTGTTTCCGGCAGAACGCCCCTGCTCGTCAACGATGACGTTGCGCTTGGAATCTGCTGCCCGACCGAACCGATGCCCTATTTCTACAAAAACGCGGACGGCGACGACCTGCTGTTTGTTCACGAGGGGCAGGGGCGACTGGAAACCCTGTTTGGAACCCTGCCCTACCACGAAGGCGATTACCTCATCATTCCGCGCGGCGTGATTTACCGCATGGTTACCGAAAGCGAGGCCACGCGCCTGCTGGTCATCGAGTCCGCAAGCGCCATTGAGATACCGCGCCGCTACCGCAACGAGTACGGGCAACTGCTGGAACACAGCCCCTATTGCGAGCGCGACATTCGCGTCCCCGAAACATTGGAAACGCATGACGCGCCGGGACGCTATGAAGTGCGAATCAAAGCGCGGGGCAGACTGACGGCTTATTTCTACGATTTTCACCCGCTGGATGTGATCGGTTGGGATGGCTTTTTGTATCCCTGGGCGTTCAATATCGCAGACTTCGAGCCGATTACAGGCCGACTGCACCAGCCGCCGCCTGTGCATCAGACGTTTGAAGCGCATAATTTTGTCGTTTGCTCGTTCGTGCCCCGGATGCTGGACTACCACCCGCAGGCCGTCGCCATTCCCTACAACCACAGCAATCTGGACAGCGACGAACTGCTGTATTACGTCAACGGCAACTTCGCCAGTCGGCGCGGCATTGAAAAAGGCTCCATGACCCTGCACCCGTCCGGCCTGCCGCACGGCCCGCAGCCTGGCGCAGTGGAAGCCAGTTTAGGCCACACCCGCACCGAAGAACTCGCCGTCATGCTCGACACCTTCCGCCCGCTAAAAATGACCCAACAAGCCGCCCAATTAGACGACAATCATTACCCGGAAAGCTGGAAGAAAGTTGATAGTGGATAGTTGATAGGCCACTGCGCCGTGTTGAGATGATCTTGCATCTGACTGTCGGACACATTTGCATCGAAGCTAAAGGAGTAATCTATCATGCCTCACCGGAATGAGGACGCGAACAACGCAGAAGCAACCGAACTATCAACTATCAACTATCAACCCGCAACTTTTCGCAGTTTCGATCCCGCCGAACTGCCCGCGCCGGACGTGTACCGCCTGCTTGTCAACAGCGTCGCTCCGCGCCCGATTGCGTTTGTGTCCTCGCTTTCACCGGATGGCGTTCCCAATCTCGCGCCGTTCAGCTACTTCATGGCGGGCGGCGCAAACCCGCCTTCCGTCGCGTTTTCTCCCACCAACACCCGCGACAACGTTCCCAAAGACACCCTGCGCAATGTGGAAGCGACAGGCGAATACGTCATCAACGTGGTCAGTTATGCCATTCGGGAACAAATGAACCAGACTTCCGCCGCGTATCCGTATGGCGTCAGCGAATGGGATCCGGCTGGATTTACGCCCGTTCCTTCCCTGAAAGTAAAACCGGCGCGGGTGGCGGAATGTGTGATTGCGATGGAATGTAAGTTGTTTCAGATCATCCCGCACGGCCCCGGCCCCCTGTCCGCCAATTACGTGATTGGTGAAATCGTCTGCTTCCATGTCGCCGAAAGCATCCTGCAAGACAATCAAATAGACGCTACCAAAGCAGACTACATCGGGCGCATGGGCGGCGACTGGTACGCCCGCGCCCATGCCGACAGCCTGTTTGAACTGCCCGCGCCCGAAGTGAAACCACGGGGAACACGGGGAACAGGAGGAGAGGGGAAGAATATAGAAACCGCGAAATACGCTAAATAAGCGAAAAAGAAATACGAAATAGAACGGCAAAGAAGTAAAGACGCAAGGGCATTTAAGGTTTTAAATTTTGTTCTTCTTTTCGTTTGCTTCGCGTTTTTAGCGGTTTGTTTCTCCCCCGCTTCTCCCCCGTGTTCCCCGTGTTCCCCGTGGTTCAATCTGTTCCTGTGGTGTCAGTAGACTTGAATTTGCCACCCGTTCGCAGTTGGCGTCAGGAGGGCCGCGCGGCCCCATTTGCCCTGTCTTGCGGTGCAGACAATTTGGCCGTTGTTGTTGATGGCTAGGGCTTCTTCCAGTGTATACTCGGCGTTGGAAGGGCGAATGGAGTTGAGGTTGAGGGCGTGGCCTTTGTCCCAGAGTAGGGGAAGGGGTGTACCGATGGTGGTGTCCTGTTGCGCAGTCTGAAGACTGGCGCTGCCTACGATTTGCCCCCGGTCGTTGATGCCGAACACGCGGCTGTTATTGGTTCCGGGCGGGACGGGCAGTTCTTTGCGCTGCTGTCCGTTCCAAAGGCAGGCGTGGAGATGGAAGTCGGGCGTGAGGTAATCCCCGGCGATTTGGTTGCGATTGTTCAGGGCGATGTGATAGCCGTTCCCTGAATCCGTTAAGTGGTTTTGCCGCCAATGGTAGAGATGCGGGCGGTTTGCGGCGTCCGTTCCACAGCCGACGATTTCGCCCTGCGCGTTGATGCCGACAGGACGCCATTGCACATTCGGCGTACTTGTGATTTCCTGCATCCTGCCGTTTTGCCATTGCGTGGCGTGAGTGATTCTGTCAGCCGTAACGCGAAAGCCGACAATAACGCCCTGATTATTGACGGCGGTGGCCTCACTGCTCAAAGCGTTTCCATCTTCCAGCCAGAGCGGACGCCCGTTTTGCCAGGTGACGGCGTGACGCGATTGGTTATCGGAGCGGCTTGCATACCCAACGACTTGCCCGCAGTCGTTGATGCCCTGCGGATACACCCATGCGGCTTCGGGAGGAACGGCAAGTTCGCGCTGCGTCCCGTTTACGATAAGGAAGGACGGGTACAAATCAGGGAAACGGATGCTCCCGACCATCGCGCCCTTTGCGTTCAACCCGGTTGGATACAACTGCGCGACCTTGCCCGTGATTTCCACCGGCGGGTCTTGCTTGCGTCCACAACCTGCGCTTAATAGAAGAAAAGAAGACAGAAGACAGAAGACAGAAAACTTCATACTCGGCTCTCCACCTTGCTTGAATTCTGCTGCGCATACAGGCTTGTCAGCGCGTCCACAACTTGCGGGACAGTAATACCGTTCATGCAGCGGAAATCTATGGGGCAGACGCGGTGAAAGCAGGGGGCGCAGGGCGCAGCGGATTTCAGCAGGCGATGGCGCGGATCGTTGGGCAGGCCCGGCCCGGTAATTTCGGGAGATGTGCTGCCGAAGGGAACCACGACGGGCGTACCAACGGCGGCGGCAACATGCGTCGGGCCGGTGTCGTTGCTCAGTACCATATCGCAAGTATACAGTACGGCGCATAGTTCGCGCAGGCTGGTCCGTCCGGCCACATTCCATACGTTTGTGGGCATGGCATTGTCCTGAATGGCGCTTGCAATCCGCGCGGCCAGTTCCATATCCGCCTTGCCTCCCAGCACGACCCAATCGCAGGGAATATGCGCCTGCATCTGCCGTGCCGTTGTAATAAAGCGCTCTTCAGGCCAGCGTTTCGCCAGTCCGTACTCCGCGCCGGGATTGAGGCCGATGAGCGGGCGGCGAATGTCGGACAAAGGCAGGCCAAAACGCTGCCGAACGGCTTGCGCGTCCGCTTGCGAAACAGTGAGGGTTGGCGCAAGAGGTTCGGGGTTCGCGCCCGCAACGGCAGCCAGCCGCAGGTAGTGGTAAATGTGATGGATGTGCGGGCGGTAAGGTCTTGCAAACGGCAACCGCAGGCGACCAGCGGCAGGCATACTCGGCATGTTGGAGTTCGGCTGGAATTCTGCTCCGGTATGTGCCGTACCTATTGCGCTTCCATTCGGCATACCTGTCAGACGCTTGATTTCCGCGATTGGCCTACGGTGTATTTTGATGGCAAAGTCGGGCTGCATCGCGTCTGTCAGCATCCACGCCCGCCCTCGTTCGCCATACGCGATCCGCCGGGGAACGCCCGCCAGCAGAAACGGCAGCGCCGTGCGCCCGGAGTGGGTGAAAATAAGCGCCGTATCGTACCGGCCTGCGCGGATTTTGGCGGCAAGTGCCCACGCCGACTCGTTCTTTTCCGCCGTCAGCACAGCATCTACAACAGGCTGGCAGGCGTACAACTCTTCCAGTTTTGGCGGCGACAAGACGGCAAGATGCGCGTCAGGAAACGCTTCACGCAGGCGGCACAACGCAGGCATAGTCATCACGGCATCCCCAAGCCATTTCACGCCACGAACAATGATCCGATCAGGCGCGTTCATGCCGCTCCCCATGTGCCTAATACTAACCGCCCGAGTAACACTACCAATACCTTGCAAGCCTTTCCTTATGAACAAAGCAACCAAACCTTGACCCTGTGCGCTGGCCCGGTATATAAAACGCTTGCTGTGAAATAGGCGCAACATGGTCGCCAGGGGTTGAAAACCCCTGTCTGGACAAAGCAAGCGTCTTGCAGACGCGCCTATGCTTTCTGGAAGTTGCGTCTGGAAGACGCTTGCCCTTTCCTGCCAGGTGTTTTCAACACTCGGAACGCTCTTGTCGGTACCCGGCCTCCCATTTCACTGCAAGCGTTTTATATACCGGTTCCTTCGATCTGATTTACGCTACTGTGTATGAGAACAAATTATTGCAGGAACCCTGCTGCTGTCAACTCTGCAATTACATTTTGTTCCTGTTCTTCCGACAAGGGCATGAGCGGCGGGCGGACGCCAAGACGGGGCAGGCCGCGATGCGCCAGAATGCTTTTGCTCGTGGAAATGAACGGGTAGCGCGTGGTGATGTCGAGCAGGGTATTCAGGCGCGTTTGCGCTTCCGCGCCTTCGGCGGCTCCCTTTTGACAGGCGTCGCGCACTGCCGCCAAAACTTCGGGAAAAGCGTTCGCGCCGCCCGATATGCCGCCCGCGCCGTGCAGATGACTTTGATACGCCAATCGGTCACTGCCCGCGAAAATGCGCAGGTTCGGGTACGTGGTGATGTAATGCTCCGTATCCTCCCAATTGCCCGCGCTGTCTTTAATTCCCGCCAGATTGGGATGGTCTATCAACAGTTCCAAAATCGCGTCCGTAATCACGACTGCGGAATGTTGGGGAATGTTGTACAGCAGCACGGGAATGTCGGCGGCATCCAGTACGCGCTTGAAATACTCCGCCACGCCCCGCGCATCCGGGTTCTTAAAGAAAAACGGCGGCAGTACCAAAACCGCGTCCGCGCCCACATTGGCCGCGTGTTGGGTCAATTCTATCGCATCCGTCACGCTGGCCGCGCCCGTCCCCGCCACCACCGTCAGCCCGCCCCGATGCTCCAGCGCGGTTTCTAATGCCTGCTTCCGCTCCGTTGTGGAAAGTGACGTGCCTTCCCCATTCGTGCCGCACACAATCACTCCATCCACACCCGCCTTGCGCTGAAAATCCAGCAGCGCGGCAAAATGCCCCAATGCCAACTCGCCTCGCGTATCTAAGGGCGTCAATATCGCCGTCAACAACCCACGCAATTTTTCACCATTCGCCATATCAACCTCCAAAACCAATATTAACCACGGAGAACACGGAGGACACGGAGAAAAACAGTCTCCTCCCCTCCGTGTTCTCCGTGGTTTACTTTTCTACCGGCAAGTCGTCGCGCTCCGCCCATTCGTTCCAGGAGCCATCGTAGTTGGTCAGGCGTGGGTAGCCGAGCATGGACAGCGCGAACAGCACCGATGTTGCCGCCACGCCGCCGTTGCAGTACGCCACATTGCGGCGGTTGGGAGCCGCGCCCGCGCCGTGCAGCACTTTGAGCAGTTCGGGAGCCGTTTGGAACGTGCCATCGGGCGCAATCAGGGCTTCGCGCGGCACATTGCGCGCGCCGGGAATATGGCCGCCCCGCTTGCCGCGCCGAATTTTGCCTGTAAACTGCCCCTCATCGCGGGCATCCAGCAGAACTACATCGGGATTGCCGATCCAGTCGTTGACCCGTTCCGCAGTGGCAATCCACGGGGGCTGAAGATCGGGCGTAAAGACGGCGGGAATGTAGCGCGGAACATCGCTCGTTACAGGGCGGTTTTCGCGCGTCCATTTGTTCCAGCCGCCGTTGAGAACGCGGACGTTCGTGTTTCCATAAACGCGCAAAGCCCACCACAGGCGCGTGGCGAACTGCATGGCCGGGTGCGCGTCGTAAGCTACAATCAGGCTGTCACTGCCGATGCCTGCCTGACCCAGCGCGTCAGCGATTTTATCCGCCGGGGCAAGCTGCGCGGCAACCGGATTGTCCAAATCCACAATGTCGCGCGTCCAGTCCAGATAAATCGCGCCGGGAATGTGGGATTGGGCATAGGCTTCCGCCGCGCCCACGTAATCGGCGGTTTGGCTGCCGTCCGCGTCGGTTTTGGTATGCACAAAGCCGCGCATATCCACAATACGCAGGTTCGCGTCCTGCCCCATGCGCGCGGCCAGTTCGTCCGTTTCCATCAAATGCCGGGCGCGGAGTTGCTGCAAATCATTGGTAGGTTCGATTTCCGTGTTCATAGCTCTTGATTCGACATGCAGGCGGAACAGTCCTTCCCAGATTCAGGATTTCGGTGTTCGGTGTTCAGGCTTCCTATATTCCGTCTTCCGTCTTCCGTCTTCCGTCTTCCTCTCTTATCAGGATTTTTTCAGAAATCGCGTTCATAATAGATGTATGCGAATCTTGCTGATTGAAGATGAAGAGGACATTGCTGAGGCGATACGGCGCGGATTGCAGAAAGCCGCGTATCGCGTAGATTCGGCTGGCACTGGCGCGGAAGGGCTGGAACTGGCTGCCAATGGCGGCTACGCGCTGCTCATCCTCGATATAATGCTGCCGGATATGGACGGCTGCCGGCTTTGTGAGCAATTGCGGCGGGCGCGTAACCCTCTGCCCGTCCTGATGCTGACCGCGCGCGATGCCGTTTCAGACAGGGTACGCGGGCTGGAAGCCGGAGCCGACGATTATCTGGTCAAGCCATTTGCCTTTGATGAACTGCTGGCGCGGGTTCGCGCCCTGCTGCGGCGCGACAAAGTACATCGGACGCGGCTTGTCGAAATCGGCGACCTGCGCATTGACACGTCTGCGCGGCGCGTCACGCGAGCGGGCGCTACGATTCTGCTCAGTCCGCGCGAATATGCCCTGCTGGAATCGCTGGCAATGGCGGAAGGGCGCACACTGACGCGGGACGTGCTGCAGGAGACTGTCTGGGGTCATGAGGACGTGTATCCGAATACGGTGGATGCGTACATCGGGCATCTGCGCCGCAAGCTGGAACACAAGACCGGGTCAAAACTGATCCATACGGTGCATGGCATCGGCTACCGGTTGGAAGCGGAACCAAGTCCGTCCGAAACAACCAACGCGCGCCTTTCCGAACGTGTTCCCGAAGACGCCGATAACTCCATTGCCGAGCCAACCGGCAATTCCCCTACAAACCCGATTCGTGACAGGGAGAAACCCGCATGACGCTTCGCGCCCCTCGTTTGCCTGTTCTCCGTTCTTCTGTTCGCGTTCGGCTCACGCTGTGGAACACGCTGACGTTAGCGTTTGTTCTCGTGGCGCTTGGGGTTGCCGTCCGCTTTGTGGCGAAAAACTATCTGCTGAACGCGCTGGACCGCGACATCAAGATGCAGGCGCAGCGTTTTCAGGAAAAGCATCAGGTCAAGATGGTTTTCGTTGCGAACAGCAGTTCCGGCAAGTCCGCCCCGGATCCAATCAAACTGCTGCAATCCTCTGGCTTTGATCCTTCACGCTACTTGTCCGCGCTCAACATGCCTCCGGCAACAGCGATGAAGAACGCGCAGGTATCGTTCAGGATAGCGACAGACAAACACGCGCTGTCAGGCTTTGTTCCCTCGTCGCCGCCTGCGCGAGCCGAGAAACAGCAGGCAGAAACGCGCTACAACATTGTCCAAAATATAAGCGCGGCGGCAGATATAACTTCGCAGGAAGCCGACGTGTCAGGACAATACTTGTATCGCACCTTCGATCTTCAGGGCAAGCCGCTGTCTCCGCTGGCCCTCAAACTGCCGTTCGATTTCCTGCCGCTTCCCGTTTCTGCCTTAGAGGAGACAAAGCAGTCCCTGGAAGATTACCGTTTGTGGGATAAGGCAAGTTTTCAAGCCGCGCTGAACGGGCAGGAACGCTTGTCCACTGTGCTTTGGAAAGACGCCGCCCTGCGCGTTTTATCGCAGCCCCTGTACAAAGAAGAGGATAACAACGCCGGCAATGCCGCGCCCCGGCAAATCATCGGCGTGGTGCAGATCGCCGCGCCGCTTGGACAGGTGCAGCGCGATATTGCCGGCCTGACGCGCACCCTGCTGCTGATTTTGCCGATAGCGTTACTGGCGGCGGCGGGCACGGGCGTTTTCCTGACCCATCGCGCGCTGTTGCCCGTGAAATCTCTCGCCCATGCCGCCACGCGCCTGCGCCCGGAACAGCTTTCGCAGCGCCTGCCCATTCGGGGAGCCGATGAATTCGACGAACTGGCGGGCGCGTTCAACCGCGCGCTTGACCGTGTGGAACAAACATTTTTACAGCGCGAGCAGGCAATGGAGCAATTGCGTCGGTTTACCGCCGATGCATCGCACGAACTGCGCACTCCGCTGACGACCATCAAAGCCAACACGGGCATTGCCCTGAAGGAAACCGAGCCGTCTGAAGAGCATCTTCACGCCCTGCGCCAGATAGACCGGGCTACAGACCGCATGACGGCTTTGGTACGCGACCTGCTGCTGTTGGCCCGCTCGGATGCGGGTCAAATTCTGCCGGATGCGCGCGCCGTGTCGCTGTACGACATTTTACAGGAAGTGGCTGTTGACGTGGCAAACGCGCCTGCCTCCGGGCCGCGCACTCCCATTACCTTGCAGGCAAGCGAACCGAACCTAACGGTCTGCGGAAACGCCGACCACCTGCACCGCCTGTTTCTCAATCTGCTGGAAAACGCCCTCCGCTACACGCCCTCCGAAGGCCAAATTACGGTGATAACAGAGCGCGACGGGCAATGCGGCGTGGTTTGCGTCCGTGATACCGGCTGCGGCATTGGCGCAGAGCATCTTTCCCATTTGGGCGAACGCTTTTATCGTGCCGACGCAGGCCGCAACCGCAAGCACGGCGGCGCGGGGTTGGGCATCGCCATTTGCCGCGCCATCGTCGCCCAGCATGGGGGAACCCTGTCTATCCAAAGCGAACTCGGCAAAGGCACAACCGTTACCGTCCGCCTGCCCCTGTTTTCCGCCTGAATTCGCTTTTCAGGATTTCGTCAGAACTGCCTGCTATACTGGACAACAGAACCGGGCGCAAACCGCCCGCGTTCTCACTCTAACGTTTGGAATAGGAGACAGAACAATGCACACGCGCCGTTTTTTCGTAACACTCGCCCTTTGCGGCATGGCAATTCCGCTGGGGTTACTGGCCCTGCTGCCGGTTCGCGCGCAGGACGCGCCGCCCAAAAAGCAGGCGCACGTTGTCATTCGCACCCCCGACGGGGAACAGGCTTTCGACATTGACCCCAACGACTTGCCGGATATGCTCGGCGGGTTACACTCAATGGCGGTTATGGTCGGGCCGGATGGCAAAGTGGTCACACTCAACGGCAAGCCGGGAATGGGAGGGGCGGGCGGCTTTAACTTCAACGCCGCCGAGGGCATCCTCGGCATGAGGGGCATTCAGGTCATTGATCCGGGTAGCAGTTATCTGATGCCGTTACTCAAGCGCGAGGACGTGCAGGCGCAATTGTACCTGTCGCCCCGCCAGCGCGAGTCTCTGGATGCGCTGGAAAAGAATCAGCAGCAGGCCATGCAGCAGCAGGTAAAGCAAAGCGTGCTGTCCGCCTTATCGGAAATTTCCGGCAAGTCCAAGGAAGAACAGCGCAGCTACTTTATGGAGAACTCTGCCAAAATGGGCGAGGAAATAGTGACGCTGACCAATGACCGCTACAAAAAAATGGCTGCCATTCTCACCCCGGCCCAATGGGCGCGCTTGCGGGAACTGGATTTGCAGTGGCGCGGGCCGCTGGCAATGGGCGTCAAGGATGTGGCGGAGCAGGCCAAACTCACGACGGAGCAACGTCCCGTCGTCGCAGATTTCCTCAAGCAGTACCATCAGGAAGTGAGCAAGCGTCTGGGCATGAACTTCAAAATCGCTTCCCCGGAGCATTTAACCAAAGCGGGAACGCCTGCCACGCGCAGCCAGACGCCGACGCCACCCCCCGCGCCCACAACGCCCGCCGAAATGCAGGCTCATCTGGAGAGAACTGCAAAAGAACTCGAAAAGACGCGCAAATCCCTCGGTGACAAAGCGCTGACCAGCCTTTCCAGTGACCAGCGAACGCAGTGGTCTGCCCTGACAGGCAAACCGTTCGTGTTCCGCAATTAAAGGTTTCAGGTGTCAGGTGTCAGGTGTCAGGAAAATGCCTACCTTTTCCTTTACTCTGCTCAGAGTAGGAAAAGTAGGAGATTAGTTCCCTGAAACCTGAAACCTGAAACCTGAAACCTTCAGATTAGTTCAGGAGGTCTGTAAGCCGGGTTTTGTCTTTGTGTGGTCATCTCTCTACGAAGCCGATTACTCTCGGCTCCTCCAGCGGTCTACCCGCAGGGTCGGCGGGCCGCGTCATCCCCTGCTGTCAGACCTTGCTTCCGATGGGGTTTACCAGGCCGCCGTGTCTCCACGCCGCCGGTGCACTCTTAATGCGCCATTTCACCGTTGCCGGGGAAGGCATTAGGCATTAGATATTAGGCATTAGGAAAAACGAATTCTTCTAATGCCTAATGCCTAATATCTAATGCCTTCCCCGGCTGTATATTTTCTGTGGCACTTTCCGTCGGGTCGCCCCGCCCGGACGTTATCCGGCATCGCGCCCTGTGAAGCCCGGACTTTCCTCTCCGACTGCGCCCAACACGAGCAAGCCCGCCCAAGCGTTCGTCGCAGCGACCACCCGACCTCCTGAACCTTGATTCTACCATTGCGTGTCGCTCTCCCGTCAATGCAAACGCGCAATTTAGCGAAACGCGCGGCCCGGTTTGGCCTGCAAAAACGTCTCCTTGCTACAAATGCGTTCCCGGCGCGTATAATGAGAACACGAGAGAAGATTTCAGTGGGAAACGAAAGAACACGTAAGGTCCATGAAAATGCTGGAACAGGAGTTGAATACCGAGCCGAAACCACGCCGCTCCCTGCGCGAAACCGAGCGTAAGCGCGTACTGCGTAACCGCTTATTAGGAGTGGGTGTGATACTGACGCTGGCAGGCACGGGAATTGCAGCCCTGCGGCGTGTGCTGCCGGCATGGAGAGAAGTATTCGACGGCGTGGAAACCGCCAGGCCTGCCACAAACGACACTTCCACGCGCAGCGCCTTTGTTGGTGGCACAGCCGAAATTCAGCCTGTGGCAACCCGCTCACCACGCGCCGGCGCGCTCCCGTCTGCACTGCCGCGCCGCGCGGTTCCCTCGCTTGTTCGCCCGCCCAATTCAACTGCCGCGTTGACGACAAAGCAAACGATGGGCGCGCGGCGTTCGCCACTTTTTGACACCACACTTGGCCCTGAACTCCTGCCCGTTGACGATTCTGCAACGCCCCGCCGACGCCGACGCCACCGCCATGCCACCAAGGAGAAGCCGGCAACAGCGCAAACCAACACAGTTGGGGAAAAACAAAAGCCTGCCCATGCCAACACGCCCGCCGCCAAGCCTGCGGAACTGCCGCGTCCTCCCCTTGACAGTCGGCCACCGGACGATGTACCCGAAAATCCATAGGTTTCAGGTTTCAGGTTTCAGGTTTCAGGAAAATACTGCTATAACGGAAATGTAGCGCCAGCAACGGCATTTCTCTGACACCTGAAACCTGAAACCTTCTTACCGCGTTTGTTCCGCGGTGAATCGGCGGGCGAGGTTACATTCTACGCACTGCGGATTGCTGCACAACAGGGCGGAAGCGCTGCCTTGCAGCAGCGCAATCGCCATCGAAACGACGGCCTGCTGCCGCATCAATTGGCTGGGCGCGTTGCCGATGTAATCGTGGCGCAGAACGCGGCAGTTGCGCAGCAGGGGTTCGATTTTCACAAAGCCCTCACTACATTCCGGGCTGCCCTTCATGCTTGTCCATTCGCCGGAGTTGGTCTTGAGCGTTCGTGAGCGATGAACGTAGGGCATGTTGGCCCAAATCTCGCCCAAATACACGGAACTGTTTACCGCGTGAGACACCCCGATTAATAACACATAGCCGTCCAACTGGTGCAGGCGGGACAGCGGGCTGCCGGAACCAAGCGGATAGTGCAGGGGCGCGTTCTGTGTCAAAAAGGCGGCGTTGGCTCCTATTGCGGCGAACGAAAACGCGGGATGTTCGCTGCGCAGGGCGTCCGGCTGCTGGCGAACGATTTCAGGAAACACGCCTGTCGAGCGCAGGGTTGTGGAGGGCTTTTCGTGAACATAAGGCGGCACAATGTCCCGCATCCGTTCCAGGTCTTCCTCAATCGGCGGCGTTTCCCATTCCGCCGGGTCGCGGTGATCCTCGCAGAACGTGGGAACCAGCAGCGTACCGGACGACCCCAATGCCTGCCGAAACGCCCGTACCAAGGTTTCCGCCCCGCCCTCGATTTTGCCGACCGCCCGCAGCGACGTGTGTACCAGCACGTTCGCGCCCTCCGTCAGCCCGATCCGCTTCAAATCTTCTGTTAATTGCTGTTCTGTCCACATAGTCTCATCCAGAGGTTTCAGGTGTCAGGTTTCAGGTGTCAGGGCAATATTGCTACAATAGGCAAGCAGCGTGAGCCGGGCATTCCCTGACACCTGAAACCTGACACCTGAAACCTCACAAATACCCCAAATCTTCCAGCCGCCGCGCCAGTTCCGCTTCTTCCTCTTCACTATACGCGCTGTCGGGGCGCGGAGTCGGCGCAGAACCAATCGCATTGCGCCCCATACCTGGCGGCGGCGCAATGCCCAGGGCGTTCAGAACCGTCGGCGCAATGTCGTAGATGGATAAGCCCGGTTGAGGGCTGAGGGAATTTGGCAAGGATGAAGGATGAAGGATGAAGGATGAAGCGATTGCCGATTGTTGATTGCCGATTGCCGATTGAGTTCCTTCTGTTCCCTGTCCTGTCTTCTCTTCTTCTTTTCTTCTCTTCGTCTCTTCTCCCTTGGCTTCTGCCATGATAAAAATGCCGTGCTGCGCGTGGTTGGCGTCGTCGGGGCCGGTGTCGTTGTCGTGTGTCCAAATGCTGGGATGGCCCAGGCTGCCGACGGAGCGCCAGTGCAGGTCGCCGAAGTACACAATCAGGTCGGGCGGAACGCTGCGGGTGTGGGCGTACAGGGTTTCGGGGCGGAACACGCGGTTATTCAAGGGGCTGCCGTGTTCGTCGGGCATAGCCTCTAATTTGGCGGTTAGTTCCAGTTTGAGCGCTTCTGCTTCTTCGGGTGGCACGATGCCTTGCGGTTCGCGCCCCTGCACGTTCAGGAACACGCGCCCGTAATAGCCGCCGTCGCCCCAGGCGCGGGTTCGGGTCCAATCTACGAGCGCGGGGGCAAACTTCGTGCCGGGTTGTGGCGTGGCTTTGAGGGTAAGGTAGCCTTCCTGTATCAGCCAGTCGTTGAAGCACACGCCGCCGTCCATGCGTTTTGCGCCGTGATCGGACACAATCAAAATCGCGTGTGCCTTCGTCGAGATGGGAAAGCAGTTGGCCTATCTGCGCGTCGAGGGCGATGTAGTAGTCGCGGATGGCGTGTTCGTAGGGGTTGCCGGGAACGTATTTCGGGATGCTTGGGATCGAAATACTTCCAAAAAGCGTGATGGATGCGATCCGGCCCCATTTCCACCATGATGAACAAATCCCAGGGTTTCGTAGTCAGCAGATGCTGCGCCAGTTGGAAGCGGCGCGAAGTCATGGTATAAATGTCGTCCAGCAGTTTCGCTTTGTCTTCGGTACGAAACTCGCGGGTATCGAACAGGTACTCGCCCACAACCGCTTTGATTTCGGCTTTGAGTTCCGGCGGGTAGGTGTAATCGCTTTCCACGTTGGGGGCAAGGAAATCGGTGACAAGCAGGCCGTGTATGGGGCGCGGGGGATAGGTGAGTGGGACGCCGAGCGCGATAGTACGCTTGCCATGTTCGGCCAGCACGTCCCACAGCGCAGCCTCCTGCACCATTTTGCTGGACGCGAACGCCAGCCCGTCATACGAATGGTCGCGGCGATTGCGGAAGCCGTAAATGCCCAATGTACCGGGGTCTTTGCCGGTCATCATGCACATCCATGCGGGCACGGTAATGGGGGGAATCGTGCTTTCCAGCGGGCCGTACATGCCGGACTGCATCAGGCCGCGCAGATTGGGCAGCAGGTCAGCCCACAGGTCAAACACCAGTTCGGGCGCAGCGCAGTCCAGCCCGATCACACACACTTTCGAGTTCGTCACAATCCTTATTGCTCCCGCTTTGTCGCATTTTGTTGAAAATCTGTGCGCGTAAGTTTCGGCATTAAGGTTGTAATTTCCTCTTTGCACGGAGCAGCGGCAAAAAAGAGAAATATGTAGAGGCGTCGTCGAAATATTGGCAATGCAGCGCTTTCAGCACTCAGCCTCTTTGTGTCAAGTTTTTAAGTAGAGGCGTCGTGACCTCCGAAGCGTCAAGGCGAACGTGGGAAGTGTACAGGCATACTCTTGCACCTCCCTTCCGGGTAAGATTGTTGAAAGGAATTTTAAACTCTCAGCATCCCTCCACCTGGCTGATTGGTAGACTAATGTCTGCACATATAGACATGGTATGTGCGGCGAAAGTTTCATCCTTTTGTTCTTTTTCTGACTTTTTTCTGGCCCTGACAAAAGGCGAATTGGACTGGCGCAGAACTTTTGTGAATGCGGCCAAAAGCCTATCCCAATTTGCCGGGGAAGACAATAAGAAGATAACCCACCTATTCTGAAAATACCCCACCCCTCTCCTGGCCGCTCGTTCCTCGCGCTGTACGTTAAGAAGAAGGAATCTTTGCCCCAATCGTCGTAAGTTAAGCAGTGTTCTTCATCAATCTGAAAGGTAAAACAATGACCCAATTCGCAACCGATGATGAACTCGATACTGTCTCTACCCAACCGGAGCCAATCTTCATCAGCGAAATCAAGCCAACAAATTTTCTCTCGTTCGGGCCGGATACGGAAGCCATTGAACTGAGGGCGCTCAATGTCCTTATCGGAGCAAACGGCAGCGGTAAATCCAATCTTATAGAAGCCATTGCGTTCCTGAGAGCCGCGCCAACAGGCTTTCAAAAAGTGACGGGGCAGGGCGGGGGGGTGGCAAAGTGGATATGGAAAGGAGCGCCGGATAACGATGCTTCGATCTACGCAGCCATCAATAATGCGGCTTACGAACCCTATCTACAACATACCGTCAGTTTCCGGCCCAACAACTTTGCTTTTCAACTGGCATATGAAGAAATCGAAGACGCTGTTGACATGAAAGATGAAGGGACAAACCCCTTCCGCGCTGTCAATGAAGAAGGGCGTCTTGAAATTACTGCTGAGGGAGAGACAGAAATCATAGACAGCGAAGTTGCAGACAAAAATGCTTCGTTACTGGCGCGATTTCGAGACCCAGAACGTTACAAGCAATTGACTTATCTTGCCGAGCAGTACGGCAAAATCAGCATCTATCGGGACTGGCGATTTGGGCGTGACAACGTCCTCCGCAACTCACAAAAGGCAGATGCACTGGACGACCGGCTTGAAGAGAATTACTCTAATCTTAGCGTGTTCCTGAACAGGCTGAAAGAAGATACAAGAGTTGGAGAACAACTTCTAGAACACCTGCGAAATATTTATGGAGGATTAGAAGATTTTGAAGTTGAGATCACAGAAGAAGGCACACTGCTTACCATACATGAGAAGAACTTTCCCATATCTGCAATGCGTTTGTCAGACGGAACATTGCACTATCTGGCGTTGCTGGCAATTTTATGCGACCCTGATCCGCCATCGCTTATCTGTATTGAAGAGCCGGAAATAGGGCTTCATCCTGATTTGATACACATTCTTGCGGGACTACTTCGAGATGCATCCCAAAAAACGCAGTTGATTGTCACTACCCACTCTGATATACTTGTAGACGCGCTGACGAAGTACCCTGAAACAGTCGTGGTCTGTGAAAAATGGGATGGACAGACAGAAATGAAACGTCTTGACAAGGACGAGCTTGCGGTCTGGCTTGAAGATTACTCGGAAGGTTACTCACTCGGCAAGCTGTGGCGCAGGGGCCAGTTAGGAGGGACACGCTGGTGAACTGGTCAAGAGCGCAGGCTAGTAACAGAAGAAAAACGGCATTAATCTATGTAGAGGGAGGGGGGCCATCTGATGCTGATCAAGCCCCCTGCCGCAGAGGGTTTCACGCACTTCTTGAAAAGTGTGGATACGATCCTCGTAGTTTTCAGATTATCGCATGTGGGAGTCGTGATGAGACTGCCAAAGATTTCAGAAAAGCTCATGATGAAGCCATCAAGCAATTTAGAGCATCTGGCGGTAAGGGACTACTCGCTTTTGTAGCCATGCTTGTAGACAGCGAAGACCCTGTGGCCGATATTACAAAACCTTGCGCTCATCTGAATGCTCGGACAGTGGATAAGTGTAATTGTCCTTCTGACGCGAGTGACCAACAAGTATTCTTGATGACGACCTGCATGGAAACATGGATTGTAGCTGATCGCGCAAATTTACAAAAACATTATCATCCGAAACAGGACGGAAAGCAGAAGCGCCCAAAGCAGGGGGAGGTGATTAACGAGGCACATCTGCCGCCTCTAAATGGGCTTGAGGAGCATGATCAGACATGACGTGCATGATAAGCTAGAACAAGCGACCGCCCATTGTAGCAACAACTTTGAAAAGAATAAACGTTCGTTTCAAGCACTTGGAAAAGCTTGATCCTTGTACGTTGCGGGCCAATTTGCCTTCGTTCAGGCGGATGATTGAAATTTTGGACGAGAAACTTGGCAAACGGTCAATTCTTTGCCCTGATGAAGATACAGGTACAACCCATGACAACAATTGATGCGTATTATGAGGCTTTGCAGCGGTATGGCGGGCTTGATGTGACGCACGAAACCGCGCTTCGCACCGCTATGCAAAACCTCTTGAGCGAAGCGGGGCGTGAAGTCGGCTGGACGCTTGTTCCCGAACAATCTTTGTCCAATGGCAAACGACCCGATGGCACATTTCGGGATGGCTTCAATCTGGCGCGTGGCTATTGGGAGGCGAAGGATACCAAAGATGATCTCGAAGCGGAAATACGCAATAAGATAAACATCGGCTATCCGCTTGATAATATGCTGTTTGAGGACACGCGCCGCGCCATTCTCTTTCAGGGGCGCAACAACCGTTTTGATTACGATCTAACGAGCCGCCGCGAGTTGCAGGACATGGTACGGCAGTTCATTAATTACGCCGCGCCGGATACCAAAGACTTTTACAGCGCCGTAGGAGAATTTTCTGCCCGTCTGCCGGAACTTGCGCAGGGCTTAATGCAGCGCATTGAAACGGAGCGGGACCAAAACTCCGATTTCCAAAAGGCGTTCGCGCAATTTTATGAGTTATGCCGAAACACTCTTGATCCTTCCCTCACTTCCTCAGCTATAGAAGAGATGCTGGTACAGCACTTGCTGACAGAGCGCCTGTTCCGCACCGTCTTTGAAAACCCCGACTTTACGCGCCGTAATGTCATTGCGCATGAAATAGAGAATGTCATTGACGCGCTGACAAGCCGCGCTTTCAACCGCGCTGACTTTCTGCGCTCTCTGGATCGCTTCTATGATGCTATCGAAACCAAAGGGCGCAACATTACCGAGTGGAACGAGAAGCAGCACTTTCTTAATCTGGTTTACGGACGATTCTTTCAAGGCTTTTCAAAAAATCAGGCGGACACGCACGGCATTGTTTACACGCCGCAGGAAATCGTCGCGTTTATGTGCGCGAGCGTGGAACATCTTCTGAAAACGGAGTTCGCCTCGTCCCTATCTGAACCCGGCGTGACGATCCTTGACCCGTGCGTGGGGACGGGCAACTTTCTCGTGCATCTGATCAAGCATCAGATTGCGCGGCGTGATTTACGCGACAAGTTCAAGGCCGATCTGTTTGCCAACGAGATTATGTTGCTGCCTTATTACATTGCCAGCCTGAACATTGAACATGAATACTACGTTCAAACGGGCGAGTATAAAGCGTTCGAGGGGCTTTGCTTTACGGATACGCTGGCGCTGGCGAAGGATACGCAGATTACCATGTTTGAGGAGGCGAACCTTGAGCGCGTGGAACGCGAACAGTCCGCGCCCATTACCGTAATCATCGGCAACCCGCCCTACAACGTGGGGCAGCAAAACGAAAACGACAATAACAAAAATCGGCGTTACACCACATTAGACAAGCGCATCCGAGACACCTATGCCCGCGCTTCTAAGGCCACGCTCAATACAAAAGTTTATGATGCTTACGTCCGATTCTTCCGATGGGCGACAGATAGATTGGAAGGCCGAGATGGAATTATTGCGTTCGTCAGCAACAACTCCTTCATAGATCAAATCGCTTTTGACGGCATGAGAAAGCATCTGACGGACGAGTTTACGACTATCTACCATCTGGATATGGGCGGCAACGTGCGCAAGAATCCCAAACTCTCCGGCACGACGCATAACGTATTCGGGATTCAGGTTGGAGTAGGTATCACGTTTTTGATACGACGAAAAGCAGAGGGAGCCATAACCCGCCTACACTATCACGCGCAGCCCACGAACGCGCGAATAAAAGACAGGCTTGCGCAATTGCAGGCATGGGAAAGTATCGCCAATATTCCGTGGCGCGAACTCACGCCGGATAACAGGCAAACGTGGCTGACGGAAGGCTTGGAAGCGGAATTCGAGGCGTTCCCGCCGCTTGGCACAAAGGAGGGCAAAGCGGCGAATGTGGAGACGGAGGTTGTTTTCAAAACGTACTCGCTCGGCGTTTCCACCAACCGTGATAGTATTGTCTACGACTTCAAGCGCGAAGCGCTGATTCCTCGCGTACAGCAGTTCATTGAGGATTACAACGCGGAAATCAGCCGATGGACACGCGCCGGACGCCCGAAAAACGTAGATAGCTTCGTCAACTATGCGCGGGTGAAATGGAGCCGCAACCTTAAACGCGATCTGCAAAACGAACGTTTTGTGACATTCGATGAAAATAATATACGCCAGAGTTTGTACCGTCCGTTTGTCAAGCAGTTAATCTATTTTGCGGATACAATCGTTGACGAACAAGGTAAAACACCGCGATACTTTCCCACGCCTGAAGCCGAACAAGAAAATGTCATTATCTGTACAACGGCTATCGGCTCCGAAAAACCGTTTATGGCGCTTGCAACGAACTTCATCACGGACTTACACTTGACCGGAGCCGGGGCAGGAGCGCAGTGTTTCCCGTTTTATGTTTACGCCGAAGATGGCTCCAACCGGCAGGAAAATATCACGGATTGGGCGCTGCAGCAGTTTCAGTCTGCGCATGGCGCAGGCGTGACGAAATGGGACATTTTCCATTACATTTATGCTTTGCTGCACGATGCCGACTACAAGGCGCGGTATGCGGAAAATTTGAAGCGCGACCTGCCGCACATCCCGGTTGACAGCGAAATCTTTACCGCCCCATTCTTTCACTACGCAAAGATTGGAGCGGAACTGATGCGCCTACATTTGAATTACGAAACCGCGCCGGAGCATCGGCTGGATTGGCTTGAAAATCGTGACGTGCCGGAATCATACCAGGTAGAGCGCATGAGATTGAGCCGTGACCGAACGCAGATTGTCGTTAATGAGGCGCTGACGCTGGCAGGCATCCCTGAAGCCTGCTTTGACTACCGGTTGGGCAGTCGTTCCGCATTGGAATGGGTTTTAGACCAGTACCAAACCACGACAGACAGGCGAAGCGGAATTGTCAATGATCCAAACCGCGCCGATGATCCGCAGTACATCGTTCGACTCGTCGGCAGGGTTATTACGGTAAGTTTGGAAACGTTGCGGTTAATCTTGTGCTTACGCGAACCGGTAAATCAGATTCCCTAGCCCCTGCCAAGCAAACAGTAAATAGTCTCCCCTCTCCTGGCGAGGAACGAGCAAACGGGAGAGGATTGCAACAAAATAGCCCCTCTCCTAGCGAGGAACGAGCGTCCAGGAGAGGGGTTGGGGTGAGGTACTACTCGCAGCACGGGCAGCGGCCGCAGGTACAGCCGGGTTCGCAACCGAGCGGGCAGCAGTCGCTTTCCGTTTCCGTAATCTCTGAGACGGGCGTGAGTTCGATATGTGTCATGACACTTCACCTCCTTTCGTTTGAAATCCTCAACAACAGCGCGCAGAAGCATCCGCGACAGGACTGGCAGAACTACCGTCAGAAATGTCCCTTACCGTGCGATTTTCTAAAGACGCGATGCCGATAACGCAGCAGCCATTCACGCGCAATTGCAGACGCTGTTCCACGCGCTGACGATCCCGTTTCAGGCGCTGGTCGGTTTCCAGAGCGTTCTCATAATGGGCGAACAGCGCCTCCAGCATAGGACGCGCGGCGGGTTCAAGACCGTAATAGCTCCACTTCGCGTTCTTGCGCGTGGAAACAAGCCCCGCCTGCCGGATGGTTTGCAGATGCGTGGAAAGCGTAGACTGGCTCATTTCCAGCGCGTCGGCAATCTCGCAAACGCACAATTCGGCAGGACGCAGCAGCGCCAGAATACGGATGCGCGTGGGATCAGCCAATGCCTTGCCAAGCAGAACAAGATCGTTCACTTTCATATCCTTATATCGGGAATTAACGATATAATACCGCGATTTAATCTTCTTGTCAAGTTCCGGGTTGAGATTTTCAAAGAAAGACGGGACTATACCGTTCGTTCGCGCATCAGGCGGAGTTGGCCGAGAGAAATGCCCAGGATGAACACGAACAGCAGCCAGCTCATCGCCGCCGCGTAGCCCATGCGGTAGTTGTTGAAGGCGGTTTCGTAGAGGTACTGCACCAGAACGCGCGTGGACTGCTCCGGGCCGCCCCGCGTAATCATAAACGTTTGCCCGAACACCTGAAACGCGCCGATTAAATTCATGGTCAGGACAAACAGCAGAATCGGGCGTAACAGGGGAAGCGTGACAAAGCGAAATCGCTGCCAGTTGGTCGCGCCGTCCAATTCCGCCGCTTCGCGGTACTGGTCGGGAATGTTTTCCAAGCCGGCCAGCAAAACCACCATCGGCCCGCCCACTGTCCACCACAATGTCATCAGCACGATGGACTTCATCGCCCATGCCTGACTGGTAATCCAGGGCGCTTTCACGCCGAGCGGAGCCAGCAATGCGTTAAACAATCCGAACTCGCCATTGTAGAACCACCGCCACAACAGCCCGGTCACGCTGATGGTAATCATCACGGGCAGATAGTACAGGGCGCGGTACAACGCCTGCCGTTGGCGCGGAACCGCCTGTATCCCAACCGCAATCAGCAGCGCGGATGTGACCGTAAGGGGAACCGCCATCACCACAAACCGAATCGTCGCGCCCAACGCCTTCCAAAAGTAGGGACTGCTCAGGGCTTCCTGATAATTTCCCACCCCGATAAAGCGCGGCGGCGCGGGCGACAGCAATTCCCACCGGCAAAAACTCAATGCCAGCCCATACAACAGCGGCAGCAGCAAAAACCCGCCAAACAGCATTAGATAGGGCAGGACGAAGGCGTAGCCGGAAAAGCGGTTGATAGTTGATAGCTGATAGTTGATAGCAACTGCACCTGTCTCCTTGTCTCCTTGTCTCCTTGTCTCCTTGTCTCTCATGCCCGCCCTCTCCCCTCGCGCAACGCCTGTTGCCGCCGCGTAATGATGGCGTTGATATTGGAAGCGGCGGTTTGCAGGGCGGCTTGGGGCGAAACGCTGCCGCGCAGGGCGCTTTCCATCGCGGTGTCGTACTCAGTCTGGAACTCGAAGATAAAGGGCAGGCGCGGCAGGTAGTTGACGATGGGGATTTGGGTGGCAAATGCGGACTGCACGGGCATGGACGCGAAACGGGGCGTGGCGCGGAGACTTTTGCGAACCGGAACCTGCCCGCCCGCCGCCCAATCCAAACTGTTGTCGGACAAAAAGCGCATAAACCGCCACGTCGCCTGCCGCTGCGCGTCGTTCAAGCCCGCGCGCATACACAGGTTGTGCGAATTCGCCCATACCATTTTGTTCGTGCCCAGTTGCGGTATGGGAGCGCCGCCGAATTCAAGGTCGGTCTGCTTTTCCAGATCGGCAAGCATGTAAATGCCTTCAAACGCCATGCCCACTTTGCCCTGCCGGAAGCCAACCCACGAATCAAAGTTTTCGGGCGGCGGGGCGACGCGGCGATTGCGGATCAAATCCACGCCAAAAGCAAGCGCGTCCACATTGCGCTTATCATCGAGCAGGCAGCGCGATTCATCCGGCGTGAAAAATGGCCCGTCCCATTGTCGCATCAGGGTGTACAGATTGCTGTCAAGATTGGTGAAGACAAAGCCCCACTGCTCCACGTTGGGGGAACCACTATTGGAACCATTCGGCGCGCGGCGAGTCAGGCGGGCGCAGGCGTCCAGAAATTCGTCGTGGTTTGTCGGCGGGCGTGGTTCCCCTTTGGCGTCCACAACCCCGGCCTCGCGGAACATGCGCCGATTGTAGTACATGCCCAACAGATGCACGTCCAGAGGAAGCGCGTAATGCCTGCCATCTACGGACGCGCCCTGCCATACATTCGCGTCTATATCGTTTACATCCAGGCCGTTCGCCCCGCCAACCAGATCATCTATCGGCGCGACGAACTTTGCCTGCGCGAAACGCACAAGGGCGCTGGTATGCACGACAAACAGTTCCGGCGCGCGGCCTCCCAACCCGGCCACGAACAGCTTGTTGTACAGCGTCGCCCAATCCGCGCGCTGCATCAGCACATTGACATCCGGGTTTGCTTCGTTGAACCGCTTTACCATCCGCAGCATGGTTCTGCCGTCCGGCCCCGTGAACCCGTTCCAAAACCGCACCGTGACCGGCGCACTCCCGCCCCTGCGCCCACAGCCCGGCAGCAGAGCGGAAGCGGCAAGGCCGCTGCAAGCAGAAAGGAGGGTTCGGCGGTTTAGCAACATCGTCGTCACGTTAATTTCAGGAGCAGAGTTCGCTTGATGAGCGCACCAACTTACAACTAACATCATACAAATAAACATGCGTAGGGACACAACATGTTGTGTCCGCGCTCTTTGTTGGTGGGAACAGATTTTCTACCGGAGAGGACAGCTTTTATCGGAAGAGGACACAACATGTTGTGTCCCTACGAACATGGTTTTATGGCAACCGCCTTACTTGAAAGGTATTGCATCTAAAAAACAAAGCCCCTCCCGGCATCAATACGGAAGGGGCATACAGAACTGGATAAGAACCAGTCACCAGTCACCAACGCCCCTACTGTCCCGACCTTGCGACTGTTTTCCCGGCTTTACCGGCGGACAGTTCCAGAATATCTTCCAGAATACGCTCGCTTTCGGTCAGCGTGGTGTCTACGGCGGGCGCGGTTGCGTCATTGCCTGCCGCGTCATCGGTAGGAATGGGGTTCTGGCTGTTGGGCTTGGCCGTTTTGTCGGCAGACTTGGGCGGCGGCGCAAGCGTCAGGGTCGGCTTGCTCAGATTTTCCAGCGTGACCAGGTACACCTTGTCTTTGGACGCGGGACGGACCAACAGTTCCTTGCGCCGCGCTTTCACGCGCTCTTCGGCTTCCTGCTTTTCCTTCAAGCGGACCGCTTCGTTCAGGCTGACGGTTTTTTCCTTCATCAGCTTTTTGAACTGGTCTATCTCCTCGCTCAAATACAGGAAATCCTTGTCTGTGGCAATGCGAGCGCTGGAGCGCTTTTTCAGTTCGGGCAGAATGTCTGTAAAGCGGTCTTCCGGCTGGAAGGTCGCCGCTTTGATAACATCGTATTTGAGCGGGTTGTCCAGCGTCTTTTCGCCATAGTCAATGTAATTGGTCAGGGACGGCAGTTCAATGTCCGGCACGACGCCTTTCAGTTGCGTGGACGCGCCACTGGCGCGGTAGAACTTCTGAATCGTCAGCTTCAACGCGCCCGGATCGGCGCTGAAACTCATGCCGCTGCGCTTCATAATGTCGCTCAAGCCGGCAACCGTTTGTACCGTGCCCTTGCCGAACGTGGAACTGTCGCCCACAATCAGGGCGCGGCCATAATCCTGCAAGGCTCCCGCCATGATTTCCGAAGCCGACGCGCTGAGTTTGCTGGTCAGCACGATCATCGGGCCGTCGTAAGTGATGGAACCCGCGTCCGACTTGTCTACCTGAATGTCGCCATCCGAGTCTTTCACCTGCACGACCGGGCCGGGCTTGATAAACAATCCGGTTAGATTGATAACTTCCTGCAGCGAACCGCCAGGATTGCGGCGCAGGTCGAGAATAATCCCGCTGACTTTTTCCGCTTCCAGTTTTTTGAGCAGGCGGGCCACGTCCGCGGTCGTGCTTTTGCCGTTGGTGTTGCGGGCGCTGAAATCGGCATAGAACGAGGGCAAGTCAATCACGCCAAGCCGCACGGCTTTGCCGTTGACATTGGTATCAATGATCTTGGCTTTGGCTTCCTGCTCGTCCAGTTTCACCTCGTCGCGGGTCAGTTCGATGGTTTTGCGCGTAGACGGGTCGGGCGCGTCGGCGGGAATATAGGTCAGGCGGACTTTCGTGCCTTTCGGCCCGCGAATCATGCTGACTACTTTATCCAGCTTCATATCCACTGTGTCAACGACTTCCTTGCCGTCCTGCGCAACCGCCGTGATGCGGTCTCCGACTTTCAGCTTGCCGCTTTTGAACGCCGGCCCGCCCGCCGCCAACTCCACGATTTTGGCATAGCCGTCTTCGGGCGATAGTGTCGCGCCGATGCCGATAACGGACAGCTTCATTTGAATGTTGAAATTGTCGAGCGCGGATTTGCCCAGGTAGTCGGAGTGTGGGTCGCAGGCATGGGCAAGGGCGTTCAGATAGATTTCAAACACATCGTCGCTGTCGTAGTCGCGCAGGGTTTTGGATTGGCGGGCATAGCGGCGCGTGAGCGTCTTGACGATCTCTTCAGGCTTCTGCTTGTTCAGCTTTTCCTGCAGGTATTCATAGCGCAGGAACTCGTTCCACTGCTGCTTGGCTTCCTCTATGTTGGCGGGATGCGGCGCAGTTTTGCGATCCAGCGGGAACGTATCGTTGCTGTCAAAGCTAAACTTTTCGGTTTTCAACTGCTGCGTGACGTAGGCGTTCTGCTGGTCAATGCGCTGCATCAGGCGGGCGTAGATTTTGTACGCGGGCGTCACATCGCCCTTCATCAGTTGATCACCCAAACTGTTGCGGTACGTCTCAAACTCCTGCATGTCGGAAGCGAGAAAATACAGATGGCGCGGGTCGAGCGAGTCTATGTACTCCGTGAAAATTTTGCCCGACAGTTCCGCGTCCAAGGGATGGTGCAGATAGTGGCTGCGCGTCATGAGATTGGCGGCGACAAGAGCGGTTTTGCGCTGATCCGCTGACTCCGTCATTTTGCCGCCTGCGCCGGGCAGGGAGGGAGGAGCCGTAAAGTTTTCCGGCAAGTTCAGCGACACGGTACTCAGTTTGGGGTCGCGCAGGGCGGCTTTGGGCAGGGACACGTCCACTTCCTGCGGGCCGCGCGCCTTGCAGCCGACCAGCCCAAGCGTCAGGGCGACAGGAACAAGGGGCAAAAACGAATAGCGTTTGATTTTCATAAGAAGGGTCAAGCCTTTGAAAACGCGCCCGCGTGTTTTGCGCTGTTCGCGGCGATTTCAGCCGTTGGAGCGAACAACATGCAGGCCAGATTGTTGTCTGTCAGAAATCGAAACCAAGGCGGGCAAAACAGGAGTTGCCGCCCCACCGCCTTGCAAAAGCGGCGTTCCTTATTATACGTTATTTGCAAGTACGATGTTGCCGCCGAAATTCCTCCTTTTGCGGCAAATCCGAGCCAAATTATTTTCGCTGCGTTCCGGCAGCCGCTTTCATTGTCAGCGTTCAACCCATCAAAACGCATGGCTGAAGCGTAGGAATGTTCATACGAAGTTTGATGCGCAACATTCTGTTGCAAGTTGTTTCGAGAAAGAAGGGCGTTCCGATGGCCTATGCGAATTTCACGCTGCCGGCGCTGACGCGGCAGTTCAGCCTTACGATAGAGGAAAACACAGACCTCTTTCCCGATGTGCCTGCCGCTTCTTTGCGTCCCGACTTCCACGCGCATCTTACCCGTATTAGACCGCTGGCGCTGCGGGTTTCCACGGAGAAAGCCCGCTCCGAGTTTCTGATTGCCCCTATTCTTGCGGAGTTGTGGCTGCTCAATGACCAGAGAATAGGCGTGTTATCCGGCGTTGAATTTGATGTGGATGAGGGACAGGGATTAAACGGTTTTTGCGATTACATTATTACGCGCTCGCCCGAATTGATTTTTGTCCGCGCGCCGATTCTGATGATGGTGGAAGCGAAAAATGAGGATATGAAGAAGGGCTACGCTCAGTGCATAGCCGAAATGATCGCCGCGCAGCGCTTCAACGCGCAGGAAAGCAGCCCTACCGAGAAAATGTACGGCGTCGTGACCATCGGCGAAAAGTGGAAGTTTATGGAGTTGGAAGGCACAACCGCGCGGATAGACGCGCATGATTACTATATTGAACATCTGGACAAAATACTGGGCATTCTGCTGCATCTGACGCGAAACCACATGCCCACAACTACCCCCGTACAATCTTAGATGCAGGCTTAGATATAGGAGCGGGCGACGCTGTACAGACCGTTCGAGCATGACATACCCACGTTGGCGCAGCAGCAGATTATTTCGGCTTCATGCCATGCATACGATCTTCCGTGTCGGAAAACGTTTTACGCGCTTCCTTTGACGTGGCCGTTTGCTTCAGATTACTCAAAAGTTGGCCCGCCACTTCGGGCGGAAAGACGGTTGCCAGCGCGTTCGCCATGTGTTCGCGGCGCTGCGCGTCCTTGCCGAAAAAACCGTCGGCATTGCGCGTCACGAAGTCAAGGGCTTTGTACTTCCACTCCTGCTCCTGCTGCATCTTTTGCAGTTTCAGCTCGTTTTCTTTGGCGTTGGTGGCAACCCACACCTGCGTCAGCGAGATAAAAATCGCGGCCAGTGACACGATGGCGGTGAGTACGCTGCCAAGATGGTCGTCCAGCAAGCGGGTTCGGCGTCGCCTGCCCCGGAGATGTTCGCGGCGTTCGCGGGCTTCGCCGAGACGCTGGCGCGGCGGATGTTGGGTTTCGCGTTCCTCAGAGTTTTTCATAAGTTTACTTCTTCCGACTAACCTTGATTTATGCCACAAAGATGTTCTACAATGTTTATAGAAATACCCTTTGCGTCAAGTTCAGGCTGTACCCTACACTCGGCGCGAAGCGTGTTCTTCAGCTTGCTGCATAGTATACCTGTGTCCCTGAAACAACGCATTTTTAACGACATAATCCGATACGTAAAATATATGTAGCCTGCGCCGTTCTGGTTACGTCCTGTTGTATATCCACTGTATTCCGCCGGAGTGCCAACAATGATTTCCCTGCCGCAAACTGCCCGATTGCGTCCTGCCCTGCTCATTTTGATGCTGTTCTTCGTTGTGATACTGCCTGCGCAAAGCGGACAGCGAAACGTCAAAGGCCCGTTTTCTCCCGAAGCATGGCCGCTAACCATTGATACGGCGAAAAAAGTACATTACGTCAGCGTAGACAAGGCTTTGACTCCGCCCTCCTCCAACTGGACGCCGAACCTGCAAATTTTGACGGGCGCGGATCACGTCACCGAACCCGTTACGGTTGGCGGACATACGGGAGTCCGCGTGATGGGCATCAAGTTCAACACCGCCGACGATCAGTACGCGCTGTGGGCAAACGAACACGTCATTGACATTCTGATGCAGGTTTACGGCGATGAGGCGCTTGTCAATCCCGATGGTTCGCCTCGCTACTGCAATTTCCTGACCGGAACCCTGCCCGAACCGATTGCCGTAGACGGCGGCGAAATTCCCCCACAGGCCAACAACAAAAAGTGGAATTGGGTGTTGTTCCGCGTTGCCAACGGCCTGCGCCACATGGACGGCGGGCGCTTGGTCGGAACTATTCATCCGAAAGCCAAAGCCGATCCGGGCTTGATGGGCGTGTCGCGCCTGAGTGGGCAAAACGGCGGCACGATCCGCATGGACGGCCTGCACGACCTGAAAGTACGCTTTGTCGCGTTCGGGCAAAAGGGCGCGTTCGGCGAACCGGAGCAGATCAACCGCTTCAAGAAATAAGTTCAACAAGAAAAAGGAGATGCCATGTTTGAAAAGTTCAACAAAAGTTGGGCGCTGTTTCAGGCCAGCGCCGCCGTCCTGCGCTCGGACAAGCACCTGATTGTCTTTCCTATCTTTTCCGCCTTCGCGTCGCTGATTATCACAGCCACGTTCTTTATTCCGGCGGGATTGTACGCCTGGACGCACCACTGGTTTAACGTCTCGTCGCACTCCGCCGCGAGTGGAGCCAACATTGACGCGCAACTGCACAGCCCAATTGGTTATGCGATCATGTTCCTGTTCTACCTGACGCAGTACGTTGTCGTATTCTTCGCCAATACCGCGCTTGTCGGAGCGGCGATCATTCGGCTGCGGGGCGGCAAACCCACCCTTCAGGACGGGTTCGGGCTGGCGATGAACCACTTTGGCGCGATTTTCGGGTACGCGCTGCTGGCGTCTACCGTCGGCATGGTGATGCGGACGATTGCCGAGCGCGCGGGCATTTTGGGACGGCTTAGGCCTGGGCTTGTTCGGCCTGGCGTGGAACGTGGCGACGTACCTGGTCGCGCCCATTCTGATTATGGAAAACGTCGGCCCGATAGACGCGGTTCGACGCAGCACGTCCCTGCTCAAGCAGACGTGGGGCGAGCAGATCGTCGGCAATGTCGGCATCAGTTACCGTTTCCAGCATGTTCGCGGTCCTGCTGACCTGCTGCTGCTTGCCACTGTTCATTGCGGGCATCAGCATGGAATCCGTGCCGCTGATTGTTGCTTCCATCGCGCTGTTCGTGCTGGAATTACGGCCCTGTCGCCTGATACAAGCCGCGCTGTCCGGCATTTACACAGCAGTCGTCTACCTGTACGCCGCCGAAGGCTACACCGGTGGCCCCTTCCGCCCCGAACTGATCTACGACGCCTTCCGCCGCAAATAAACGCGCGCAACCGTTGCGCAGGTGGGTTGCTGCAACAGCGTTCTAATAAGAGCTAACTATGAACATCGCATTTCGGGAACACATCGAGTTCTCCAAAGTGCGCGAAACTTTATTCGGCAGTGATGAAGGCTACCGGGGCTTTCAGAACGCGCTGTTGCAGCAGCCCAACGCGGGAGCCGTCATCCCCGGCGCAGGCGCAGCGCGAAAAGTGCGCTGGAACGATCCCTTACGCGGGAAGGGAAAGCGAGGCGGTATTCGGGTGATCTACTCATACGTAGAAGAAGCGAGGTATATTCTGCTGATTTTTGTGTATGACAAGAATACGAATGATTTGACACCTGACCAAAAACGCGCTTTTCGTATTCTCGCAGAAGAGTTCCGCAAGGAGATTACAGCATAATGACTGTTCCCGATATGTCGCATTGGGTTTTGGAAGCGGACGAGTTTGAACCGGAAGACGAAACTATGACCGAGCAGGAAATGGATACCGTCTGCCAGAACCTTCTTGCCTCAACCGCCGCTTACCAGCGTGGAGAAGTTCCCATGCGGGAAACTCTCATTCAGGAGGATGGACAATCTATGACGTACTGGCGCTTTGTGGATGGCCTGGCGGCAGATCGTTATCAACTTGTTTTGGAGCCGAAGCCGAATGGAAAAGGGTGTGTCGCTTATGCGCCGGATTTGCCCGGATGCAGAATAGAAGCGGCATCCTTCGAGGAGGCATGGAACTTGATTCGTCGTGAGGTAAACGTTTGGATGGAAGCCGCCGTCATGGAAGGCCGTTCCATTCCTGCTCGCTTCACAAACAGCAACAAGGAAGTACCCCACCTGCCGGCAAATAACGAGTTTTTCAACGTTTTAACAACTTTATCTAAGGTGTGAGTATCTGCTGAAAAAGCGCCACAACAAGAATTCACTTCGATGTTCGTGAAAAAACTATCTTCCGCCTGGAAACTGCTGTTGCTGTTTGTTGTCGCCAATGTCGCGCTGTTGGGCTGGAATCTGGCACATCGGCATGGTGACGGTTTTTTGCATGTCACTTTTCTTGACGTTGGGCAGGGCGACTCGGCAGTGATACAAACCCCCTCCGGCAAAGTGATTGTGATTGATACGGGCGGCATCGGCAGTTCGCCGGGGGAGGACATGGGGCGGCGCGTGGTTGCGCCGTTTCTGAACCATGAGGGCGTGGGACGCATTGACGCGCTGATTTTGACGCATCCCCATGCCGACCACATCGGCGGCGCGGCCACGCTGCTGACCGGCTTCGACACGCGCCTGTTGATGGACAATGGACAGCCCGATGATTCGCCCCTGAACCGGCAGCTTCTGCAAACGGCGCAGCAGGAACACGTACCTCACAAGGCGGCGCAGCGCGGGCAAAGCCTGGACTGCGGCGACGGCGCGATCCTCGACATTCTGGCTCCCACTCCCCTCGAAACGCGCGGCTCGGCCAACAATGCCAGCGTCGTAGTGCGCCTGCGCTACGGGCATACAGCCTTTCTGCTGACGGGCGACGCCGAAGCCGACGAGGAAAGCGACCTGGTGCGCGACGGCCTGAACCTGCAATGTGACGTTCTCAAAGCCGGGCATCATGGCAGCAGCACGTCCAGTACCCTTCCCTTTCTGTCCCGCGCCCATCCCCATTATGCTGTTCTTTCCCTGGGCGCGCACAACCTTTACGGGCATCCCAGCGCCGCTGTTGTCGAACGCCTGCGAACAGGACAAACACAAGTTTTGCGCACCGACCAGACCGGAGCCGTCCAGTGCCGCTCCGATGGCGCTCAGGTTCAGGTGAACACTATGCGGCAGGGAAATTAAAGAGTTGATAGTTAATAGTTGATGGTTGATAGAGAGGCGGGAACTACGAACTTCAGCGCTCGTCCGCTCCGGGTTGGCGACGATAAAGTTCAGGCGGGAGCGGCAGACAGGAACAACGGCGGGTTTTTAGCGGTATCTTATGAGGTATGCTAACAGTTCAGAAATGGCGCGAAATTCGTATCGGTAGAAACTGCGTCCGTGCCACAATAACCTCTAACATATAAAGGAACCATCCATGTCGTTGCGTGAATTGATGCGAAAGCGCGCGCCTGTAAGCGGAGCGTTTACGCTGTTGATAATGCTGCTTTTCGCCGTCCTTGCCGTGACTACGTTTGCCAAAAAGCGCGCGCAGACTACGGCCCAAAAGCCTTCTCCTGCGCTCCCATCACCCGGCTCAAAAAATTCTCCTAATACGCTCCGTTTTTGCCTGTACGGGGATACGCGGGACGGACACGACGCCCACCGCAAAGTGATCGCCGTAATGATGAAGCAAAACCCGGAGTTCATCCTGCAAACGGGCGATCTGGTGCATAACGGGGGCGTGGCAAGCCAATGGGAAACGTATGACGCCATTACAGGTGAGGCGCGACAGAAAGCGCCGTTTTACATCGTGCGCGGCAACCATGACTTCGGCGGCAAAGGCTTTGAAGACCGCGTGACCGCGCCGTATACGTCCGGCAACAAGTTCTACTATTCGTTCGATAAAGCCAACTGCCATTTCATCGGGCTTGCCATTGACGAGAAAACGCCTTATGACGAAAACAGCGCGCAGTATAAGTGGCTGATTCAGGATTTGGATAAGACGCTGACCACGAAGCCGACGCATATTTTCGTGTTCTTCCACGTCGCGCCGTTTTCCATCGGTTCGCATGGCAGCGATCTGGACGTGCGCAAAACCCTGCATCCGGTCTTCAAAAAATACGGCGTCCGCGCCGTTTTCAACGGACATGACCATTTGTACTACCGTACACAGCGCGACGGCATCACGTATATGGTAAGCGGGGGCGGGGGGGCGCCGCTGTATTCCGCCGACCCGGAAAAAGGCGCGATTTCAGGCGACAAATACGAGAGCGTGAACCATTGCGTCGTCTGCGAAGTCACAGGCAAATTAGTCGCGTTCACCGCCCTGCGCGCCGACGGCTCCCAATTGGACCGTTTCAGCCTGCGGGCGGAGTGAGATTAGACATGAACCCATCCGGTCATTCCCTGGCGGCGCTGCTGTTGGGAACCGTTTCTATATCCGCGCTCCATGCGCTGATTCCCTCACACTGGCTGGCGTTTGCGGTCGTGGCGCGGGCGCGGCAATGGACGCTGCGCCGCGCCCTGCTGGTGACGTTTCTGGCGGGAAGCGGGCATATCCTGCTGACGATTGCGCTTGGCATCGGCGTAATGTTTGCGGGCAAGGCGCTGACGCGCCTGATTCCGCCGCAGATCGAACACGCCGCTACCGCCGCCCTGCTCATCGCGCTTGGAATTTACTTCGTGGTTTCCTGTCTGCGCGGCGGGCCGCACCATCACCACCATCATGCCCACGATGAGAAACTGGAAGAAGTGGCGCATGAGGCGACCCGCGCCGACAGTTTGGGGAAATTGGGGCAGGAGCCGACGGTGATGGGCGCCCTCGTGCTGGGCATGACCCTGTCGCCGTGCCTGGATTTGCTGTCCGTATTCGTTGCAGCGTCGGCTATGCCCTGGCACGTCGTAGTATTAGTCAGCGCGTGTCTGATTGTCACCACCCTGGGCTTGATGCTGCTGCTGGTGTGGCTGACAATTTTAGGATTGCGGCGCATCCGGCTGCAATGGCTGGAGCATAACGAAGGCTTGATCGTCGGAGCGGCGCTCATCGCGCTTGGGGTACTGCTGTTTTTCCTGTAGGCCGTTTCAAGGTTGATTTCACCGGGGCAGGCGGGGTTTTCTTGTTGAAGCGCGTTTCCTTGCTGTTTTGCAGCAGCCAACTCGAACCGCTTTTCACCCAAGCATCTTCGGTAACGGTGTCGCTGCTCCACGGAACTTGCGTGTGGCGCAGCGAGTCCGTCCGCATCAGTTCCAGATGCCGGTTCGCCGTGACTTCCGCCCGACTGCCTGAAAGCCGGAACGTCTTAATGGCCGCTTTCAGCGTGAACTGCTTGGGATAGTGGGCGATTTGCGCGGGCAGCACCTGCCGGATATGATCGGCGGTATACACATGGCCGTCCACTTTAGTATCCTGATAATCCCGCGTACATAGAGCCAGAAAGCCGTTCACATCCTTGCGCAGCAGCGCCGCCGATTGCCTGTCATACGCCGCCTGCACTTCCCGCCGCGCCTGCGCGGTTTTCGCATCAGTCGGCATAAACTTAGAATTGATTGCAGGAGTTGATTTGCTATGACTGCGCGGAACTGGCTTGTCAGCCATCGTTGCTATAGATAATGCAACAAATAAAACACAAACAAATAGTCTCTGTGTCATTCCTTACCCATTCCCTCGCCTGTAACATCGAACGCAACATTGGATATACCGGTCAATTCTTTCCTGCCACGGACGCGCACATAGGTTCGCGCTTTAGGATAGGCTCGGTAAATATCGCCTTCCAATTCGTACACGCGATCTGCTTCCTCACTGCGCAAAGTCGGCACGTCCACAAGGAAGGATTGTTCTACAAGTGTTTCACCGCCTGTAACGTGAACAGTAATGTTGGGTATCTGCTGTACTCTCTCTAAAAAGCAGCGGTTCGCCGCTTCGGTTTGCGTCATCTTGATGTTGTCGCTCATTGTGTTCTCGCCTCCTTCCCACCTTCTCATTATACAACATACCGGCGAAATTGAAAAGCGTCCGGCAGCGATTGTCGGACGCTTTTCTATGAAGTATCAAAGGACTACTTCCTGGTTTCAGGCCAGGTCGAAACGGTCAAGGTTCATCACCTTGGTCCAGGCGGCGACAAAGTCCTGCGCGAACTTTTCCTGCGAATCCTCGCAGGCATAGACTTCCGCGATGGCTCTTAGCTCGGAGTTCGAGCCGAAGATGAGATCTACGCGCGTGCCCGTCCATTTGCCGTCACCGGTGGCGCGCTCACGCCCTTCAAACACGTCTTCCATCTCCGAAGTCGCGCTCCACTTGGTTCCCAGGTCAAGAAGATTGACGAAGTAGTCGTTGGTGAGCGATTCGGGACGTTTGGTGAAGACGCCATGCTGCGAGCCGTCATAGTTGGTATTCAGGACGCGCAACCCGCCAACGAGTACGGTCATTTCCGGGGCCGTGAGCGTCAACAACTGCGCTTTGTCAATCAACAGCACCTCTGCGGATGCCGCATGGTGGGTCTTCAGGTAGTTGCGGAACCCGTCCGCCTCCGGTTCGAGCGCGGCAAACGATTCCACGTCGGTTTGCTCCTGCGAGGCGTCGGCGCGTCCGGGCGTAAAGGGAACTTTCACTTCAGAACCGGCATTTCGGACCGCCTGCTCAATGCCCACGCAGCCGCCAAGCACAATCAGGTCGGCAAGCGAAACCTGCTTCCCACTCGCCTGCGCGTCGTTGAACTCCTTCTGGATGCCTTCCAGAGTTTCCAATACGGCAGTCAGTTGGGTCGGATTGTTGACGGTCCAAAACTTTTGCGGGGAAAGGCGAATACGCGCGCCATTCGCGCCGCCCCGTTTATCGGAACCCCGGAACGTGGAGGCCGAGGCCCAGGCGGTGGAAACCAGTTGAGACACCGACAGTCCCGAAGCGAGAATCTTGCTCTTCAGCGCGTCAATATCCTGAGCGTTGACGAGTTCGTGAGTGACGGCAGGGAGTGGGTCTTGCCAGAGCAGAATTTCCTCCGGCACTTCAGGCCCCAGGTAGCGTTCGCGTGGTCCCAAGTCGCGGTGCGTCAGTTTGAACCAGGCGCGGGCGAAGGCATCGGCGAACTGATCGGGATTTTCGTAGAAGCGCCGCGAGATTTTTTCATACGCCGGGTCAAAGCGCAGAGCGAGGTCGGTTGTCAGCATCCTTGGCTCGTGACGCTTGCCTGGGTCGTGGGCATCCGGCACGGTTCCCACGCCGCCCTCGTTTTTCGGCTTCCACTGGTTTGCGCCCCCCGGGCTTTTCGTCAGTTCCCATTCGTAACCGAACAGGTTTTCGAAATAGTTGTTGCCCCACCGGGTGGGCGTCGTTGTCCATGTTACTTCAAGCCCGCTGGTAATGGTGCTGCTGCCATTTCCGCTGCCGAAGGTGTTTTTCCAGCCCAATCCCATCTCCTCGATGCTCGCCTTGGCAGGTTCCGGCCCGATGTACTTGCCCGGGTCGGCAGCGCCGTGCGTTTTGCCGAAGGTGTGGCCGCCCGCAATCAGGGCGACGGTTTCTTCGTCGTTCATCGCCATACGGCCAAAAGTTTCGCGAATGTCGCGGGCGGATGCGAGGGGATCGGGATTTCCGTTCGGGCCTTCCGGGTTGACGTAAATCAGACCCATCTGTACGGCGGCAAGCGGATTTTCCAGTTCTCGATCTCCGGCATAGCGTTCATCTCCCAGCCACTCGGTTTCCGAACCCCAATAGACATCTTCCTGCGGTTCCCAGACATCCGCGCGCCCCCCGGCGAAACCGAACGTCTTTCAGTCCCATGGATTCCAGGGCGCAGTTGCCTGTGAGAACGATCAGGTCGGCCCAGGAGAGTTTTTTGCCGTATTTCTGTTTGATGGGCCAGAGCAGCAAACGCGCCTTGTCGAGATTTGCATTGTCCGGCCAACTGTTCAGGGGCGCAAATCGCTGCTGCCCGGCTCCCGCGCCGCCGCGCCCATCGGTAATGCGGTAAGTGCCTGCGCTGTGCCACGCCATGCGAATGAAGAACGGGCCATAATGCCCGAAGTCGGCGGGCCACCAGTCCTGGGAAGTGGTCATCAGATTGAAGATGTCTTGCTTCACGGCAGCCAGATCGAGTTTTTTGAACTCTTCCGCGTAGTTGAACGACTCGCCCATCGGATTCGACAGGCAAGAGTGTTGGCGTAAGATGCTGAGGTTCAACTGATTGGGCCACCAGTCACGGTTTCGGGTTCCGCCGCCTGCGGCTTGCCTGAGAACGCCCCCTGCAAACGGGCATTGGGCCGGCTCCTCGCGCTTGAGAACTGGCTCCTCATGGTTGAGAGCGGATATGATGTCTGGCGCAATGCTTTCCGGTATCGTGTCGCTCATGAAAATTATCCTCTTGGTTTTGAAATAGGGTTCTCAGGGTTGAGTCTCTTGTTGACATTGGGGACACAGCCCCCAAAAAATCACTTCCGCCTCCTGAACACTGAACCCATGCGTGGCGGATGGTTCCAGGCAGGGGGCCGCGCCAACCGCGCAGTCCACATCGGCAGTCAGGCCGCAACTGCGACAGACAAGGTGATGGTGGTTGTCCCCCACCCGCGCCTCATAGCGAGCCGGATGGCCTGAAGGCTGGATGCGTCGGATCAGTCCGGCCTCCTCCAGAATGTGCAGATTGTCGTACACGGCCTGAGTGGAGAGAGCGCCAATCCGCTTACGGGCAGCGTTGGCAATGGCTTCCGCATCCCGGTGCTGTCCCTCACCCAAAACCGACGTGAGTACGGCGAGCCGGGGCGCGGTCACGCGCAAACCGGCACTGCGCAGGGATTCGTGAGGTGTGGATTTGTCAGGCGTCATAATAACCATTATACACGCTTAATCTGGAATGAGTCAATAGAGCGAAGGATTCAATCGAACGCAATGCCATATTTCCCGTTTCGTGAGCGTACCCCTCACGATGACATTCGGAGGACGGAATGCAGCCTCCCTGTTATGAGTGCGCTTACAGACGCAATTGGGCTTTGCTCTGTCGTCTGAGGTTATCTGCATACGCGGACGGTTCTGATGTATAATAGAGGCGAGCGCAACAGTCCGCCGCTACAGGTTTTAGGCGCGGAACCCATGCTGTATCCACCGAGGCGGAGAGTAAAACGTGCTGACCGACAATATTGTCAAAGAGCATCTGAGCCTTGCCTACATCCAGGCGATTGCGTCCCTGAGCGGGTTTGGGGTGGAGCGGATGCAGGTGGATATTGATAGCGTGGATGTGTCCCTGCGTGGATATGGATGGCTCAGTGAAGAGCCGGGGGTTTTGTGGTCGCCCGTATTGGACGTACAATTGAAATCTTCGGCAAAGGTCGAGATACGCGATGAATCCCTTCTTTTCGATCTGCCGATCAAAAATTACAATGAGTTGCGTATCGAGAATCGGCACATTCCTGCACTCCTCGTGCTGCTTCATCTGCCGGAACAACGCGAACAGTGGGCGGTTCAGAGCAGGCAGGAGTTGATTTTGCGGCGTTGCGCCTATTGGTACAATCTTGCGGGACTGCCCGCTTCAACAAACAGCAAGACACAGCGCATCGCGATTCCGGTGAGTAATGTCTTTTCTCCCTCTGCTTTGCGGAACCTCTTGCTGCGCGTTGCGAGACAGGAGCCACTCTGATGATTACACCGAATGCCCTATCTGCCGAAGATGTCAAAGAAATATCGCATGAAGCGCTTCGTCGCTATGCTGTTGCCAGTGGGTGGCGCGAAGTCGCATCGCCATCACCGCATTTTACCCTCATGCGCCCAAACAGTGGAAACGATGCACAGATGCTCATTCCCCTGCGCCCCGACTTTGTGGATTATGAGCGCCGTATCATGGATGCAATCTACGATTTAGCCCGTAAAGAGAACGTGTCTATCGTGCAGATGATGGAGCGCTTACGGGGATGGGTGACGGAGGCCACGAGTATATGAGTCTGGTCAAGTCCAAACAGCGCGTCGCCGATCACGGAGAGGTATTCACGCCCTCCGTGGATGGTCGAGGCGATGCTCGATCTGGTCAAGGACGAAACCGAGCGCATTGATTCGCGCTTTTTGGAGCCTGCGTGTGGGAGCGGCAACTTTCTCGTCCAGGTTCTTCAGCGCAAGCTCGAGCTGTGGAGCGTAAGTTTGGCCGGTCCGACTTTGAGCGGCAGCAGTATGCGCTGTACGCGCTGATGTGCATCTACGGCATCGAACTTCTGGCGGATAACATCGCGGAGTGTCGGGCGAATCTGCTGGAAATTCTGGCCGCGTATCTGAATCTGGAGGAGGCGGACGACCTGTATCGCGCCGCGTTCTATGTGCTGTCGCAAAACCTCGTTCACGGCGACGCTCTGAAAATGCTCACAAACGAGGGCGAGGCTATCACCTTTGCCGAGTGGGGATACCTGGGCAGGGGCAAGTTCCAGCGGCGTGACTTTCGTCTCGACGTTCTCACCGGCTCGTCGGCTTTCAGCGCGGACGATTCACTTTTTGCCGATATGGGCAGGCACGAAATCTTCACGCCGACCCGTACCTACCCGCCAATGACCGCTACCGAACTCGCTTCCGTCGCGCTTGAAGAATCACCGAGGGAGGCCGCATGAACGGCAAGGCAGCCTTCGCGCTTCGGGGCCGCAACCCGGACGTGCTGACGTGCATCGCGAATCTTTCCAACGACGAGGTTTTCACCCCGCCGGAGTTCGCCAACCGGATGCTCGATACCCTCGCCGAAGCGTGGGCGGCAGACAAACAGGGCGCGAACCTCTGGGCCGATAGTTCCGTGAAGTTCCTCGACCCGTTCACCAAGTCCGGCGTGTTCCTCCGGGAGATCACAAGCCGCCTCGTGGCCGGACTGGAAACAGAAATTCCCGACCTTCAGGAGCGCATCAACCACATTCTTACCCGGCAGGTGTTTGGCATCGCCATTACCCAACTCACCAGCCTGCTCGCCCGCCGCAGCGTCTACTGCTCCAAGTTCGCCAACAGCGAACATTCCATTGTCAAGTCGTTCACAACCGAGCAGGGCAACATCTGGTTTGAGCGGCTGGAGCATACCTGGAAGGGTGGCAAGTGTAATTTCTGCGGCGCGAGCCAGGAAACAATGGATCGCGGCAAAGGGCTGGAAAGCCACGCCTATGCGTTCATCCACACCGACAATATCAAGGCTCGCATCGCCGAGTTATTTGGAGACGATATGCAGTTCGACGTTATCA
>CAWIEK010000045.1:0-147803 GCA_963835065.1 uncultured Chthonomonadaceae bacterium | reverse complement strand
GTTGCGGCAATCTGGCGGTCGTGCATTTCGCCGATAGCTGTCAGTGTCAGGGAAATATCCAAAATGGCGCGATCCAGAGGAACAATCGTAATACGCGGGTCGGCGTCTATATCCCTGAGCAAATCTACTGCGGATGGAATTGCGCATTTGCCACGTTCTACTGCCCAGCAAACTTCGGCAAGGGCAATCACAGGGAGCAAGAGGGCGCTGTTTAAGTCATCCATGATAATGCCAGCCTTTGCTCCCATCCGTGGACTATCTTCGAAGTACCAGATCAGCGTGTGAGCGTTTATGACATACTCATCGTAAACGCTCTCGATCAAAGTGGCTTTCTCTGTTTCCTCCCATCAACTGCCATACTGATTATCGAACTCCTCTTCGCCATGCCACTCCGCATCGGCAAAGTCTTCCAGCGTGGATAGGCGCTCCGACTTGTATTTTCCCCGAACCAGGTAACGAGGCGCGGGCACAGGTTCCTCCTGCGTTAATGTTACCAAGACACGTCCTTCACGAACACCGGGCGGTGGAGCAAGAAGGTCAATTCTGCCCTGTGTATAAACGCCCTCTATGGTCAAAGTCATCTGTCTCCCTCTTTTCTTACTTTCAGCAGCAATCTGCGTGTGCGCCTTCAAGTTGTAGAGGCGTTGAAGCGATTATACGCGTCAGCAACATCAAACGTCAAGCGCATCGAGTTCCGCGCCGACCCGGCAACCAACCCGCATCTCGCGTTCTCGGTTCTGCTGATAAGTGCGCAATCAACTTCAAGCGCATACTTGGCCTTGACAACGCAGGCCTGGATAGGGTATTCAAACCCGGCAGGACGAGCTTTGTTGGCATTCCTGAAAACCTTTGCAACGCTGACGCTCCCACGTCAGCGCGAACCGGGCATGGAGTTCGCCCGCATTGTGAAACCGCCTGCATGATTTACGCCTTTTTGCGCTTGCTTCGCGTTGAGGACGCTTTCAGGAACAGGCTGATGACTCCTACGGAATCCATGCCGTAGGTGCGCCTGCGCCCTGCGGCTATGCAGGGAAGTGTTCTTATGCCCTTTCGCTTTTCTCAATTGCCTCGTTCTCATGCGGACAAGCCTGCTGCGCCTGTCAGCAAACCTTTTATTCCTGCCAACGGACCTCCTGTTCCTGCCAACCAACCGCCTGCCCGCTTTGACGAACATCTGGCGCTGGCCTGGACGCTGCTCAAGTGGGGCGTTTTGGGCGCGTGGGTGGGAGTGTTGAGCGGCAGCGCGTCTGCCGGGTTTTTGGCCGCGCTGGATTGGGCGACGAGAACCCGGCAGGAGCATGGCTGGCTGCTGTGGCTGCTGCCGCTTGCCGGCATGATTGTCGGCGGCCTGTACCACGCCTGGGGCAAGTCCGTCGAGGCCGGCAACAATCTGCTGCTGGAGCGCATCCATAACCCCGACGATCCGGTTCCCCTGCGCATGGCTCCACTTATTCTGATTGGAACAGTGGTTACGCACCTGTTCGGCGGCTCGGCGGGGCGCGAAGGAACGGCTGTGCAGATGGGTGGCGCGCTTGCCAATCTGGTCGGCAAGCCCCTGCGCCTCTCCCGGCAGGAGCATCGCTTATTGCTCATGGCGGGCATCAGCGGCGGGTTCGGGTCCGTATTCGGGACTCCTCTGGCGGGAACGATTTTCGGACTGGAAGTGAGCATAGTGGGGCGTATCAGTTACGAGGGGTTGGTTCCCTGCTTTGTCGCCGCTTACGTTGGGGATGTGGTCTGCCGCGCCTGGGGCATCCACCATTATGCCTATCCCATCCTCGCCATGCCGCCGGTAACATTTGCGTTGTGGGCGTGGATTGCGCTGGCATCCATTGGCTTTGGCCTCGTCAGCCTGCTGTTTGCTGAACTGACACACGCTGTCAGCCGGATTGCAAAAGCTAAAATCGCGGTTTCGTGGCTGCGTCCGTTCGTGGGCGGCGTTCTGGTGATAGCTCTGACGTATCTCGTGGGAACGCGGGACTATTTGGGATTGAGCCTGCCCCTGATCGCGCGCAGCGTGACGACAGGCGATGTCGCTTCCTCAGCCTGGGCCTGGAAACTGGCGTTCACGGCGCTGACGCTCGGAACCGGGTTCAAGGGTGGAGAAGTGACGCCCCTGTTCTGCATCGGCGCAACGTTGGGCGCGGCCTTTGCGCATTTTACCAGTCAACCCCCCATGTTTTTTGCCGCGCTGGGATTCGTGGCCGTGTTCGCGGGCGCGGCCAATACGCCGCTTGCCTGCGCGATTATGGGCATCGAACTGTTCGGCAGCGCGCTTGCCGTTCCGCTTGCCGCCGCTTGTATCATTAGCTATGTCGTGTCGGGGCACAGGGGCATTTATCTGTCGCAGCGCATCGGCGCGTCCAAATCCCACGCCATTCAACTGGAAAACGACGTACCCCTGCGAGAAGCGCATAGCGGCAAGATGCAGATAACTCTGCCCCGCGCCCTGTTGCCGCGCTTCACGCCACAACGCCCCGTACCCAAAGAAGGCAACGCGGCAGACGAAGAACCTCTGCTGTAGGAGAGGTACGAAGAACAGCAACAGGCCGAAGGCGATTTGCCTCCGGCCTGTCAACTATCTGCGCTGCTCAACCCGGCAACGCCCTATCAACTATCAACTACAAACTATCAACTTCCTCACGCGCACAAAGCTAATTTTTCACGGCGCGTGGCCTGACGTAGGGGGCGCACGACATTTCCACGACTGGCGAACGCGCGGCGTTCCTCACGGTAAGCAGGCATAACAGAAGGTACGGGAGTGACCGGCGCAACAGGAATTTGCGGCGTAACTTCCACCGCAGCCTGCTCACGCGCCGACAACAGCGCGTAGCCCGCCGTAACCGCCGCGCGCAAGGCATGGCCTGTCCTGCCGGATTGGGGCAGGCTATGCGCCTGTTCCAGCGACCAGAAATGCGTCCCGGCAGGACACGATTCTACAATCCAGACGCGCTTTTCCACGTCTTCCACCAGCGCGATTTTCATGCCGGGCGGCACATCCCAGGTTTGCGCCACGCGCGCAATAATCGGTTTCGGGGCTATTCTGCTCACGAGAATTCTCACTTATATTCCGAGCCGCGCGATTTAGTAATCATGGCTCTTTTGGCTGCTGTTCGGCCTGCGCTCTATCCTCAGTAAACGACGATTCTGTTTACAAGGGCGGCGCGACAGCCGCGTTAAAATCATTATCGGCAAATCCAGTGTTCAACTAAACAACGATTCGACGCCAACACATGTTCCCTGAATTGCCTTGCCGCTATAAACCTGCGCCAGCGTCTTATATTTGCCGCGCAAGGGTCTGCTTGCTAATTAGACGTACCAATGAGCCAAAAAGTTCATTTTTGCTTCCACAAGCATTATACCACACAAGATGCAACTGCCGCTTCTTTTTCGCGTTAAATTTGTTTCGTGTGCGACTATGCACACATAAGTCGGATAGATACTGCAGTTTTAGGGCAAAGGCAAAACTATGGGAACGGTTTGTTCGGCGGAGTGTCGTTGGCAGAGCGAAAACGGGAGGATGGAAGCGGCAACAGGTCATTCGGTGGGGCGCAATAGAGTATGTGGCTGTGCGTCTGTAGCAGGCGCGGCGGGACGCAACAGGATTTCGGGAGCGGGGTTGGCGATTGCTGCCGCACTGGATGCGCGCAGCAGCGATGCGCCAACGGCTTGTTTTTCCGCCAAGTCTTGTAGGAATGGCAGGCACTCCGCTGCCGCATCACGCAATTGAGGATTGCGTTGCGACAGCGACAGTTTCAAAACTCCCGGCGCGCTTTTCCAATCTCCGACCTCCGTGAGCGCTGTCAGTATGGCGAACAAAATCCGCGTATCATGGTATCGCCCCCACTCTTTATAACCTTGCATGTCGAGGACAGCGCGCAGAATGACGCGCTGATGTTCTTTCAGCAAAGGCGCATCACTGGCTTTCAAGCGCGGCAGCAGCCGTATCAGCGCAGTTTCCGCCTGCTTGCGCATATTTTTGCTGTAACCAACATGCCCCTGCGGATTCCATATTTCTATGAGCAGTCCAATGCAGCGCAGGTCATCCAATTTTGTCAGCTTCGCGGCTGATTTTCTATCCAATAGAAACGTCCCAAGCATTCATCCAAAAGCGTTTATTATAAACAGAAGACAGTAATAATTTCCTTGGACAATATCGTGTCAAAGATCCAGCCTGCCACCATCAAGAGCAAATAGATAATTGCGCCGATTGCGTAAACAGTCGAGATGTTGCCTTTCAATTTCTGACGTTTGCGCGCGTTCTGCTCCAGCGCTTCAAGCAATTTCTCTACGCTTGCCGATTGCTCCGTCAGCGCTTCGCCCGCTTCCAACGCCATTGCCGCATCTTCTGTTTCCGAAGTGTGTGGTGATTCGGCGCGCGGCAGCGTTGTTTCCGGTTCCTGTTGAAATTGCGTTTGGTTCATGGCGTTTCGTAAGTGTCAGGGCAAGGGCAGCGTGACGGGCGCAATCTGCTCGGCGGAACGGTAGGCGGCGAGGGCGACTTCCAGCGCGCGCAGGCCGTCCTCGCCAGTGATGGGAACGGGTTCGTCATGGGCAATGGCATGGGCAAACGCGCCGACGAGTCCGTCGTCCATGCTGCCGCCCCAGTTGAACCAGTTCACGCTTTGCGTTTTGTCCGAGTACAGGATCAGATTTTGCGCGAACATATCCAGTGACAGCGTACCCCGCTCCGTCACCACTTCCAGCGTTACATCACCCCACGTTGGAAACGATTTGGGCCGGGACCAGCTCGCGTCCAGTGTGCCGAAAACCCCGTTTTGAAACGTCAGCGACAGAAAGCCAACATCGTCAAATTCCTGATGCCCGATGCCATTGCTGATTTCGGCGTACACTTCCTTCACCTCGTCCCGTAATATCCAGCGCATCAAATCCGTGACGTGAACCGTATGGTCTATGGTCGCGCCGCCGCCCGACAGGGCTTTGTCCACAAACCAGCCGTTGGGATTGCGGCCCCGATTCGTGCCCCGAAAGGCGACGATTTCGCCCGCATCCCCGGATTCCAGCGCGGCTTTCATGCGCAGCATCACGGGCGAGTAGCGGCAGGGAAACGCGGTCATGAGCTGTACGCCCGCGTTTTTGCAGGCCGCTATCATGGCTTCGCCGTCCGCAACCGTCGTGGCAAGCGGCTTTTCGCATAAAACGTGCTTGCCCGCGCTTGCCGCCATTTCGGTCAGTTCGCGATGCCGGACGTTTTCGCTGCCGATGACAACCGCATCCAGATCGGGCGCGGCCAGCAGCGCCTCATAACTTTCAAACGCCTGTACGCCTAATTGCTGCGCCATGCGCTGCGTCCGTTCGGGGTCATGGTCGGCCACGCCCACGAGGTGCGTGTCCGGGCGCATGACGATGCTTTGGGCATAACTGGCGGCATGCATGTGCGCGAACGAGAGAATACCGATACGAACGGGACGAACTGCAGTGGCGGCGTGTGCTGTCATAGGGCGCTCCGAAATAGTGAGAGTGAAGATAGTGAGAGTGAGAGAAATTTGTGATACTCTCTTATGGTTCCTGATTAGTATTCTCCATTACGCGGCAGGCTTCCTTTATCCCTGCGGAAAAGAAGCGCCTATCCCTGTGGAAAAGAAGCGCAGGAACGCGGCTTCCGCGCAGCGTATATAGGGATAGCCGAATCATGTGTCACAATCATTCAAAAAATGGAAAGAAAACTCGCCAAGAGCGTCTGAAGAGCATCCAATAAAGTATCTGATAGAACATTCATTATGCGTATTTTGCTAACCAATGACGACGGCGTTCACGCGCCGGGAATTCTGGCGGCGCGGCAGGCGCTGGACGCGCTGGGCGAAGTGTTTCTGGTTGCGCCCGAACGTCCGCGCAGCGCGGCAGGACACGCCATTACCCTGCACAAGCCCCTGCGCATCACGCCCACCAAACTCAGCAACGGCATGGCCGCGTTTGCGACAAGCGGCACCCCGACCGATTGCGTTACGCTCGGACACGAGATTGTCATGGGCGGCAAGTGCGACCTGGTGGTGTCGGGCATCAATGCGGGAGCCAATTTAGGCTGGGATTTGACATACAGCGGCACGGTTGCCGCCGCGCTCGAAGGCGCGGTTTTGGGCCTGCCCGCTATCGCCATTTCGCTTGTTTTCAAGCGCGTGGAGGGGCAGGAACTGGATTTCAGCGTTGCCGCCGAATTCGTGGCGAAACTGGCGCGGCAGGTGCATGCCGACCCGCTCCCGCCCAACACGCTGCTCAACGTCAACGTGCCGTTCGCGCCTGCCGAGCAACTGCGGGGCGTGGTCATCACGCATCAGGGACGGCGCGAGTACGTAGACCGGATTCTGGCGCGCGACGACCCCACCGGGCGTCCTTATTACTGGCTGGCCGGCAGCATCCGCGAGGACGTGCCCGACCCCGGCTCCGACGTTCACGCCGTGCTGAACAACCAAATCTCCGTCACGCCCGTACAATTGGATATGACGGCGTATCCACTCATCGAACGCCTGCGCCACTGGCAAATGTAACGTTGCTAGAGAAAAAACTATGAAAATCAAGCCTTACTCTTTCCTACTGCGTCGCTTCGACGCGCGTCCTGTATCTGCGTTCGCGGCGTTCGCATTTACAACATTGGTTTTAGCAGCTCCGCCGCTATTGGCATGGGATAAGACCGCCAAGCCGAAGGTGGATGCGAAAACCACGCCCGCTGTGTTCGCGCCCGACGTGATAAAAAGCGAAATCGGCTACCTGGCTTCGGACGAACTGCGCGGTCGTGGCAGCGGGGAACCGGGCAACGACAAGGCCGCGCAATTCGTCGCGCAGGAATTTGCCCGCAATGGCCTGAAGCCGCTGGGAACCGCCAAACAGCGCGACCCGAAAGCCGCGCCGGACGGGAGCGGCTACTTCCAGCCGTTTTCCTTTGTGGCCGGGCGCGTAGTCGGCAAAAACAACCATCTCACCTTTCACTATCCAGGCAAAAACGGCGGCGTAAAAGTAATCCTCAAACCGGGAATGAACTTTGAGCCGTCGAGTATTTCCGGTTCGGGGAGCGTGGAAGGCAAAATCGTGTTTGTCGGCTACGGCATCCACGCGCCGAAAGCCAATCACGACGATTACGACGGCATAGATGTGAAAGACAGCGTTGTGGTGCTGCTGGCGGGAAGCCCCAAGGATGATCCGCACAGCCCGCTTGCCGATTACGCGGAAATCTACCCCAAAGCGACGCAGGCCCGCGACCTGGGAGCAAAAGCCGTCCTCGTCATCCTGCCCAATGCGCCCGAAGCACAGGCGAACTCCCGAACCAATTTCGACAACGTTTCCGATGCCGGTATTCCCGTGCTGCGCCTGCGCCGTAACGCCGCCGAAGCCCTGCTGCAAAGCGCGGGCAAAAACCTGAACACCTTGCAGCAGGACGCCAATGACGGCAAGAACGTTTCGGCGGCATTGGATACCATTGCGCAGGCGCAGGTGGACGTGAAGAAGGTGGAAAAAGTCACGGCTAATGTCATCGGCATGATCGAAGGCAGCGACCCTGTACTCAAAAACGAGTACATCGTGATCGGCGCGCACGTAGACCACCTGGGCATGGGCGGCGCAGGCTCGCTCGCCAAATCCTCTGCGCCCGCCATCCATCACGGAGCCGACGACAACGCCAGCGGCGCGGCAGGCGTAATGGAGTTGGCAAGATACTTCAGTGAGGGAAAAGGGAAAAGGGAAAAGAGAAAAGAACAGAAGACAGAAGGCAGCCGCCTATCAACTATCAACTATCAACTATCAACTCGCCCCAAGCGCAGCCTCGTGTTCATGTGCTTCAGCGGCGAGGAATTGGGACTGCTCGGCTCGGACTGGTACGCCAAGCATCCGATTGTGCCTCTGGATAAAACGGTTGCCATGCTGAATATGGATATGATCGGGCGGCTGCGCGACAACAAATTAACGGTTATCGGCAGCGGTACGGCCAAAGAATGGGACAGCCTGCTCGACGATGTGAACAAAAGCGCGGGGTTCGCGTTGGGCAAAAGCGAGAGTGGGTTTGGAGCCAGCGATCAGCAGTCGTTTTATACCAAAAACGTACCTGTGCTGTTCTTCTTCACGGGAACCCATTCGCAGTACCACACTCCCGAAGACACCGTTGACCTGATTAACGCGGAAGGCGAGTCGAAAGTCTTGCAGCTTGTCGCCGATTGCGCCACCCGCATCGCCAACAACCCCGAACGCCCAACATTCCAGCGCATTACCCTGCCGACTGCGCCTTCGAGCGGCCTGCGCGTGTACTTCGGCAGTGTGCCGGATTACGCTGCCAATGTGGTTGGCGTACAACTCAACGGCGTCCGCGAAGGCAGCCCGGCGGAAAAAGCGGGATTAAAGGCCGGCGACATCATTGTAAAGTTCGGCGAGCGCACCATCAAGAACGTATACGATTACACGTATGCGCTTCAAGACTGCCGCCCCGGCGACACGGTTCAAATCGAAGTCAAGCGCGGCGACGCGATCCTGAAACTCAACGTCACGCTGGCCGCCCGCCCGGAGTAATCTTGTACGTAGTTGAAATCCTCATCCTCATACCTTCTTCTAAATTGAGAGGGCAAGGGATGAGGTTATGGAGACAGCGCATGATTCAGGAAAATAGACCAAGAAAGCGCGTCGTATCCAAAAAAGCGTATGCCAGAAACATGGGCAGGAAAGCGTCTACGGCTTCTGCAGGTATTGTGCTGTTTGTCATTAGCCTTGTGGCGGGGCTGATGTCAATTGGGATTCTGACTGAAATGACTTCCGACGTGTTGGCACACCGCCTCCCTTTGCGGCTCAGCCTGCTAATGTTCGTCATCACAGGTTTGCTTGGCAGCGGCGCAATTTTCCTGATTCGTCTTGGCAGGCGCGCGGTTCGGGAAGCCAGGGAAATAGACGCGGGCGTTCCGCTCACGCGCGGCAACATCGGGAACTTGCCTGTCAGAGAAAGCTTGGTACGCGCTTCCAACCAGCCGGTACAGGAGCAAAAAACTGTGCTGTTGCGCGCCGCCACAAGCGCTAATACAACACCCGCCGAGCAATTGGTACGCGCTTTCCATGAACCGGATCAGGAGCAGGAAACGGCACGATTTTCCGATCAGCCAACGACGTTTCTTCAGGAGCAGAAAACTTTGTTCAGTGCCGCAGCAGGCGCAGATACAACGCCCGTCGAACAATGGGTAGGCGCGTCCGCCGGGAACAATCTGGCGTGACGCAGTAATGGCAGGCAGAAGGTTTCGTTTGGGAAGGTGGCAGCATGGCAGTAGGTTCGTGGAAAGCGTTGAGCCGTCTTGTGGCGCTGCTGATTGTGGCTGCGCTGCTGGAAGTCGGGGGTGACGCGGGGATGCGGGCCGGACTGCAAGGCAGGCGCGCAGGCTTTGGCATCGGCATCGTTTTGCTTGTCAGCTACGGCCTGATCGTCAACCTTGCCAATCTGGACTTCGGCAAACTGATGGGCATTTACATCAGCCTCTTCTTCGTCGTGTCCCAACTGCTTGCCGTGCTTGTCTTCAAGGAAAAACTTCAGCCGTCCGTATGGGTCGGCGGCGCGCTGATCGTTGCAGGCGGCTGCATCCTCACATTCTGGCAAAAAACCTGACGCCGTTGCTGTTAAAACAAGGTAATTCTTTCTCTGGCGCTTCAAGCCAGCAGAAGAATTGCCTTGTTTGCGAAAACGCGGTTTTGTTCTTTGCCGAAGTTTACGTTTATTCGCGGCTGGCAAGCGGCGGAAGCAGATTTGCAACCGGAATGTGAATTTGCGGCAGATGCAAGGGCACTGCGCTATCGGGTTCGGTGTAAATGGTGACGCTTTGATACGCATGCGCCGCCGGATTGGACGGAAGGGGAGTGGGATCGCGGCGCACTTCGAGCGTTCGGTTGTTGATGTTGAGCAGCCAGTAATCGTCAAGCCCCGCTTCCGCATACATAGCCGCCTTCAGTGTTTGATCGTAATGCAGCGTGGTGTCGCTAACTTCAATCAAAATTACTACTTCATCCGGGCGCGGATGGCGATTGAGAAAATCCTGCTGCGAACCTCGGACGACCAGAATATCGGGTTCGGGAACGCCGTCGGTAGGCAGCGGAAGCGGACTCTGGCGGCGAACGCGATAACCGGAACCAAGCAAAGCGATCAGGTAGTTGCCGCCATCTTCGATGCAGTTGACGTGCGGTGGGTTTTGCGGCACTTTGACGTATACCTTTCCCTTGATGAGTTCCACGCGCTGCCCGTCGAACCAGCCGAGTTTTGCCGCCTGGTCGTACTCCTTGCGCGTCCAACCGCGCTCTTTGCCGATGTATTTGTAATACACAGCGCCATCCAGAAGTTCGACTTTTTCATTATCATTGAACCAGCCCAATCTGCCGGCATGATGATACTGATCGCGGTTCATCCGCCACCGCTCTACATCCGTGTCTTCCTCTTCTTCCTCATCCTCGTCAAACTCATCAGGTTCTTCACCTTGAATTTCCAGAACGCTCATATTGGTTCACCTCTACCGCTATCAACCAACGACTATCAACTATCAACTAAAGAACTCTCAACTCTCAACCAACCATCGGCACATCTACCACGCGGTTTTCTTCCCAACTGGTTTTGGCGGCTTCGATGATTTCCTGCACGGCAAGGCCGTCCTCGCCACTGGCTTCGATTTCTTCGCGGGGAACCTTGGCGCTGATTTGTTCCAGCCAGCGGGCGATGCGCTTGTCGAACGTCTGGCCGAAGCCTGTCATGCCGCCCATGATGCTGTTGCGCACGACCGTCAATTCCTGGCTGCGGCGCGGATAGAGGGTCAGTTCCTCGAAGAGATTTTCCAGCACGAAGCGGCCTTCCGTGCCCATCAGCTCGCAGCGTTCCAGATTGTGCGCGGGGTTGGCGTCGTAGCTGCCGGTCAAATGCCCGACAACGCCGTTTTGGAACAGGATGTTGACCTGCGCGTTGGACCAGCACACGCGCTTGCCGTCCGGCCCGTCCTCGCGGGGCGCGCGGTTGAAAAACGCCTGCACTTTCTGGGCATTGCCGCAAAAGTAGCGCATAATATCCAGGCTGTGCGGGTGCAGGGCGCGGATGTGGAACCAGGGCGAGGTCTCGTTGGGATTGCCGATCCACATGGTCATGTTCATCAGCAGGGGCGTTCCCAATTTGCCTTCCGTCAGCCACTCTTTGGCTTTGGCGGTCGGCGGCGTGAAGCGGTGGTTGAGATTGATGCCGTAGTACACACTTTTGGCTTTCGCCGTCGCCACCATTTCCCGCGCGTGTTCGATGTTGTTGCTGATGGGCTTTTCGCCCAGAACGTGCAGGCCGGCGTTCAGGCACTCCATTGTAGGCGGATAGTGGTCGCCGCCGTTGTCCGCGCCCGCCGAGCAGACCGAAACCGCGTCGAGTTCCTTGCCCACGTCGGACAGCATTTCCTGAACGCTGTACCACTTCTTCACGCCGTCGCGGGCAGCGGATTTGTCGGCCCGCTCCTGATTGATGTCGCAATAGCCGAGCAGTTCGGAAAGCGGGTGCTTCAGATAAATAGGTCCGTGCGTGTTGCCGATGCCGCCACAGCCGATTACGGCCACTTTTAACGCCATTGTAAATTGTCTCCTTCGCATTGAATGGTTTTATCAAAGGTAGGTTCGTGATGAAGTGGACCCGTACCTGCCTTATTTTTTCTGTGCCTCTTCACCACCAAGACACTAAAGTGGCTGATTGAAAGCTGCTGGCTGCATAATTGGACTGTCGCTCACCCTTCAACTGTCAACCCTCAACCCTTCACGGCTCCTGCCGTTAAACCCGCCATAAACTCCCTTTGCAGCGCGAGAAACAGAACCACGACAGGAACCACGCTGATAAGAGTTCCGGCCATCAACATGCCTATTTCGTTGTCATACGCGCCGCGCAGTTGATTGAGCGCAATGGGCAGCGTGAACAATTCCTTGCGGTGCAGCATGATTTGCGGCCACAAAAAGCTGTTCCACGTGCCCATAAAACTCATCAGGCTGAACGCGCCGATCATGGGACGCGAAATCGGCATGACCACATCCCAATAAATCCGAAATTCGGAACATCCGTCCATGCGCGCGGCCTGCAAGAGTTCGTCGGGAACCTGCACGATGGATTGCCGGAACAAAAAGATGCCGAACACGCTGACCGCGCCGGGAATAATCAGGCCAAGATGCGTGTCCACTAGTCCCAAATGGTTCAGCAGTTCGTACATCGGAGCCATCGTCAACTGTCCGGGAATCATCAGGGTTGCCAGCATCAGGACGACAAGGGCGCGTTTGCCCCGAAACTCATACTTGGCAAGCGCGAACCCGGCCAGCGAACTGAAAAACAACTGCACGATCACAATGCTGCTTGCCAGAAACGCGCTGTTGAACAGGCCGCGCGGCAGCATATCGGATTTCTGCGCCAGCTTGACAAAGTTTTCGCCCGTCCAATGCGGCGCGAAAAACAGGTAATGGAACTGGTCGGCGTCGCTTTTGGTCGTGGCGGCAATCAGCCAGATAAGCGGCGTCAGCACGACAAGCGCAAACGCGGTCAGCAGAATGTAAAAGCCGAAACGAGATACGGCGGCAGTGTTTTTGCGATTTAGCATAGGGTTGTGGATGATGTTTCTGGGCTTCATGCGCCCTCCGTTTTCCATGCGCCGGTGACGCGCAGTTGGAACAGGCTGACAATCAGGACGCCGAGCGCCAAAGTCCAGCCAATCGCGGACGCAAGCCCCAAATCGCCGCTGATAAAGCCGTTGTTGTACAGGTACATGACAATCGTTAATCCGGCCTTGTTCGGGCCGGCGGAGTTGTTGAGCAGGATGTAGGGCAGTTCGAACAATTGGAACGAGCCGATGGTGGCGGTTATCAGCACGAACACGGCGACGGGCTTGATTCCCGGCAAGGTCACGGCGCGAAATTGGTTCCAGCCGTTCGCGCCGTCAATGCGGGCGGCTTCGTACAATTCCAAATCCACCGATTGCAGCGCGGCCAGAAAATAAATCATGTTGAAGCCGACGTACATCCACAGCGAGGTGAGAACCAGCGCGGGCATTACAAGGGCAGGATTGGAAAGCCACTTGGTTTCCAGAGAAAAGCGCGGAATGGCTCCGTGCAGCGTTTGGTTCACCATCCCGTATTTGGGCGCGTATAGCGCTCCGAACAGCACGGCCACAAACGCCTGCCCGACCAGATGCGGCGAAAAGAACGCGAACCGCCAGAACGCCCGTCCCTTCAGCCACGCCTGATTGAGAAATATCGCCAATCCCAGCGCAAGCGGCAACTGCAAGAACACCGACCAGAACGCATAATGAGCCGTATTCCACAGGGCCGTATGAAAATCCGGGTCATGCAGAATAAAGGCGTAGTTGCTCAGGCCGACGTACACATGATCGCGCGGCCCGTTCGTGGCATACAGCGACAGCGACAGGCTTTTCACAATCGGGTACAGCCCGAAAACAACGAACGTCAGCAAAAACGGCGCGACGAACAGATAGGGCGCATATTGGCGGGAGCGGGTTGGCATGGTGTTAGGTATCAGGCATCAGGCATCAGGCATTAGGCATTAGATGTTGAGTACCAGGAGAGTTGCTCTATGTGCAACCGTTTCTTCTAATGCCTGATGCCTGATGCCTGATGCCTACTTGTACGGATTTCGCGCGCTCAGCGCGCGAACCTGATCGGCGCTTTGTTTCAAGCGCTGACGGACAAAGGGTTCAAAGCCGGATGCGCCGTTGGCTTCGTAGTATTGGCAGCAGGCGACGAGGGATTCGCCGAATTTGGATTTGGCGGTTTCCACAAAGGGACTGCTGTACTGCGCGGGCGTATCGGGCGCGAGACGGGCATACAAATCGCCAAGCGGCTGATTGCTGAAATAGGGGTTGGGACGATGAAACGCTTCCTGATTCCATGCGGCTTTCATGGCGGGCAGGATGTTGGAGTCGGCAAAGCGCTCGGCCAGTTTGGGCTTGTCGGTGTACAGGGTTTTGGCGAATTCCCAGGCAAGATCGAAATGGGCGCAGCGCTTGGTAATGCCGAGCATGGTGCCGCCCCATGTACTCGTCCGCCGGCCTCCGGGCATAACGGCGGGCAGGGGCATCAGCGCCATCTTGCCACCCACGCGGGGCGTGTCCTTTTGAAAATAAAAGGTGCGCCAGTCCGGGGCGAGGTAGCATAAGATGTAGCCTTCCTCCATCGAGCGCGTCAGCAGTTGCCCGCCGCCGAGCGAATTGCCGATGCGTTTGGGGCCGGATACGAGCGGCACGTACCACAGCAGGGTTTGCACGGCGGTTTCGCTGTCGAGGATGCAGTTGCCTTCCGGGTCGAAATACCCGCCGCCGCGCTGGAACAACGCGAGTTCGAGCGCGTTGGTATCCGAATCGCTGAACTCAGCCATGTAGCAGCTGCCGGGAACCGTGATTTTGCGGCCTGCGGCAATGAAATCATCCCATGTTTGCAGTTTATTGGCATCAATGCCCAATTGTTCAAACAGGTCGCGCCGATACGCGAGCTGAACCGGGTGTACGTCGTGCGGCAGTCCGAAAATGCGGCCTCGCGTCGTGTAGGGCGCGAAGCGGGATTGTACCATTTCGTCCCACAGCCCGGATTGGTGAATACGGTCGGTCAGGTCGGCAAACCCGATATGGTTGACCGGCCCGCGAAAGAACGTGCCTGCGGAACTGATTTCGATCTCGCATATATCCGGCACGTCCAAATCGGCCTGAAACGCGCTTTGCAGGCGGGCGGCAAGGGCGTTGTTGGAAACCAGTTCCACGTTGACGGTCACGCCCGGATGCGTGGCTTCAAAGTCGGCAACGGCTTTCTGGTAGGACAGATAATGGTTGCGGGCAAACGTCCACATGGTCAGCGTGGATTTCTTGTGGGGCGGGGGGTGTAACGCCAGCCATCCGCCGCTGAACAGAGCCAGCAGCAGCATTGCAAACGCCGCTTTGCCGAACGGAAAATAGCGCATGAACTACAAACTCCACTTCCTGCTGTATACTCAGGAGGAATTTAGCCGCAAATACACGCAAATGGACGCAAATAGGAAATCCGTTAGGAAATTCGCCACTTACGGGCTGAACTCCTCTTTTATGTAACCGAACACCGAACAAAAGCGCGTTTCCACTTTGGGGCATTGCGGTTTGGCGGGGATTTTCAATTCCTGTCTAACCCCAATACCGTTCAAATAAGGCAATCTTCACCTGAAAAAGAACATTGTAGGGACACAACTTGTTGTGTCCTCTTGCGGTAGATGTGTCCTCTTGCGGTAGATGAGAGCGCGGACACAACAAGTTGTGTCCCTACCAACGCTTATTTGAACCGTATTGTGTCTAACCCGGAAGATGTAACCTTTTATCGCTGGAGAAAGTCAAACAAGCGTTTTATTACAGGCGCAACCGAATTCACTCGGTTAGATTAGAATGGTGGATACGACCTTATGAAAACAATTTTTTCGCTTGCTTCCACACTGCTGCTGACGGTTCCTGCATGGGCGCAGGCTCCGCAAACCGCGCCGAGTTCGCTTCCCGTGCGGCAGGTGACGCTGTTTACCAGTGGAGTCTCGTATACGGAGCGCGGCGGCAGCGTGGATGGAGACGCGACGGTTCCCCTCCTTTTTCGCACGGCGCAAATCAACGACATTCTGAAATCCCTCGTGCTGCTGGACCAAACCGGGCAGGTGCAGCCCGCCACGTATGCCGCCCGCAACCCCCTCGACCACGCGCTGCAAACGTTTGCCGTAGATGTCACCCACGCCATCAGCCAGGATCAGATTTTGAGCCAACTGCGGGGCGCGAATGTCACGGTGGAAACGCCCGGCAAGCCGGCCGTTACGGGGCAGATCATCGGCGTGGAGGAGCGGCGGGTTGGCGGCGAGGACAGCAAGCCGATTAATGCGGCCTTCCTGAATCTGTTTACGGACGCCGGTTTGGTTTCCCTGCGCCTGGATGGCGAACATACCATTCGCCTGCTGGACGCGCGCCTGAACAAAGAGTTTCGGGACGCCCTCACACTGCTGGCGTCCGGTTCGGATGATTCGCGGCGGCAGGTGATGCTCCATTTTGCGGGTAACGGGCGGCGCGAAGTGCGGGTCGGCTACGTCACGGAAGCGCCGCTGTGGAAAATGAGTTACCGGCTGTTGCTCGACGGCGCGGACGCGGCAAAGCCAATCAAACTGCAAAAGCACGTCAGCCTGGTGGAAACCCAACTACAGGGCAGGCCGGAAAGGGCAATTCCAACAAAAGGGCAGGGGGCAAAAGCGCAGCCTGCGAACCCACAGGCCGCAAACGCGCAGGCGCCAAACGGACAGCCATATTTGCAGGGATGGGCGATTGTGGAAAATACGTCCGACGAGGATTGGCAGAACGTGCGCCTGTCGCTCGTGTCCGGGCGTCCGATCTCGTTCATTCAGGATTTGTACCAGCCGTTGTATCTGCCGCGCCCGGTAGTCGGCGCGGATGTGGTCGCGTCACCCTACCCACAAACCCATGAAGGCGATTTGCAGAACAATTTTGCGCTTGGATTTGGCGGTTTGGGGGCGGCGGAGGTGGCGGCGGGGGTGGCTTTGGAGGTGGCGCAGCGTATGGACGGCAGCGCGGCGCGGCAGGCGAAGCCGGTCCCGCCGGAGCGCCCGGTCCCAGTGGACTTGCGCCAAGCGCTTCTATGCCGGACAGTCGCGGCGACATGATGGAGGTGAACAGGGACGCTCTGTTGCGCGAGTTGGTGAAGGCGCAGGCGGCGGGGCAAAAAGCGGGGGAGTTGTTTCAATACAACATTACCACGCCCGTTACGCTGCCGCGCCAGCAGGCGGCCATGATTCCCGTGATCGCGCAGGGGATTGAAGCGAGCAAGGTGTCGCTGTATAATGCGGATTCCGGTCCGCGCTATCCCATGAACGCGGTTCGGATTCGCAATACCACTGCGCTGCATTTGAAAGGTGGGCCGGTCACGCTGCTGGATGGCGGCGTATACGCCGGGGATGCCCGCATGGAAGATATACCGCCGGGTGACAATCGGCTGATCACCTACGCGGTAGATATGACAGTGGAAGGCGAGCGGCAAGGCCCGGCGGTAGACAGCATCGAAACCACTCTGAGCCTGAAGCGAGGAGTGCTGACGGCTTCACGGCGTGAACGGGTAGAAACCACATACACGCTGAAATCCAAATCCGACAAAGTGCGGAACGTGCTGATCGAGCATCCATTTCAGGCGGATTACAAGCTGACTGCGCCCGAAAAAGCGACGGAGCGCACGGCCAGCCTGTATCGGTTCGTGGTTGCAGTCCCGCCCGGCAAATCGCAGACGCTGAAAGTGGTCACGGAGCGGCCTTTGTCGCAGGAATTCGGGATTTTCGACGGCGACCTCAACGCCCTTGTCGCGTATTCCACGCGCAAGGACATTTCGCCCAAACTCCGCGCAACGCTGGAAGAGGTTGTCAAGCGGCGAAGGCGCGTTTTGGAGTTGCAGGCGCAGGCAAACGCCCGCAACACAGACGCGCAAACAATAGACGCCGACCAGGACCGTATACGCAAGAACATGGCGGGACTGGACAGAGACTCTGCCCTGTACAAGCGCTATGTAGCGGAACTGGACACGCAGGAAACCAAACTGGAAAGCCTGCGGCAGGAAGTAATCCGGCTGCGCGCGCAGGCGGATGTCGCCAACAACGAACTGCGCGCTTATACAGATACGTTGAGCGATTAGCGCGTAGCGCGCTGAACCCAATGAATCATAACGAACTGCAACGGCAGGCGCGCGACGAGCAGCCATGTAAAGGCTGTCCAGCCGTGTTCCTGCCATTGTTTGTACAGCATGTAGATGTTGGCGGGAAACACCGCGATGAGCAGGGCAATCAGTCCATATCCGGCGTACCGACGAACTGAAGGAACCAGTACGCCAATCCCGCCGAAGGACTCGCATACGCCGCTGATATACACGAGCGCAAGCGGAAACGGCAGGAACGGCGGAATGATTTCGGCGTAGCGGTCAGGAAAGACGAAGTGCAGGATGCCTGCGACATAAAACAACGACGCCAGCAGCAGGCGCGAAACAAACAGCCGGTGGACAGACGTTGGTTCGGGTTCAGAGTTTGGCATGAGATGTGTTAATGTTTCGTTTGCGTTGCGCCTTCGCCGCCTGTAGATGCTGCGGTTTGGTCGCCCTCGCCTAATCGCCGCTTGAACAATTCCAGCGCCATCTCGTAGCCGATGCGGGCGGAAACGGGATCGTAGCGGGGGCCTTCGTCGCGTAAAAAGGCATGGGCGGCGTTGAACTCGTGCCACTGAAACCACGCGCCCGCGTCGCTCAGGGCGTTGTAAACGATTTGCCGTCCCTCGCGGGGAACGTGCGGGTCCTGACGGCCCCAGATCATCAGCAACTCGCCCTTGATGTCCCCGATACGATCCAGCGAGTTGTCGTTCATGCCTTTGCCCAGACTCCGCTTGTGAATGTCCGTAGCATAAAAACACGTTGTGGCGGCAACATCCGGGTTCATGGCGGCGCGGAAAGCCAGATGCCCGCCAATGCAGATTCCCATCACGCCCACCTTGCCCGTGCAGGCCGAATGTGCCTTGAGAAAATCCAATGCGGCGCGGGCGTCGCTGTCGTAAGCCGCAATCTCTTTGGTTGTTTTGTGGCGGTTGCCCGCATCCGCGCCCGCTTCATCGTAGGGCAGAACCGTTCCCGCCGGTTCCAGTTCGTGATAGATTTCCGGCACGGCCACGACAAACCCGTTGCTTGCCAGCAGGGAAGCCGTCCGGCGTATCGGCCCCGTCACCTGGAAAATCTCGGAATACAGCAGCAGGCCGGGATAGCGACCGGGCGCGACGGGGCGAAACACATACGCCCGCATCGGGCCGGTAGGCGTGTCAATCTCGGCAACTTCCTCGGATTGGATAATCATGGCAAAATCTCTCCTGTTGAAAATACGCGCAGTATGTCATAGTATAGCACTGGAATAACAGGAGTACAGAGCCGATGTCCCAAATTACGATTATTCTCAATCCAAAAGCGGGCCGGGGCCGGGGCACACAGCTTCGAGCGGAACTGGAACGGTTGTTGACGGCAGCCGCGCCCTCCTCTTCTGCCGTATGGAAGATTGTGGAAACGCAGGCGAAGGGGCATGCCAGTGAACTGGCGCGGCAGGCGGTGGGGGCAGGCGCGGAAATTATCGCGGCAGCGGGCGGCGACGGCACGTTGAACGAGGTTGTCAACGGCCTGATGGCAGAACCAGTCGAAAGCAGGCAGAAGGTGATGCTTGGCCTGCTGCCGATGGGCACGGGCAACGATTTCGCGCGCTGTATCGGGCTTGGAACGGATATAAAGCGCGCGGCAGAAACGCTCTTTCAGGGCAGGCCGCAATTCGTAGATGTCGGGCAGGCGCATGGCCGATGGTTCGTCAACATTGCCGGGTGCGGTTTCGATGCCATTGTCGCCCAACGCGCCAATCGCGGCTTTCCCCTCCTGCGGGGTACGAGCGCGTACCTTGCCGCCATTGCCCATTCCCTGCTGCATCTCAAATCCGCCGAACTGACGCTGACACTGGACGGCGAAACGCGCCACGTTCGCGCCCTGATGTGTTCCGTTGCCAACGCCACTTCCTACGGCGGCGGCATGATGGTAACTCCCGACGCCCGCATTGACGACGGCCTGTTCGACATTTGCCTGCTTGCCGAAGCGGGAAGGCTTGAATTTGTTCGCGCCTTTCCCCGCGTGTTCAAAGGAACCCACATCACACATTCCAAAGTGACCATGCTGCGCGCCCGAACCGTTCACATCGAAAGCAATCCTCCGTTACCCCTCCTGATTGACGGCGAAGTAACGGGAACCACGCCCGTTACGTTTACGCTTTCGCCCCGCGCTTTGCAAATCATGACACCCGCCTCAGCAATGTTGCCGGAGAACGATGTATCCACATCTTGACAAACAACTACCCGCATGGTATATTAATGGTATTCTAAATTGGGGAAATTTGGCGGAATAGCTCAGTTGGTTAGAGCGTTCGGTTCATACCCGAAATGTCGGGGGTTCAAGTCCCTCTTCCGCTATTGTTGACAGTTATTGACATTTGATGAGGGTTAGAGTTGGGAATTCATACCCGCTTTAATCCTCATTCAAGCATCTGCTTGTACCTGATATATCACGGTACAAGAGTTACTATGCACAGGAACCGGAAAGCGTTTTCCGCTTTCCGGTTCCTGTTCGTATTATTTTTGTCCTGCTTCACTACTGCGACGTTGAGGCCAACATGCCGAACAACAGCCACAAGAACACCGTCAAGCGTTCTCTGTGGTTGATTTAATGTGTGGAACTCTCCCTGCTGGTGAAACGGGTATAAATCACAACAGTAGACATTTTCTGGTTCCTCTCTTCTCTTCAATGGTGTAGAATAGGAATCGACAGGGGTTGCTTATTCTTCCCGGTTCCGGGCTTAGGGAGTGTTGACGCACTTCCTAAACCCTCTTTGTTGGTTACAGCGTTGCTTTGTCGGCGGGCTTCAAGTCCAGCCGGTTGCACAGTTCCCGGCCCCAGTATTCGCCAATGACGAGCAGGGCGTGTTCCAGATGGTGTTCACGGTAGTTCCAGCCGGTGACTTCATAGGACTTCTGCTTCTGAATGGCTTCACGCGCTTTGTCCAAGTCCTGTACCATGCGAACCTGCAAGGCTTCCAGAACAGCGCGAGCCGTTAACACAGGTTCGTCAGGTTCCGGCACGGCATACGGCGCGGGCAGCAGACATTCGGAAACGGCAGATACTGCGGCCTCTGTGAACAGGTTCGGTTGCTGGAAGTAATCTTCGACCAACTGGGAGATGGTTTCGTAAAGTTCTTGTCCGCCGCAGGTGTCAGACTTGCAATAGGCTCCTCCCTCATGCGGCAAGTACAGCGTGTTGTTTGCGCAAAACGGGCATTTAGCTTTCCATCCATCGGTTTCTGTTTTGACATCTTCTAAAAGCCGGGACAGTTTGCGGTTGTAGGCTCTGGAACCTGGCTCAATTCGGGGTATACTCTCACCAGACATGGGTACTCCTTACAGATGGAACCGCGCCCCGTTCCCCAACGTGTCGGTTCCGTCTGCTAACCTAGTAGAAATGACAAAGCCCCTGCGGGCCGCCAGGCTCGCAGGGGCTTTGTTGTCATTGCCACCGGTGGGTGACAAGACTATCGGGAAAGGCTGGCTGGCGGCCATTTGTGCCATATTTCATGGGGCGCGTTCGTGTTCGTGTTACACTTAAAAGCCCCTCATCGCTGGCTACATTTGTAGTATAGTCCAACCACAAGGGGCACACTGAATTCTTTGAAAATTCGCTTTTTTGAATTTTTCAGCAGGCAATCATGTGATTTGCAGATTGCTTTGTCTGTGTATTACGTCATTTGTATTATTCTGGCGTATCTTCTTGACGAGCGAAGCCCAATCACAGTAGCTGTCAAGCACATCGGCCAAATCTTTATCGGTTGCGCCGCACGTATATAGCATTCCGGCGTACCATGCGCCAAGCCGCACATCAGGTTCTGTGGCGCTATACTTTGAAGGGGGCAGTTTTAGCAGAGCGTCGGCGGCATTCAGTACATCTTCAGGCTTGATGAGTCCTCGAAACGTCCTGATGTAAACCTGCTTTTTCGCAGCGGCGACAAGTTGCATAACCTGCGCCTGTGTTTCGCGCAGCCAGTGCAGGCGTAAGTGAGCATACTCCCATTTGCGCGTTCTGAACAGTTCTTCCTCGAAACGTTGCTGTTGCTCCTGTTCCTGCGCTTCTTGATAAGCCTCTTCGGTCTCATAATAAGCAGGGACATACCCCCATTCATGCCTCGTCTGTTGTTCTTCCAGATGTTCGTCCAATCCTTGATCTAATCGGTCGTTCTCATTGCTGTAGGTTTGTTTGAGATCGCGTTCAGCCTGAGCAATGGCGTTTTGGAACAGCGGCGCGGCATGGTTGCGCAGGGCGTAGGGTTGCGAGCGTTTGATAATCTCGTATTCAACTTCTTGTAGTGTTGGCTCGTAGTCAGTGGTTCTGGTACGCGGGCGTGTAGGCATGGGACTATCCTGATAGGAAGCGCGAAATTCAGAGCCAAATTCTCGTGTTATGGCGGTGTGCAGGCGCACCATTGCTTGATCACGAGAATTCCACCACCAACCGTCATTGTCAGGCATAACGGCGCGTAAACTCTCATGCGCGGCGATCACGTCTAAAAAATGGTAGTTGCGGGGCAGTTTCAAGCCGTGCAGAGTGTGGTACTCGCGTAGCAGCAGGTCATGAAGGTCAGCAAGGTAGTTGTAAGGGGAGTGAAGTTCATCAGGTCTGTCCCAATCAAAATTGAACTCATGCCAGTCTTCTTCGGAAACAGTGACGACGGAATAGGTTGTTTGTTCGTTCTCTGTGTTTGACATAGACACAGCCTCTTGATGGGCAAGGCGTCAGCAGGCGCATAAATGTTGCTTCGTAGAAAGATTGTCAACACGGTATAGTAGCTATTTGAAATTCAAAGATGCGGGCGCGAGGACTTCGAGTTCGGCGCAGGTGTAGGGCTGCAGCCGTTCAAAGTCGGCCTGGGGAACCTTGATGTAGTGCCAGAGGGTTCCTGTGAGCAGGGTCGCGTTCTCACACCAGATGTGGGCGGCTCGGTCTTTGTGGGCTTTGGGACGCTTCGCGGTTAAGTTCTCAGCGTTTACGCGCCATTGTGATCTTTACTGCTGGCTGTGATGAAGTTTCGACAAAGGCAGATTCGGGAGGTGTTTGCTGATAAGTCTTTGTTCCCATTGTTCCCCCTTGTAGAATGATGCTGGCTTTCAAATTGTTCAGCGCATTATCGCGAATCTTGCGCAGCATGAAACCCGCCTGATATGCTTTGGACTGGATCGCCATTTCGACAAGGGTGTTGCCTTGCACATCAGAAGACAGGTAGATAGGCAACCAATAGCCGTTATGATTTTTGAGAAGACTAAGGTTCTCGCCTAACACAATTTCGCCTTGTGCTTCCTCCATACTTTCGATATTCAGGCCGGAGGTTTGCGCGAAAGACAGTATGGCCTTGAATACTTCTGGTTGTGCTAACGATGTGGAGAAAGAAACCAGGTCACGCGCCTTTATTGCTTTTGCGGATGGCGTACTACGTTTCAATCCGACAAGAAATAAAATAAAGACGAAGACAACGCCAATGACAAGACCCTCCATATCAATCCTCCTTCGGCTTGCGTCGCGCCCATGCGCAGGGACGCTTGTGCTTTTCTCCTATGCCTGCGCCACACGTACAGGGCTTGGTGGCCGGACGCCCGCCCTTCGCGCCGTTCTCCGCGCTGGTGATTGCCTTGATTTCTGACCTGGCAGCCCCGCCTTTCTGACCCGCCTGTCGTTTCTTGTCGCCTGTCGCGCTTTGTCCCCCTAAGCGACCTGCGTCTACTGCTGTCTCTATGGTAAATGGCATCGTTGTCTCGCCTTGTCTCCTGTTCAACCCATGAAAGGATTCACCATGTACCGCATCACCAGCCTGCGCAAAAGCCGTCCCGTCCGCCGCTATGTTCAGCGGTGGCAAATCGTCCTGACTTATGCGCCCAACGCCCTGTGCGGCGGCTCCTGCAGGGTGATGTGTGTTTGCTCAGAGTTCGGCGGACGGGCGGTGTTTTCCTTCTGTGGGCGGCAGGAAAATGGAAAACCCGCCTGATGATTAGCGGGTTTTGGGTATTGCAGTGAAGCGCGCTGGTTGCCGTCAGTGAGCAGCAGTCTTTACATATTCGGCTAACTCGTCCAATTGCTCCTCGCGGTAAGAAGTCACATTGTAATCTGCAAACAGTCGCTCCAAGGTTTCCCGCTGTTTTCTGCTTTCTGCGCTTTCAGGCGCGGCAATGGCAATCAGCAGTTTGGCAGGCTCCTGCATATCCTGCGGATGCTTATTCAGCAGATTTCCGTCTACGACAAGTTTGGTCGCCTCAGTCATTGTGTTTGCTGTCATTGTCAGTGGGCGCACAAGGTTCAGCACCCCATTTCTAAAGGCATACGGCGCTTGCAGCACGGTTCCGGTGACAGGAACCCGTACCTGCTCGTTCTTCAAAATCTTGTTCTTTAAGTCAGGACGGCTGAATAGCTTGCGGAGTTCTGTTCGCAAGTGTCCTGTGCCCGGACTCGCCTGGGGCTGCCGCGCGCCTACCAACTTGTCGAAAAGGCGCTCCAGATCAGTCACCGGCTCTACGACCTTCAAGGGGCGCGGGGGAGTAAGCCGAATGGCATTGGCGCGCGTCTCGACAAACTGCGTCCAGTCCTCCAGAGTGCGAAACTGCTCACGCTCTGTATGCAGGCGGTCTACAATAGCTTGTTTGGCGTCGTTTACCCGCTCCGCGTCGAAACTGGCGCGTCCAAAGAACCGGGCGATACGGTCATTGCCCTCTACCACTTTTACCTGTAAGAAGTGACGTTCCGGGCAAAACAGGACGACGCCGACATTGGCGGCTTCCAAACGCGAGGCATCGGGACAGTATTGCATGACACTATAATAGCCTCGTGTCGCTGACATGGGTTTTCTCCTTTCTTCACTACGCGATTAAAGTTGAAACAAGGTTCCGTAGTCGCGTTCGGTAATGTTCAGCATATTATCGGCAAGGTAGCGCGCTCTGCCAACTATGAATTCAACGAGCGCTTCTCTTACATCCCTATCAACTTCCCACTGCTGAGGAATAGACGCAACAATCGGCTTGATGTGTTCGATCTTTACATTCCGTAAGTCACTTAGAGCCTATCCCGATAGGCGCGAATTCGCGTCTGAAAGACGCTTGCACTTTCCTGCCGGGTATTTTCAATACCCGGCCTACTGGGATAGGTTCTTAGACAGATGAGCAGCACATCTCGCCGCAGAAACCTCTTGAATTCAGGAAACCGGGTAACATCCTGTAAGTTGTCGAGTTTATCCAAGTCTTGCGTCGAACCACTCCAAGGCCGCCCTGCCTCGGCTCGTGTGCAGAAGGCTGGCCCTGACTGCGCGAATCCGCCTTTTGGAAAGGGTATTTCATCGGTTGTCGAATCAATAACGAGCAGGGCTGCATCAAATGTTTGCAACTTGAACAGGCGAGCAAGCTGTGTTCCTACCCATTCTGAAGCAAGGGTATGAGGCCCTATTGGATTGCCCATTGCTTTCAAGTAGGCCGGGCCAGCATCCGTTGTAACGTGTGCCGCGCCGGTACTCGTTCCAAAATTTTCAATGAATTCCTGAAACGATGTTGGCTTCCATAGGAGAGGAGCAGGTAACACGTTTACTCCGCAGGTTAATAGATTTGCGGCAAGTGGCTGCTTGCCAGAGTGACAACTTTCATGGTGAGGCTTAAAAGTCGCGCGGTGAATACAGCGGCATTTCGAGAGTGTACCCTAAAACTCCTGTGCCAATACCAACACGGCAGAGGAAGGGGAACAAGGTGTTTAGCCTTGTTCCCCTTTGTCGTTGAGGCGGCGCGGATCGTGTGGGCTAAATCAGCGCGTACATCAGAGTCGGCATGTAAACTTCATACTTCCATATCATCGGGCAGTTGCAGCAATTCACGCTTTTCCTCCTCGCTCACTTTGCCGTCGAGCCATTCGGAAAGGGCAAGCAGGGCTTCGGCGCGTTCGTGGGCGGAAGGAGGATGCACTATAACCTTGAGATTAATCTGTATTTCTACAACATGCCTGCGCGAAAAAAAGTACGGATGGGCAGCGAGCCTGCAGAAACCCGCAAACGCATTGTGCTTAAACACCAAAGAACACCATTGCCAACTGAATTCATATTCAGAGGTGGGTACCACATCAATGTGTAAATACCAGTCATCGTCCCAAAACCCTTCTATAGCCCCGCCCCCTGCTTTTTCCGGGGAGGGCGACCAGTAATCAACCGTAATCTTTTTTCCAGCATCGAAAAGGTGAGGACGAACATGGCATATCCACATCGTCACCCGCCGCAGTTCCTCCTCCGACCCGCACAGAAACCGCAGCGGCTCTTCCGCCCCCGGCTTTGTGCGAAACCAGTTCTTGAACCGATACCAGAAGCGCGACAGCCAGTCTTCCATTTGCGCCCTCACTCCTGCCCCACAGACGCCCGCATCAATTCCTCTGGCGGCGTCTCAATCCCCTCTGCAGCGGCTCTCAGTAACACGGCCTCCTGTGCCTGCAACGGCTCCGAAGAAGCGCGTACCAGAGTTTGATGCGCGGGCAGGTCGGCGTTGTTGGTATTAGTGGGAGGGAAATACTGCTTTCGCGTTTCTACAATAACCTGACGGGTTGCGGATACCGAAAATAACAGCAGGAAACCGAGGATGCAGGCGAGCCAAAACAGCCAATTGATGAAATTGCCTTTTCCTGCCGCCGTGCGATAGAATTGCTCATAGAATAACGGAGACATACAAGCCCATAGACAGAGGCAGATGCTTACCACTCCCACCCACTGGCGAACAGCAGCAGAGAGCGCCGTGCCCATTTTCTGTGTCTCTCGATGTACTGGTGTCGTGGGGTTGCGACTCGGTATTTTACTCACCCTCAACTCGCCCGGCTTCTGCTTCATTCCCGAAACCTCCTAATCATCATTTCCTGTCACTGCCCTTAACAACTGCTCCTTGTGCCTCTCCTGCCCTGCTTCTGCCGCTCTGAGTAACACAGTCTCTTGTGCCTGCATTGGCTCCGAAGAAGCGCGTACCAGACTGTCGGGGGCTGGTAGGTCGGCAGTGTTGGCACGAGTAAGGGGAACGCCTGGGTCTATCTGCCTAGCCTCTTTCATAGTTCGCCCGCCTAAATAGCCCAGATACAGCGATGCGCCACCAACACCCCCGAAAACCAGTAGACCGGCTAAAACGCTGGTCGTTGAAGGCAACACAATCCCTATCGTCAGCAAGCCTATGAACCCAACGAAAAGCAACAGCAACCCGAATGTAGAGGCTCCTACTTTCTGCCCCTGCGCCTTCACATACGCCCTCTTGCTTACAATCCGCTTGCCCGGTTTCGTCTCCATCCCTGCGCCTCCAGCCTCTGCCCTTGTGCTACTTTGCGCCATTTTGCAGCAGCGCCACAACGTCTGGTCGTGCTTGCGCATATTGGAGCGGGGTGACGCCGTTCTTGTCCGCAAGGTTCGGGTCAGCCCCGTACCCCATCAGTTCAACAATCACGTTTTTAGCATTTGGCATGAACATGAACAGAGTGTAATGCAGGGCTGCTTTTCCTTCTCCATCCTGCACATTCGGGTTTGCGCCATGTGCCAGCAGGAGACGCACGGCGCTTATACTGTCCTTCGATATAGCCGTCCGCAACGGGGTTGTCCCCAATTCACCTTGACAGGTGGCATCTGCGCCGTGTTGTAAGAGCAACTCTACCGTATGCCATCGTCCCGCGTCGGCAGCATCCTGAAGCGCCGTCATCTCACCATATCTGGCATGAACGTTCGCGCCGTGTGTCAACATCGCCTGAATCAAGAGCAAGTTTTCAGCCAGAGGAACCAGAGGGAATGACCTTTCCTTCGTTAAGTCAGGGATTACGCCACAGGCAAACATTAGCGCGGTAGGGCTGTTGTTGACAGGCGGTGAAGGATTTAGGAACTGGTCAAGCAACAGTTTGAACGAAGGTGCGGGCGTTGGTTCCTCACGTGTGTTGGGGTCGGCTCCCTGTTCCACAAGAACAAGAGACTGTTTGCTATCGCCGTGCAGCAAGGCCGCAATCAACTCCCGATTAAGCGCGTACTGCCGTTTTGCCTGCCACACCCACAGCCCACAGCCGCCCACCAGCAGCGCGACAACCAGCAACGAGAGAATTAGTAGCCGACGATGTTTCATATCTTTCCATTCGCCGCCGCCGGCCAAAATCCTGCTGCCAGAGACAAAATACATTTCCGGGGCATTTATACCTTTGTTGCTCTGCTCAAACCCACTCCGAGGAATGGAGGGCCAAGCACGTTCTTAAGGAGAGTGATAAAAAAGACAGAAAAAAGAGCCAAACCACGCGAAAAAAGGTGAACCTTTTACCCGTTCAGCCTGTCCAAATAGTACAAACGTCTACTATAAAGATAAGTACAACCCATACAAGAAGGGAGGTGCAGAGCCTATGTTTCACCTCTCCCGTTCGCCCTGACGCTTACGAGGTCACGATGCCTCTCTCCTACAACCTGACACAACGAGACATCGGGCTGGAAGCGCTGTATTGCCAAGATTTCGACGATGACTCTACATACTCTTTTTTCTTCATCCCTCATCCTTCATCCTTCATCCTTTGCTTGCGCCACTTGCCGCAAAATAAATCCGTATGTTGGCGGCATCAGTAAATGGATCAAGCAGGCGCAGAACGCAATCAGCATAATCCCTCTCCTTTCTATGCTTGTTATTGCAAGTATAGCAGGAAAAAGCAAGAGAAAACTGGAATAAAAGGATCAAGAAAATTGCTGAGAGGAGAAAGTCCCATGATGCCATCCGCCCCCCTGCCATTAGAAACGGAAGCAATGCTGCGCTCTGAATTGAACAGCGGTGAAAAACTGCTGTGGACCGGACAGCCGATTGCCAATCGCGCCGGTCAGGGAAGCCTTCCCCTCGTCCTGTTTGGCATTCCCTGGACAGCGTTCAGCGTGTTTTGGGTTGTCATGGCGTTTGGAATTACGCGCCATGCCCCGTCACACCCGGAGCCGTTTCCGATCAACTTGTTCCCGCTGTTTTTTCCTCTGTTCGGCTTGCCATTCGTCCTTATAGGAGTGGGCATGCTTTCCTCGCCCTACTGGATGCGGCGCAGGGCGCAGAAGATCGTTTATGCCATCACCGACAAACGCGCCCTCATTTTGTCTCCCACCTGGCGCAATGGCATCTCGGTGCGCAGCATCCCGCCGGAGCATCTGACCGACCGGACGCGCGCGCAAAACCCGGATGGTTCCGGTTCACTTGTCTTTACCCATCTCACGACTACGCGCTCTACCGGTCAGGGCGGCACGACAACCGTAACTGTGGGGTTCGACAACATTGCCGATGTACGGGATGTGGACGCGCTGATCGAGCGAACTTACCGCGCCTCATAATGAGGCTGATTTCACCCTGTCCGAAATTATCAGGGTTAGATCACCCGCAATTCAATTGGCGCGATTGTCGCCGGTATGCGTCATTATAGCGATCCGTCGGCGCGGCAGCAGGGGCGTTACGTTAGCAGCATTGGAGATAGACGGCACAAAAAGAAAATGTTGTCGGCGCATGGTAGCATAGCGGGGAGTGGCGCGTCTAATGCCATAGAAGCGCGGTGGAAAGCGACAACGCCGTTCTTTCCCGCCGCTTCTTCGCGTTCCTTCAGGCTTCGTGGACATGGCAAGGCCATGCGCTTCTGCGGTAACGCAGAAAAAGGCAGCGTTCGGTGGACAATAAAGAACAAAATTTACGAAACCCATCTTCTCCTGTGTACGTAGTCGGCATGAAAGCGCTCGTAAAGGGGGAAACGAGGACGATCACGCTGGTGGAACAAACGGATGCCGAACTCGTCAAGCACACGTTAGGCGGGAATACACAGGCATATAACAATCTCGTGCAGCGCTACCAGCGACAGGTCTACAACCTGGCGTACCGCATGTTAGGCAATGCGGAAGACGCCGGTGACCTGGTGCAGGAAACGTTTTTGCGCGCTTACAACGCGCTTGGCACGTTCCGTCAGGACGCCAGTTTTCTAACCTGGCTGTATAAGATCGCCTCCAACCTGTGCATTGACCATTTACGCTCGCGCAAAGCCAAGGGCGCGTTGTCCCTCGACGTGGAACTGGCGGAAGGCCGCGAACCCGCCGCCGATGCCCGCTCCTGCGGTCCCGAAGAAGCGGCAATGCGCGATTCCGTTAAAGACGTGGTGCAGCGCGCCATTAAAAACTTGCCGGAACGCTATCGGCTTGTCGTGACCATGCGCCATTTGCAGGATATGAGCGTAGAAGAAATTGCCCAGGCGCTGAATATGCCGACGGGTACGGTGAAAACCCATCTATTTCGGGCGCGGGAAATGCTGCGGGAGCGCCTGCGCCCGGTTTTGGAAGTGGAAACGGATGGAAAATAGATTTGAACATAATGAGCCGGAGGAACACACGTGGAAGAAATACCTGCCTCCGAACAACTCACCCCTGAATGCGCCGGAAACGAACCAGCAGCAGCAACAGCAAAAAGTGTCCCAGGACGCCCTGTGCGCCTGGGTCTGCGAACAGTTGTCCTATCTGCTGGATAACGACGGCAGCGTTCGCCCGGAACAAGCGGCGGGCATTCACGGCCATCTGGCCCTGTGTCGCCATTGCGCGCAGGAATGGGAAGATATGCAGAACGTCGTCGGGCTGGTCGAAAGCCTGCCGCCCGTCGAACTGCCGCGCGACTTTTCCGGCCTGATCATGCAGCGCATCGAACTGCAGAACGCGCCTCTTGTGCCGCACACGCTGACGCCGCAGCCGATTGCCGAAAATTACGCGCTTGCGCAGGCTGTCACAACGGCCAGAACGAAAGTCACGCCGGCACAGGCAACGGAGCAAAAAACGCTCACGCAGACTGCGCAGCAAACCCTGTCCACGACACAAACGCAGCAATCGCGCTCACAACTTGTGCAGCGCATGTCGGCGGGGAGTGCGCTGTCGGGTATTCTCGCCTACTTCCTGTCTACCGCCTGGGGGCGGCAAATGCTCGGCGCGAACGTCACCACCGCAAGCGCGTGGCTCGGCCAGGCGGCGGACGTTTTGCGCAGCGTCCCGGTTGTGACGTGGATATTCGGCCTGATTTTTTCCGCATTGGCGCAAGTGAATACGATGCTCAACAGCACGTATCATGCGATGGGAACCGCCGCCGCTGTAGGTTTTGGCATGGACGTTGCCATTTGCGCGTTCGCCTATATGTATCTGAGCGCGCGCCGGCGCAATGCGCAAATGCAGTTGTAAGTGATCTGGTGATCGGTGGTTGGTGACTGGTAAAAATGGCTTTGTACGTTGGCTGTAAAATGTTTGCAACACGCTTTACAACCAGACACCAACCACCGATCACCAGTCACTTACCACCAGCCACAAACGAAAGGATACGGATGCACCGACTGATTACGGCTCTGATGGCGCTGGTTTCTCTGCTGACCGCCAATCTTTATTCGGCGGGCGCGCAGCAGGCGGACAACCAACAGGCTTCGCCGCCCCCGGTGGAGCAGGCATGGCATCCCAACGCCCATCCGACGGAACAGAAATTGCGTCCCGTGCCGGTTGATCCCAACGCGCGCCATGAAAAAGGCTGGAGACGGCCCTATGAACTGGCTGCCGACCAAACCCTGCCTTACCTGGTAGTACGCGATAAAACGCTGATTTTGTCTGGGCATGTGACTAGTGACGTTCTGACTCTCAACTGCCATGTCATCATCAAACCGGGCGCAAGCGTGGGCAATGTGTTGACCGCTATCGGCGGTGACGTGATAGATGAAAATCAGGGACGGGTTCGCTACACGCAGCAAAGCGTAGATTTGTTGTCCGATGTGGAAACCTATTCCGTCGTCAGCGAACCTGCTGTGCCACCCGTAACCGCGCCAACGCGAACGCCAACAGTCCAACTCCATGTTTCCCCCGCGCCGCATAGCAAGCCTAAAGACGATTGGGCGGGCGGGCAATTCGCTTTGATGCTGCTCGGCGGTCTGGCAGGACTGCTGGCCTTGATTGTCGCGCCCCACGCTACGGAGCGCACAGGGGAAAATTTGACGCGGGAACCCGGACGCTGCCTTGTTGTCGGCGTGTTGGGCGCAGGCGCAATGCTGATTGCCCTCTGGTTCAATTCCGGCCTGCTGCGCTCGCCGTTTCACTTTATCTGGCTGCCTTTTGCGGCGGGCTTTGCGGGCTTATGTTTGGGCGCAATGGCGTTCGGCTGGATATGCGGGATGCGCAGTATCGGGCAACGTATGGCGCGACGACTCGGACGCGGCGGCAGCCTCGGTATGGGAATACAGATTGGATTAGGCCTGGGCGCGTTCTTTGTGGCAAACGTCGTGTTGGGCAAAATCAATCAGGGTTTGGGCATCGTCGGCCTGCTGCTGGAATTCGCGCTTGCCCTCGCTGGCTTGGGAGCCGCCCTGCTGACCGGCTTCGGCGCAGACCCCAACTGGCTCACCGCCCGTATGCGCGGCGAAGTGCGCTGGCTGTCCCGAACGCCGCGCTTGTAGATAGTAGGCATTAGGCATTAGGCATTAGAAACACTCCCTATTCCCTTTTGCGCGATGAACGTGTATGGAAGCCTCCACTAATGCCTAATGCCTAATGCCTAATGCCTACTCAGGAGATTGCAATGTCGGAAACCAAATTGACGCTTCAGGAACAACTGCTGCTGTTGTGCGTTCATCCGCGGACGGGCGACGTGCATCAGCCCCATTTCCGTTACTTGCTTAGTGGCGCGGCGCTTGCCGAATTGCTGCGACAGAAACGGCTGGAAGTGGAACTCAACCGCGTTAAAGTGCGGCAAACGCAGCCGCTTGGCGACCGCGCAATTGACGACGTGTTTGTCCGCTTTGGAACCACCTCGCGCAGCAAGCCGCTTTCCTGGTGGATAAGCCATTTGTACAACAGCCAGTCGGAACCTTTGCGCGTGTTGGGGGAGCGACTTACGGAGCGCGGCATTTTAACGGCAAGCGACCATCGCGCTCTGTGGGTGGTGCGCTGGACGACCTATCCCGTCCTGGAACCCGCATACGTGGAAAAACTGCACAAGCAAGTCCATGCGGCTATTTCGGGTGACGGCAGTGTAGACCCGGAACTCGCAATTCTGATTTCGCTGCTGCACAACGGCAAGGCGCTGGACAAAGTATTAAGCGCGACGGAGCGCATGGAGCGAGAACAGCGTATTGCCCAGATTACAGCCAGTGACCCCGTTGCCTATGCAGTCGGCAAAGCGCTGGCAGATGCGTTGCTGGAAGAGGAAATTGAGCGCAAGCGCAACCATTATCATGGAAGCCCGCCCATTGTGATTGTGCGTCCGCCCAGACACGGGAAGCCACGCCATCCGCGCCGCCCTCGCCGTCCGTGGGAAACAACCTTCCCCGGCGATGCTCCAACCGATGAACACGGCGCATGGTTGGTAGAAGAGGAAGACGAAACTTCCGCGCCTGTATGATCCGCCTGAATTGGAAACAAAAAACGTCCGGCCTGAACATTCAGGCCGGACGTTGCAGCAATCAGGCATTTATTCAATCACGGCGCAAGCAAGTCTTCCACAGAGACAAGACCGCCTTCTACGAACTGCGTCAAAAGTTGACAATCCGCTAACAATGCTGTACCAAGCAATGGACGTTTGCCCATTGCGAGTACGCGCACATCACGTTCCATGCCTTTCCAAATAATGGTTGCCTTGTAAACGTCAACTTTTACGTCACTGTCGGACGCAAGGTTCGCAGAGATTTCTTCGATAAACGTGAGGTTCAAAGCTGTTATTGCCGCATAAGGCAGGGTGAGAAAGCCGTTGAATCCGGTATCTACAACACACGCAATGGCAATATCAGGTTGGCCTGCCAATCTAAAGGTAACAGGCAGAAGAGCGCGGAGGTCAGAAACGTAGCCTTTCATGAAGCGGTACGCTCCACAACCCCGCCAATCGCATAGACGGCATCGTATCCGATGCGCAGCGTATACACTGCCGCGCCGGGATGCTTTTCATGCAGGCGGCGTGGCGCGTCTAAACTCTGGTCATCGCCGATTTCATAATCACCGGTTTCCACATCAATGGAAAGCAGTTTGCCGATGTTCTCCTCAGTCTCTACCTGCGCGCGGATACGTTGCTTGTAAAGCTCCTCACCAATTTCACCAATTTCACCACTCTTGAAACGTGGATGTGGCATGTTGTTACCTCCTTAATATACGTCCTGACTGATGAAGGACAAAACGCCCATTTTGCGGTGACAAAACGGGCGTTGGTGTGAACACAGGCGTAAAGATAACTACGACAGAAGCGAGAAGGGGGCTTCCAGCGCTTTCTTGACTTCCTGTAAGAAGCGGGCGGCTACCACGCCGTCGAGCAGGCGGTGATCGGCGCTGATGGTTATTTTCATGCGGGAGCGGATCACGATTTCATCCGTGTTGCCGGCCACAACGGGTTCGCGCGCAATGCCGCCGATTGCCAGAATTGCGGCTTCCGGCGGGTTGATGATAGCGATAAACTCGTCTACGCCCATCATGCCCAAATTGGAAACGCTGAACGTGCCGCCTTGATACTCTTCCGGCTTCAGTTGGTTGTTTTTGGCCTTGACAATCAACTGCTTGGCTTCCGCAGAGATGTCGCGCAGGGATTTCTTGTGGCAATCGCGCACAACCGGGATAATCAGGCCGTCGTCAATGCCGACCGCAATGCCGATATGCGCGTGGGCATAGCGCTTAACCGTGTTTTCCGGCGTCCATGTCGAATTTACCTCCGGCACTCTGGCAAGCGAACGGGCGCAGGCTTTCACAATAATGTCATTGACCGTGATTTTACCTTCGTTCGTGTCCGCGTTCAGTTCCTTCAGCAGAGCCAGTGCGCGATCCATCTCGACCAGCATGGTAACGTAGAAATGGGGGATGTTCTGCTTGCTTTGCGCCGTGCGTTTGGCAATAGCTTTACGCATGTTGGACGGTGTAATCTCCTGCGTGGTATCCTCGTCGGAAAACACAACAGGAATTGTTACAGGAGGCGTTGGCGAAACCGCGGGGGGCGTGGAAGCGCTCGGCAAGGTTTGCAGATAGGCCACCACATCGCGCTGCACAATGCGCCCGCCCGGCCCGGTACCGAGAATTTCCGCCAGCGCCAATCCCTTTTCTTTTGCTATCGCCCGAACCAGTGGCGAGGCTTTCACGCGCTCTGCGCCCGGAAGCAAGGGAAACACCGGTAAGGATGGTTTCTCATGCCCGTTACCACCCGTGCCATTGCTGCCATTTGTCCCGGTCGTTTTGTGGGAGTCCTCGGTGTCTATGGGAGGGTCAGGTGTCGGAGTGGGTGTGGGAGGAACAAATATCGGTGGGGCGGGAGCCACCTTCCCATTGTCAATCTGCGCAATCACGCCGCCAACGGGAACCGTTTGTCCGACCTGCACAATAATTTTGGACAGTGTGCCCGTTTCTGTGGCGGCGATGTCCACGTTGGCTTTGTCGGTCTCGACTTTGGCAATCGCCTCTTCATTCTTGACCGGATCGCCCTCTTTTTTCAGCCATTCGGTGACTGTACCCTCTTCCATGCCATCGCCCATTTTGGGCATCTTAAAATCAACTAGAGCCATGCGAGTTCCTCGCAAGGGAAAAGGGAAAAGGGAAAAGGGAAAAGTAGTGCAGCGCGAAAGTCGGCTTATAATGTGCAAGGAATGGCCGCAGTCACTAGCAACACGTTTGCTTTTCCCTTTTCCCTTTTCCCTTTTCCCTCGTTCTTCTATGCTAATGCGCGTTTAACAGCGGCTACAACGTCGTTGGCGGTGGGAATAGCGGCGGTTTCCAGGTTTTTGGCGTAGGGCATGGGAACGTCTGCGCCGCCGACGCGCTCAATGGGCGCGTCCATAGAATCAAACGCCTGCTCATAGATGCGCGCGGCCACTTCTGCCATGAATCCGACATTTTTCCATTCTTCCTGTGCCAAAACCGCGCGATGCGTCTTTTGAACGGACTTGACGACCGTATCCATATCAAGCGGAACCAGCGTCCGCAGGTCTATTACTTCGCAGTCAATCTTGTCTTTCGCCAGTATGTCCGCCGCTTTCAGGCACAGATGCAGGCCGCGCGAATACGAAATCAGCGAAATGTCCTTGCCTTCGCGCCGCACCGCCGCCTGTCCGAACGGCACGGTGAAGTCGGGGTCATCCGGCACTTCGCCCTGCAAGCCGTACAAGCCCGCGTGTTCCATAAAGATAACCGGGTTGTTTTCGCGGATGGCGGTTTTCAGCAGCCCCTTCGCGTCTTCCGGCATCGCGGGCATTACCACTTTGAAGCCGGGCGTATGGGCGTACCATGACTCCATGCTTTGGGAGTGCTGGGCGGAAAGCTGCGTGCCGACGCCCGCCGGCCCGCGAAACACAACCGGGCATTGAATTCGCCCGCCCGACATGTAGGTAATCTTGGCGGCATGATTGACAAGCTGATCCATCGCTTCGAGGGCGAACGACCACGTCATGAATTCGGCGACTGGGCGCATCCCGACCATCGCCGCGCCTGTCGCCAAACCCGCAATGCCGATTTCGCTGATAGGCGTGTCCACCACGCGCTTCGGCCCGAACTTTTGCAGCATCCCTTCGGTCACGCGGTACGTGCCCTGATACTGCCCCACTTCTTCCCCACAAATAAACACATCTTCGTCGCGCTCCATCTCCTCGGTCATCGCGAGTCGAAGCGCCTGCTGATAGCGCATTACGGCCATTCAAGTCTCCAAAAGGTAGACGGTAGACGGTAGACGGAATACGGTAGCCGTCTTACAAGTTGGGCTTGCTGCATTTGCGTAGTCGGCGAGCGGCAGACGTGTTACCGTCTACCGTCTACCGTCTACCGTCTACCTACGAAAATACATTCTCATACAAACTGTCCAGCGGCGGTTCGGGGCTGGCTTCGGCGAAGGCTACGGCGTCTTCCACTTCCGCGTGGACTTCCTGCTCGAACTTGTCCACGTCCTGCATGGTCAGGTAGCCGTCCGCGAGAAGCATGTCCTGCAGGTTTTTGAGGGGGTCGCGCGTATTCTTGATCTCGTCAAGCTGCTCCTGAGTGCGGTAGGTTTGCCACGCTTTGGTGTTGTCGTCGCCGATGCCGTGTCCGACGAAGCGCTCGCAATCCACTTGCAGGAAGTAGGCTTCGCCGGTGTCGCGGATGCGCTCAATCGCGCGTTTGGCCGCGTCCCGCATTGTCAGCAAGTCCATGCCATTCACCTGTTCGCCGGCGATCCCGTGCGCTTTGGCCTTCAGCACGAAATCGGGCTGGCTGGTGGAACGCTCGACAGACGTGCCCATCGCGTAGCGGTTGTTTTCCAGAATATAGAGAACGGGCAGTTTGTACAAGCCGACCATGTTCAGCGATTCGTGAACGCCGCCCTGATTCATCGCGCCGTCGCCGAAGTAGCAGACGCAGATGTTGTTGGTATTACGGTATTTCAACGCGAAGCCAACGCCGAGCGAAATGGGAACCGGGCCGCCGACAATACCGTCGCCGCCCAGAAAGCCGCGCTCAGGGTCGGTCAGGTGCATGGAGCCACCCTTGCCCAGGGCGCAGCCCGTAGCGCGTCCCATCAGTTCGGCCATGACCGCGCGGGCCGACGTCCCGCAGGCAAGCGCGTGGGCATGGTCGCGGTAGGTGCAGAGTACATAATCACCGGGAAGCTGAAGTTGCGGGATAACGCCGACAACCAGCGCCTCCATGCCATCGTAGCGGTGCAGATAGCCGCCGATTTTCGCTTCATGGAATTTGCGGTAGACGGATTCTTCCAGGCGGCGTATGAGAAGCATCAGGCGGTACAACCCTGCCAGCTCATCGCGGTAAGAGCTGTTTTCCGCAGGTCGTTCCATGGTGGTATCGGCCATCTATCTATCCTCTCCTGTTGTGTTTATTTCCAGGGCGCTCAGATACGTGTTTAATACGTGTCGGACGGTGTAAAAGACGGCGCAGGCCGGACGTTTATTTTTGTCCATCCTGTCCGTTCTCACTTGGGTTAATGATTTTTCACACGTCATTATAGCACGAGTCGGCAGAGATTGCGCAACGCCTGCGCCGGAACCAACGGGGCAAACGCCATTGGCAGACAAATACCGCGCATAACCAATCCGTTATATCCAGTCGTTTTTCCTGTGGCAAGGCACAAAGGCCGAAATTTAGCGAAACTATGTCAAAGTTTAACAGAACTATTCTCTATTCCATTCGTCATTCTAGCTACAGAAGCCATTGATCCGGTGCGGCTTCGCTATTTTTCTCCTGATTTCCTTGCAGGAAGGACCCCCATCATGGTTTACCTGGTAATCGCCGCGCTGCTGCTTGCGGCCACCGCGCCCGCCCACGCTTATATTGATGCCGGCAGCGGCAGCTACATGATCCAAATGGCTATGGCCGGCATTCTCACGCTCGTCTTTACAATGAAGATGTACTGGCAGCGGCTGAAAAACTTCATTGTCGGACGCTTCACTCGTAAGAATGACCCAGAGAATGACCCAGGGACGCGCGGCGAGGAATGACCACATCCATTGAACCGGGTTCTTTCCGAGACACCAGCGGCTTTATCTTTTATCGAGACGACACGCTTTTCCGCCAGGTTCAGAACGGCTACCGCGAGGACTACGCGAAACTGATGGAGTCGGGGCTGTACGAGGCTCTCGTCACCGCCGGCCTGCTGATTCCCCATGTTGAAGAGGACGCCGCCAGCGCCATGACCGGAGATGCTTACCGCGTTCTCCGCCCGGAACGGCTTTCTTTTATCTCCTATCCATACGAATGGTGCTTCAGCCAACTGAAGGATGCCGCGCTGGCAACGCTGCAAATTCAGAAGGAAGCGCTGCGCTTCGGCATGTCTCTTAAGGATGCCAGCGCCTACAATATCCAGTTCCGAAATGGCAAGCCGACGCTGATAGACACCCTTTCCTTTGAAACGGTTGTGGAAGGCAAGCCCTGGGACGCTTATAAACAGTTCTGCCAGCATTTCCTTGCCCCCCTTGCGCTGATGAGCCGAACGGACATTCGGCTCCAAAAACTGCTGCGTACGGATGTGGACGGCATTGCGCTGGACCTCGCCAGCCGCCTGCTGCCCCGCGCCACGTGGCTGCGTCCCGGTCTGCTCTCGCATATCCACATTCACGCCGCCGCGCAAAACCGCTTTCAGGGGCAGGCCGTAGACCGTTCCGGCACAGCCGCTCGCATGACCCGAACAGCCCTGCTCAGTCTGATTGACAGTCTGGAAGGCACGGTGCGCGCCCAAAATTGGAAGCCTGCCGGCACGACGTGGGCGGAATATTACACGCAGACGAACTACTCCGAGGGGGCTATGGAGGGGAAGCGCCGACTGGTCGGGGAAATGCTGGACAGCGTTACGCCTCGCCCGCGAATGGCGTGGGATTTGGGCGCGAATACAGGCGTGTTCAGCCGTCTTGCCGCGCAGCGCGACACTTTTACGCTTGCGTGGGACATTGATCCCGCTGCTGTGGAAAAGAACTATCTGGAAGGCCGCGCGGCAGGGGAAGCGCGAATCCTGCCGCTCGTGCAGGACCTGACAAATCCAAGTCCCAATCTGGGGTGGGCGCTGGAGGAAAGACAGTCGCTGCTGAAGCGCGGCCCCGCGGATGTGGCAATGGCGCTCGCGCTCGTGCATCATCTCGCTATCGGCAACAATGTGCCGCTCGGCAATGTCGCGCGGTTTTTTCGCGCCTGTGCCCAATGGCTGATCGTCGAGTTTATTCCCAAAAGCGACTCGCAGGTAAAGCGCCTGCTTGCCAGCCGAAAAGACATCTTCGACACGTATTCTCAAGAAGGCTTTGAAACCGCATTCCGCCGTTCATTTGACATCGTTCGCGCGGTTCCCGTGCCGGACAGCGAAAGAACGCTCTACCTGATGCAGGGAAGGACGCTGCCGGGGAATTCACAATGAGCATGTCGTCTTCAGAACCGGAGTCTGCGGGCGTTCCCCCCGAATCCGCAAAGAAGCCCTCGGCCCGCCCTCGCCGCGTTGTGCCGTTCCATCCGCTTTTATTTGCTGTTTTCCCCATTCTGGCGCTTTTCGTACACAACCTCGGCCAGACGCCTGTCGCGCAGCTTGTTCGACCTCTTGGCGTCACGCTATTGGCGACGGTGGCTGTCTGGACGTTCTTTGGCATCGTCAGTCGGCACGTTCGCAAGGGCGCAATCGTCGCGTCGGCAGCCGTATTGCTGTTCTTTTCTTACGCGCACATTCGGAACGTGACGCCGCCTGCGCTGCAAGGAATGGTCGGCCCGGCCTGCATAATCGGCCTGATTGCGCTGCTTGTCCTCACGCTCCGAACCTCGCGTCCGCTGCTGGATGCCACTGCCGCCCTGAATTTCGCTTCCGCGCTGCTCGTGCTGCCTTCCGCATGGACGTTAATCGGCAGTCTCTGGAACGCGCATGGGACAAACGGGCAGGCGGGACATGGGGGCGGAACGCCTGCCGCCACCATCCGCCATTCGCCCATTCCGCCGCCTGCTTCCGCCGATCAGCCCGATGTCTACTACATCATTCTGGATGCTTACGGGCGGGCGGATCGCCTGCAAACCTTTTACGGCTACGACAACACGCCGTTTTTGCAGGAATTGGAAAAACGCGGCTTTTACATTGCCCGGCACAGCGGGGCCAATTACGATCAAACGCAGTTGTGCATAGCGACCGCGCTCAACATGAACTATCTGCAAAGTTTCCCCGACAGGCTTGACCCGGAGGTGATGCGGCAGAAGATAGATGACAATGCTGTTGCCGCCCGCCTCCGGCCTTTCGGCTACCACTATGTCAACATCTGGTCCGGGCTGGAAGAAACCCGCAATGTCACGCCGGACCTGGTGCTGAACGCCGAACCGGATATTTCTCCGTTCGAGGGGCAGGCTCTCAATTACACGCCGATGGGCAATAATTCTGAGTTTCAGCGCGCCCGCTACGACAGTCACCGGGCGCGTCTGATGGGAGTGTTCAATAATCTGAACACGGTGGCGCAATTGCCTTACTCGAAGTTCGTGTTCGCGCATGCGCTCGCTCCGCACCCGCCCTTCGTATTCGGCGCGAACGGCGAACCAATCAATCCGCATGGATCTCTGAATTTTGCGGATGCTTCGTGGCTGCTGCAGCAGATTACGCGGGAAGAGTACAAAAGCGGTTACATTGCCCAACTGCAATATGTGAACCGGCGCACTCTGGAAGCGGTTGACGCGATTTTACGCCAGTCGCGCCGCCCGCCGATTATCATTATTCAGGGCGATCATGGGTCGCGCATGAATTTGGATTGGGAAAGCCTGCAAAATACGGATCTGCGGGAGCCGTTTTCCATCCTCAACGCCTACTATGTGCCGGAAAAAGCGCGGGTTCATCTGTACGACACTATCACGCCGGTAAACTCGTTTCGCATTGTGCTGACGTATGTTTTCGGCTTGAAATACCCACTTCTGCCTGACCGCAGTTTTTATTCCACCGCCAGCCATCCCTACGACTTTACGGAAGTGACCGGACACACGGATACGCCCGCCCGCATGGTTGCTCCCCTTGCCTCTCCACCAGCGTCCGCGCCTGCCGCCGCGCCAAACGGAGAAAGGTAGGGGAGTTCAATAGGCAAGGTAGGGTGTATCCGTATCTTGCGGGTAGGGGGTATTCACGCCCTGTACCGTGTGCCAGAGGATGCGATTGAGGGTTTGCGCGTCTGCGTGGTCGGCATCGCTCCAATCCAGGGCGATTGACCGCTCCGTCCATTGACGCTCCAGACCTGAAAGCGAACGGGGCGGCGGATTCATGTCGTCCAGGGGGATGCGGTTGAGTACGAAGGTATAGGGGGAAAGGTCGGGCGTGTCGGAAAAGCAGCCGGCAAGCGGAGGCGTGAGCGCATCGAAGCGATTCATCGGATCAAGACCGAGCATCAGTTCGATGGAGCGGATCATAGAAACTGTGTTGCACATTTCGTGGTCCACAAAGCCGCGCCGCGTATACGGACTGAGCGCAAAGTACACAGTACGGTGTCCATCTACGTGATCCAGGCCGAACTGCGCGTCGTCTTCGATGACGAATATGCAGGTGTTTCGCCACTGCGGGCTTTTGCTGACGGCATCCACCACGCGCCCCAACGCGAGGTCGTTATCGGCCACCATGCACTGCGGTTTCGGGTAGTTCGGATTGCGGCCTTCCGTGTGGTCGCAGGGCAGGGTCAGGATCATCAGATTGGGCACTTTGTCGGCGCGGCTGAAGCGGTTGTACTCGCCAATGAACACGTCGGCGCGTTCCTGATCGCTTTCCAGCAGGGGCCAGCAAACAACCCGGCGGTTCAGATAGGGGCGCAGGGCGACAATGCGCGTCCCGGAGTGCGGCTCAATGAGGTTTTTGCCACTGGTTCGATCCTGCCAGGCATCCAGCCAGGTTTTCACGGGCGGGGTAAACGTAGCGAGTTTGGCGTCGCAGAACTCGCCATAATCCCGAAATGTCCGATGTTTTCGGAGCGCGGCGTCCCACAGGCTGCCGGCGGGAGAGATCGCCATGCCGTCGCTGCCATCGAAGGGATAGGTGCGATACCCGGTGAAGAAGTGTTCCAGATAGTCGCCTGCCAGCGCCTGCGTACACCATTGATGCCCATCCGCGCTGTTGGTTCCGCTGACGTAAGCGTTGTCGAACAGCGTGAACTGGCGGGCAAGCGCGTGTTGGTTGGGCGTCAGGCGTTCGCTCAGGTAGCACAGGCGCGGATTGCCGTTGCCCTGCGGCATGTCGCCAAGCACCTCGTCATAGGTGCGGTTCTCCTTAATGATGTAAAGGACATGCTGAATCGCGCCGCGATAGACCGCCAGGGGTGGACGGAGCGCGCTCCGATCCCGATTCCAGCCGTTGTTGTCGGCAACCCGCTGTGTCGTGGCTCGCAGATCCGCCGCAAGGTCTACAACCGAAACGGTTCCTTGAAAATCGTGCGCGTTGCCGGAACGGTTCATGCCGGTGCGCCGCACGGAGCCGTTGCCTTTGGTATTGAGAACGTAGGCTTTCTGTCCGCTGTTGTCGAGGGCAATGGCGACGGGATAATAGCCGGCAGGCCGGAATCCTCGTACACTGCCCCGCGCCAGGTCAACCTCGCACACAGCGTTATCGCCGCCGTTGCAGACATAAGCGATCTGGCCGCGCACCGCCAGGGCGCAGGGCATGCTGCCGAAAACGGTCATGCCTCTCCATTTGATTGGTATCGAGCGAACCACCTGCCCGGCGGCAAGATCAATTTCCGACAGGGTATCGCTGGCGGCATTGGTGACGTAGGCGAAATTATCCTGTACGGCAATCGCCGTAGGATGCAGGCCGACCTTCAGGCGCTTTGTCTCGCCACTGCCCCGGCGGATGAGGCAGACTGTGCCGGAAGCCGCCGCGCCGCGCGGGTCCACCACGATAACGGTGTTGCCGCTGCCGGCGCGGTCGTCCTCGTCCGTAGCCTCGCGCCCGCCCCAGTTGGTGACAATCAGCGTTTTCTCGTCCGCGCTCAGTTTCACTTCAAACGGCAGGTTCTGAACCGGGTACTCGCGCACCCATTTGTTGGCAGTCAGGTCTATTTCGGCGACGGCGTTGCGGTCGCAAGCGGCCACGAACAATCGGGAGCCATCCCGCGTGATCGCCATTCCGCCGGGACGCGGGTTCGCCTTTTCGCCGGCGGGTTTGATTTGAATCATCGGGCCGGGCGTAAGTTTGCGGCCCTGCAGTTCCAGTTCCTGAACGTATCCGGCAGCCGTGCTGACAAACAAGCGCCTGCCGTCCGGGGACCAGACCGCGCCGCGAAACCCCGCGCCCGTATGGAGGAGTACGCTGGAACCGGCAATAACGCCGTCCGGGGCGACCAGCAGGACACTCCTCTGATTCAGCACCGCGAGAAACGCGCCAGAGGGATGCAGCGCCATGTCAATGGGCCGTCCGTTGAAGGCAATAGCGCCGGGTTCGATGCGCTGCTCGGTGGAAACAAGAAAACTGCCGTCGGGCTGTCTGCCCAACTGTATATAGGCGACGCGCTGGTCGGCATAAGTAAGTCCCGCACAAGCCAAAAGGACAGCAAACAGTGCGGACAGTCGGCGCTTTGCGGGAACTAGAAAGGCGCGTACCGCCAACCCAAACCTACGGTTCATGGCCGCTCCTTAGGTGAACGTTTCAAAAACGAAAAGTATTTCAGTAGAAATGTTTCCTGCGGTAAATCGAAAAATTTCATTCGCGGCTGATCAGTTTGACCTTGCCTTCGTCGAAAAAGATTTCGATGGCGCCATCCGAAGCCGTATAGTACCAGGATTCAGCCTCGTCACCGAGTTCATTCTTCTGCTGCGCGTACTCCGGCCTGCCACAGGCGTTTTCAACTTCCTCCTGCGTCATTCCCCGCTTGACGCGGTGGTAATAAACGGCGGAGGGTAAAAATCGGGAGCGGTCCGTGGGCTGGCGTAAATAGTGGGCGGCCACTATCAAGGCAACGTTGGCAAGCAAAAGCACTCCTGCCAGGAGCAGCAGCAGGGTTTTTTTGGCAGGACGGACAATCCGCGTCGTCTTGCGCGGCTCAGGGGTATCGGACTGTTCCAACATCCGAACGTCCTTTTCTGTGTCGTTCCTCAGCGGCGCGAGTGTAATCTTCCAGGCTGTTTGGCATAGGGTTGCTTGGCATGGGTTAGACGAAGCATCCTCCCGTATGAATTGCTGAATTATCCTACCACATTTTTAGTAGTAAAGAACCCTCATTGCTGTCTTACGGGAAATACCTGCAAACTTCTGCAAACCCGGCAAAAATCAAGTATAATAGAGTACAACATTGACGTGCAAACTGCGCGTCTTTTTTTTCGACAAGCAGGTAAATAGGTAAATGGTTGGTCGGCAGCCTCATTCACAAGATTGACTGCAAGTTTGATTATCTACCCATCTACCCACCTACCTATCTACCCATCTACCATAATTATGATTACTGTAAACGAAGTTTCTAAATCTTTCGGCAGCAAAACGCTGTTTGATAATGTCTCGGTGAAGTTTACGCCGGGCAACCGCTACGGGCTGACCGGCCCCAATGGAGCCGGCAAGTCCACGTTTATGAAAATCCTGACCGGCGACGTGGAGCCGACCAACCGGGGCACGGTTACAAAGCCGAAAAAGGTCGGCGTTCTGCGCCAGAACCAGTTCGAGTTCGACAATGAGCGCATCATTGACACCGTGATGATGGGCAACGCCACGCTGTGGGAAGCCCTCAAAGAGCGCAATATACTGTGCAACGCGACGGAATTTACGGATGCGTCCATGCACCGTTTGGGCGAACTGGAATCCGTTGTTGCGGACGAAAACGGCTACATGGCGGAAATCGAAGCGGCGGAGATTCTGCGCGGCATCGGCCTGCCCGACGAACGGCACACGGATTTGATGTCCACGCTGCCTACCGACATGAAGTTTCGCGTCCTGCTGGCGCAGGCCGTGTTCGGCAATCCGCAAGCCCTGTTATTAGATGAACCAACCAACTTTATGGATTTGGAATCCATTCACTGGCTGGAAGGCTTTCTGAAGGAGTACGACGGTACGCTGATCGTGATTTCGCACGACCGCCACTTCCTCAACGCCGTCTGTACCCACATCGCCGACATTGACTACGATACTATCATTCAATATCCCGGCAACTACGACGATATGGTGGAGCAGAAAATGTCGGCGCGTTCGCGCATCGAAGCCGACAACCGCGACAAGGCCAAGAAAATCGAGCAGTTGCAGCAGTTTGTGTCCCGCTTTGCCGCCGGCCAGCGCAGTTCGCAGGTGCAGTCCCGGCGCAAGGAGATGGAGCGCCTGTCACCGCAGGAGTTGAAGCGTTCCAACATTCAGCGCCCGTTCATCCGCTTCGAGCAGAACAAGCCTGCCGGACGCGAGGTTGTCGTGGCGAAGGGATTAAACAAATCCTTTGGCGACAACCACGTGTTGAAGAACATCAACATCGAAATCATGCGCGGCGACCGGGTTGCCATCATCGGCGGCAACGGCATCGGCAAAACCACGCTGCTGCGTTGTCTCATCGGGGAACTGCCCATTGACAGCGGAACCGTCCGTTGGGGCAGCGGCATGACGTGGGGCTATTACGCGCAGGACTATTCCGACAGCATCCCTAAAGGCGTTCAGATGGTGGAATGGCTGATGCAGTTCGAGCCGAACCACGATCATCAGATCGTGCGCGGCCTGCTCGGACGGATGCTGTTCGCGGGAGAAGAAGCGGTCAAGTCTACGGACAAGTTATCGGGCGGCGAATCAGCGCGGCTGCTCATGGCGAAACTGATGCTGGAAAAGCACCCGGTCTTGATTTTCGACGAGCCGACCAACCATCTTGATCTGGAAGCCGTCAACGCGCTCGGCGAAGGCTTGTCACAGTTCGCCGGAACCGTGCTGCTCGTCTCCCACGACCGCGATCTGATTTCTGAAGCCGCGACCCGAATCCTGTCCTTCACGCCCGACGGCCTGATTGACTTTCCGGGCACGTATGAGGATTATCTGGCAAAGTACCCCCTGCCGGAAGCGCAAAAAGCGGCGAAATGGTAGTGGAGGTAGATGGGTAGATGGTAGATAGGTAGATGGTATCAAGTAGAAATGTGCCTTGTAAGGAATGTTTTACCCTTACAGGCAGAAGTGAAAGCCCATGCGCCCTAAAAGACAGAGTTCACGCCGTCAGGAAGCCGCAGCAGGACGCTTACAATCCCGTCCCGGCGGCATAACTGAAAACGCTGTTGCTGACCGGATAGCGCCCGGTCGGTACGCGCTTGATTCGAGTGGACAGTCCGGCGGCATACTGGTTGTGCCGCCGGGGTATGATGCTGCCACGCCCGCGCCGCTCGTGGTTATGCTGCACGGCGCGGGCGGGAATGCGGACGGAGGACTGCGTCCCTTCTTGCCGCTGTCTGACGAGTTTGGCTTGCTGCTGCTGGCGGTCAATTCGCAGGGAGCAACGTGGGATATGCTGATGGGCAGGTATGGGCCGGACGTGGCGCGTATAGACGATCTGCTGGCGGAAACTTTTGGGCGCTGCGCGATAGATCCTGCTCACATTGCTTTGGAAGGTTTTTCCGACGGGGCGAGCTATGCGCTGTCATTGGGGCTGATGAATGGCGGCCTGTTTACGCATGTAATTGCATTTTCGCCCGGTTTCGCCGCGCCTGCGTGGCAGGAGGGAGCGCCGCGCCTTTATGTGGCGCATGGAACACACGATCAAGTTCTGCCTGTTGATCGGTGCAGTCGTCGCCTTGTGCCCTCGTTCCAACAGGCGGGATATGATGTGACGTACCATGAATTCGACGGCCCGCACACGGTTCCCGAATCAATTGCGCTGGAGGCGGCGCAATGGTTTACGAAGTCTTAATTAAGAGCCTATCCAATAGGCGCGAATTCGCGTCTGAAAGACGCTTGCACTTTCCTGCCGGGTATTTTCAATATCCGGCCTATTGGGATAGGCTCTAACGCCCCGGAGACCCCATGAATCACCGACGATTTGGCCGTACCGAACTGTCCATGCCCGTGCTGTCGTGTGGCGGGATGCGCTATCAGTACAAATGGCAGGATGTTGCGCCCGACGAGATACCCGCAGACGGGCAGGCGAATCTGGAGGCCACGATACACCGCGCTCTGGAACTCGGCATCAACCATATTGAAACGGCGCGGGGGTACGGGTCGAGCGAAATGCAGTTGGGGCGCGTCCTGCCGCAGATTGCGCGGGAACGGCTGATTGTGCAGACCAAAGTGGGACCGGAGCCGACGGCGCAAAAGTTTCTGGACAACTTCAATACCTCACTGAACTATCTCAATCTGGAATATGTAGACCTCCTTGCGTTTCACGGCCTGAACACGCCGGAATTGCTGACGCAGGTTTTGCAGCCGGGCGGAAGTCTGGAAGCGGCGCGGCAGTTGCAAAAGGACGGGCGCGTACGCCATGTTGGGTTTTCCACGCATGGGCCGTGCAGCGCGATTGTGAAAGCCATTGAAACGGGCGAGTTCGATTATGTCAACCTGCACTGGTACTTTGTGAATGACCTCAATTGGGCGGCGATTGAAGCGGCCACGCGGCACGACATGGGCGTGTTCATCATTTCGCCCACCGACAAGGGCGGGATGCTGCAAAAGCCCTCGGAAAAGTTTGTCGAATTGTGCGAGCCGCTGTCGCCCATGCAGTTCAACGATCTGTACTGCCTGTCTCACCCCGAAGTGCATACGCTCAGTATCGGCGCATCCCGTCCCTCGGATTTTGACGCGCATGTGGAAGCCCTCGCGCATTACAACAACATTCCTGACGTGATTGCGCCGATTGAACAGCGCATACGGGCGGAAATGGAGCGGACGTTGGGCGCGGAATGGATGGCGGGCTGGTGGAAGGGCTTGCCGGAACATACGGACATTCCCGGCAGCGTCAACGTGCTGGAAATCCTGCGGCTGTGGACGTATGCGCGTTCGCTGAATTTGGAAGAGTGGGGCAAGTCGCGCTACAACCTGCTCGGCCACGCGGATCACTGGCAGCCCGGCAACAATGCGGCAGAGGTTGACGAAGCCGCGCTTGCGCAATTCTTTCACACTCCCCGTTTGCCGCCAAAATCCCCCACATCCTGCGTTCCGCCCATGATTTACTCGGCGGCAATGCGCAAAAACGCCAGAGTGAGAGTTGAGTAGTTGATTGTTGATAGGGGTGCAGGAACCACGAACCTTCCGCACACCGCTCAGTTCAGCGCGAGCATTAGGCTATCAACTATCAACTATCAACTATCAACTTATGACCGCGCGGACGCATCAAATAGGCGAGCATCAGAGCAATTCCGCCGCCGATGAGCGTGTCGAACATGCGCGTCAGGGTCAGGGGCGGGCTGTTTGGTTCGGCGATACTGAGCATCATCAGGACAAACGGCGTCAGGAAGACGACATACAGGCCGTAATCTGTTTGCTGGTGCGAGTAGGCGATGGCGCACAGGAGCAGCATCACAATGTCTACCGCAATGGTGTTGCGAATGGTAGCGGCAATGATGAAGGCCAGCGCGCCTCCCGCCAGTGTGCCCAAAATACGTTCCAGTGCGCGTTTGCGGGTATCCGTGTACGCCGGCTTGACGACAATCAAGACGGTCAGCGTGAGCCACAGCCCATGCTGAAACGGGATGGTTTTGTACAGCGCGACGCTTAACGCGGAAATAACCGCGATGCGCAGGGCGTGTTGAAACACCTCGGAATGGAGCGTCAGGTTCCGTTTCCACTTGTGCGCCCAGGTTTGCAGGCGGCTGACCCGGTACGCGCTTTGCGACCGGGCGCGGCGCGACAGCCAGGGAACGCGCTTCAACTCCCACTTCCAGAGCAGCAGTGTCAGCGGCGGTCGCCCACAATCCGCCGCTGCCGACTTCGATCATACGTTCCGCGGCGGCGGCGGCATTGCCGGGCAAGCCAAGCGCGGTCGCAAAGACAAGCGAAACGACAAACCCTACTTGTCCGGGAACCTCTCCGTACACCCCCAACATGCCGCCGATAAAAGCGTAAAAGAACATCAGCCCGACAGACAGGAGGGGCATGTTTCCCGCCAGCGTTCCGAGCCAGAAGGCAAGCGCCGCGCCGAAGGTCGTTATCAGCATCGTGCCCAGTGTCGCGCCTTTTTTATCCGCGCCGCACACGTTCAGCGCCCCGATGCCGACCATCAGGCCAATGAGGATGTGGTTGGTGAACTGGCCGAGCAGGAGGGGGATAATGACGGCAGCCGTCGTGCGAATCCCGGCGGCTTCCAAATGGGCGAGTTTGCGCGCATGTCTGGGCCAGGCATGAAGTTTCACGGCGGAACGGAATTGCTGTAAGCGGTTGGTCAGGATCATAGGAACATTCACAGGACTGATAACGTTGCGAATACGAGCAAAATAAGCGCGTATATGTTACTATACGCGCCATAGGCTCCTATAAGATGCAGCGATACCGGAGAATTGTTCCCGGCTTTGGAAATTGCCATCCGCCAAACGCTGCAACAGCAGCAGGAAATCCCCACACGGCGCGGAATACTACGCTATGCAGCCAACCTCGCCCAATACAACGGAACTATCTGCCGAAACTGCCCCAACTCACTCCCGATGAGTTCCGGGCAATTGTGGCGCGGCTACGGCGCAGCACCAGACGCAACATGGGCGCGGGAGCATTTACATGCGCTGCAAGTCTCTTTGTAGTTCTACTTACCTCCTCTGGTCATTGTGGAGTGGTTCGACTTTCTTCCTCTGGCGTGGGTTGCTCATCATCGTTATCGGTACGCTGACAACAGTTTTGTTTACACTCGAACTACGCCAAGATGAGCAGGACATCAATAGGCTGGTGCAATTTGTTGAGACTGCACAAAGCCCTGCGCTGCTAGGCACTATCCTTGATTTGTGCGACCATGCGCCCTACACCCGCGACAGACACAGTACCATTCATACAGCAAGTATGAATGCAGTATACCGATTGCTGCCTCTAATCCAATCTCAAGATGCGGGCATCTTGAATATAGAGCAACGGCAAATTCTGCGTAGATACGCCTTCTCCTTGTGTAGAAACCCTGCTTACAGTATTGCGCGTTCAGATAAACCTGCTCTGTCGGCTTTACGAGCGCTGGAACACATCGGCGACAAACAGGATTTAGCAGATATAGAAATGCTTCTCACCGACCATTACAGCACAAAAGCGGTTCGCATTGCCGCCGAGCATTGCGCCGAGGTCATTCGGGAACGTGTTGCGCGCGAGGAAGGCAAAGACTTCCTGCTGCGGCCTGAGCGTGAGCCAGTAGCCGTTGCAACTCTGCTGCGCCCGTCTGAGGAACGAAGCGATACGCCGACAAACCAACTGCTGCGCCCTGTGAGCGCCGAAGACGCCACTCCCGACCCCGCCGCACTACGCCTGCGCCTGAGTACGGAAGAGGAGCGCGAAACGTAAGCCTCTACCCTCACCCCCGGCCCCTCTCCCTGCACCGCTCGTACCTCGCTAGGGAGAGGGGAGCGAGTGCGGAAGCGTTGCACGTAAACACAAACCTTTAATCAACGCACTCAACTACCACCTTAGCCTTCTCCCTTGCAGGGAGAAGGTGGCCGAAGGCCGGATGAGGGTAGAAGCCCCCAACAGCAACAATCCAGCAAAAAGTATAAAAAAAAGAGCCGCACAACGCGAAAAAAGAGAAACCTTTGCCCCACGCAACCTGTCTATAAAGTACAAACGTCTACTATATAGGAAGGAGGCACACATCCATGTTCCACTCCTCCCATCCGCCCTGACGCTTACGAGGTCACGACGCCTCTCTCCTACAACCTGACACAACGAGACATCGGGCTGGAAGCGCTGTATTGCCAAGATTTCGACGCTGCCTCTACATATCCTTTTTTTATCCTTCATCCTTTTACTGCGTGGCGCGGGGTTCCACGTGGAGGAGGGCGCGGACGAGGAAGTCCTGCAAGCGCCGTTTGCCGTAGGGGGAGCCGACCACGCCATGCCCCTGTCCCGGCATGACGAGCAGTTCAAAGTCTTTGTCGGCCTTGATCAGCGCGTTCACGACCTGCATGGTGCTGGCGGGGTCTACGTTCGTGTCCATTTCGCCCACCATGAGCAGCAGTTTGCCCGTCAATTTCGGCGCAAGCGTGACATTGGAGTTTGCCGCGTATTCGGGGCCGATGGGCCAGCCCATCCACTGCTCGTTCCACCAGATTTTATCCATGCGGTTGTCATGGCAGCCGCAGTCCGCCACGCCCGCCTTGTAAAAATCCCCGTGCAGCAACAGTCCGCCCAAAGCGTTCTGCCCGCCCGCTGACGTGCCGTAAATGCCGACGCGGGTTAAATCCATAAACGGATATTTGGCGGCGGCGGCCTGTATCCAGCGGATGCGATCCGGGAAGCCCGCGTCCGAAAGGTTTTTCCAGCACACGTCATGGAAGGCTTTGGAGCGGAAGTTGGTTCCCATGCCGTCACTCTGCACCACGATAAAGCCCAATTCCGCCATCGCTTGCAGGCCGTTGGCGGGCGCAAACGCTTTAGGGACGAACGAACCCTGCGGCCCCGCATAAATGTTTTCCACAACCGGGTATTTGCGCTTCGGGTTGAAGTTGGTGGGACGAACAATCACGCCGTAAATGTCGGTCACGCCGTCCCGTCCTTTAGCGACAAAGCGCTCCGGCATTTGCCAGCCTGTTGCCAGCAGGGCGGAAGCGTCCGCTTTTTCCAAATCCAGAACCTTGCTCCCGTCGCTTGTCCGGCGCAGTTCCGAAACGGGCGGCATGTCCATGCGGGAGTAGGTGTCAATCAGGTACGCGCCATCCGGCGAAGCGGCAATCGTGTGCGTGCCATCGCCGGGAGTAAGATCGGTCAGGCCGGTTCCATCGAAATTGATGCGGCAAAAATGAACGTAGTAGGGGTCTCTGACCCGGCACAAGCCCGCCCGCCCGAAACCATATCTGCCGTTTGGCGTCGTCCACGCGATCCACGCCGCGCACAACCCAATTGCCCTTCGTAATCTGGTTTTTCACGCTTCCCGCTGCGGTATCGTACAAATACAGGTGGTTCCAGCCGTCCCGTTCCGACATCCAGACGGCTTCATGGGTTGGAGGCAGGCGGTGCAGGTAAACCTTGTTCGTCCAGTCAATAAACGTTTTCGCCTGCTCGTCAATGACCGCCCGCGCTTCGCCGGTTTGCGCGTTTACGCCAATAAGCCGCATCACTTGATGCCCGCGCTGATTGTACAGGATGGTAAAGCGCGATGAATCCGGTTCCCATTGCAAGTCGCTGAGTTCCCACGGGTTGGGAAAGAGGGTATCGGCAATAGGAATATCGCGCTTCGTGGTCAACGTCAAACAGGTGCGGGCGCGGGTGCGCGATACGGTCGCCGGGTTTCAGATAGTCGTTGATATGAACTTTAGGCTGTTCCTGATCTTTTGGAGAAGATTCCACCAGATAGACTTTATGCTCCTGCGCGGGAACGGTTTTCATTACCACGAAATCGGGACGAGTCGGGCGACCAGTACGGGCCGTCATTATAGCGATCATCGGGCGTTCCATCCTTGCGTGAAGCCGCGTTTCCTGTCCACTCTGCGCGTCCACGAGGACGACATTGTTGTCACGGAAGACAACGCGCCATTTGCTGTCGGGCGAAGTAATGCCATCCTGACGGCGGGCGCTTTGTCGGCGCGGACGCGGCGCGGAAGCCAGCGCGAGGCCGTTGATAACGGCGACATCGGGCGTATCTGCCCCAATCCATTTTGACAGGGGTTTGCCGTTGCTGTCCACAACAAGCCAGACGTGCCCCGCATACGTGTGCATGTCGCGCCGCTCACCCGGTTTCAGAGTTCCGTAGGGCTTGCGCTGCCCGTCCGTGTCCAGCCAGAACAGCGCGATATTCTCCTTGAGGTCGTTCTGAAAGGTAAGCGTTGTTTCATCGCCGGTGCGCAGGGAAGCGCGCGGCCCGGCATCAGGCGCAAGGCCGTTCGCTTGCGTAATAGCTTTCGGTTCCAGATGCAGCGCGTAGGTTTGCAGGTCGCAGACGTAGGTTTTCCCACCTGCCTGAACGCGAAGGGTATCATTGTCCGGCGCAAACGCAAGGCTGTCAATTGGCAGCCGTTCCGCCGTAACAGCTTTGCCTAATGTTGCCGTCAAAGCCTGCGCCATGCGGACGTGATCGAATGCCGGTTTCTTCACGGACGCGGCGGCATCCACAACAACGAATTCGCGCTTGCCGTCCGCCAGATCGCTGCGATACCAGAAGCGGCTGCCGTTGCCTATCCAGTTGGGACGAACCGCGCCATGAACCACTTTGCCGCCCAACAAGCGATCCAGATGATTGGCGCGGTCATAATCGGCCTGCGTACCCTGCGCGGAAACGGGCGAAAACGGCATCAGAACCGCCGCCACGAAACCGCAGCAAACCAGCCCGGACACAAAGGAAAAAGGAAGTTTCATAGAGTAACTTTCGTATCGTAAACCTGCACTCGTGACCACAGCGGGCTGCACTCCGCAATGAAGCGCAAATGATCGGGATGTTCCTGATACACATCATGGGCGTCCGCATCCGCAAACTCGACAAGCAGCGCAACGCCGTAAGAATTGTCTACAACCTCGCGTTCCGTGCCTGCGGGAAAACCCACTTCCAGCCGCAAAACGCCGGGAATGGAAGACAGGAATTGTCGGCAGCCCTGCGCCAGTTGCTCGGCCTGTGCGGTATTACCCGCCTCGCGCAGCCAGAAGTAAACATTGTGGAAAAAGCCGGTGGGAGTATTCATAGGTATTGGGTATTCGGTGTTAGGTGTCGGGTGTTTGGGTGACAAACTACTTGAATTTTGCGCAATCCTCTGTTCGCAGGACAATTCGCCGCAGGCCTAACATCCGGTATTTTATATACCGGATTCAAGACGAGCAGTTACAATCCGGTTGATTTCGGCAAGTTCTTCCGGTGTGAGTTGCCACTCGGCGGCTGCGGCGTTGGCGTGGATTTGCTCTACTTTGGTCGCGCCTGCAATGACGGAAGCGACGGTAGGCTGCGCGAGAAGCCACGCGAACGCCAGTTCCAGCAGGGAATGACCGCGTTCTTCGGCGTAAGCAAGCAATTCCTCGGCAATGTCAAGGTTTTGCTCGGTCAGCCACTTGTCGGCGTTGGCTCCCGACAGCCGGGTTCCTTCCGGGCGCGGCTGGCCCTTGCGGTACTTGCCGGTCAGCAGGCCGTTGGCAAGCGGAAAATAGGGCAGCATGGCGAGATGGAGATGTTCGCACTCCGTCAGTACGCCGTCGTTTTCCGGTTCGCGGTGCAGCAGGCTGTAATGGTTCTGCACGCTGACAAACCGCGCTCCCGTTTTTGCCGCGCTTTCGGCCTCGCGCAGTTGTTCGGCGGAAAAGTTGGAACAGCCGATTTCGCGCACTTTGCCCGCTTGTACCGCTTTGTCCAGCGCGGCCAGCGTGTCGGCAATGGGAACGTTCTTGTCCGGCGTGTGCAATTGGTACAGGTCAATGCGATCCGTTCCCAGGCGGCGCAGGCTGTCGTCTACCGCCTGCGCAATATAATCGGGAGCCGCGCCCCCTGGCCGCGCATCATCCAGTTTGATGCCGAATTTCGTAGCAATCAGAATCTCGTCGCGCTTGTTGCCCAACGCGCGGCCAAGAAACTCCTCGCTTTTTGTGCCGCCATAAATGTCGGCGGTATCGAAGAAGTTGATGCCCGCGTCCAACGCCGCCTGAACCACTTGCGCCGTCGCGTCCGCATCCAACCGCCCGCCGAAGTTGTTGCATCCCACGCCCACAACCGTCGCCTGTAACGCCCCGATAGCCCGTGTTTTCATGCTATGCTCTCCTGAGTAGTTCGATGATACTCCTTTAATTCTGCACGGCCACGCCAATTCCTTCCTGAATCAATCAGACAGGCTATGGCAGTAGTTGATATTCCAGGTCATCCTCGAACGCTTCCGCCAAACTATGCAGCATTGCGTCCAGCGAACCACATTCCTCGCCTACCCGAAGCATTTCCAGCGCGAATGTCGGAAAAATACCCATTCGCGCCATTGTCGGCACAAATGGCAACCCTGTTGTTACTTGTTCACGGGCCTGCATCCAGCCTTCGCGCGAGTTTAGGGGCAACAGTTCGGCGACAGTTTCCATTGCCTGAAGAATTGGAACGCCCGACTGAAGCAGTGTTCCGAAAGTCTCGAAGAAGAGGCTGAAGGTCATCGTTTGTTGATAGGCAGACATAGAATCCCACTTCTCGGACAAAGGCCTGTCGGCGGGAAGCAACAGAAAGAGCGATATTTCCTGAGGCGGGAGTCGGCTGGCAAGATGCCACTCTCTTGCCAATGCTTTCTTTAGCCTCTGCGCGGTTTCTTCCAATACGCCTCCTACTTCGCCCGCCCGGACCATGCCAATGTAGATTTGAGAAAACAGGTCCGGGCGCTCCGACATTACCCGCGATAAACAGGCTCCATCCTCCACTTGTGTGCGCAATGCGCGAGCCGCTGCTCCGTAGGGAGCCGGTATATCCTGTAGAAGTTCCAGCGTCCGCGAGAGGGTAACGCCCGCATTCAGCATCAGTGAGAAACGACGGGTGAACAAGGTAAGCGCCAGGGCTTGTTCCCAATGGGGAATAGTGGCAGTTGTTTCTGGAATGGTCATTTTGCTGCTCCGTTGTGGGGAAAATTCATTCAAATGTGACTTTGGCTGCCGGGGGCGAGGTTCTTCCCCGAAAAACTCAGCTCCGGCATCATGCAGCAGGCGGCGCAACTGTCGCTTTGCGCGATAAATGCGGCCATCTACGGTCGAAGCCGGAACTCCCGTAAAGGCGGCAATATCCTCGTAGGAAGCTCCCTTCCAGACACGCATCACTAAGGCGAGGCGATTGACTTCCGGCAGCGTCCATAACGCTTGCTGCAACCGCCATTGCCTTTCGCGTTCCAGAAGCGTTTCTAAGGGGAGTCCTTTGTTTGCTCGTAACGTGTCCTTCGTGTCTTCTTCCAGGGAACGAGGAAATTTATCCACGCGACGATACCAACTGATGCAGGCATTGGCCGTCACGGATTTCAGCCAGGGCAGGAACAGGGCCGTATCCGTAAGCGTGGGCAGTTTCAGCCATGCCTTTGTCAGCGCTTCCTGCACCAGGTCTTCGGCCTCTTCCTTGTGGCCGGTTCGCAGGAAAGCCAGGGCGAACAACAGCGGGCGATAATGTTGTGCCAACCGGTCAAAGGCGGCTCTATCGCCGGTTTGGGCGCGGCGTACCAGGATAATCTCCTGACAGGCCTTCTCATTTTGTGCGCTTGTGTTCGTCATTCTATTTGTTAAGACGCGCATGACAGTGAAAACCCACGCAGCCAGTAAAATTTTATCAGACCTCCTTGATAAATTCTGCGCACAAGTGAAGCTCTATCTCAGCGAGTAGACTTATGAAAGCTATCTGATGAAAAGAGACAAAATATAAAGGTCCCGCCAGAGGCGGGACCTTTACCAAACATGCGCTTGTGACCGGATTTGTCATGTTGCGTTGATGAAATTACATTTTGCCCGACGTTTTGCCCGGCATTTTACCCATTGACATTTTGCTGCCGTTTTTGTACCCAACGGGCGCTTTGTCCGCGTGTACCAGTTTATGGCCCATCGGGTCTTTGTAGCCCATCGTCTTGGCGGAGGCAGACGGATAATAGGTCTTGCAGGGCTTGCAAACGTAAACGTCGGAAGCCCGGTTATCCTTCTTGCCGGGAGCCATCTTGTCGGAAGCCATCTTCCCCGGAGCCATTTTCCCGGTCTGCGGATGAGGGGGCTGCATTTTGTCCTGGGCGAACACCGGACTGAGGGTCAGGCTGCCCAGGCTGATAGCCGAGGCGGCGAGCAGAGTGTGGAACAGATGTTTCATGGTTGCGTCCTCCTGTGTTTTGAAATCGCGCACTGTGGAATTTCGTTGAACATCTCAGCGCAAGGGCATCGCGCTCATACCCTGCACAGGAATTATCATAGCACAAACGCAAACATATTGAGGACAGGGAGTGGTTTACTGCGTTTTCCATAAGAAAGGAACAAGAAGGTGGTTGAGGCTTATCTGGCGATTTTGGAAGAGGGGTATTACGAGGTCCAGGAGGCGTTCAAGGGACTGGCGGACGCGAACGTCTGGAAACGGCCTGCGGAGGGGCTTCTCTCCGTAGGGGAACTGGCGGGGCACATTGCCTATTGGGAGGCGGTGCGGTTTGCGGGAGAGGGCGGGGAGGCGAGTCCCGAAGCCAACGGCATTTCGCTGCAGCCTGATCTGGCGAAGTGCCGGGTGAGCAGTCTGTTGATTGATCATCGGTTCGGGTATCATCCGACAACGGTAGCAACGCCGCCTTCGGAGGAGCATCGGGCAATGACGGCCTCGCAGGTGTGCGGCGAATTGCTGCGCGTACATCACGAGGCGGTGGCACATTTCAAGGCGCTCGCTCCTGATCTGGACAGCAACCCGCCTGGCTGGCCGCCGTTTTACACGTACCGCGCGTTTTTGACGTATGCGGCGTTTCACGTCGCGTATCACACGGGGCAGATGTATTCGGCGCGTCATCTTCTGGGGGAAGCGACGCCAGATAATTGAGTAATAATCCTGCTCCAATATTGCGCTAAATTCTGCTTAAAAGTGAATTCGCGCAAAGTGAAGGAGGCAAATGTCTGCACAAAAACAGGACAATGATCTAACTGCCAACGTGCAGGAACGATTTGCGGGTTACGGCACGTTTTTGGAACAGGTAAAGCAGCGTATTCGTTCAGCGCAAATGCAGGCAAGTCTTGCGGTCAACCGGGAACTGCTGGAACTCTACTGGAACCTCGGCAAAGAAATTGTGGCGCATCAGGCGGCGCAAGGGTGGGGCGACGGCGTTCTGCCTCAGTTGGCGAAGGATTTGCAGGCGGCATTTCCCGGTGTTTCCGGCTTTTCACGCACCAATCTTTACCGGATTCGGGCTTTCTACCTGGCTTATAGAACACATTCTGAAATTGTCCCACCGCTGGTGGGACAATTAAAGGATATGCTTTCTCAGACTGCGGAACAGACAGGCGAAGCTATGCCACAAGCTGTGGCGCAAATTCCCTGGGCGCATAACGTCAGTCTGCTGGAAAAGGTAAAAGACGCGGCAACCCGTGAATGGTATGCGCAGGCAGCATTTGAACACGGCTGGAGCCGGAACATTCTGGAGATGCAGATCGAAAGCCGACTGCACGAGCGGCAGGGCAAAGCCATCAACAATTTCGCCCGTACACTGCCTCCGCCGCAGTCCGACTTGGCGCAAGCCTTGCTTAAAGACCCGTACAATTTCGAGTTTCTGACATTGGGCGATGATGCGCGCGAACGCGAGATTGAGCGCGGCCTGCTGGAACATATTCGCTTATTCCTGCTGGAAATGGGAGTGGGGTTCGCGTTTGTGGGAAGCCAGTACCCGCTGGAAGTAGACGGCAAAGACTACTATCTGGACCTGCTGTTCTATCATCTGCGTCTGCGCTGCTTCGTCGTGATAGATCTGAAAGCGACAGAGTTTCAGCCGGAGTTTGTAGGCAAAATGAACTTCTATCTTGCCGCTGTGGACGATACGCTTCGGCATGAACACGACGCGCCCAGCATTGGCCTGCTGCTGTGTCGCAAAAAGCAAGCGTTGACGGTAGAATACGCGCTGCGGAATGTTGCCACACCTATCGGCGTAGCCGAATTTGTTACCGATTTAGCGCGACGCATTGAAGCCGAACTGAACGTGAACGTTGACGAACACAACACTGAACGAGAACGAAGCCTGATTCTAGCGAACGAAAAAAGCCGTTCGGTCAAGTGACCGAACGGCTTATAATTGGGAGCGGGGGTAGGACTTGAACCTACGACCTTTGGGTTATGAGCCCAACGAGCTACCGGACTGCTCCACCCCGCATCAACACATTTAGTATGCCACAGCCTTGCCGGATTGTCAAGGTTCTTTTCAAAACCGTCACCATTGCACAGGCAGCAAGCGAAGAAAGGCCGAATATTCATCGCTTTCTCCGGCGTTGACGCCTGGGATATGAGGAGGAGTGGGGGAGACAGGGCTGCGCGCCGTTCAGAACGAGGGGGATCAAATGCGCGTGAACTTGGTGGCCGCGCTCCAATGTCGCTTCCAGCATCGCGCCGCTGCCCCGGCCTGCTGTGGAGAACACGAAGTTGCCCAGGCTGTAGCAGATGGGCTTGCCTTTGTACATAACAAGCGGTTGCCGGACATGCGGATGATGCCCGATTACCATGTCCGCGCCCGCGTCAATGGCCGTCTGCGCAAAACGCTTTTGGCGCGGCGTGGGACCGGCGGCGCCCTCTTGTCCCGCATGGAGCGATACGAGCAGCACGTCTACCTGGCTTCGCGCCGCCTGCACTTCCCGCGTGATCGCTTCCACGCTCGCCATGCTTAATGAGGGCTGCGTGTCGGATTCGGCAACCAGAGCGGGAATCAAGCCTAAATACGCCAGAAACCCGATGCGCAAGCCTTTGCTTTGCACAATCACCAGTTGGTGCGCTTCCATTCGATTCGCGCCTGCGCCTACGGTTTGGACACCCGTTTTGCGGACATTGGCAACCGTGTCAAGCAGGGCGTCGCGTCCATAATCCCACGCATGGTTGTTGGCAAGCGACACAATCCGAAAGCCGTTCTCCGCCAGTACCTTGGTCACGCCGGGATCAGCGCGGAAGTTGAACTGCTTGGGGATCGGCTTGCCCCGCGTGGAAACGCAGCACTCCAGATTCCCGAACGTAATATCCGCGCCTTGAAGCAAGGGGCGTATCGCCGCAAACGGATAGCCGCGTCCCTTCCGCGCCATGCACTGTCCTACATCCCGCGCCAGCATGATGTCGCCAACCGCCCGCAAGTGTACGGATTGCGCAGGAACAGGAGGAGAAAGCAAGCTGCCGAACAAACATAACAGGATGAGGGACACCATACGCCTCTGCTCTACAGAACCGCGCAGGAGTGATGGCGGCAACACGCTCTGTGAGGGCAACAGGTTTGACGCTTGAAAGTTGATTCTATGTATTCTGGAGGGTAAACATTGACTCATTAAGAAAAGTGTACCCGAAGGCAAGGACGTATTCCGAACTTGGGGCAGAACAACTGTCCAGTTGTTGGCGTCAAACGGTAAATGGCTCTGCTTCCAATTCAGGCATGTGGCTTCCCAATCCTCGCTATTTGCCGAAATTTTGTGAAGAAAATCAGGGCAAACTAACTTCTGCGACTGTATACCTATTGACAAATTATTCCATAGACCCTATAATCATTATATCGCTACAGAAGTGAAGTCTGTTGTGACACATACCGCACTAATTTTGCAAGCAGATGCTTGCGACTACAAGACGGTGACAAAAATGTTCCCGATCTGAGAGGAACATGAGGAGGAGCTTAACCAATGAAGCGTAAGGCGTTTACTCTGATCGAATTGTTGGTTGTCATTGCCATTATCGCAATTCTTGCCGCGATTCTGTTCCCGGTCTTTGCGCAGGCGCGCGCCAAAGCCCGCGCCATTTCCTGTATCTCTAACCTGAAACAAATCGGCACCGGCGCGCAAATGTACACGCAGGACTACGATGAGCGCGTGATGAACGAGCATGTCAGCACTACGGATGCCGATGTCGGGTCCACCAATGGGCAGGTGCGCGACTGGCGGCGCTACTGGCCGTTTTTCATGCAGCCGTACATTAAAAACTATCAGGTCACGGTCTGCCCGGACGCCACCGACAACGGCCCGGACTGGACCAACGATCTGGAAAACCATCGCGACCTGGGCGCGTATGCCGCCAACGATCTGATGTCGAGTTGGGATGCGGATACGGTGAAACTGGCTGCCGTTCAGGAACCGGCCAACCATGTGCAGTTCGCGGATGCGGGCACGGCCTACACCTCGGCCACCGGGGATAGCTGGACCGGGCGCGCTGCTGGCTACGCCGCCTACGATTTACACCCCGATGGCTACAAAACCGATTATCAGTCCATTGCGGTCGGCGCCTACTTCTTTAACGAAGACCGCGCCAACTGGCATGAGGCGCAAAATCATGACGCCTACCGGCTGGCGGTTGCGCGCCATCAGGGCCTGTGCAACGTGGCTTTCCACGACGGCCATGCCAAAGCCATCCATCTGAGTCAGTACTGGCTAAGTCACGCCCACAAAGCCGATTGGAACGGCCCGAAAGATATTTTCGGCGAGGAAGGCGTACGCGGCGCCAGTGTCGGAGGCTGGAACTAAGCCGACAGATGTTACTCCTGCGATTTTCGATTGCGTAAATCGTTTATCATAATCGCTGGAATAAAGCAGCTTGTCATGCGCCTGCCGCTTTCTTGTGGCGGGCGCATAACGCGCCTTTTGCGTCGGTTAGACCTGTTATATAAGTTTACTTGCCGCCTCAAGAACTTATGAAAAGGTTTGTTGATATTTACTTCGCTTGCCTGGCGTTGCTCAGGGCTAAGTCCGTCGTAATGAAGCGCGTTTCCACCCCACCTATGTCTTCCCCCAAAATACAGGATGCGGATAAGCCGCAGCACAACCGCCGGCCACTACGCGCGCGTTTTCTAGCTTTGCTTGGCCTGCTGCTTGCGCTGCTCCTGTTGCTGCCCCTCAGCCGTCGCTATTTTTTCAGGAAGCCGCCTCCTCCCGCGTCGCAAGGGACGCGCGCCGCTATGCGCTATTATTCCGAGCGGATTCAATCCGACCCGTCCGATGTTGCGGCGTATCTGCAACTGGGCAGATTGGACGTGGACACCGATTACTACACCGACGCCATTCGGCAGCTGACCATTGCCCGCGCCCTGGGAGCCAAAGACCAGGACACCGCGCTTCTCATGGGACGCTCGCTGACCTATCTGGCCCATTACAACGAGGCGCGCAAAGAGCTGCAAACGGCAGTACGCCTGGAGCCGGATAACCTGGAAGCGGCGGCAACGCTGGCGCAATTGGAGCAGGCGGACGGCAATACGGACGCGGCGGCCAATGCTTTGCGCGCGTTTGCCGCGCGCCACCCGGCCCTGCTGACGGACAGCGGGCCGGCGATTCGGGATCAGGCGGAACGGCTGATGTTCTACTGCCTGCAGGCAGGCGATGAAGACACTGCCCTGCGCATGGCGCAAAACCTGATTCGCCTGGCTCCCGACCAGCCTGATGGCTACTCCATTGCCGGCAAACTGCTTCTGGCGCGTCACAATCCACAGCAGGCGCTTGGATTGCTGGCAACCGCCGTTCGCCTGGCTCCAAAGGAAGCCGCCCTGCTGTACCAATATGGCCTGGCGCTTTCCCAAAACGGACGCAAGGCGGAAGCGGAAGCCCAATGGCGCGCAGCCGTCGCCTGCAATCCGAACACCCCTGACGCCTATCAGCAGTTGGTCAAGCTGTATGCCGAACGAAAGGATTACGCGCGCGAGGCTTTTGTGCTGCAAAAACTGGCTCTGCTGCAAAGCTCCGACCCCATCGTGGTTGGCCTGGCCGCGCGCGCTTGCGAACAGGCCGGATTGAAAATCGAGACAGCCTACTGGCGCGGCGTACAAGCGCGCCTGACCAAAAACTACGCGACAGCCCTGACACTGGCGCAGCAGGTGAGCGCGCAGGCCGGCTGGCATAATCGCGGCCTGACCTTGCAAGCGGCGATTTATCGGGACATGAACCGGGTAAACGATTACCTGGCCGTGATGAAGCAGTTGACTTCGGCGCATACGGCGGATGCCGAACTGACGATGGCAGCCGCGTATGGCTATGCGGATCGTCTGGGTGATCAGCAGAAAATGCTGCAAAGCGCGCTGAACAAACATCCTGCCGATCCCACACAGGTACATTTTCAACTGGCGCAGGTTGCGCTGCAGCAGGGACGGCGCGACAGCGCCGAAGCCGAACTTCAGCAGTGTGTTCGCCTGGCCCCGGACAATCCGCTATATCATCAGGAACTGGGCAAGGTGTATTTGGAACGCCGGGGCGAAGGCGACCGGCTCGACAGGGCCATTGAAGAGTACAATCAACTCAGCCGCCTGACGCCCAACGAGGTTGTCGCCTACCAGCAGCTGGGCGTGGCGTACGGCGCGAAAGGCGATTGGACGCGGGCGGCGCGTAATCTGGAACATGCCCTCGACCTGCTACCCGGCGATGGCGCGACCTATCAGGAATTGGGCCGGGTGTACGCGCATTTGGGCGACACGGCGGGCAGTGAACAAATGTTTGCCCTGTACCGTAAATATGTGGATTATGACCTGAAACGGCAGACCCTGCTCACGCGCTCCAGAGCGGCGCGCAAAGACCCGGAAGCGCAGCTGGCTGTGGCGCAATTTCTGGAGCAGTCAGGCGATTATTCCACTGCCGTTGCGTATTACCGCCTGGCGCAGTCCCTGCGTCCGCATGATGCCGCGCTGGAAGCTAAGGTGCAGCGCCTGCAAACCATGCTCGGAAATGGCGGCAATAAGGCGTCGGGTTCCAACTGAACAGGTATTCAGGTGTTCGGTGTTCGGACAATGCGGCAATTTATGCGCAAGCGTGTCTTGCGTATGGAGGATTGGTGGGCAATGCCCTGTTGGGAGCGCAGTACAGTACCGTTGATTATGACAATTTTGATTGACAAGTTTGATGGCGGAGCCAGAGGAAATTGGGCAAAGCCTTCGGGATGCGGAGGCCGCGCGCTTCTGGTCACGACGTTGTTGCTGGCGATACTGCCGATATTGTGCGGGTGCGGGACGCGGCATAGTGCAGTGGCAAAACCGGCAACGCCGTCCGTTGCGCCGCAGGACGCGAGCGTCACCTTTGTGGAAGTTTCCCGGCAGGCCGGTATTGACTTTACGCACAACAATGGAGCCAAAGGGCATAAGAACATGCCGGAAACGGTCGGGTCGGGCGTGGCGTTTCTGGATTACGACAACGACGGCTGGCAGGACATTCTCATCGTCAACAGCGCTAACTGGCCGGGCGACAAAGGGCCGCGCAGTACGCCTCATCTGTACCATAACAACCGCAACGGAACCTTTACGGACGTTACCAAAGAAGCGGGCCTGGACATTGAAATCTATGGCATGGGCGTTGCCGTCGGCGATTTCGACAACGACGGCTACGAGGATATTTATCTTACCGCTATCGGCCCGAACCACCTTTTGCGCAATACATTGGGCGATCCGAACCGCAAAGGTCCGATTTTTCAGGATGTCACCGCCAAAGCCGGCGTTGTCGGCGTTCCGATGCCGGGTATGGAACTGAAATGGAAGTGGAGCGCAAGCGCGGCGTGGCTGGATTATGACAAAGACGGCAAACTCGACCTGTTCGTTACGCAGTATGTGAAGTGGTCGCCGAAACTCAACCCCTGGTGCGGGCACAACGGCCTGCGCGGATACTGCCCGCCCGGAACCTTTGAAGGCAGCTACTGTACGCTGTACCACAACGAGGGCGGCGGGCGATTCCGCGATGTAAGTCAGGAAATGGGCATACGTAGCGGTACGCTTGGCAAGTCGTTCGGAGTTGTGGTGGCGGATTATAATGGGGATGGATGGCCGGATTTGGTCGTCACCAACGACACCTGGGCCAACTATTTATTCATCAACGACAAAGGCAAGCGATTTGTCGAGCAGGGCGCGATGAGCGGCATTGCCACCGGGGAAAACGGGCATTTCAAAGCGGGCATGGGCATAGATACGGCGGACTGGCGCAACAACGGTCAGTTTGCTCTGCTCATCGGTAATTTCTCCAACGAAAGCCTGTCCCTGCTGGAAACGGACGCCCATACGGGCGAGACGCCCCTGTTTACAGACAACGCGCACACGACCGGGATCGCCGCGCCGAGCCTGGCGTATCTGACATTCGGCCTGTTCTTCTTTGATTATGACCTGGATGGCTGGCAGGATGTGTTTACAGCCAACGGGCATGTGGACGACATTATCAGCACCTACGAATCCATGCTGACGTTCAAGGAGCGCCCGCTGCTGTTTCATAATCTGCGCAACGGCAAGTTTCAGGAGGCCGGGGAAGTGGCGGGCCTGACGGACAAAGTGGTGGGCCGGGGCGCGGCGTATGGCGACATGGACAATGACGGCGATCTGGACATCGCCCTGGTGGACAATGGCGGCAAGTTTCGCCTGTTCCGCAACGAAAGGAGGAACCACAATCATTGGATTCGTTTCCGAACGGAAGGCGTTCGCTCTAACCGGGATGGCATCGGCGCCTTGATTCGCGTGACCAATGCGGGCGTTACGCAGTCGCAGTATGTCCACAGTGGCGGCAGTTTCCTGTCCGAATCCCAGCGGCAACCGACGTTTGGGCTTGGGTTGCAGGAACAGGCGGAATCTGTGGAAGTACGCTGGCCGAGCGGCGTCGTGGATCGGGCGCAGGGGCTTAAAGCAGACCGGCAGTATCTCATCACCGAGGGGCGCGACATCCGCGAAGACCCTCGCGCATCATTCATCGAGGCTAATAAACAATGAAGCAGAGCATACCAGTAGGCGCTATCATCGCCATTATCATTGTCTTGGTGGTCGCGCTTGGTTTTGTGGGTTACAAAATCCTGGGGCCGCAGCATGGGGCAACCACATCGGCAGCCGATATGCAGAAGCGTTTTACCGAACATAACGTTCCCAATAGCCCGCCCCCCACCACGACCGGGGGAAACGTGTCTCGCGGCTACGGCGGTTCCGGCGGGTACCCTCAATCCGGCGGTTCTGGTGGTTCGGGCGGCTATCCGCGTTCGGGCGGCGGTTCGGGCGGGTATCCGTCAAGCGGCGGGCGTTAAGGCTGCTTGTGATTGAAATTTGATTAAGCGGTTGGTTATGGAATGTGTGTAGTTCCTATACTCCTATCAACTATATACTATCAACTATCAACTGCTTAAAAGCGGGCAAACCGGAACTTGAGCAGGGTCCAGATGGCGGCGACTCCGTCTGTCCACCGGATTTTCTTGCCTTCGTCCATGCTGCGGGCTTCATACCGGATGGGGACTTCCACAATGCGATGTCCCCTTCGTATCGCTTTGGCGGTTACTTCGGGGCAGAACTCGAAGCGGCGGCAGGTCAGGGGAAGCGATTGCAGCACGTTTGTGTGGAAGGCTTTGTAGCAGGTGGCCTCGTCGGTCATGGGCATGGCAAAGAAGAAGCGCACCATCCACGCCAGCAGTTTGTTGACAAGGCGGTTGGGCAGGCGCATGGGCGGCCAGCCATGCAGAAAACGAGAACCGTATACCACGCTCGCGCCCGATGTTTCAAAAGCGTGGAGGATGGTCGCGTAATCTTCGGGATCGTACTCCAGATCGCCGTCCTGAATGATGCAGTAGTCGCCCATAGCATAGGGTATGGCGGTGCGGATGGCCGCGCCCTTGCCTTGATTATGATCGTGGTAAAACACGCGCATATTCGGGTACGCGCCTGCTAATTCCGATTGCAGCAGTTCGCGCGTACCGTCCGTGCTGCCGTCATCCACCAGAATGATTTCTTTGGCGACAGGAACGGCCTGAATTCGCGCCAGCAATCCCGGCAGCGTAGCGCGCTCATTATAAATCGGCATGAGGACGCTCAAAACGCCGGTTGTGACAGGGGAAGGGGCAGCGTTTTCCCGCTCGGAAGCGGTATAAGTCTCCAAATTCTCAACGCGAGAGGAGATTTGAGTCGGGGCAGTCTGGACGAACGCCGCCCGTCTGTTCGTCTCATCGGAAGATTGAGGCTGCGCGGACGGAATTGCCAACATTGCGGAAGCGAATTGTGTTTGATTGCCGGACACGCCAATGTTCTCCACAACAAACAGCGAAAGCAGCGTCATTGCTGAACTTGTTGTCTACCTTACGCTTGCCCTGACAATTCTTGTTCCCACTGGAAACGGTTGACAGGAAGAAAGTGACAACAGCCTGATACTACTATAACATGGAATTTGAAATTGTGGCAGACAAAAAGAACCGCTGTCAGCGCAATTCACCAGCAAGCTGGTGGCGACAGCGGTTTTGCCATCATTGATACAGAAAGGAGATCACACTCACATTGACGGTAACGTGATATAGAATGTTCCCAATGTTCCCGAAAGTTCTTGAAAGGCGTAGATTTACGCCTTTAGGATGGATGAAAATGGCATAATCAATTAGATTAGTCTTCACTGGTGGGAAGATCAGAATCAGGTACAGGCTGTTCCTGAATTTCCGCAAGGGCAGGGGATGCCGATAAATGCCCGTGTTGAATGGCGCGGTTCAGGGCGGCTTCGAGCCGTCGCTGAGATTGGGTCATGGTCAGGTCGGCGCGCGTTCGTTCCAGCACGGCGCGTAAAGCATCAGTTGTGCGCCGCAGCCCGCCCGTAATCGCGTCGGGAAAGTCGAACGTAACCAGTTCGTAATAGATGTCGTCCATCACTTTGAGAACGCGCTCGGCCTGTTCCATATTGCCTAACCGCAGCAAGTCCAGCACATGCCGGCGGCTTTCACTGGCGGCTTCGGCCAGTCCGTTCAGGTACGCCGGGGGTTCCACAAGGAGCAAAGCGGGCAGGGGCAGGGGCAAGTTGCCCACAATCGCCAGCATCGCTTCGGCTTCCACATACTCTTTCTGCGAATCGTGGACGTAGCCCGCGTAAAATAGATCAGGATGATTTTGCAGCGACAGGCGCACAGCGACAACTCGTGCCCTCGCTTCCGCAACCAAAGCGCTTGCGGCCTGTGATTCGCCTCGATGAATAGCGCGTATTGCCCGCGAGGCGTATTGTATCACTTCCCGCGACAGGCGCAGCGCTTCCTCGCGGGCGCGGTTCGTCGCTTCTAATGCGGCGCGCAGTTCTGCCGCCGCTTGTTCCAGTTGCCGGGTCGGTTCGTTGACCACTTCGGGCGTAATTTCCATATAAAGCGCCTCCTGAACCATCATTGCCGCATCTTTGTTCTAAAATCCTGCCTGAATACCTGACAGTGTTTCGCCTGCGCAGATTCCTGCCGGAGTTTTTCAGGTTTAGAGTTCAGGACAGTGATTTTGATGGAACCAGACGGAGCATAATCGGCGTATGCTAGATGATGTTGCTCGTTTACTTTGTCTTGAACCATGATTTATGTGATTATTATGATTATCATGATTGAGAAGGCGCCTTGCATTGGATGAACTGTGATTTTCATGATTTTTAAGATTAGCGGGATTGAGCAGGGGCGTTCATCATGGTAATCATCCTAATCACATAAATCATGGTTCAAGACAAAAACGCCGCAGACCTGTCCGCGAAGCCGTTGAATTAAGCCTTCACGGGAATAATATTTTTGACCTCTTGAATGAAATGAAGCAGGATATTCGCGCTTAAAGGACGAATTTGCTTGTATATCTGCATTTTCTTCCAACCGGATATAAGCTCGTTCTCTTGAAAATGGTATTGGCGCGGAATTCGTTCGCGCTGTGAGGTAATTGACGTGAGCGTACTGCGCACCCTACGTATTGCTTTGTTCGGCCTGATGTTAAGCGTACTGTCCCTGCCCTTTATGGCGCAGGCGCAGAAAGTGGCCTTTACCGCCAAGTTCGCGCCGCCCGATGCCCGCGCGGGCGAGGGCGCTCAGGTCATTGTAATCGCCAAAATCCCCGCCGGGTATCACATGTACTCGCTGACGCAGGACCCGAACGGCGGCACAGCGCTGAAACTAGACGTGGCCGGCCCGGCGCTGACTGCCGAAGGCAAGCCGGTTGGGGGCGCGTTTAAGAAGGTCCCGGAACCCACGCTCAAGGTGACGCTGGAAGAATACGAGAACACGGCGACGTTTGCGGTTCCCGTTGTGGTCAAGCCGGGCAGCAAGGGCAGCCAGAAGGCCGCGTTGAAAATCCAGTACCAGATTTGCAACGAACACCAGTGCCTGCCGCCTGCACAGACCGAAGTTCCGGTTACGTTCAGCGTTGCGGCAGGCGCGGTTCGCGCCAACCGTAAAAAGCCCCCGATGAAACTGCCCACTGCCGCGTATATCGGCAAAGCGCCCCGCGTGGTAAGCGCGGACGTGGGCAAGTTGATTTTGGCAGGAGGACCGCCCGACGCGCCTCCTGCCCGAACGGTGAACGCCGCAAATCGCAACGGAGAGCCGTCCCAATCGAAGGGGCTGCTCTCGTTTTTGTTCGTGGCGATTGCCGCCGGCCTGACCTCCCTCCTGACCCCGTGCGTATTCCCCATGATCCCGATTACCGTCAGTTTTTTCACCAAGCGCAAGGACGATACCGGCATATCGGGCGTACAGGGCGCGTTGGTGTATTGCCTGGGCATCGTGGTGACGTTTACGGGCCTGGGATTGCTGATGACGGTGCTGTTCGGCGCAACCGGAATTCAAAACTTCGCGGCGAACCCCTGGGTCAACATCGGGCTTGGCTTGCTGTTTGTGATTCTGGCGGCGAATCTGATGGGCGCGTTTGAGATTCTGCTGCCGTCATGGCTTCTCAACAGTACGCTAAAGGGGCAGAAAAAAGGCGGCGTAATCGCGCCCCTGCTGATGGGCGTCACGTTCAGCCTGACCTCGTTTACCTGCACCAGTCCATTTGTGGGAACGGTGTTGCTCGACGCGGCGCACGGCCACTATTTCTATCCGTTCGTCGGAATGCTGGCGTTCAGTTCGGCCTTTGCCATGCCGTTTTTCCTGTTGGCTTTGTTTCCGCAGGCGCTTGCGAAACTGCCCAAGTCCGGCTCGTGGCTGGTGACGGTAAAAGCGTTCATGGGCTTTTTGGAATTGGCCGCCGCCCTGAAATTCTTTTCCAGCGCGGATTTGACGTGGGGAACGGGACTGCTGACCAAGCCTGTCTTTCTGGCGATCTGGGCCGGAATCGCGGCAATCGCGGGCTTTTACCTGCTCGGCTGGCTCCGCTTCCCGCACGATGACAAGGTGAAAGCAGGCATTGTCCGGCGCATTTTAGGCGTGTTGACGCTCATTGGTTGTGTGTTGTGCCTCCGCGCCATTGAAGGCCGCTCGCTTGGCGATCTGGATGCCTTCGTGCCCCCGGTTCCTTACCCCTACAAGACCACGCCGACCGCCAATAAGCCGTCTGCAACGCCGGGGAGTGGATCGGCTCCGGGAAGCGGCGGGGCAATGGAAGTGGGCACGTCCGAAAAGCCGCTCCATAACTTCGATGAGGCTGTAAAGCTGGCAACCGAGCAGAAGAAACCGATTTTCATTGATTTCACAGGCTATAGCTGCGTGAACTGTCGCCTGATGGAAGGAAACGTTTTTCCTGAACCGTCTGTACAGGAAGAGTTTAAGCGTTATATCTGTGTACAGTTGTACACGGATCGGTTAGGCGATGCCGAAAATCTCGCCAATCAAAATTTAGAGCAAAAGCTGATGAACACGACCGCTTTGCCTGAATACGCGGCGGTGTCACCGGATGGCAAAACTCTTCTGGCGCGATTCGATGGCTACAACAAAAACATCAGCGAGTTTGTAGCGTTCTTGAAGCAGGGCAGCGTCGCAAAATAAACTAGCCCTCACCCCCGCCCCTCTCCCAAAAAAGTCTGGGAGAGGGGAGACTGGTAACTTGTGAGATGTGACGGATCATTTGTTAAGAAAGCGCTATGGCTCAAAGCCTTCCTACCCAGTCAATGTTGAATGGCAAGCGTTTGCCGGCAGGATTAGACCGCCTGCTGGCCTTCCTGGGTATTTGCGGCATATTGGCCTTTGCGCTGATGGTCTTGAAACGGCATTGGATCGGGTATTCGGATTTTGACCAGATATATATGGCGGGGCTTGCCTGGCGGCATGGGATTGTGCCTTATGTGAAAACAACGCCTGAATTCGGCGTTGCGGACGGGCCGACAAGCCAGATATTCGGCGTGTATTTCTATACGCCCCTGTGCGGTATGCTTGCCAGTCCGCTTTCATTTCTGTCGTTTCCTCTGGCGAGTTTTGTCTGGAAAACGGGCGTGTTCGGACTATTTCTATGGGCGGTGTGGCGCTTTATGCGGCATGTGCTGTCCGGCTGGCCCGTGTCTGCGCGATTATTTCTGCTTGGCGTAACGGCGCTGTCCGGCAGCCTGCGCTGGAACCTGATGCAGTGGCAGCCGACGGCTTTGATTGTCGCGCTGCTCCTCCTCTTCGCCTGTGCCGTTCTGGACAATCGCTGGAAGGTGGCGATTGCGCTTGGAATTATCATCAGCATCAAGGTGACGTACCTGCTCCCTGTTGTCGGATTGCTGCTGTGGCGCGGACAGGGAAAATGGCTGGCCGCGCTGTTGGGAATTGTGCTGCTCCTGAATGGCTTCGCGCTGCTTCCCACCGGCCCGACTGCCACCCTGAAGGCGTACCGGCAATCCCTGCGGCACATGCAGGACATAGGCAAGCAGAACTACCCGGACGCGCTGGATTTTCTGACGCCGTTTTTGCTGGATGCGCCGACTTCGCCCCTGGCTGTCTACACGCCGCACAATCGTAAAGCCGGCGAGTGGTCGGGCGAACAAATTCATCTGCCTTTTATTTTAAGCGCGTGGAAGCAGGCCGCGCCCTGGGCAACATGGCTGCAATGGCCTTTTATAGCGCTGGTTGTGGCAGGTTTGATTGGGCTTGCAAGACGCACTATGCGAACATCGCTTGCCGAAGACACGCTGTTCCAAAGCCTGCTCTTTTGCATGTTCATGAGTTTGTCGCTGCTCGTTGTGTACCATCAGCGTTATGACGCCGTTGCCCTGATTCCGCTGATGCCCGTATCACTCGCCTTGCTGGAACGCAATCGGCAGGATAAAAGCGCGTGGCTGCTGTTGGGCGTGACGGTGTTTTTCGCGTACCTTCTCAGCGCCGGCTTGCTTCAACGCTGGTATCAGCATGTCGTGGTTCCCACCGGATGGCTGCCCTTGACGCCCATTTGTGGCTACCTGACGCTGGCGGCGTTTCTGCTGGTCTTTTGGGCCTTGTGGCGGTATGTTGGAACATTGTCTGAACCATGATTTTTCATGATTAGAGTGATTAACATGATGAAGACCGCCAACCAGATTTTTCATGATCAGACTGATTAACATGATGAAGACCAGCCAATCATGATAATCATCCTAATCATGAAAAATCATGGTTCAAGACAACGGAAAGGAAATTATGAGCGTACTGGATAGTTTTCGATTGGAGGGCAAGACCGCTCTGGTGACGGGCGGCAGTAAGGGACTGGGGCGGGCGATGGCGCAGGCGCTGGCGGAAGCCGGGGCAGACGTGGCTCTGTGCAGCCGCAATCTGGCGGAAGGGCAACAGGCCGCCGAAGAATTGATGCAAGCCGTGCCGGGACGGACATTTGTGGCCTTTGAAACGGATGTTATCAACCGCGAGTCGGTACAAAAGCTGCTTCACGACTGCAACGAACGCCTGGGCAAAATTGACATTCTCATCAACAATGCGGGCATCAACATTCGCAAGGCCACGCCCGACCTGACTGAAGATGATTGGGACGCGGTTGTAAACATCAGCGTGAAAGGCTCGTTTTTGTGTTCGCAGGCGTTTATGCCCGGCATGATGGAGCGGGGCTGGGGGCGCATCGTGATGCTCGGCTCCATCATGTCGTTTGTGTCCCTGCCCAATCGCGCCGCGTATGCCACTGCCAAATCCGCCCTGCTTGGCCTGACGCGGACACTGGCGCAGGAGGGCGCGACAAGCGGCGTAACGGTCAACTGCCTGTGTCCCGGCCCGTTCGAGACGCCTATGAACCGCGTCCTGATGAACGACCCCGAAGCCTACAAAGCGTTTCTGTCCAACATCCCGCTCGGAAGATGGGGCCAGCCGGAAGAACTCGGCCCGTCTGTCGTTTTCTTATGCTCGCCCGCGTCCGACTTTATGACCGGCACGACGCTGACATTGGATGGCGGTTGGACAGCGCGCTGACAAGGATGAAGGATGAAGGATGAAATTGAGAGTAACATGCCATACTCAATCCGTTTCAGGCTGATATACATATCCAACACAGGGGAAGATTGCGCATGAGTAACCCTCAACCCTCAACTCTCAACCCTCAACCAAGTACCCCTCAACCCCTCGCGCGTTTGGACAAGCGGCGACCGGACTGGATTGGTTTGGGACTGGCGTTGGTTTTGGCGGTGTTTCTTGTCGGGCTGACGGGATGGAAGACGTACAGGATCGCGCATGACTCGAACCGGAAACTGCGCGAAGCGCTTCAACAGCGGAGTGTGAGGGGCATTGACGCCGCTTTTGAAAATGGGGCGGACGTTCATGCGGAAACCGATGAACTAGAACATGGCGCTGGTAAATTCGTATGGGCCGCAGGTTTCAAAGGCGTTGGATGCGTTGATACAGCATGGCCTGGACATCAACCGGTTGGCGCATGGGCAAACGCTTGTGCAGAGGGCTGTTGAAGCCAATAATGCGACATTGGCAGTGGCGCTGATTGAAAAGGGCGCGCGTTTGCCTCCAACCGACGACGGCGCTGCGTTGCTTTTGCAGGTCATTCAGTACAATCCCAACGATAATAAAGTGGCTTATGCCCTGCTGGACAAGGGGCTGAATCCGAATACGAAGCATGGACAGGGAACAACGCCACTGGACGCGGCAGTTGGAAATTCAAATTGGGCGTTGTGCCGACGGCTGCTGGAAAAGGGCGCGACGCCGGATAAGAAATCGGCTTCCAATTTGCTTGTGCGGGCTATGAACGACAAGCGCGACCAGATGGCTATTCTTGCCTTGCAGCATGGAGCCAACCCGAATAGCCATCCCAATCATAACAAACCGGCGCTTGTGATTGCGGTGGAAAACGACAATCTGGAACTGGCAAAGGAACTGCTGGCGCGGGGCGTCAGCCCGAATGTAATAGATGGCAACCGCAAGAGCGGCGGATTGCCCGTCATTTACGACGCCGTAACCTTCGATAAACCCAAAATGGTACGCCTGCTGCTGGCGCATGGAGCAAATGTGCGCTCCGCAGCCGGCCTGACGGCGATTGCGCGAACCCATAGCCGCCCCGACATAGAAAAAATGCTCCTTGCGGCGGGCGCAAAAAAGTAAACACAGATAAAACTCCGTAGGGGCGCAATTTATTGCGCCCTCTTTGTCGCTCAAGAAATTACCATGCAATATAAATACAGTTTGTTTAGACTGGTCGCGCTTTTGCTGATGCTTCCCGTGAGTCCGAACGCAGGCGGCGGAACCGGAGCGGTTTTCGTGGGCGCTGCCCTGGGACGATGCGACGCAGACGATTACCAGCATGGCAGGACTGAACCCGACCCCGGCGGGCGGGAATGGCTTTGTCACGTCTCGTAACGGCCATTTCTATGATGAGAAAGGGCATCGCGTCCGGTTCATCGGCGTCAACATGGTGGCGGGCGCGAACTTTCCCGATAAAACAACAGCGGAAAAAGTGGCCGCGCGGCTGCATAAGTTCGGCGTCAATATCGTTCGCCTGCACCATGCCGACGCGGATTGGGCCAAGCCCAACATCTTTGACCGCTCGTTTCTCGACAAGCAGCATTTGAGCGTGGACTCGCTTGCCCGTCTAGATTACTTTGTCTATCAGTTGAAGCTGCACGGCATTTATGTCAACATCAACCTGCATGTGGCGCGGGAGTTCGGCGCGGCAGACGGCTTTCCCGAAACCGACCAGTTGGGCAACTTCGACAAAGCGGTAGACTTCTTTGAACCGCGCATGATCGAACTGCAAAAAAATTATGCCCGCGACCTGCTCACGCATGAAAACCCGTACACCAAAACCCGCTATGTGGAAGAACCCGCTGTGGCTGTCGTGGAAATCAATAACGAGAACACGCTCTTAGGCGAAGCGTGGAACAGCCGACTGGAAAACCTGCCGCCACACTACAAAGCGGAACTGGCGGGATTGTGGAACGGCTGGCTGAAGCGTAAGTATACGGATACGCCGGGACTGAAGCGGGCGTGGGGCGCGATAGACAAGCCGTTTGGCCCTAACATCCTGCAAAACCCGATTTTTGAGGAGGGGGCGCTGTACTGGAACGTGGAAATGAACACGCCGCCTGCGGAAGCCAAACTGACCCTGCCGGACGATGCGGAACCGCCTTCGGGCGTCAAAGGTCGCGTGGCGCGGCTGACGATTACAAAATTGGGCGCGCAAAACTGGCACGTGCAGTTCCATCAGGCGGGGATTGATCTTGTGGAAGGCGAGCCGTACACCGTTTCGTTTTGGGCCAGATCGGACAAGCCGCGCACATTGCCGATTTACACGGGCGTCAATCAGGACGATTACCATCACGTCGGGCTGGATGAGACAATCAAATTAACGCCGGAGTGGAAGCAGTACGCGCTCAACTTTGTCGCCGCCCGTCCCATCAAAAACAAAAATCGCCTCACAATGGTATTGGGCGACGCGCTTGGAACCATTGATTTGGCCGGGATGAGTTTACGCGCCGGAGCGATTCAGGCGTTCCCCGAAGGCGTCAGCCTGGAAGCGGGCAATATCCCCCTCAGCCGCCCCAAAAACACGCCGGAAGGTCAGGATTGGATCGCGTTTCTGATGGTCACGGAACGCGCGTATATGACGACCATGCGCGATTACGTCAAGGTCACGTTGGGCGCAAAAGCGAATGTCACCGGTTCGCAGGACAGTTACGGCGGCATGGGCGGCGCATGGCGCGAATCTATGTTTGATTTTGCCGACAACCATGCGTATTGGGAGCATCCCGCCTTTCCCGGCCAACCCTGGGACATGAAGAACTGGAACATCGCCAACACGCCCATGACTCGTTCGGCTTATGGTGGTACGCTGCCGGAACTGGCGCGGTATCGGCTGGCCGGCAAGCCGTATACGATCAGCGAGTACCACCATCCCGCGCCCAACGAGTTTCGCGTGGAAACCCTGCCGATGCTGGCCGCGTTCGCGTCGGTGCAGGATTGGGACGGCATTTACCTGTTCGATTACCACGAGGAAAACGGCAATTGGGACCGCAATCAAATCAGCAGTTTCTTCAACGTGGACACCGACCCGGCGATAATGACGTTTCTTCCCGCCGCCGCCCTGATGTTCGGGCGCTATGACATTGCGTTCGCGCACCGCGAGTCGCGGCTGCACATCGGGCAAAACGACATTGCCGGCCTGATGGCAAGAAACGGGCCGAACATCGGCGCGTCGTGGCAGGCGGCGGGCGTGGACAATCTGGACACGTTGGACAATCGCCTGTCGGTAGCGTTTGACACGGGCAGTCAGCCAATCCGCCGCACCAAAGCCGGGGAACACGACCAGAGCGAATTTATCAACGCGGAAAAGCCCGGCGCTGCAATCCAATGGACAGATCAAGGCACGGACAAAGCATTGTTTCGCGCCGATTCGCCGTCTTCCCGCGTGATTGTCGGGTTTGTGGGCGGGCAAAGCATCCGCGTGGGCAGTTGGGAAGTGCAGGCAAAAAGCAGCCCGCGCAACTTCGCCGCCCTGACCCTGAACGCCGTAGACGGCAGGCCGATTGAGCAATCCCACACCCTGCTATTAACCGCATTGGCAAACGTGGAAAACAAGGGCATGGTGTGGAACGCAAACCATACCTCGGTAGGCGACCCGTGGGGAACCGGGCCAACGCAGGCGGAAGGCGTCGCCGCCACCATCCTGCTCACTACGGAAGCCAAAAAAGCGACAGTTTACGCCTTAGACGCAACCGGCAAGCGCGTCCGCGAAGTAGACTGCACCCTGCAAAACGGCAGCCTCCGCTTCGCCATAGACCCGCAATACCAGACAGCCTGGTACGAAATTAGGACACTGTAGATTAGAGCCACTTCCAACAGTCGCGGCATTTGCGACAATTCCGGGTACTTTCAATCCCCAGCCTATGGAGAGTGGCTCGTAACATCAAAGAAACAGAAAAAAGAGCAAAACAATGCGAAAAATTGAACCCTTTGCCCATCACAACCGTCTAAACAGTAGAATAAGGTCTAGTATTCAAATGTTAGATACAGGAAGGGAGGTGCCAGTCCTATGTTTCACCCCTCCCGTTCGCCCTGATGCTGCTGAGGTCACGACGCCTCTCTCCTACAACTTGACACAACGAGACATCGGGCTGGAAGCGCTGCATTGCCAAGATTTCGACGATGACTCTACATATCCTTTTCCCAACTTTTGCAGGACTTCCCACTGGGTCGAATACTTCAAGATTTGTGAACCCCTTGTTTAGTTCGGAATCACCTGAATAGACCATGAGACGAGATCCAGTGACGGTTGATTGCTGCCAACAGGGTACACGTCACCCGTTGGCTCTTGCAGATTGGAGATGTTGTCTGAATCGGAGTAGGTTGTGTTTTGTGTCAGGTCTATCGTCAGGAAATGCAGGTTGGAAGTGTCGCGCGTGTCGCCAAAAGCATCTACATATTTGACAACGTTTTCTTGAGTGATCGGAGTCACATTCGTGGAAACGATGTTGACTTGCAGCCAACGAATAGTTTGCGCTTCCTGATTTTTCGCTGTCTGATCGTTGGTGTCGGTGACAAGTTGCGAGATGTACAAATCGAATTGCAGCGTTCGAGACGCATAAGCATCGGTGTCTGAAAAATTAGGCGTTATGATATTGATGGGCTGAGAAGGGAATAAGGGGTATTGTTGTGTATTGGGGTCTGTTGTGTAGTGGTATAGGCCAATGTTGTTCGGTTTTGGCACGGTCGAATTGAACAGTACAAAATCGGTGATACCGTAATCCTTCAAGTCGTTAATTGTTCCTTGAGAACCGGGGCCGGACCCCGTAGCGTAACCATTTCCGTAGGAATTGCTGAATTCAGGGAGAGGGCCGAGAACCGGAACCGGGCCATGAGCATTTTGTTCACCTGTCGGGCCATATTTGTTGATGAGGAAATAATAGTACAAATTGGACTGCATCGTTCCGGCAAACGTCATCTTGACCCGAATCCGCCTCCCGGAAAGTCCGCTTACGCTCGGAGGCAGGCGGGCGCATCCCATAGACCACAGCAGGCAGCCAAAGACAGGCAGCAACATTCCTGTGCGCCGGAAGATTTGATGGAAACCAATAATCCAAAAACGAAACCACGACAACATAGACGGTTTTCTTTCCTGATGTTCAGGCAGGCGTGAGATACTCAGTTCGGTATGACTTGGATAGACCACGAGATGAGATCAAGCGACGGTTCGCTGTTGCCGCCGGGAAACACGTCATTCGTTGGCTCCGGCAGCGTGGAGATGTTGTCGGTACTCGTATAAGTTTTGTTCTGGGTGAGATCAATCGTCAGGAACTGCTGGCTGTTCGGGTGCAGCGTGTCTCCGAAAGCGTCCACTTCCTTGAAAACGTTTTCATTTGCCGTTATTGGCGTGACGTTTGTGGACACGATGTTGACTTGCAGGTATTGAATGTTTTGCGCTTCCTGGTTCCGGGCCGTTGTATCGGTTGTATCGGTGACAAGCTGGGAGATATACAGATCGAATTGAAGCGTTTTCGCGGCGTTAGGGTCAATGTCAACGCTGGAACTGCTCGGCAAAACCACATTGAAGGGCCGGCTGTAGTTAGGCGGCGTGGGCTGCGTGTTCGGATCGGCGGTGTAGTGGTACAGGCCGATGTTGTTTTGCTGCGGCGAATGGAACAGCACAAAGTCGGTGATGCCATAATCCGGCAGGCCGCTGATTGTGCCGGTGGAGCTGGCGTTAGAACCGGTTGCGTAGCCGTTGCCCAATGAGCCGTTCTGACCGGGCAGAGTGCCGAGTACCGGAACCGGGCCGTTGGCGTTCAGCGTTCCTGTCGGGCCATAGCGGTTGATAAGAAAGTAATAGTAGAAGGCCGATTGCATCGTGCCGTTGAACGTCATGGTGACGCGAATCCGGCGACCGGTAAATCCGCTCACGCTTGGCGGCAGGCGGGCGCAACTGAGGGACAACGGCAGCAGCGCAAGCATCGGCAGCGCGAACCAACGGCGAAGCGACAATTTGTTTCGCCGGGCAGATCGTTTGTAAAAGGTTGAAAACATAGCAGGCTACTTTCGGTTGAAATTGGTTTGTTGAAACGCGCTCAACAACAGAGAAGAGATGAAAGCATACTTCGCCATTTCTTTCCGCAACTCCTTTTTCCAATTCCGCGTACAAGAAAACGTGACTACCGAACTTCTTCCCAACCCGGCAGACATTCGCCCGCCAACAGCGCCACCCGCAGCCATTGCAGGCATCGGCAATTCGTTCCCGCGTAAACCCGGCTTGCGGCTTGCGCTCCTGGCGGGCATTCTGCTCTGGCTTGCCAACCCGACGCCTTCGCTGTGGCCGCTGGCCTGGCTTGCCATTGCGCCCCTGATTTTGAGCGTGACGCGAGCAACGCGGCTGCGGCAGGCGATGTGGCGCGGCTATCTGTTCGGATGGGTGTTTTTAGGGCTTGTGTGGTACTGGATCGGCCTGACCATTGGCGCGTGGCTGCACAACACGTCGCCGGGACCCACAGCCGCGCTGATGGGGTGGGGCGGCTGGTTCGGCCTGACGTTTATACTGGCGGGCTTTTATGCCCTGTGGGGCGGCATGGCGTGGTGGCTGCATCAGAAATTTACGGCGGGTAAAATCACGGGCGGCGTCGAAATCATTGGACTGGCTGCCGCGTGGGTCGTGGTGGAGTATCTGCGTACGCGCGGGTCGCTGACGATGCCCTGGGCGCAGTTAAGTTACACGCAGTACAAGTTTCTGCCCGTGCTGCAAATCGCCGACATTACGGGCGCGTATGGCGTGAGTTTCCTGATGATGCTCGTCAATGGCGCAATCGCCTGGTGGTGGACGCATCGGGGCAAAGCGGAAAGCGGGCGGTATCTGTGGGCATCCGGCACAATCGCGGTCATGGTGTGCCTGTACGGTTGGGGGCGGCTGATGCAGCCCGAAACCGGACGCCCGCTGCCTGTTGCCGCGATGCAGGGCGGCTTCAACTCGCTGCAAAGCGATTTCAACCCCGCGCCCGTTACGTCTCCCTCCGAACAGGCCGCTGTGTTTACGAACCTGACGGCGCAGGCGGCAAAATCAACGCCGCGCCCCTCCCTGTATGTGTGGGCCGAGTCCGCCGCGCCGGGGGATGCCATCCACGACGGGCGCGTTCTCTCGTTTCTCACGTATCTTGCGCGTGACGCCCATGCCGCCGTGATTACCGGGGCGACGCTGACGGAAACGCGGCGGGAAACGCGCAAAGCCACCATTGGTTCGGAATCAAGGACGTATGATGTTCGGGAAAACGCCAGCGTTCTTTTCGATCCGAACGGCCATGCCGCCACACCCGCGTTTTATGTAAAGCGGCAGCTTGTACCGTTCGGCGAGTTCATTCCCTACCGCGATTTAATCCCCGAACCCGTCACCCAAACCTTTCAGTTTCCCAGCCACGACGACGTGACCGGCGAGGGCGCGACGGTACTTTCCTATGAAGACCCCACGTATGGCAGGGTTGATTTAGGCCCGTTCATCTGTTACGAGGCGATGTTCCCGCCGTATGCCCGCGAAATGACCGCAAAGGGCGCGACCCTGCTGGTCACGCAAAGCAATGATTCGTGGTTCCAGTCCCGCGCCGCGATGGAACAGCACCTTGCCGCCGTCGTCCTGCGCACCATCGAAAACCGCCGCGAAACCGTGCGCTCGACTACAACGGGCGTGACCTGCTTCTTAGACAGCCGGGGCCGCGTTCTGGACAAACTGCCGCTCAATCAAGAAGCGTATGGCGTCCGTACCATGCAAATGCTGACCGGCAAAACGCTGTATACCCGCGTTGGTGACTGGTTCCCGCTCCTGTGCCTGCTGTTCCTCACCGGCCTTGCCGTCAGAACAAGGAGAAACCACGGGGAACACGGGGGACACGGGGAGGAGAAGGGAAGAAGTAGAATCACGGAGGACACGGAGAACACGGAGAAGAAAGGGAGAGGAGAACATTGATGTATTCTCGGCTACTTTCATTGACGGTTGTTTTATGGCTGCTTGGGCTGATGGCAACGGCTGGCGGGTCGGGTCGGGTTGTGTCGGTTGGGGAACCGGCGCTTGTCTTCTCTTCTGTTCCCTGTTCCCTGTTCCCTGTTCCCTGCTCCAGTCGGGTTGTGCCGGTTGGGCGAGCCTGTTCTGGATCCGCCGACTTTGCGGTGTTTGGGCGTGTACTGGATACTTCAGGATACGGACGAGCGTCCGCTGAAAGTGGATGTGGCGTATCGGAAGGTGGGAACTGCTGCCTGGAAGTCCGGCCCGCCGTTGTTCCGGGCGGAGCGCGGGCCGTTCAAGGACGAGGGCGGAAGGCCGAAGCCGCCTGCTATTGAGGTTCCCTCTAACGCGCATTTGTACGCGGGCAGTGTCTTCCTGCTGGAACCGGATACGCCGTATGAATTGCGCCTGACGCTGCATTCCAATGACGGCGCAACGGTGCAGAAGATATTGCGGGCGCGTACCATTGGGGAACCTGCTGCGCCGTCGGATATGCGGGAGCGGCATGTTGTGCCGGGTACAGGTGGGGGAACGGGAACGCGGATTGATCCGTTTCGCGGCCTGCAAGCCGCCGGAACCGCCGCGAAACCGGGCGATCTGTTTCTGCTGCACGGCGGAACCTACGTCGCGCCGTTTGTGCTTCACGTCAGTGGCGAACCGGGCAGGCCGATTATCTGGCGGAGCGCGGGCGATGGCGAAGTTGTCATTGACGCGAAACAGCCGCATGAGAACTTGACCGCCCATTGTATTGATGCGCGCGGCCTGCACGATCTGTGGTTTGAAAAACTCACGCTTTGCAACGCTTATTCCGGGATTTGCGGACACGAGTCGGCGCGTATCGTTGTCCGGCGCTGCCATATCCATGATGTGCTGTGCGGCGTGTATGCCACCAACGACCAAACCGGTCAATTAGGCGGGTTTTTCATCAGTGACAACACCATCGAAGGCTTTATGCCCTGGCCGGTCACGGATAAGCAATGGCACGAACTGCCGGAATCGCGGGGCATCTGGATTACAGGGCGGGGCAATGTGGCGTGTTACAACCGCATCGCGCATTGCAAAGACGGGCTGGATTTGGACGACTGCCGCGCCTGCGTGTCCAACGATTTCCACAACAACGATGTCAGCGAGATGTTCGATGACGGCTCGGAAATGGATGGTTCGGATCGCAATACCCGCAACTTCTATAATCGCTATACCAATGTGCTGTGCGGCGTTTCGTTTCAGCCTGTCTATGGCGGCCCGGTGTATGCGTTCCGCAACGTCATCTACAACATCCGCAACGAGCCGTTCAAACTGCATAATTCCCCAAGCGGCGCGGTGATTGTCCACAACACGACGGTTCGCGCCGGTTACGCGCTGCAGGTAAATACATCCGATCCCTTCAGCAACTGCTATTTGCGCAACAATCTGCTTGTCGGCACGAGCGGCAGAGCCTTCGATTGCAGCGCGCCCGCCCTCAATTGCGATTGGGATTACGACGGTTTTGCGGGCTGGTCCGGCGACGTGTTTTTCAAATGGAACAACGTCAAGTACGCTACTCCCGAAGAAGTAAAAGCCAAATGCCCGGTGGAACGCCATATATTGAGCCTTGATCCACTGGCCTTGTTCCAAAATCAAACTCGCGCCCCGCAAAGCGACCTGACGATTTTCGATCCTGCCAAACTCGACCTGCGCCTGAAACCCGGCAGCCCTGCCATTGACCGGGGCGAACCGTTGCCGGGTTTCAACGATGGGTACGCAGGCTCCGCCCCGGATTTAGGCGCGTATGAATATGGCGCGGAATTGCCGCATTACGGTCCGCGTCCTGAAAAGAAAGGATAAGGTGTTCAGGTGTTCGGAAAGACCTGAATATGGTACTCTGTTGACACATTACTTAGCCTTAAATACAAGTAACACCGGAACACCTGAACACCTGAACACCTGAACACCATGACCAACATTTCAAACAACCCGGAAAACCAATCTTCTGACGTCACATATCGTGCCTGTTCGCGCTTTGAACCGCGCCGCATCGCGCGGCGAGGAAACCGAAGACGAAAAACTGCTGGCCGTCCCCGATCCGAATAAGGCCGCGTTTACCCATTCCGACCCCTGGCGTATCTGGCGCATCAGCGGCGAGTTCGTGGAAGGCTTTGACGCGCTGGCGGGGCTTGGGCCTGCCGTGACGCTGTTCGGTTCGGCGCGAACGCAAGACAGCGACCCGATGTACAGGGCGGCGATGGAAACGGCGCGATTGTTGGGAGGCGCGGGACTTGCCATTATCACGGGCGGCGGGCCGGGCATCATGGAAGCGGCTAATCGAGGCGCGAAGCAAGCCGGGGCAACGTCTATCGGCCTGAACATCGAACTGCCGTTTGAACAATCCCTGAACCGTTATGTAGACATCAGCGTAGACTTTCGCTACTTCTTCGCCCGCAAAACCATGATGGTAAAGTACGCGCAGGCGTTCGTCATTTTCCCCGGCGGCTTCGGCACAATGGACGAACTGTTCGAGTCCCTGACGCTGATACAAACCGGCAAAGTGAGGAATTTCCCCGTCGTGCTGTTCGGTTCCGCGTACTGGCAGGGCTTGCTGGATTGGCTCAACACAACCATGCTGGAACACGGCAATATCACTGCCGCCGACATGGACCTGCTGATCGTCACCGACAGCCCGGAAGAAGCGCGTGATGTAGTTGTTCGTTCCCTGCAAGACCCGAATTGGCGCACTCAGCAGGAAGAGGGCGCGCGGCACAAAACGCGCGGCGTGATGGGAACGCAGCAGGCAGTACAGCCTCCTCCCAATGAAGCCGGTGGCTAAACCAATGAAGCAGATGGTTGAAGTAACGTTGGCAGGCTTTGCGGCGCTGATACGCGCCCGTCAACATGAACTTATGTCTGTAGATTATGAGGAACTTTGATTGAAGTTAGAAGCAGTGACAATACCCGGTGAAGAGGTCAGTATTGCCGCCTTGCGCTATGTGCCGGTGAAGGTGGCGCATCCCACCGCGCTGCTGTTTGCGCACGGCTTTACGTCGGGCAAGTACAGCCTTGACCTGCTGGCGAGTTATCTGGCGGGAAAAGGGTACGAAGGGCTGACGTTTGACTTTGTGGGGCATAAGTTGGGCGCGACGGGCGGGGAAATGCGCCATGCGCGTCAGGCTGTGGAAAATCTGCAAGCCGCGCTGGATTGGCTGCGGCAGAATACGCGGGCGGAACAGATTGCGCTTGTCGGCCATTCGATGGGCGCGGCGGCTTCGCTTGCGGTAGCCGCGCAGGAACAACAAAACCCGCCAAACGCGAATTTGCCGCATTTGGCGGGGATAGTGAGCATCTGCATGGGATTGGAGCCGTCGCGCGGTTTTATGGAAGCCATTGGCCGCGCCATGCTGACGCAGCGCAGCGATTACGTTGCCGGCGCTCCCGCCGTGCAGCTTCTAACCGAAATCGAAAGCCTCGTCCCGTCCGCGCAGCATCTCGGCAGCCTGCCCGCTCTGTTCATTGCCGCCCGTCAGGACGTTCTTATACCCGTTGCCCGCGTGGAAGGCTTGGCGCAGCTTGCCGGTCCGTCCGCGCAGGTTGCCGTGATAGACGCTTCCCACCTCGAAGCCCCCGACCGCGCCCGCGCTGCAATCAGCCAATGGCTGGAGAGTAGGAATTAGGCAACCGATAGACGAAAGGTAGAGTTGCCATGTTTATTCATCCTTGATCCTTATCCGAACGCTCCCGGCGCGTGAAGACCGAGCAGGCGCTTGCGGCGGGGATTGGCGCGTTCCAGAATGGCGGGAGGCATTTGGTAGTTGAGGAACGGGTAGAAGCGCTGCGCGATGAAGCGTTTGGCGTAAGGGGCTTGCTGTACCCACCGGATGCGGTCGGGCGTCTTATTCAGGCCACCCCGATGCCATGCCTGGTCGTTCCACAGCACGGCGGTTCCGGCAGGTCCGGGCGTACTGACGGCAGTTCGGCCTTCATACGTCGGGTTGCCATTGGCGTCTTTGTCGGAAGGCAGGGGCGAGCGTCCGGCGCGGTGGCTGCCGGGAATGAATTCGGTGGGGCCGAGATCGTCGTCCACGTCGCACAGGTAGTAGTTGAGGTTGATAACGAAGCAGGGCATGGGGATGCGCGGGTCGAGCGGCACATCGTCCGGGCGGGGAAAGCGGACGCACTCGTCTACGTGCCATGCGGAAATGGTTTCGTCCGCGCCCGTGCGTAAGGCGCTGTTGGCGATGAGATGGCAGTCCTTGCCTAAAATCGCTTCGATAAGATCAATGATGGCGGGATGGTCTACCAGTTGTTCAAAGGCCGGGCCGTGTTCAAACATCAGCGGACGCCAAATCTTTGCCAGATAGGGGCCGTATACGTCGGCAACGGGGCTGGGTTTGGCAAACGCGGCTTCCACGCCCATACGCAATTCGGCGACGTCTTCTTTGGGCAGCAAGCCGGGCAGTACCAGAAAGCCCTCCCGGTGAAACTGTTCCAATTGCTCTTTCAGTGTTTCAGCTTCCAAGCGTGTTTCCTCCCCTGTCAGAAATTGTGATACGCGAAATTGTGATACACGCTTGTTCGCGCTGCATGGCCGCGTCTCCTGCCTGTGTGACCGCTGATTTCTGCCAAAACAAAAAAGTCCGCCCCAACATAATCGGGCGGACTGTAGGATTGACTATTCGCTTGAAAGCGCGATTAGGATGTCAGAGCGCTTTCAGCGCAGCATGGCAAGGACGATGCCGACAATCTTTTCCGGTTGGTTGAGGAAGTAGTCGTCGGTGTCTATGGTAGCCTCCGTTCCCCGAAGACGCAAGAATTTCCAGATTTCGCCGGTTGTGATAATGCCGTAAAGCGTGTCTATGCTGTGTTCCTCCGCCGCATTAAATATCTGCGCGGCGATAAGTTCTGCAAAACATTGCGGTATCCCTGAAGGTATGTCCTCCTTTTTTGCTTCCACAACGGAGATGATAGGAGCCTGTATCGTTATCTTGCGCGGTGCGAGGGTAAACAGGAAATCGCAGAAACCAGCAAGCCCACGCTTCTTGTCTACATTGAATTCGATACCGGAGAACAGATTGGCGCGATCACAGGATTGATCATAAATCTCCTGTAAAATGGGCGCAATGATGTACTCGGCGCGGGCTTTCTCCGAACCGCTGCGCAGAGCGGTTTCGGTTTGTTTCGCCAGCGTTTCGCGCAGCCAATCGGAAATGACCGCAGGCGGCGCGGCGGCAAAAAGCGCGGCCTGCGCCGTATCTTCCAACTGATACTCTTTTCGCAACTGCGCCATTGTAAACTTGTTGTAGGCCACGAGACGGGTTCCTCCGTGAAAACTGGGGGTAATACAGTATACCTCACGCGCCGACGGGCAGTTTGCCCGCGCTGCAAGGGGAAAAGGAAAATGGTAAAGGTTCGTATACCCGGCGTCGAAGGGCAGTATACGACGCGCTGTTCCCCGCCACAACATCAGGAACAACGAACGCGACCGCTCTAATACTCTTAATTTTCATGGAAACTCAGAAAGCCCTCTCCACTATGGTGGAGAGGGCTTTCTGAGGTTAGGACAGTGCCGCAATCGTAAGGCGTTAGTAGGGCAAGAGGCTGCCGCAACGCCGCAAGCGAGAACGGAACCCTCTCCCGCAAGTGGAGATTACTTGCGGGCGCGGCGACGCGCGAACATTCCGCCAACCGTGAGAAGACCGGCGAATAAGGCGATGCTGCCGGGTTCGGGAACGGCGGCGGGATTGAGGCCGACAGTCAGGGAGAAAGACTGTGTGCCCCCGGATTGATTGCTGTAAAGGAATGTCAGTGGATTGCCGGGGCCGAACGTTCCATTGACTTGCGCCGCGAACCCATCATCAGGCGTGTTTGTTGCGCCGACGAAACTGACGAGGCTGCCGCCTGACAGTTGCGCGTTGTTGCTGTCCAGCAGCGTCAGGGGGGAAGCGAAAGTTAGGCTGGTACTGGGATCCGCGAAGACCACATACACAATCGGATTGGTCACGGCAGAATCGAACGTGACGGTTTGTGTCGCCGCCGTGAGATTATCGGCGGCGAAGGCGCCTGCGATGAGGTGGGTGGCACCCGTTCCGACCGCATCATTGGTAGCAAGCGAAGCGTTCCAGTTGATGCCGAGAGTAAACCCGGCGTTGGATTGTGTTGTGTAGGTGACGGCAATTGTGCCATTGGCAAGCGTACCGGTTCCCGTTCCATCAGCCACACTATCAGGTGTGAAATCTATAGTGTCAATCTGCTGTGCATGAGCGGGTTGGGCAATGGCGAGAGCGGTGAAAGCAGCAATGGCAATAGCGCTGCGAAGAGCATGTCGGAGGTACATAAATGCGTGTTCCTTTCAAGAACGGCAGGAGCGAAAGGCGCGCTGTTGTAAGAGCGGGCGCGTTGAATATACTATGCCGGATACAAGGCGCGTTCCCGGTACAAGCGCGAGGGCCTCAAGAATAAGGTATTGCATATTCCATGCCCATTAAAGCGATGTTGCAGGTATATTTCCGGTAAACACAAGAAATGGACCAAGCAGGAGTCAGGCGTATACATGCAGAATGAACGGTATATAACTAAACCAAAGGAGGTATGTGGCGGTGTATCGTTTGGGACATAGTTTACGCGCTTTGCGCCTGAAGCGGGGTATGTCGCAGGAACAAGTGGCGATACAGGCGCGGATTACGCCCCGGACGCTGCGTTACTGGGAGTCTGATAACTATCAGATGCCACGCCTCGTGGAGTTGGAAAATGTACTAAAAGCGCTGGAAGCGACCCCGTCAGAGCGGGTGGAAATCTACGCGCTATTGCCGGATCGTCGTCGAAATCCTCTCGTGCAGCAAGGCGAGGGAACACGGAATATTCCGGCAAGTTTGCTCGGCCCACTCCCCGGCTCAGGGGATATGATACGGACTATGCGTATGCGGCGCGGCTGGACACAGGAGCAATTTGCTGATGAGATGCGTATCAACCGGTCAACCATATTTCGATGGGAATCCACGCGGACGGTTCCTTCCGAAGACGATAGCGCGCGTTTGTGCGGTGTGCTTGGCGCTTTGCCGCATGAGCTGGCGGCCTTGCAGTCGGGGCGTCTCTCTCCTTCACATTGGCCGCCGCAATTGACGCTGGAGGAGTGTCGCCAACAGTATGAAACCCTGATGCAGATACGCAAGGGTGACTTCGCGCTTCTTCCCCTGATGGATTTGTACGCGCTGGCCTTGAAGCTTCAGTTGCGTCCGCTGTTAAGCCAGTCTTCCGAGGCTTTGTCGTTGTTAGCGAAAGTGGAGGCGCTGCATGGCTGGTGGCTGTTTATGCAAGGGCGCAAAGCCGAGGCCTGCGCGGGGAACTGGCGCGCGCTGAACCTGACGCGGGGCGCGACAGCCCCGGATTATTTTTTTGTGGACGCTCTCAACATCCTTTCCGCCCATGCCATGAGTGGCGCCGGCGGGCCGGAAAATGGCGTCAAGCTGCTGTATCCCTGGCTGCGCCTGCTTTCTCCTGCGCTGCACATCTGCCTTCTATGCGATATGGCCCTGTATGCGGGCATGGCACGCCGCCAGGAGGAAGCCGCCTCGTTTCTTCAGCAGGCGGAGCGGTCTTTGCATAGCCGGGGCCAGGAAAGTAAAATAAACAGAGACTATTTTCACATGACGAAAGCGCGCGTTCTTTTGCTCCACGGCAAGGCGCTTGAGGCATTAGACTGGCTTCCGCCCGTTGCCGCCGGCGACGGACATATCCATGAACTGATGATATGGGCGGAGATGTATCTGGCCGCTGGGGAGAAGGACGCCGCCGCGCGCTGTCTGAACGAATCACAGGCGCTGCTGACTCTGGCTCCCTTGCCTGCCCGCCAGAAAACGCTGGATCAATTGGCGCGGCAACTCTAATCCCCTTGATTTTAAGGCAGCGCATGAAAGCCCTCTCCAGCATCGTGGAGAGGGCTTTGTGAGGTTAGGACAGCGCCGCAATCGCAAGGGCGTTGGTAAGGCAAGAGTCTGCCGCCGCGCCGTGAGCAAGAACGGAACTATCTCCGGCAAATGGAGATTACTTGCGGGCGCGGCGGCGCGCGAACATTCCGCCAACCGTGAGAAGACCGGCGAATAAGGCGATGCTGCCGGGTTCGGGAACGGCCGCCGGGGCAACGCCTACCGTGAAGCCGACAGAGTCGAAGCCCGATACGGAACCATTGCTGAAGTACGTAAACTGGATCGGGACCCCCGGCCCGAACGTGCCGTTGATCTGCGCGGCGAAGCCGTCATTGAAGCCGTTGCTCGAACCGACAAACGAAACGATGTTGCCTGCCAACTGCGCGTTGTTGCTGTCGAGGAATGTCAGCGTTTGCGCGCCGAAATCCATCGTCGTGGTCGCGTCTGAGAAGTTGACGTACAGAATCGGGTTCATGACGCTGGCGCTGAACTGAACCGCCTGGACAAAGCTGCCCGTGAGCGTCCCGAAGACACCACCGCTCTGGTGCGTGACGCCGGTTCCGACTGCGCCATTCGTAGCCAGGGAAACGTTCCAGTTATCCGCGATGGTAATTCCGGCATTGCCCGCCGCCGGAATCGTGGAATAGGTGACGGTGATTGCGCCCCCGGCGAGGGTTCCTGTTCCCGTGCCATCCGGGGTAACATCTGTTGCCCAATCAACCGTGTCAACCGATTGGGCATGCGCGGCAACAGTACACGCGCCCATAAGCGCGCTTAGCATCAGCATGGATAAAATTCCCGTTTTCAAGATCATTTGCTCCTTTGTCATATTCAGCCAGGGGTTATGCCATCGCAGGCGGGTATGAGCTCAGAAAATCATTCCTGCTTACGGATGAACTGCGTGGTCGTAAACGATTGTTGCATAATTCATGCTATTCGGGCAATGTGACTGATATTATTCCGGTGAAAATGCCGGAGAATACAAGAGTTTTCAGATGGCCTGACGGGCGCGAACTTTGCGGCGGGCCAAGAAACAGCATCCCGTCACGCCCATGCCGAGGAACAATGCCAGGCTGCCGGGTTCGGGGACGGCGGTGTTGATGTTATTGGAAGTGAAGTGAATCGTCTTCGCCGACAGCAACCCGCCGGAACCGGGCGCGACGAAATAGCCCATGTAACTGTCCGTGGTGGTATTGAATTCCAGCACGGAACCACTGGCGGGATTTGTGCCGCTGGTAAAGGAGGTAACATACAGATTGCCATCGGGTCCGATTTCGGCGTCAAGCGCGAGATCGAGGGCGTGGGCGGGCAGTCCCGTCAAATCCAGGGTGTCTATGAAAGTCCCGTCGGACTTGTAGTGCTGGATAAAATCGTTGGAAGTTTGATTGGTCAGCCCGCCGTTGACGACGTAAAAGGACTGCCCATTTTTGGCAAAGGTAATGCCCGCCAGCCCGGTGATGCCATTCGCGCCTGCTGCGACGACTGTGACGGGAGAGTTGAGCAACGGATCGGTCTTGATGACGCCGGCAGGGCCGCCGAACCATCCGGTGGTATGGTAGACCTCATTGGTGAGCGGGTTGACAGCAACGCCCCAGTCGCTATGGCCTACGTCAATAATGGAATTGAGCGGCGCTATGGCTGTGTTCGTGGGCGAGTTGATGACCGCCTTATAGTCGTAGACCAGTACCTCGTTGTTGCCCGCGACGTAGAATTTGCTTCCATCGAGGGAGAAGTTTATTCGCAGCGGGTTGATCGGCGTAAAGAGGGTATGGATCAGCGTGGGAGTGGGGGCGCTGACATCAATGAAGTGGATAGGGCCTCCGAGCGTGGCGGCGGCGAGGATGTTATCGCGACCTCCCATGCCTTCGACGCCGCCGATACCGGGGATGTAGGGATTGGGGCTGACCGGAGCGCCGGTTGTGGCGTCATACCGAAGTATCTGGCCGCCATTGTAGTCGGCCACGTAGGCATACTGCGCGTTGGCGTTGGCAGTCGGGGTAAATACCCCGGCAGTCATGGCGGCCACTCCCAGCGCGCGAGTGAAGATATTGGGTTTCAAGCGCGTGTTCCTTTCGTGTCGTGGTGAGAAGTTTCAGGCAGAAGCACACGCCGGTTGCAGCGCTTGCGCGGGAATCGGATGCCCGAAAACAAGGGTGAATTTCAGCCTAAACCACCTTTTTGGATGAAATAGGCGTCCTCATCTATATCCCTGCAACTTTCGTGCCAAACCCGCAAATGTTACAGGTGATATTCCGATGTTACAGGTTTTATTCCGGTGCAGGGCGACGGCGTTGAGCAGGAATAAAGCGGGCAGGAGAATAATGATTCAATATAACTTTGGGGAGGGGTTGTGAAATGTATCGTTTGGGGGAAGCCCTGCGCGAGTTGCGCCGGAAACGGGGGTTATCGCAGGAACGGCTGGCGGCGTCCGCGCAAATAACCGCGCGGACGCTGCGCTACTGGGAGGCCGATCAGCAGCAGCCCCGCGCGATAGAACTGGAAAACGTCCTGGCCGCGCTGGAAGCGACGCCAAAGGAGCGAGCGCAAATTTATGTGCTGCTGCCTGGCCGGCGCAGTCTCCACGCGACTTTCGGCAGCGGGGGAACGGGCAACAATGCAACACCCCTGCTGGGGCCGATGCCAGGTATCGGCGACTTGCTTCGCGCCATGCGAACGCGGCACGGCTCGACGCAGGAGCAGCTTGCCGTTGAAATGGGAGTTAATCGAGCGACAATTATCCGTTGGGAGGCCACGAGAACGCTCCCTTCCCACGAGGATATGGCGCGTTTGTGCTGCGCCCTTCGCGCTTCGCCGCAGGAACAGGCTATTTTACAATCCGGGCGTCTATCTCTCCCGCAATGGCCGCCTCACCTGACGCTGGAAGAGTGTTGGCAGCAATATGAAACCCTGATGCAGATTCATGAAGGTAATTTCACGCTCCTACCCCTGGCGGATTTGTACTTCCTGGCGCTGAAACGCCAACTGCGACTGCTGTTGGAGGGATCGGAGGAGGCATTGCCGCTCCTGGCGGAGTTGGAATCACAGCATGGCTGGTGGCTGAGTATGCATGGGCGCACAGCCGACGCCTGCGCGGTAAGCTGGCGCGTACTGAAACTGGCGCGGGGCGGAATTGCGCCGGCGCAATTCTGCTCAACCGCGCTCAATATTCTCTCCTCACACGCCGCGAACGGGGCAAGCGGCCCGGAGAATGGCGTCAAACTGCTGTATCCCTGGCTGCGCCTGCTGCCTCCCGCGCTGCACTCCTCCCTTTTGAGCGATATGGCCGTGTACGCCGGCAAGGCCCATCGCCATGACGAGGCGGCGTCTTTCATCCGGCAGGCGGAGCAATGCTTGCCGGACAGTTGTAACAGAGATGAAAAAGAAGCCAGGCATTTTCGCCTTGCAAAAGCGCGCGTCCTCTTGAGCAGCGGCAAGCCTGGCGACGCGCTGGCGTGGCTTCCTCCCTTTTCCTTGGGCGACAGGCACATCCATGAACTGATGATATGGGCGGAGGTGTACCTGGCGGCAGGAGACACGAGTGCCGCCGCGCGTTACCTCGACGAAACACAGGCGCTGCTGATGCTGGCTCCCCTCCCTGCGCGACAGAAAAAGCTGGATCAATTGGCGCGTCAACTCTAATGCGCGCCTTCCTTTGCTTAATTTTGGATGAAAATGTGAGAAGATTTCTCAATAATCGCTGAGAGGGTTTTCTGATTGGCAACCTGATCTCAAAGGCGGCGTAAGACAGCATCCTGGGTGATAGATAATGTTTATCGTTCTTCCTTTTTTCCTTCTTTTGCGGCAGTATTGGGGCGCTGAAAATCCTTGCCGGAGTAGTAGTCCGCTTCGGTTTTTTCTTCCTTGTGGCTACAGCCTGCCGTCGTGACGGCAATCATGCCGACGAACAGAATGGCAAGCGCTTGAGTAACAATGCGTCCTTGTTTTTGCATGATGGTTTTCCTTCCCTCTCGCTTTTCCTACTCATCTGCTGAGAAGTACTCCTCGAACCAGCATCCCTGACTGTCCTGTAGAATATGACGCTCGGCATTCTTCGAAATAAACTTGGAGTGCCCGTCCAGGAAGCTATAGTTCCCACCGCCGTCCCTGTGACTGAACTGCCCGTCACAGCCGAAACCAGCGGATTCGCGCAACCCACCCGGACTTGCGCTCGAATGGAAAATCAGAGTGTACGCATCGCCAATGATGGCGGTGCGAGCCGGCGACACAACTGCGGCAAGCGACTCCTGATAATTGAAACTCGAACCAGGATAATAGGCATGGGGACTGTTTTGGGTGCAGTTTCCCCCCACAAAGCGTAAGGCTACACCGTAATTCGCCAGAAAACCGTCATGTTTCGGGCCGTAAGTCGTCAGCGGTGGAATCCGGCTTGCACTATAGCTGCCCGGCGTACCATTCCCCTGACAATCCGCCGCATCCAGAGATCGCGCGGTGTTGGAAGCATTATAGGAAGGACAAAACAGAACCTGAGTGCTTTTGATATAGGGTTGAATGGTTGTTGTCCAGAGACCCTCGATCTGGGCATCAACGGGAACCGCGTTGCGGTCAACGATCACACTCGCCATGATAATTTCATCATAGTCCTGAGCGTACATCAGTTGTCCTATAGCGAGTTGCTTGGTATTGGACAGGCAACTTGTCACACGCGCCGACTCGCGGGCCTGCGCAAAGACGGGAAAGAGAATCGCAGCCAGAATGGCGATAATGGCGATAACGACGAGCAGTTCAATCAGCGTAAACCCTCGTTGCGTGGTTCGATACATCCGTGTTCCTCCGATAAAATGACCAACAGGTACAAATGAGCGGCATGAACTGCCGTCCGCATCCTACAATATGGGTGGTTCTATGTTGATGCTTATGCCTTTCAGTCAGGCATACTTTCGCCATCCCGCCACCTGATCACGGCGCGCGGCAGGAAGGGAACTGCCAGGAAGACTAAAGCGGTCGTTCCGGCGTTCAGCCAGATTAACAGCGAGAAATTATGATGATAGTGGTCGAACACCCATGAGCCAACCACGTCGGAGAGCGCAACAGACGCATATCCCAAACTGAACATCAGAGCATAGCCGAATGCCTCACAATATTTCGGCGTTGCGCGGGCCAGTAAATCGAGGAGTGGGAGTGTTGCCAAACCAAATCCCAGTCCCTCGGCTCCTTCGAGAACCATCGCCGAATTATGAGAGCGATAAGCGAGGTACAGCAGGGCTGAGAGCGTGTTGATACAGATACCTATGGTTAATAATGTTTGGAGGCGCAGACGTTTACAGGCAAACGCATAAAGGATCGCGCCGGTTAAATCTAAAGCGCCATTGATAACTCCAAGCTTGCCGATAAACTCAGGCGTGAACTTAAGTTTCTCTGATTGATAATAAAACAAAGGGGTATGCGAGGCCGGATTGAAACACACCAAGCAATATAAGCCTGTCGCAACCCACATGGTGCGGGATTGAAACAGAAGCCCGAATTGTTCGCGCACACTGTTCCAGGCTCCTTCATAATTTTGGTCACCGGGCGCTTCCTGTAACCAGAAAAAGAAGAGCAGAGCCAGTAAAGCAGTGAGAGCGCCGTTTACAAACGCGCAAAGAATAAAGGCTTGCGTTGCGAGAAAGCCTCCAACAGGCCCTCGTACCAAAATGGTAAGTGCTGCCGCACCTTCCCGCAATGAGGCCAACCTTCCCGGTATGCCATGCTCTTTCCCGATTTCAACAGCCAGTCCGCCAAGTGTCGTCTGTGCCACCGTCCAGCAGAGGGTCAAAGCGATTGTGGCGCAAAGCAGAGCAGGATAGGTTTTGGGAACCAGACCTAAAACAAGCCACAAGATGGCAATGCCTGCGGCGCTAAAAAGAAAGTAATGCCGATGTCTGGTTCCAAACAGCAAAATGCTGTCTGTGAAAATTCCGGCTAAGGGCTTGAGGTAAAGCGCAAACGTGCCTACCGCGAGGAATAACGCCATGTCCTTTGCAGTAACATGCAGTTGGTTTTTCAGAAGAAAACGGAGAGGCAGTAATCCCAACCCGCTTTTTGGGCTAATCAGGATTAACCCTAAATAGCCTGTGAAAACGAGCATGAAATAGTGCCGGATCGTTTTAGGATCGCTCACGGCGTCTGCATTAGAGGGTGCTACGAATTTAATTGCCATGAATTTAAGTGCTAACCTAAGTCGTTACTTTGTGATAAACCGTTGAAGATTTTTTGTGGCAAAGGGACAATAACTTTCTACAAACATATAGCACATTCCACAGTGTTTCTAGCGATGATGCAGGTATATTTCCGGTGAACAAAAATCGGTTGCTGTCCCAAATTCGTTGCTGAGAGTGGCGTGGTTTGTGCCGTCAGGTCAAATCAACCGGGTTTGGACAGCAACCGATTTTTGTGCAGACTGCAACTTCTCCGAACGCGCGTCTGTCAATACGTACAGAAGACGCAGATACAGCGATAAAAGCAATGCTGAACAGAGGCAGGTAAAGCACATGGTACACGTTCGTTTTGAAGGACGCTCTTACGACTTGAACGAACTTCAAGTAAAAGTTTCAGCCGAGATGAAGGACAACGAAATTCGGGAACGGTTGGCGCAGCATTTCGACGTGGAGCGCGCCCGGTTCGTGTCCTATGTGGTAGACCGCGCGCCCAACGGCAACATCATCGTGCGCCCGGAAGCCGTTTACGGTTGAGAGTTGAGGGTTGAGAATAGTTCAAATTTGACAGTTTGTTCCGCGCCCTGACGCGAGAAGCGTACACACATTCCACTCTTAATGGGGAAGTCACAGGTTCGAATCCTGTCAGCCGCATACATTGGGCGGCTGTAGCTCAGTGGCAGAGCGCCAGTGAAAACCCGCTTTTGGAACTTGCGCGGAACAAAACCCTTTTATAATCACATACGACACTTCTGCCTCGCATCCTGACTGTGGAAGCTTACATACATGTCCATTGGTAGGACAATCTGGTTGATACCCAGACTGTTATAGGTTCAAATCCTATGTATACCCACAGCTTTCCGAACTTATGCGAGGCAGGACTTTGTCAGGTTTCAGGGGTCAGGGGTCAGGACATGCGTACTGCTTTGTGCTATCTTCCAAGCAGCGGCATTGCCCTGATCCCTGAAACCTGAAACCTGAAACCTGCGACTGAAAGGAGAACATCCATGTGCGCCCAAACGACGCCAAACCCGATTGTGGAGCGTGACTTGCGCCTGGAGTTGCTGAACAGCCTGCTGACCACGCCGCACCGCGAACTGGTCAAGGTGGCGGAAGTACACAAGGACATGGCAGGCCGCGACCCGCTGTTTTACGCCCATCTTGCCGTGTGGTATCAGCGCAACGGCGACGTGCGCGACCACAAGGAAGTGTTTATCGCGCGCCTGCTCATCAGTGAAGAGCCGGAACACCGCGAAGCCGGGTACGTTCTGCTGCAAGAACTGCCGCCCTATCAGGTGATGCGGGTGATAGATTTTATGAAGCAGCATTTGGGCAAGGTTCCGCGCATTGCCCGCACCGCTGTTACCAAATACCTGCGACAGCGCGAGCAGAACCCGGCCTTCTTTGACCGCGCCGCGCTGCGCAACCACAAGGCGATGAAGCACCTGTACGCAACCCTGCACATCAAGCCGGATGCCCGCGCCGATCAAATGCTGTTCAAGGACGCGCCGCCGGAAGACAGCGTTGTGTACGCCGTGAAGCTGCTGGCGCAGGCCGAAAGCGGCGCGGCGCAGGCGCAGATTATCGTGGAGCATAACCTGCCGTACACGGTTGCGGTCGGCGCGATCAAGCAGTTGACGCCAACGGTGCTTGTCGCGCTGATTAACTCCATGACGCCGGCGGAAACGATCAACAACCTCAAGTCGCTGAAAGCGCGCGGCGCGTTCGATCATCCCGAAGTGAAGGCGCTGATTGACGGCAAGCTGGAAGAGGCGAAAACGGACGCGCGGGTATCGGTATTCAAGGCGCGGGTTGCCAACGACGCTTCCGATCTGGACGCGGAAACGACGGCCAGGCTGGAACGTATTTCCGATGAACAGGCCAAAAAGCGAGGCCGAATCACGCGCCCAACCGCGCTGTTCGTGGATAAGTCGTCTTCGATGGAAAACGCCATCGAAGTCGGCAAGAACATCGCGGCCATGATTTCGGGCATCGCGGATGAAAGCCTGCTCGTGTATGCGTTCGACACGGTTCCGTACCCGGTTCAGGCCAAAGGCACGGATATGAGCGACTGGGAAAAGGCGTTTCGGCTGCTCAAGGCGGGCGGCAGCACGTCCATTGGCTGCGCCCTCGAATCTATGCGGCGCAAGGGGCAGCGCGTGGAGCAGATCATACTCGTCACGGACGAAGGCGACAACACCGCGCCGTATTTCGAGACCGCGTATGAAAACTACCGCAATGACATGGGCGTGGAACCGGAAGTGCTGATCGTGCGCGTGGGAAACAGCAGCGGCTGGACGGAGCAAAAGCTCAAAGAGATGCATGCTCCCGTCAACACGTTCACGTTCGCCGGCGACTACTACAGCCTGCCGAACCTGATCCCGATGCTCAACGCCCCGTCGCGCCTGGAACTGCTGCTGGAAATACTGGAAACGGAACTTCCTGTCAGGGAAAAGCATTGAGTATTGAGCTTTGGAAGCAATGCGTTTAGCAAACGGGGTAGGCGCGCGATAGAGGATGTAACGGAACTCGTAATCGTCAGTTCGCGCGCCCCAACCGCAGAAGCCTACATACACAAGTACGAGAGGAACAGTACCGTTCACATATAGGCTGTGGCGACAGTCGGTTTGTGGACGGGCGCGAAGTGGCAGGGACGCGATGAACCCGGCAGGTAGGCTTAGAAGCAGCCACCCTTTAATGAGCGCGTAACAGCAGCCCGGCGGAGCCAACTGACATGACAGCGCTTTGCTTTTCAAACTTGCGCGCGAACAGACGATTATGAGCCGTTTCAACATTCAGAATCTATTAAAACAAATGGCTTCCGAAGAAGCAAAGGCGCGAGAAACCACGTTTCTTGCGCCTTGCGTCCGTGGGGGAACCGCGCGGACGCGCATTGCCGGACTCGTGCAGACGTTTACGCCGCGCCCGCGCGACTTTGAAGGATGGGGGTTGTTTCGCCCCCGCGATGAGCGCAACGCGGATGTGGCGGAAACGGCAGACTTGATGCTGATTGAGGAGTATCTGAGGAAACTGCTGCCCCTGCGCGTTCGGCTGGTGCATCGGCTGCAGCATCGAAGCTGGCTGGCGTACCCCGTCAACGAGTCGGATGCCAAGCAAAAGGTAGGCAGCGCGCGTCCTTTGCTGGTACATCTGGTGGAGGCCGCGCGCAGTTTCGAGCAGGTGATTGTTCGCGGGGATGGGCGAACGTGGTGGTTTGAAACACTGGATCGCCGCGCTGACCCCGCGCCTGCCGAAGCCTTGCAGGAATCGCTAATGCGCGTTGAGGCATCAGAAACGCTGCGCTTTGCGGGACTGACGCCGGAGATGCGCGCCACCTATGAACTGTCGCTGCAAAGTGATACGGCCTTCAACGCGCTGGTGGGCGAACGTTACAACCCGAACGCGCCCCAAGTTAAGGAACTTTACGACCGCCTGAGTGTGCGGCGGGATGAGGAACGCTTGCGCGGCGCGTTGCAGGGCGCGGGCGGCAACCTGCGCAGTTATGAGGACAAGGGCGAGTTCTGGCAGGTGGCATGGACAACGGGTGACGGCAAAGCCCACCATTCCGCCATCAGCAAACAAGATTTGACGGTCATCAGTTCCGGCATCTGCCTGAGCGGGGAAGACCAAAAGTTCGACCTGCAATCGCTCGTAGGCGTGATTGAAAAGCGCGAACCCGGCTATTGGGACGACGAAGAGTATTGATGAATGATGAGTGATAAGTGATGAGTGATGAAAGACAAGGATGAAGGATGAATGACGCGCTTTATCATGAACAACTTTACCGCAGCGGAGAGGTGATGCGGCGGATGAAGGATCTGCCTGTTACGGTTTGCGGGGGTGGGGCGTTGGGGGCGAATCTTGTGGAGAGTTTGGCGCGGCAGGGGTTTGGGCGCTTGCGCGTGATTGACCGGGATCGAGTGGAGGAGCGCAACCTATCCACGCAGCCGTTTTACCGTTCGGACATTGGCGCGCACAAAGCGAAAATTCTGGCGAATACGCTGTACCGCGCCCTTGCCGTGAAAGTGGAGCCTTATGCCGAAGAACTGACGCCGGCCAATGCGGGCAAACTGCTGGCGGGAAGCGGTCTGGTGGTAGACACGTTCGACAACAGCGGTTCTCGGCAGGCGGTTAAAGACGCCTGCGAAAAAGCCAATCTGCCGTGCCTGCACGTCGGGCTTGCGGGCGATTACGCCGAAATCATCTGGAACAGCGCGTACCGCGTTCCCTCCGATGTCAACGATGATGTTTGCGATTACCCGCTTGCCCGCAATCTCGTCGGGCTTGCCGTCGCCATAGCCGGAGAAACCATCGTCAGCTACGTGGCGCGAAACGAGCAGAACAGTTACACCGTCACGCTTGGCGACTTTGCCGTTCGTCCGTTTTAGCAAGGATATGTCATGCGATACGTGATTGTAGATTTGGAAGCAACCTGTTGGGAAACGGGGCAAACTCCGAGCCGAATGGAGATCATTGAAATCGGCGCGGTGATGCTGGAGTTGAGCGAGGGGACAGTCAGCCGTGAGTTTGCGGCGTTTGTCAAGCCGGTTGCTTCGCCGCAGTTGAGCGAGTTTTGTACGCGGCTGACTTCCATTCGGCAGGAAGATATAGACGCGGCGGGTTATTTCTGGGCCGTGTTTCCGCAGTTCGTCAACTGGATTGGCGAAGAACCGTTTCGGCTGTGTTCGTGGGGCGCTTACGATCTGAACCAGTTCCGAACGGATTGCGAACGGCACAAAATGGAACTGCCGCCTTCGTTCGAGAACCACATCAACCTGAAGAAAGAGTTCTCGCGGCAGAAGAGCGTCAAGCCGACAGGCATGAGAGGCGCGTTGGCAATGCTGAACATCCCGCTATCGGGAACCCACCATCGTGGCATAGATGATGCCCGCAACATCGCCAAAATAGCCGCGCATCTGCTGCCATTGATTGAAGGCCCTTGTGTGTTATAATGTTCGTGCTTGACAAACTGGTGTTGATGCCGCATACTATTTCTCATAACTGTCCGCAGCCTGACCGTTGGAGCTTACACACCTAATGCAACTCCGTGATTAATTTCATGGGTTTATCGTGACCACGCTCTGCAAACTTCTACGGACAGTTTTTCTTTTTCCTCTTTGGACTGCTTGCTGTTTCTTCCTTCCTGCGTTTTACTACTTTCTTCCGTTTGAAATCCGGCGTCTTTGTGCTAACCTTATATATGGGCTGTCGTCTGTCATTTTGGAACATCGTTGTTGCCTCATTGCCATCCTCATTTACCCTGATCTAACCGGAAGTGAAACTATGCGCCTATCATCCCGTTTGCTGCTGCTCCCGGCGTTGTTTGGCTCCTGCGCGTTTTCATCTGTGATGTGCGCGGCGCAGGACAGCGCGGACAATGCCCGCCATCTCAAAATTCCGCAGGTGAAGTTTTCGCAGTTCAAGCTGAAAAACGGCCTGCGCGTCGTCCTCGCTCCCGACAAAAGCGCGCCGGTTGTGGCCGTCAGCGTCACCTACGATGTCGGTTCGCGCAATGAACGGCCCGGACGGACGGGTTTTGCCCACCTGTTCGAGCATCTGATGTTTCAAGGCTCCGAAAACATCGGCAGGGGCGAGCATTTCGTGCTTGTCAATGACAACGGCGGCTCATTTAATGGAACCACGAACGCTGACCGCACCAACTTCTTTGAAACTCTGCCCGCCAACCAACTCGACCTTGCCCTGTATCTGGAAGCCGACCGGATGCGCGCGCTGGACATCAACAAGGACAATCTGGATAACCAGCGCCTTGTGGTGCAGGAAGAGCGCCGTCAGCGGTATGACAATCAACCGTACAGCGGATTTCAGGACGCGCTGCTCGATCTGGCGTATACCAATTTCGCGTACAAGCATACGACCATCGGCAGCATGGACGACCTGAACGCGGCCACGCTGGAGGATGTCAAGGCGTTTTACAAGACGTACTATGCGCCCAACAATGCCGTGCTTGCCGTTGCCGGGGATTTCGACCCGCGACTGGCAAAAACGAAAATAGAGCAGTATTTCGGCAAACTGGAAAAGCATCCTGACCCGCCCGCGCTGGATGTTTCCGAACCGGAATTGCAGGCGGAAAAGCGGCAGACGGTGGAAGATAAACTGGCGCGAACGCCGCGCCTGTCTATCGCGTTTCCCACCGTGCCCGGCAACCATCCCGATTATTACGCCCTGCGCATTTTGAGCAGCGTTCTTAATCAGGGGCGGCAGTCCCGATTGCGTGAAGCCCTTGTCACGACCAATCTGGCGCAAAGCGCCAGCGCCCGCATCAGCGAGTCGCGGGGCATCTCGCTGTTCACGTTTGCCCTCAATATGGGCGTAAACGGCGACCCGTCAAAAGTGGAAGCGGCGGTCTCCGACGTGATCCGCAAGGTGCAGACGGACGGCCCCACTGCCGAAGAACTGCGCCGCGCCAAAGCGTCCGCCCTGACCCAAACCCTGTCCGGCCTGCAAACGTCCCTGAACCGCGCCAACACGCTGGCCGAGGATACCGTGTTTTATAACGATCCGGGCCGCATCAATTCGCTGCTGCCGCATCTGGAAGCCGTGACCGCCGAGGATGTAAAGCGCGTGGCGCAAAAATATCTGGTGGAAAAGCATCGGCTGATCGTGCTTGGCAAGCCTGCCCGCCGCGCCACAACCCCTGCGGATGACGGCGACGGTTCCGCAGGCGCTCCCTGAATCAGTTTTCCTGTCAAGTATGAAGCAGCCGCGAATGAACGCGAATGGAGCGGTAGCTTTCATACGATAGGGCGTACCTGCGCATGGAAAATTAACTTGTTAGGCTGGAGGTGGTGAAGCCATGAACCAATCGTTCTTGAAAATACCAGTATTGTGCGCCGGTTTGCTGTGCCTGTCGCTTGTGGCGCGGGCGCAGGAGGGCGAAGACCTGAGCGGCGATACGGGACGCCGCGCGATTTTGAAAAATAAAGCGCCCGTCGCTTCCGAACTGCTGCAATTGAAACTGCCGCGCCCCGTAGAAGCCACGCTGCCCAACGGCCTGCGCATTTTTGTGCTGGAAAACCATCACCTGCCGACCGTCCGTATGGCGCTGACCCTGAAAGCCGGAACCCTGCTGGAACCCAAGCCCGGATTGGCGCAGCTGACCGCTTCCCTGCTGACGGAAGGAACCACGTCGCGCTCGTTTGCCGACATTACGCAGCCACTGGAAGATTGGGGCGCGAATTTGTCGGCAAACGCCAATTTGGAAACCACAACCCTGACGGTTGGAGGAACCAGTGACCACGCGGACGCTTTTCAAGAATTGCTAGCCGACGTACTGCTGCATCCAACGTTCCCTTCGGATCGGCTGGACAACGCTTTGAACGGGCGCGGCGGCGGTGGCTTTGGCGGTGGAGGTGGCGGCAGGCGTGGGGGCGGTGGTCCCGGTGGTCCCGGTGGAGGTGGCGGTCCAAACGCGCTGGCGGCGCGGCAGGTGGAGCGCCTGTTTTATGCGGGTACGCCGTTTGCGCGTCAGCCTGCCACGACAACGCAGCGCCGCGCCCTGAAAACGGAAGACTTACGCGCTTTTTACGACGGCTTTTACCATCCCAACGGCGCGGTCTTGGGCGTGACGGGAGATGTCAAGGCAAAGGACGTGATCGCGTACTTTACCCGCGCCTTAGCCGATTGGAAGCCGGGAGCGCAGGAGCCGACCCTGCCGACGGGGGATGTGAAGGCAAAAGACACAACGCACATCTATCTGATTGACCGTCCTGCGTCCACGCAAACGTATTTGCTGTTTGCCAACGCGGGCGTCAGCCGCACCGACCCGGATTACATTCCGCTCGTCGTCGCCAATCACATTTTAGGGCGGCGGCGCATCCGCCCGCTTGTTCCAGAACCTGCGCGAAGACAAGGGCTATACGTATGGCGCGTACTCCAGTCTGACGGCTCCGCGCTGGACAGGGCTGTGGCAGGCAACCGCAAGCGTCCGCACTCCCGTTACGGAAGGCGCGGTCAAAGAGTTCTTCCACGAGTTCAAGCGCATACAGGACAAGCCCGTGACGAGTGACGAACTCGCCCGCGCCAAACGCGCCCTGATCGGCAGCTTCGCCCGCACGCTGGAAAGCCCGGAGGGAGTGTTGGGTCGGACGCTGGAACTGGTGCAGTACGGCCTGCCCCGCGACTATTGGGACAACTATCCGGCTCTGATTGCGGCTGTCACGCCTGCTGATGTGCAGCGCGTGGCGAAAAAGTATCTCGGTGACAACAAAATCCAACTGGTAGCCGTCGGTGAGCGGGCGCAGATCGAGGAAGGCTTGAAAAAGTTCGGCCCGGTTACGGTGACAACAGGCGGCGGGGCGCGTCCGCCGTCAGGTGGAGCGGGGAACTAGCCGGAATAATGAAATTCTTGTCTTGAACCATGATTTTCAGGATTTTAGGATTATTATGATTGAGGAGAGGTATCCCTCATGGTTCAAGACAAAGCCAGCCTCCTTCCAACTTGGGAAGGAGGCTGCCGTTATATTTTTTCTGTCAGCGCAGATGAACTTCAAAGCGTTGCGGGCCGCTGGACAGGGGATGCGTGTTCCAGGTGACGCCGGCGTTAAAGCTGCATGCCCCGGAAGCGGGCGCGGGGATGCAGCCGGAACCGATGGTTTTGGTGGCGAACGTCTTCCACCAACTGACGCTTTCATCCAGGGAGCGCAGCACAAGCCAGTAGGCGGTGTCCGGTTCCAGCGTTACGCTCGTATCCGGCACAAACGCGATGTTGGCAGGACTGGTCGTTAATCGCCCGGAATGACCCAGCCGCGCCAGTTGTTTTCCCGGTTTGCCCAAAGAGTTGGAATACAGGTCAAGACACGCGCTGCCGCGATTGGAAGCGAGCGTAATCACAACGCTTTGTAATTCGCCGCCATTCTCATCCGCGCGAAAGCATTGCGCCACCAGGTAGGAGGAGCCAACCACTGTCAGCGCGGTGTCGCTGGAGCGGTTGAGGTTGGAAATGAGTAGGGAAGGGGATACGGACGCAGCCGGGCGGGCAAGCGTCCGTATCACAAAGGGGTTTTTGTCAAGCATGGAACTTCAGCCTTCGACGGTATAGCTCTTCAAAGTGGTAATTTCGTGTTCATTATAGTGCATAAATCCCGCAAAATCTACCGGAAAACGGCAATGTTGCACGAAATTTGCCTCTTGCGCATAAAATTTACCTATATCTAAGGAGATAAAACCTCTTATGCTGAATGTTACATATCCTTTGCCCTACTTTTTGTTCTTCGCGCTGCCATAGCCGCGCACAAACCCGATACACTGCGCGACCATCGGCATGGAGCGATCCATCTGGTACTCGTACTCGACGGAGATATTGCCCTCAAATCCCTGCTTCTTCAGTTCGTCCAGAATGGCCGGCACGTCGCTGACGCCTTCGCCGTAAGGAACGTCGTGCGCGCCGGGGCTGTTTTCGTTCAGGTCTTTCAGATGGCTGCTGATGATGTGGCCTTTGAGGATGCGCAGGGCCTCGACGGGCTTCACGCCCGAACGCACCCAATGCCCCGTATCCGCGCAGGCTCCAATCCGCTTGTCACGATTATGCACGACGGACAGAATGTAATTCGGATCCCACATCTTGTAGTTCGGATCATTGGCGCGTTTGGGATGATCGTGGAACGCAACCATGATGTCGAATTCCTTGACCAACGGCTCGAACGTGTCAATGGCGTCTACGGACTCCGTCGTAATCGCGCGCAGGCCGAGCGCTTTGGCGAACTCGAACAGTTTACGCGCCCCGGCGGGGTCTTTGGGAATGCCGACAACGCCGTAGTTGACGGCTGTGATATGAAACTGCGCCAGTTTGTCCTTCACCTTTTGAATGGTTTCCGTGCTGGCGTTCTGATCCCACGAGACGTTCGGCTCTTCCGCGCTGAGTTTCTGGCCGGGGTAAAACTCGATGATTTTGCCGCCCGCCTGCGCGGTTTTCTCGATGGCCTCAAACACGGTAAAGTGGTTCCACGTCCACGCCTGGCAGCCGATGAACCAGCCGCCGGACGCGCACTCTTCCGGTATCTTGGTTTCGGCGCGAATTGTTGTCATTGTCGTCAGGAACAGTCCCGCCGCCAGTAAAGCGGCCAGTGAATTGCGAACGAACATGTGTAAACCTCCCACAAGCGAATAGTATTGGATTTAAGTTGGTTGTTCTTGAACTTGATAGCTTTGAACTTCTTTGGCAGGGGAGCCGGGACTGCTGCCGGAGCAGAATGCGATCACACTGGCAATCAGCGCGGATGTCGCCAGTACCAGCAGGGGAATAGTGAAACCGAACTTGGAAGGGTCGAGTTTGCCGATGGTGTAGGGGCCGACAAACCCCCCTAAATTGCCAATGCTGTTGGTCAGCGCAATCGCGCCCGCCGCCGCCGCGCCCGCCAGAAACTCCGTTGCCAGGCTCCAGAATGGTCCCAGTGTGCCCCACATGCCGATGGCGGCAACCGCAAGCGCGGCCAGGCAAATGGCAGGCCAATGAATCGTGAACGCCGCAACCGTCAGCCCCAGGCATCCCATCAAAGCGGACGCGGTGACATGCAGCCGTCGCTCCTTCTTCCGATCCGAATGAATTCCAATCATCACCATGCCGATAGCGGTAGCGATATAAGGAATGTCGGTCAGGAAACTGACGTACAAATCCGACAGTTTGCCGAAACTCTTGATGATGGAAGGCAGCCAGAACCCATACCCGTACATGCTGAGGACGAGCGTAAAGTACAGCAGGCTCATCAGGGCGACGCGGGGCTGGGTGATGGATTGGAACAGCGAGAGGCCATGCCCCGTACAGGCGCGGTCCTCCTGCTGCAATCGTCCGATAAGCCAGTTCCGTTCCTTTGAAGTCAGCCAGCGCGCGTCTTCGGGGCCATTCGGCAGATACCAGAGAACCACGAACGCGACCACGACGGCGGGCAAGCCTTCCAGCACAAACAGCCATTGCCAGCCCGCCAATCCATGCCCCTGCACTTTCAGCAGCGCGCCGGAAATCGGATTGCCCAGGATGAGCGCGACCATGTTTCCGGTCATAAACAGGGCCACGATGCGCGCCCGTTCCGCCCGCGTAAACCAGCACGTCAGGTACAAAATCACGCCGGGGAAAAAGCCGGCTTCGCCCAGGCCAAGCAGGAAGCGCAGGCCGTAGAAGGTAGGCGCGCTCCGCGTCAGCGCCATTGCCATCGCCAGCAATCCCCACGTAAACATAATGCGCGCAATCCAGCGCCTGGCCCCAAACCGCGCCAGCATCAGATTGCTCGGCACCTCGAAAAAGAAGTAGCCGATGAAAAAGATACCCGTTCCCAACCCATAAACCGCGTCACTGAAGTGCAAGGCCGGCTGCATTTGCAGTTTGGCAATGGACACGTTCACGCGGTCAAGGTAGGCGATCACATAAAGAAAAAACAAAAAGGGGATCAGGCGCATGGTCACGCGGCGGACAAGCGCCTCGCGTTCAAACGGAGCAAGTTCCGTTTCCTCGGATGGTATCGAACTGAAATCTGTTGCAGTCACCGGCGTTGGCTCCTCGGAGTATGCCGGGCATTGTAAGGATTGCCGCCCGGCAGGTAATCAGATTACCGGTATATTCCGCATTGCACGGGCAGATTCCTTTGTAGGAGGGTTAAGGTTTTAGGTTTTTATGGTTTTAGGGTTCTAGGGTATTTAGGTGTTCGGTATTCGGTATTCGGTGTTCAGGCTTCCTATATTCCATATTCCTATATTCCGTCTTCTCTCCCTCTCCTCTTCTCCTCTTCTCCTTTTCTTCTTTTGCAAGCGGAACGGGCGGGAAGTTGGCGCGTATAGCAAAGTAGGAAGCAATATGAATTTGGGCGCGTGGAGGAGGGACGGCAATGACGATTTATGAGGCGGGAAGCGTGGCGTCGGCAAGACCGGCGACGATGAAGGCGGTGCGGATACACGGTTATGGCGGGCCGGAAGCGCTGCAATATGAGGACGCGCCCATTCCACAGCCGGGAGAAGGCGAAGTTTTGGTCCGCGTACAGGCGGCGGGTGTGAATCCGATTGATTATAAAATGCGCAGTGGCGCGGTGCAGGCGGTATTTCCGCTGACTTTTCCGGCAATCCTCGGCTCTGACTTTGCGGGCGTGGTCGTGGAAGTCGGGGAGGGCGTCAAGCACATTGCGGTTGGCGAACATGTGTACGGCGTGGCGGCGAGCGAAAGAGGCGGGGCGTATGCGCAGTACGCGATTGCCCGCGCGGGCGAAGTGGCGCACAAGCCAGGGGCGCTGACGGCTGTGGAAGCGGCCAGCGTTCCGGTTGTAGCGATGACGGCATGGCAGGCATTGCATCAGGCGGCGCGTATCGGCAGGGGCGACAAGGTGCTGATACACGGTGCAGCGGGCGGCGTCGGCATGTACGCCATTCAGTTCGCGCGGCAGGTCGGCTGTCATATCGTCGCGCTGAGTACCCACGAACACACGTCTCTGCTGCGCGAGTTAGGCGCGGATACCGTACTGGATTACAACAGCATCCAATTTGAACAGCACGTCAGCGGCGTGGATGTGGCTCTGGACACGATTGGCGGCGACATACGCGAACGGACATGGCGGACGCTCAACGCGGGCGGAATTCTGGTCACGACAACGGACCCGCCTTCACAGGATACCGCGAAGGAGTACAACGTCCGCGCCCAAATGTTTCAAATGCAGCCGAGCGGGATGCTGCTGTCCGACATCGCCAAACAACTGAACACGGGCGAACTGCGCACGTTTGTCGCCCGCATCCTGCCCTTAGAACACGCCGCCGAAGCGCAGCAAATCCAGCAGGAAGGCCACATCAACGGCAAAGTCGTCCTCAAAGTGGCGGATTAAGGAATGTTATCTCAGGATGAGGCTGGCTTGCTTTGGCAAAAGCTCGTCTATGCCGTTTCTCAACATGCCAGGAATCCTCTGCTGTATAAAGAATTGTTGGAAACGTTTGTGACCGGTCCCAACTATCAGCAGTATCTTCGTAACGGGCTGACCGATTACAATGAGCGGAGGGCATATCTGTGTACTCCGTTCATTGTGAAAGAATTAAGCAACGATGACAAAGTGAAGTTACTGCCTGAATTGCTGAAGCGTCTTAGTTATTGGAGCGGGCAAACAGATATTATTCAAGAGGTGATAGTTTCTGTGCCATACGATGAACTTATTCAGCCGCTTGAAGAGGCTTTAGAACCTTACTTTCAGAACATGGACGAACAAGAAGTTGTGGAGATGTTGATACTATGTCGAAAAGTCAGCGATGATCTCACACGCAAGTTTGCCACTCGTGCGTACCAGAGTACAAACATGGGAGTGAAGGAAGCGGGAGCCGAGAACCTACAGTGGTTGGATGATGAAGCGCATAAAGAAACTAGGTGACTACGCCTGACTCAGATTCTGACTAACCTTCTGCTATCAGAGGTTAGTGACTACATGGAAGGGCACAGGTGGGTACAGCAACGGCTATGGGTATTACCTTGTGGGCAATCCGACCACGTTCAAGGGCGTAACGCAGACCTTCAACAGCGTCAACCAGAACACGCAGGGCGGAACTGTCACCTTCGATGCCAACGGCAACCCGCAAAGTTGGAACGGGAGTGCGCTCGCCTACGACGCCAACAACAAGCTGACGAGCATTGGCACGGCGCTCACGGCAGGGTATGGCAGCGACGGCTTGCGGGCTTGGAAGCAATCTTCGGCTGGCAGAACGTACTTCCTCTACGATGGGCTTGTTCCCGTCTGTGAACTCGACGCAAGCGGCAACGTCACAGCCGTCAACACCGTTGGCGCGAACGGCTTGGTTGCTCGGCATGTGAACGGGGTAGGCGGCGGCAGCGTGTTCTATGCCTTTGATGTGCAAGGCAGTGTTGCGGTTCGGCTGGACACGAGCGGCAACGTCCTCAGCAGCCATGTCCCGGCGTCCCTGGCAAATGCTGGATGTACGAACCTGAAGCAAGCGCCCTTTCCCCTTGCTCCACGCGGAAGCACATTCCCCATTCCCATACCACGCTAACAGCAACCCTCTCGCCAAAACCATTCTGCAAAAATAATTCCAAAAAGACAGAAAAAAGCCAAACAACGCAAAAAGAACGAAACCTTTGCCCCACACAGTCGTCTAAACAGTAGAACAACGTCTGCTATACAAACAAGAAGGCTGAACGTTGCTAGTTCCTATCAACTATCAACTATCAACTATCAACTGAGAAGGGAGGTGCCAGTCCTATGTTTCACCCCTCCCGTTCGCCCTGATGCTTACGAGGTCACGATGCCTCTCTCCTACAATTTGACACAACGAGACATCGGGCTGGAAGCGCTGCATTGCCAAGATTTCGACGATGACTCTACATACCTTTTTTGTACAGACCGCTTTTCCCGTTTTAGCAAAGCTTTGGCTGATGTTGGGGGTTGAAAGAACTTCCTATTCCGATTGGGCGGCAAGGACGCGGTAGGGGCGCACGGGCTGCGTTAAGCCCTTGACCTGTACCGGTTCGCCCACGACAAACGCAAACGCTTCCTGCGTTTCGCGGTAGACTTCTTCGCTGACCACTACATCGCCCCCGCCCGCTATGGTTTGCAGGCGGGCGGCGACTACAACCGCCAACCCCATCGCCGTATAATTGATCTGCAGCTTCGGGTTGCCCACCAAGCCCACAATCGCTTCGCCGTAATGCAGCGAAATTCCCAATGACAGCATCGGCTTGCCGTCGCGTTCCTGCTGCGCGGACAATTGCAGCGCGGCGTCGCGCATGGCAAGCGCGGCGTGTACGGCGCGGCCAATGTCTTCGGAAGGCGAGTGGGTGATCTGGAAAAACGCCATCAGGCCGTCGCCCGTGTACTTGTCCAAAATGCCGCCATGCGCGTGAAGGGCATCCGTCAGCGCGGTCATGTAGGCGTTGATGACATCGAGGACAATGGTGGCGTCGTTTTGTTCGGCAAACGCGGTGAATTGGCGCGCGTCGGCGAACAGGACGCAGATTTTCTCGCGGGTTCCGCCCATCCCCAACTCTTCCTCGCGCTGCGCCAGCCACCTCTGCACCATGTGCGGGGCCACAAACCGCCCGAACAGCGCCGACGCGCGGTGTTTTTCGGCGCGTTCGCGGGCAAAGCGGAACTGCGTGGCAAGCATACCCGTCGCGGCCATCGTCAGCAGGGGCAAGACGGGATCGAACCACGCAGACTGAAACAGAAACAATTCAATGCTTCCGGCGACCACGAGAAAGAGGGGAATAAGCAGGCGGATAATGGCATCCAGCGGCTCCTGCCGCGCGCAGGTATGGCCGACGAACGCGCCGAGCAGCAGCGTCAAAATGGCGAATGTGAGCGGCGCAGTCCGCGTAAAGGCTTCCTGCGACAGCAGCGTGGACGCGGCATACGCCTGCGCTTCCGATTGCGTCATGGAACCGGCAGGCGTGAGTACAGCCGTATGGGGCAGGGCATCCAGAAAGACCACCCGCCCCCGCAGCAGTTCGGAAGCCGGCTTCCATTCGCCCCGGACTCTGGGAGTATCCGGGGAAGCTTTTTGCGGCGGCGCGTCTCCTGCTTTAAGAGACAGCAGGGGCGCGTTGGCGCGGATTTCACTGTAGGTGGCATGCAGAAAATCCTCGCGCGGCCCCTGCCCGACGAAATCAACCAGTACGCTGTCGTCATAAACGCCGGGCCGCGCGCAGCCGGGTATCTCCCGTAACGTATGCGGCAAGGCGCTGTTCTGCGGAGCCTTTTGAGACTTTAGCGGAGCCTTTTCAGACTGTGGCGGCATAGCGCCCTGCCGTCTGATGGGCGGCAATGCCGGAGCAGGCGGCGCTGAAGACGTTAGGATTTGCGCGCACAGCAGGGCGGGCAGGGGCGGGCGGTCACGCCATGCTTCGGGCACGATGGGCAGATACGTGGCCGGGGAACGCGAAACCTCGGCGGTTCCTGCCGAGGAAGCCGCGCCGACAAGCAGTTTCACGCGGGCGTCCTCGAAATCAACATTGGAAGGCACGGCCAGCGCAACGTTCGGCGTTGCATGGAGCAGCCGTGCCAGCAGGGGCGCATAAGCGCGATTATGCTTTACATCGTCGTCATCGGGAGCCGGGCCGTCATTTTGCGACGTTTGGCCGGAAATCATTTTGCCTTTCAGGACAGGCAGGGGCAAAACGACGCGCTTTACGCCCCATTTTTCAAGCCGCGCGATCATGTCTGCCTGAACTTCCGCTTCGGAGCCGCGCGCGGCATCGTAGCGCGTTTGCAAGTCCATGCGCAGAATTACAAACCCCTCGCGCGCCTTCGCCGCTTTGCGCCGCTGTTCGGCTGGAAACATTTCCGACGGGAACGGCGACGTGGCTGCCGTTACGCTTGCGCGCAAATGCGTCAGCCCGGTCAGCGCCTGGCTTTGCAGCGGGCCGACAAACCGCGCCGGAATCCGCAGCAGCAGCGCGGCAACCACAAATCCCAGTATCGCGCCCCGCATGTCCAGCGTGACCATTGACTTGCGGGCCGGAATCCGATTGGCGGATGGAATCGCTTTGGCGAAGGGAAGCGCGGGCGTATGCCAGCGCCATATCAGGCAGGTGGTAAGCAGGCGCTTTGCAGGCTGCATCCAATGCTTTACGGGACCTGAAAAATTGGGCTGTGTCTGCGTATACAGGCGCGTCAGCAGGGGAAAACTGCAAAACAGTAAGCCCATTCCCAAACCATCCGCGCCGACATTTTTCGGCAGGAACGCGACGGCAACCGCCAGCGCAATCGTAGATACCATACTCATTGTAACGCCGACGCGGGCGGAGCGCTCATTGTCTCCGCTCCGTCGCCCCACAAACGAGCCGACGCTTCCCCCGATCAGTCCAACCACCATCAGCCCGCAGAATAATAGGAACCAGATAGGCAGGAGCAGGGTCGGCCCAATGGCTTCGATGGGGGAAGGGATTCCGGCGGGATTGCCGATAGAAACCGCCGCGTCAAATTGCGTGGTATAAATCATCAGCCCGCACAGCACAGACAAACAAATGGCCCAACGCAAGATGCTGTCCCGAACGTGCCATAGCGCACGGCCATGCAGCGTCACCCACGCGCAGGCAATCAAGGCGTAAACGCCGTTCAGACTCATCCACAGGCCGGCAAGGTTTTCGCGCCAGCCGGGAAACAACAGCGCCCCGATTACCGACACAACAAAAACCGCGCGTTCCACAAACAGCAAGCGCGGCCTCCATGCCTGCCAACGCTCCCGCAAGACGTGGCGCAACCTCCTCTTTGTAGGAGGAGGTATCGGGTGTTGGGTATCGGGTGTTGAGTGTTGGGTCATTTGCGTACGCGACTGTAAGCGGGTGATAAGACCAAGTGAAAGACAGGCGTCAAAAAGGCAGGTTTCAATCAATGGGTTCCGAAACGCCACTCGCAGCATCAGAAGAGGAAACAGGGAAAACGCCCAAACGCTTGTCCTCTGCCTCCTGCGCCAATACCCACGCAAACCCGAACAGCATAATCATAGCGGCTGCCGTTACTCCCGAATCATTGCAAAGCAGCGACGCCATTGCGCCGGTTATAAGACCGTAAGTAGTTGATAGTTGATAGTTGATAGTTGATAGGGCAGGAAATGATGAGTGATGAGTGATGAGTGATGAAGCCTCACCTCCTGCTTGTATCTTATATCTTGTATCTTGTATCTCCCCTTCTGTTCCCTGTTCCCTGTTCCCTGTCTTCTCTTCTTTTCCCCTGCCTGTCACCACAGCAAAGAAACCAAGTGAGGCCGCAAGCAGGGCCGCGCTCCACGGACTGTGCAGGAGCAGATAGCCTTCCAGACGGAGTTTGCGCAGGGCTATTTCGGGCAGGCTGCCGCCCGAACCGGCAAACGCGCGGGCGAAATGGGATTGCTCACCCATTCCGTGCCGCATATCCAGCAGCAGCAACCCGGCCAAAACCAACACCGCCGCCCCGCCAATCAGGAGCAGGTCACGGGCGCGAAGCCTGCCCCGCCACAGCATCAACCCTTCCACGCCCAGCGCCATGCCCGCTGAAGGAATTGCGCCGACCTTCGCCCCGAAACGGTTGTAGCCGAGGAGGAAGAGGAGGAAGAAAAGGGATAAGGTGTAAGGGATAAGGGATAAGGAGTTTTTAGTTGATAGTTGATAGTTGATAGGCGGCGGTTCGCTTGCTTCTGTCTTCTCTTCTCCCTCTCTCCTCTTCTCCCCCTCTTCCTTATCCCTTTCCCTTTTCCCTTATCCCTTTTCCCTATCACAATACATGCCGCCCCGATCATAACGCCCATGTACTCGTTGCCAATGCCGTAGAAGCGGGCCGCTTCCATGACGGAGTAACTCATCCATGCCTGACGCAAGAGATGGGAGCCGGTAAGCAGATCAAGGGCAAGGACGCTGAGCAGAACTGTAAACAGCATTGTCAGGAGGAACGGAACCCCACGCCGGGACGGGTACAAACACCATGCTACTGTGGCGAAGGCTAGAAGGAAAATTGTGATTGCGATGCCCGCGCCAGTTACCGAGGCCGCAGCAAAGGACAGGTACGGCAGCAGCAAAAGGGCAAGCGGCAGGGCGACAATCGCGGTGATAAAGGAACCGGCGAAGCGATAGCGACGGAAGTGGAAGCATCCTAACGCCGCAATTACTAGCAGCATTTGCAGGGTGGGCAATCCGCCGTAAACGTCTTTCAAGCGCTCCGATTGTAAAATTTGATTGTGAGCCGCTTGCCAGTCGGTAAGCGAGTTGGCATTGCGCGTGGGCTGCGCTTGAAAAGCCCGCCCAATCGCTCCCGCAGGTGGCGCGACGCCGAACGCTTCGGCGAGAGACGGCAGAAAATCCGTGTTGACGACGATACCGGGCAGGCGCGTGGAAGGGGATGCCAGAATCCCGGCGCGTACATCGTGCCCCCACATCAGAATGGGCGTAAGCCGGTCATGCAAGTCGGCTGATGTTGCCGGAGCAGGGGATAGCAGGAAAAAGCGGATCGGCGGACCGGGCGCGGCCTGCATTTGGGAATGGAGTGTTGTCAGCAGTCCATCAAGAGAGCGCAAAGCCGTTAGGCGGTGAAGGTCGCGCTGCGCGGGCAGGCACAACGCGCCGTAAGCGTCCGCCCGCGCCAGATCGCCAAACACCAGTGTCACCAGCGCATACCGCTCTGAGGCTGTGGAAAGCGCGAGCAGTAGGGCAGGGATATTGTCGCGCTTGCCGTAGGGCGCGTACAGGGCTTGCGCATCCGTCAAGGCTTCCGTATGGAGAAAGTCAACTTTTCCCGCGCTATCCGCCGCCAGCAGCGTTCCCTCATCATCAACAACATCCGTATCTGAATTGCCGTAAACAACCGTGTGCCAGCCTTTTGCATGTATCAAATCGCCCAACCCAGCGATTTTCGATTTTCGATTTTCGATTTTCGATTGTGGATTGCCGATTGCCGACTGCGTTTCTTCTGTTCCCTGTTCCCTGTTCCCTGTTCCCTGTTGTTCTGTCTTCTCTTCTTCTTTTCTTCTTTTCTTCTCTTCTGCCGGACGCCCTGCCAGAACGCGCCCGCCGCTGCTAAGCGTAAGAGTGAGCGAAGCCGGGGTGTCGCGGCCATCCGGGAGCAGCAGATTGCGGTCAGCGGAGCGGGCGGCGCGGCAAATCATCCAGCCTGCCGCGCCTTCCGTGCGCAGGGCAGCCAGTCCCGGCAAATCCACTCGCGTCAGGTCCTCGGCGCGAAGGCCGGGAACCAGCAGAACAATAACGCGGTGCGCGGGGACTGGTGGCGTTTGCGCTTTTGCGCTTCCCATGCCGCACAGCCACAACAGTATCCACGCAACGCAGGAGCAAACCCGAATACGCCGGACGTCCCGACGCGGAAAGGGCAAATAATTGTAAGGAAAGAGTGAAGCCATTAGCCCGCATTATGAAGCACACAGCAAATGCTGTCAAGGCGGGAAGAACGCGCGAAAATACCGGCAGGAGAACGGAACAATTTCGCCTTGAATCGGTCAAAGCAGAATAGGCGCGAAAAAGCATCTGTTGTCCTTCTTTTCGCTCGCTTCAGGTAATACCCCGCCGTGTTACCGGTTTTACAATCGGCGCGTGACACACTCCCGTTGTATTCCCTTGCGCCAACTGCCATAATACACGGCAGCACTCTATTCGTGCCCCTTTTCTGTCGGCCCTTCCTTAATTACAGCCTTATTTCTGGCGCAGATTGCATGGGAGAAGTTATTCATGGAACCCTGGCGCTTATCCGTTCACCCGATTTATGGAGCCATTTACCGCGATGGCGAGTTTGTGCAGCGCGGCGCGATCTTAGGCTTGAATACGGAAGCCAATGGGGTCGTCGTGGCTCCCGCGAGTGGATGGGTGCGCGTCGTCCGCGCGCCCGCGCCTGCCAATCCGCCGAACAATGCGTCAACGGCAACCCCGGCAGGCAGGGAAGCGGACAAGGAGGCTGTCAAAGAGGGTTCGCATGAAACGCGCTATGACTACGTTTCCGTCGAGATATGGCCTACCAATCGGACGTAACCTTCGCCTCCTATACCATCCTGTCTCACATTTCCTCCTTGAACGCCAGCCGTATAGTAGACAAAAAGACACTTTCGTGTTACAATAATCTATCAGAACTATTTTGTATTTGCTGCTGACGCGGAAAGGAATCGCTATGTCACGACGTGGAGGAGAGGACGAGGAGGGGCGGTTTATGTCGCCGAGCGAACAGCCCGACGATTCGGGCGAGTTGTCGCTGCGGCCAAAGCGCCTGCGCGAGATGATCGGGCAGCCCAAAGCCAAGCAGAATTTAGGCATTGCCATTGAAGCGGCGAAATCGCGCGGCGAAGCCCTGGACCACGTCCTGCTGTACGGCCCGCCCGGATTGGGCAAAACCACCTTGAGCAACATCGTCGCCAATGAAATGGAAGTGCCGATACGCATTACGTCCGGCCCCGCGCTGGAAAAACCCGGTGATCTGGCCGCCATTCTGACCAGTCTGGAAAAAGACAGCGTGTTTTTCATTGACGAAATCCACCGCCTGAACCGCTCCGTTGAGGAAGTGCTGTATTCAGCGATGGAAGACTTCCGGCTGGATATTATCATCGGCAAAGGTCCTGCTGCCCGCACCCTGCCCCTGACGCTGCCGCACTTTACGCTTGTCGGCGCGACCACGCGGGCGGGCATGATCTCATCGCCCATGCGCGACCGCTTCGGCATCCATCACCAGTTCGAGTTGTACAGCACAGAGGAACTGGATACGATTGTCAAGCGCAGCGCGGTGATTTTGAACGTGAAGATCGAGCCGGAAGGCGCGTGGGAAATCGCCCTCCGTTCGCGCGGTACGCCCCGTATCGCCAACCGGATGCTCAAGCGCGTCCGCGATTACGCGCAGTTGTTTACCGACAACATCATTACCAAGGAAGCCGCCGACGCGCAGTTGCGCAATCTGGAAGTGGACGAATTGGGACTGGACAATCTGGATCGCCGCTTCCTGCGCGCCATCATCGAAAAGTTCGAGGGTGGGCCGGTTGGCCTGGACACGCTTGGCGCGCTGCTAGGCGAGGAAAAAGACACGCTGGAAGACATGGTAGAGCCGTACCTGATGCAGTTAGGCTTCCTGAACCGCACCAACCGGGGCCGTTTAATCACGCGCGCCGCCTGCGACCACCTGTGCCTGCCCTACCTCGTGAAACAAAACAAAAACGACGATTGGGGCAACGGCAACGGCGGCAGTGGACAGCAAAGTTTGCTGTAGCGCATCGCCAATCCGCTAAATTCATCCTGTCTGCGTATCAGCAAGAGGCCGTCGTATCCGCGCGACGGCCTCTTGCTTTACTGTAGGACGAAGTTCTTTCCCATTCGTTGTTGAGGGTGGTGTATACTAAAGCGTAGGGATTTACGAGTTCACTTATGTTTCTGACAGGAGGCTGCCATGTCAATTGCCAAGGATGAAGTGTTTGCGGCGGCTATAAAAAACAGCTACGGAGAATATTTGGGTTCATTTGAAAGCGAACACAAACAGGTGTTCGCGGACCTGTTTCGTCGGGGTGAGATGCTGGTTGCGTATGTACGCTTCGCCAAATATTTGAAAGAGGACGACATCACGGATCGCTTTCATGGCGAGTTGCAGGACTTTGCCCGGCAACATAACGCTGAGGGGAAACTGCGGATTCTTTACACATAGGAGAGGCGTACTATGCCACAAATTCAGGTATGGTTTATCTCTCCTTATAGTTTATTACTGCCCGTAGGCGATTATCCGATAGGTGACAGGAGAGAGTTACTGCGCCTCAGTTCAGTTGAAGCTTAAAAGCTAGATGGGGACGCCGAGCCGTATAAAATCTTCCTGTTGATTGTTGATGCGCCGGATGCAGCAGACGCAGATACTATCTCAAGTTTGCGTAGACGTTACGCGGCCAGATTGTTACATCATGTAAACCGTTTGCTGCGCTGGTATCGCGTGGAATTAAGACTGCCGCAAGTAACAGAGTTGACGAACGCGCAGGCAAGTCCTTTTCAGTTCACTAATCTACAGGATGGGACAATCTGGGCTGAGGAATTGATTTACACGCCTCCTTTGCCGCCTGTGCGCAGCGACCATTCTGTGGATATAGCGCGTATGGAGGCAAAGATTCGGGCGGCGCTTGTGGACGGTTCCGATCCTTCAATTTCCGATGTTTATTTGCTGGACGCTGAACTGGCGTATCGGGAAGAGCGTTTTCGGGAAACCGTTCTCAACTGTTGGAGCGTGATTGATGCGACGTTCACGACGGAATTTGAGAAGATGGCGAAGCAATCGCTAACGGGAGAGTGGGCGGAAGCGCGCGAGTTTTTCAGTACGCATGAATACAGCCTGAAACATCGCATGAGCGTTGGCATGTACTTTGTTGCCGGACGTTCCCTGTTCCGCGAACCGGATAATTTATGGCGCGATTTAGCCGCCAGCTACGACAAGCGGAACAGCATCATCCATCGTGGCGGGACAGCCGATGAAGGCGATGCGCTCCTTGCGTTGAAAATGGCTCAGGCAGTAGTGAAAATAATGCACGAGGTAACAGCAGGCGCCAATCAATCTTCATAAAGTACACAGAAATGTGCCTTAACTGCCGCAGCTTCTTGGTCATCTACGTTTTGCCGATGCCGCCCACGCCATAAAACATCAGGAGGGGCAAATTATCGCCGTCCCTGCCGTTCACAAACGCCGTGAACACCTTCTTCTCGTCCTCGCGGTTCGTAAAATGCCGGAGTTCTTCGCTTGGTCTGCCGCCGCCTTTGTTCATGGGAACCTGCCGCTCCTTATCTTCCGCTAACGCCAGTGAGTATACAGAAACATTCGTCACCGCCATGCAATTCTCCTGCAATAATGGCTTCTACCCTCATCCGGCCTCCGTCCACCTTCTCCCTTTCAGGGCTTATTGCACGACAGTTTTCAATGAAGGGCCGACGATGAGATAAGAGTGACAGCAACAGACTGCATAGAATGTTCGTTCGTCTGCCACTCCCTTATCTCAACCGAAGGCCGGATGAGGGTAGAACCCTCCATAAAAAATTTATATTTTCCGCATGAAGGAAATCACGCCGAACGCGCTCTATACGTATAGAAGAACTTACGAACGTAATTGTGCGGCAGGGCGGAACCGGAGTTGGTTGGTGGAGAACGATGCCGAACTAATCGAACGCTATCTCGGCGGGGACAAAGGCGCGGGGTCACGGCTGGTGGCGCGGCACAGCAACACCCTGTTTTGCTGGCTGCGCTGGAAGACCGGCAGGCGCGAGGACGCGGAAGATTTGACCCAATGGGTGTGGTGTCGGGCGTTTGCGTCCCTGGATGGCTTGCAGGACAAATCCGCCCTCCGCGCCTGGCTGTTTGTGATCATGCGGCGCGAGTTTGCACATTGGCTGCGCGACCATCGGGTGGAAGTCAGCGTGGAAAGCCTGGGCGAGACGCTGGACGCGCTTGCATCGAACCCCGTTTGCAATGCGCTGAACGCTGTGGAAGACCGACTGGCGCTGGAAGCCGCCCTTGCCCAACTTTCCGAAGAACACCGCGACACCTTCATGCTGCGCTACCTGTCGCAGTTCAGCGAGGCGGAAGTAGCGCTGATTTTAGATATTCCGGTTGGCACGGTGGAATCGCGTTGCTATTTTGCCCGCGAACGCCTGCGCCAATGGCTCAAAGCAAGCGAGAACCCCGGACTGCCGCAAAGCAAGGTTCACGCGGTTGTATCAGGAGAAGCCGGCATCGGCAATGCGGCGGCTGCGGCTTCTTCGCCTGCCAGAAAACCCTGGTTCAAAGGACATTGGAGATGAATTGCTCACGTCAACCGAACACGCCCCAAACGGAACGCGACAACACCGCCGTTGATCGCGCCCATAGGGACGTTCCCCTGGCTTCCACGACGCTTGCCGATTGGTGGCATCGGCGGGGGTGCGCAGACTGCCGACAGGCGCACAGCGCGGAACTTCGCGCCCAGAACGGCCTGGCGCAAATGCAAACAGAAACCCTGACCGCATCCGGTTTGAACCGCATGTTAGCCGCGCTCGGACTGCCCGACCTGCCCACGCTGACGCCGCAGGAACGCGCCCGGATGAAAGCGGAATTGCGCGGCCTGCTGCTGCTGATCGGTCTGATCGTGTTCGTCACCACCCTCGCGCAGCCGGATGTGATCGCGCCGCTTGCCGTAGAGCGTTTCTGGTTTGGCAATCAAACCGCCAACGCCCTGCAAACCGCGCTGTTGTGGCTGCTGCTCGGCGCGTTCTGGTACGCAAAGCCGATTTTCGCCCTTTGCCTGCAATCAAAATCGCCTTCTGCGCCTACGCGCCGACAATGGCTGGCAGGCAGCGCGTTGTGTGCCGCCGGTTTGTGGCTTGCGGCAAGTGTCACCCATTCCGCCATGCTGCTTGTCTGTCTCTTAGTCGCCATTGGAGCCATGCTCGCGCTTGCCAGTACGGTCATGGGTGGCATACTGGTGGAACAGGGCCAGCGCATGGGCGCAACCGGCAGATTGGGCGCGCTCCACGCGGGCGGCGTATTCCTGGCGCGTCTGACCGGCGCAGGCGCGGCCAGTCTCTTAGGCTTGAAAACCCTGCATTTTACCGCTCCCTTCTGCGCCCTCGTACTGACCGGCTTCGCCCTACTTTGCTGGACGTTGCTGAGGGAAGACAGAAGAGAAGAAAAGGAGAAACAGGGAACAGGGAACAGGGAACAGGGAACAGGAGAAACTCAATCGACAATCCACAATCGGCAATCCACAATCGGCAATAGAAACGTCTGGGGTGTAGTCGCCATTGCCTGTCTTGTCTACATGGCTCCGAATTTTACGGCTTTGCAGGATCAGGAAAATGTACGGCTGCACTTTGGGGAAGGCGTGAAGTACGGACTGGCGTTTGTGGGGGGCGCGTGTGGGCTGGCGGGCGTGGGCGGCTATCTGTATCTGTGTCGGCGCGTTGCGCTGCAAACCCTGCTGATAGCGGGTATCGGCTGCAATGCCCTGGGAACGCTGCTGTATCTTGGGTATCGAACGCCTGTCGCGGCAGTCTGCATCGAGGGCGCGAACGGCGTTCTGTCGGCATTGGTATTTGCCATGCTGTTCGATCTTGCTATCCGGGCGATACCGCGCGGGCAGGCAATGCTCGGTTATGCCCTGCTGACAAGCGTGTTCACATTCGCAAGTCGCTTGTCCAACGTGTTCGGCTCGTGGCTCAATATCAACGCGCACTGGAATTTTGGGCAGGTGGTCGGACTAAGCGCCTTAATGAGCCTGCCTGCCTTAGCCGTCGTCGCCTATCTGCCCGCATCCCTGCTGGATCGGCGGGAAGGCAAAATCGTCACGGAAGGAGTAGGGGAAACGTCAGTAGGCGCAGGGGTTCCCGTCTTCGGACGCTGAACGGCTGATTGGCTGCGCAAGTACAATCTTATCAGGAATGTGGGTATAATGTCGTATCTCAACTCTCCCGTTTGCTCAACATGAACCCATTCCTGACTTTGCTCAGATTTATTCCCTTCAGGATAAAAATTATGTCGGTATTTTCATTACAATTGAAAACTTTTGCCAAACGCCAGTGGCTTTGTTCGCGGATTTTGCCCATACTGTTCGGCGCTATAGCGGTATCGCTGCTGACGGGATGCAGCAACAATCCCTATCCCACCGGGGAAACGGCAGAACCTATTCTGTACCGCAACATTACGGACGATCCCAAAACGTTCGACCCTTCTGTTGCGTATGACGTGGCGGCGGCGGAAGTGATTGATCCCATTTATGCGTCCTACCTGCAATACAACTATCTCAAGCGCAATCCGTTCGTGCTGGAATTGGGGTTGGGCACGACCATGCCGGAAGCCACACCCTACACCTACACGGCAACGGAGAAAGGCAAAGACGGCAAGGAAGCGCAAGTCACCAAAACAGGGCAGTTGTGGACGTTCCATATCCGCAAGGGCCTGCGCTTTCAGGACGACCCTTGCTTTGCGGATGGCAAAGGGCGCGAAATCACGGCAGCCGATTTCCTGTATTGCTTCCGGCGCATGGCCGATCCCGACGTAACGTGTCCCATTCTTAGCTTCTTTGACGACAAGATTTTGGGCATGAAAGACTACGAGGATCATATCGCCGCGCAGGAAAAGGCCAAGCAAAAGCCGGATTACAGCTATCCGATGGAGGGGTTGGAACTCGACCCCCGCGACCCGTACACGTTTCGGATCAAACTCAATCAGCCCTACCCGCAACTGAAGTATCTGATGGCGATGCACTTTACCAGTCCCCTTGCGCATGAGGCGGCGGATACGTATGGCAAGGATTTGGCCCGCCATCCCGTCGGCTGCGGCCCGTATATGTTGACGGAGTACAAGCCCAAGGGCGGCATCACGCTGAAAGCCAATCCCAACTATCGCAAGGACGATTTTTATCCTTCCGAGGGAGCGCCGGGGGATGCGGAAGCCGGGCTGCTCAAGGATGCGGGACAGCAGTTGCCGTTCATCAAGGAACTCCGCTATGTCGTTGTCCGCGAGGGAACAACCTCATGGAATCTGTTCCTGCAAGGCTATCTGGATTTTGCGGGCGTGGGACAAACCAACTTTCAGCAGGTTATGGGCAATGGCAACGCGCTGACGCCGGAAATGACAAAGCGCGGCATCGGCCTGCACCGCGAAGTGGCGGTAGATGTCAGCTACTTTTCGTTCAACATGAATGACCCGGTTGTGGGTGGCGTGGACGCCGGCGGCAAGCCCCTGACCGGCGAGGAGGCGGAAAAGCACCGCAAGCTGCGGCAGGCGATTTCCTGCTCCATTGACGCGCAAAAGTACATAGATATTATCTACCTGGGATTGGGCAAGCCTGCGCAGTCCATCATCGCGCCCGGATTGTTCGGCTACGATCCCAACTACAAGAACCCATACCGCACTCCTGATCTGGAAAAAGCGAAGAAACTGCTGGCGGAAGCGGGCTACCCCAACGGCATTGACCCCAAAACCGGCGAACGGCTGACCATCTACTGGGAAAACCTGCTTATCACGGCGGCGGGACGGCAGGTTATTGGGCTGTTCACGGAAATGATCGAGAAGATCGGCATCCATGTCGAGTCGCGCGCCTGGCGTGGGCCGGTGTTTCAGGCCAAAATTGACAAGGGAGACTATCAGTTCATGAACTATGGCTGGGTGGCCGATTATCCCGACCCGGAAAACTTCGTGTTCCTGCTGTATGGTCCCAACAAACGCCCCGGTCCCAACGCCTGCAACTACCTGAACCCGGAATACGACAAGCTGTTCGAGCAAATGCGGGCTATGGAAGACACGCCGGAACGCGCGGCCATCATCAACAAAATGCGCGACATTGCGGCGGAAGATTGTCCCTGGATTTATCTCACGCACAATGAAACGTTCGCTCTGACGCAGCCCTGGCTGTCCAACTATAAGCCGCATCCGGTGGCGCAGGATATGGTGAAATACTGGCGCGTAGACGGCAATGTCCGCGCCCGCCTGCAGGCCGAATGGAATATCCCCAATTATTTGCCTCTGCTGGCGGTTGCCGCGCTGATTTTCGTCGGCAGCATTCCCGCCGCGCAGGTGGTTCGACAGCGTACCAATCGGCATGTGCGCCAAAATACAGGAGGACACTAACCATGCTGCGCTACGTGCTGCGACGTGTGCTGTACGCGATTCCCATTCTCGCAACGGTATCCTTTCTGACAATCCTGCTGTTCTACGGGGTCTTTCCCCCGGAGCGCATTGCGCGTAACAACCTGTCGGCCAAAAACCCGACGCAAAAACAACTGAACGAATGGCTGGTTCAGCACGGCTATGACAAGCCGCGCGGCCAGCAGATCGCCTCGCAAACCTGGAACTTGTTGACGTTTCAGTTCGGCAAGTCCGATGCTAATCAAGAAGACATCCGCGAGCGCATTATCAAAAGCGCGGGTCCCTCCTTTGCCATTGCCCTGCCCGTCTTCATAGGCTTGCAGCTTACGACGATTGCCGCCGCGCTGTTTCTGGCGTACTTTCGCAGCACGTATGTGGACTATTGGGGCACGTTCTTATGCGTACTGCTGATGAGCATCGTGTCTATGGTGTACATCATCACGGGGCAGTTCATGCTGGGGAAAGTCCTGAAGATATTTCCCATTGCCGGGTATCACGGCGGATTGGCCGGTATTAAATTCTTTTTAATGCCTACCTTTGTCGGTATCTTGTACAGTTTCGGTGGCGTGACGCGCTTGTACCGCACCTTTATGCTGGAAGAGATGAATCAAGATTACGTCAGGACGGCGCGGGCCAAAGGCGTTTCCGAACAGGCCGTGTTATTCAAGCATGTGCTGAAAAACGCGGCTGTGCCGATTGTCACTTCATCAGTCGCGGCGCTCCCCGGCCTGTTTTTGGGCAGTCTGTTACTGGAAGCGTTTTTCAACATTCCCGGACTTGGCAACTACCTGCTGGACGCAATCAACAGCGCGGACTTCGCCGTTGTGCGCGCGATGGTGTTTTTGGGAACGCTGATGACCATCATCGGCTATATTTTGACCGACATTGGCTACGCTCTGGTGGACCCGCGCGTTCGATTGGAGTAATAGGGACAGACATGAACACCTGGATAAGCAATCTGATACCTGTTGTCGTTGTCGTCGTACTGGTTACGCTGATCGCGCGGGCGCGGCGAACGCCGCTTTGGGCGGAAGCCTACCGCCGCATCGGACGCAACAAAGTGGCGCTGGCCGCGCTGACCGTGATTTGCCTGTACGCGGGCGTGGCCGTGCTGGACAGCATCGCCTGGCAGGACAACAAAGCGGCGGAACCGAAGACCATTCTGGATCGCATGTTCGCCCGCGTATCCGTCGAACGCACGTACTCCAGCCCGTTTGCGACCATGACAACCGGTGAAGCCAAAATACATCCCCTGACAGGCAGGCATATTCTTGGCACGGACGGCAACGGGCGCGACGTGCTGTTTCGCACCCTTAAAGGCTGCCGCACGGCCATGATTATCGGCGGTCTGACCAGTATCATCGTGCTGCCCATCGGCCTGATTTTTGGATTGCTGGCGGGATATTACGGCAAGCGCGTAGATGATGTGATTCAGTATACGTATACAGTTGTCGGCTCCATACCCGACATTCTGCTGCTGATTACCCTGGTTCTGGTTCTCGGCAGGGGTCTGAATCAAATTTGCTTTGCCCTGGGCTTCACCAGTTGGATTGGCTTATGCCGTCTTATTCGGGGCGAAACGCTCAAGCACCGTGACCGCGAGTACGTCCGCGCCGCCCGCTCGCTTGGCGTGAGCAACCTGCGCATCATGCTGCGCCATATTTTGCCCAACCTGCTGCCCATCGTGATTATTTCGCTGGTGCTGGGTTTCAGCGGGTATGTCATGGCGGAAAGCATCCTTACATTTGTCGGCGTCGGCGTTCCCCCCGAATTCGGCAGTTGGGGCAACATGATTGACAGCGCGCGCACGGAACTTGCCCGCGAACCGGTTATCGGCTGGCATCTCGCCTCCGCCTCCGGCGCGCTGTTCCTGCTGGTACTGTCCTTCAACATTTTCGGCGACGCCCTGCGCGACGCGATTGATCCGCGATTGAGAACCAGTTAGGTTTCAGGTTTCAGGTTTCAGGTTTCAGGGAATATCTAGCTGCCTACCTTCTTCCGAAAAGGAATAGGTATCAGGAACGAGTTCTGCCTGACACCTGAAACCTGAAACCTGAAACCTGGAGTTTACCGTGCCCGAACCTATCTTACAAGTCGAAAACCTGCATACGTTTTTCAACACGCCGTCGGGGTTGGCGAAGGCCGTAGATGGCGTATCGTTTACGGTCAACAAGGGCGAAACGCTGGCGATTGTGGGCGAGTCGGGGTGTGGCAAGTCCATTACCGCGCTGTCCATCATGCAGCTGGTGCCGGAGCCTGCCGGGTACATTGACGAAGGGCGCATTGTCTTTGAGGGGCGCGACCTGCTGGACCTGACCTGGGACCAGATGCGGAGTGTGCGCGGCAAAGACATCGCCATGATCTTTCAGGAACCCATGACCAGTTTGAACGCGGTGTATACCGTCGGCTGGCAATTAACGGAGTCGATGGACATTCACGGCACGGCCAACGGCAAAGCCGCGTGGAACCGGGGCGTTGATCTGCTCAAACTGGTGGGGATGCCCGACCCCGCCCAGCACATGCGGCAGTATCCGCACGAACTGTCGGGCGGGATGCGGCAGCGCGTGATGATCGCCCTCGCCCTTGCCAACGATCCCAAACTGCTGATTGCCGATGAGCCGACAACGGCACTGGATGTAACGATTCAGGCGCAGATTTTGGACTTGATGCGCGATTTGCAGAAGCGGCTTGGCATGGCGATGGTGCTGATTACGCATGATCTGGGCGTAGTGGCTCGGGTTGCCCATGACGTGACGGTGATGTATGCGGGGCAGGTCGTGGAAAGCGCGTCTGCGCGCGATCTATTCGCCGATCCGCAGCATCCGTATACGCAGGGCTTGTTTGCCAGCCTGCCGACGCGCGCCCGGCGCGGACAGGATTTGACCACTCTGGAAGGCATTGTGCCGCAGCCGACAAAATGGCCGACTGCCTGCCGCTTCGAGCCGCGCTGCCGCTACCGCTTCGGCTCCTGCCCGGTCATACCGCCCAAAGAGCGTCCGGCGGGCGCGGATCGTCCCTGCCGCTGCCACCTGTACGACCCCGATATTCCCGACCGTCCCGCTGACCGCGCCGAAAGAATGGTTCCGATTGTCTTGCGGCAGGAAGTGAACGTTTAAGGATGAAGGATGAAGGATGAAGGATGAGTATACAAGACAGTACGCCTCTGATTGCCGTTAGGAACCTGCAAAAGCATTTTCCACAGCGCACGGGATTGTTTCAGCCGAAAAAGTGGAAAAAAGCCGTCGAAGATGTAAGTTTTGAGATACCCAAAGGCAAGACATTGGCCTTAGTGGGCGAATCCGGGTCGGGCAAAACAACCGTCGCATTGATGCTGCTGGATTTGCTGGAGCCGACAGGCGGCGATATTGTGTATGAAGGCCAGCCGTTTTCCGCGCGGCGGGGGCGAGTGCGGCAGGAACTGCGCCGACAGATGCAGGTCGTGTTTCAAGACCCGTATGCCAGCCTGAACGCGCGTATGAACGTGCGCGAAACCTTGCAGGAAGGCATGATCGTGCATCGCATCGGCGCAAACGCGACGGAGCGCGAGGAACGCTGCAAGGAACTGCTCAAGCAGGTCAGTATGCCGCCCGAATCGCTGGACCGTTATCCGCACGAGTTTTCGGGTGGGCAACGGCAGCGCATCGCTATTGCCCGCGCCCTTTCGGTTGACCCGAACTTCATTGTGCTGGACGAGCCGACAAGCGCGCTGGACGTGTCCGTCCAATCGCAGGTGCTGAATCTGTTGCGGCGCTTGCAGCGCGAACGCGGCCTGACGTATCTGTTCGTTACGCACAACCTGGATGTGGTCGGCTATCTGGCCGATGAAGTGTGCGTGATGGAACACGGGCAGATTGTGGAGCGGGGTACGGTAGATCAAATTTTCGACAATCCGCAGCAGGAATACACAAAGCGTCTTCTCGACGCCAGCCCGTCCCTCGACCCCGATTACAGCAAAATCTCGCATGGCGGCAAATAACGCGCCGAGGATTGAAAATCCCCGGCAGGAAAGTGCAAGCGTCTTTCAGACGCGCTATTAACTATAGAATCGCGTCCGCAGGACACTTGTTTTGTGTTGCCGGGGATTAAAAATCCCCGGTAGATAACGCGCCGGACTTCTCAGCCTTGAAGGGTAGGAGACAAAAAGCGATGTTTACTGCGCCTCTGTCTTCCTCTTCCCTGACGACAGGGCTGAACCCGGCAGCGCGTACGACGCTATTTGTGGTTCTCGGCTCGATTCTTGCCGCGCTTATGGGCGCAATGACGGTTGAGAAAACGACGTTCCTTTATAAAGAGCAACTGCGCCTGGATGCGAACGCGGTGGGAACGCTGGGACTGATACTGGGTTTGCCTCTGTATGTGCAGCCGTTCATGGGAGCCTGGTCGGATACGTTTCCTTTGTTCGGCTATCGCCGACGCTCCTATTACGTTGTGGGCCATCTGGCCGGTACATTGGGCTTGGCGGGGCTGGCAATACTGCATCAGTACACGTATGCGGCAGTGGTTTTGCTCCTGTTGGTGTCGGGCATGTTCGGCATTTTTGCCGGCGTCGCCGTCAATGCCGTGCTTGTTGCGGTTGGGAACGACACCGGGATGTTCGGACGCTTCAAGTCCTTGCAGCAGTTCGTGCCGATGGTTTTGAGCATCGCGTATACGGCAAAACTGGCGGGACACGTCACGCAAGACTGGTCGTATTCCCGCGCCTTTGGAACCGCCGCCCTCCTGTCCTTCCTGTTTGTTCCGCTTGCGCTGTTGCTGATTGACAATCGCGTTGAATATACCCGGCAGACGGATGCGGACGAGACGCTGCCAATTGCCCGTGAAAATGCGCAATCGGAGCAGGAAACGCGATTGGCGCGTAAGGCCGCGCTGCGCAATGCGGTAAAATCCCCCGGATTGTGGGCGATTACCGGATTTGTGTTCTACCTGATTTTGACGCCCGGCGTGAATACGGCGCAAATCTACTATGAAACCGACGTGCTGCGCCTGTCCAAGCAGTTCATCGGGGACTTGCAGGCGTATGGCTCGGCGGGTATTGCGCTTGCCCTGCTGTTGTTTATGGTCGGTTCGCGCAGGCTGCCCGTTATCTCCCTCGTTATCGCCGCGTGGCTGATGGACTGCATCAGTTACCCGGTTCTAATGCTTCTGCACGACGCTCCAAGCGCTAAATTCGTGGCGTTCGCGTTGGCGTTAATCGGCACGCTGTACAATCTATGCCTGTTTACCCTTGCGGCGCGCGCCTGCCCGCCCGGTATCGAGGGCATGGTGTACGGCCTGATTATGGCGGCGATTGCGTTTGCGGCAGCGTGGGCCGATAAATTCGGCGGCTGGCTGTACGACTTTTTTGGCCCGGAGCATGGGCATACGATTACATACGGCTGGCAGTCTGCTGTGTGGGTAGGTTTTGTGTTTACCGTCGCCGGGGGCATATTTATTCCCTTCCTGCCTGCGTGGGCCAAAAGCCGACAGCCATTAAGCGCAAACTCCGGGGCGCACAGCGACATGGAAGAATAGATGGTCGGTTGAAAGCGAATTCCGATATGTCCGAACCGGAGCCTGTCCTGCCTGCAATTTTGCTTGCCACTGTGCAGCGTGACAACATGCTGGCGCCGGGGCAAACGGTTGTGGTTGGCGTGTCGGGCGGGCCGGACAGTGTAGCGCTGCTTCACGTGCTGGCACATTTGCGCGACGAGTGGCGATTGTCCCTTGTCGCGTGTCATGTCAATCATGGTTTTCGGGGCGCAGAGGCGGATGAAGACGCAGAGTACGTTCGGGCGCTTTGCGGCGGCTTGAACGTGCCTTGCCGTACTGAAAGTGTAGATGTGCCTGCGCTGCAAAAACGCCGTCATCTTTCCGCGCAGCAGGCGGCACGAGAGGTACGTCATGCGTGTTTACGGCGGGTCGCAGCCGAAGCAGGCGCGGAACGTATTGCCCTTGCGCATACCCGCGATGATCGAACTGAAACGGTTCTCCTCAACATTGTGCGCGGCAGTGGACTGGAAGGATTGGCAGGTTTTCCGCCCGTCGCGCTTCCCCTGATTCGCCCCCTTTATGACGTTACGCGCCTGCAAGTGGAGCAGTATTGCCGCCACTTTAACTTGGAGCCGCGCCACGACAGTTCCAACGCAAAACTGACCTACCGGCGTAACCGGGTTCGCGCGGAACTGCTGCCCCAACTGCGGACGTACTACAACCTAAAAGCGGACGAGGCGCTGCTGCGGCTGGCGGACCTCGCGTTTGAAGACAACGCGCTGCTCGACGCCCTTGCCGCCCAAGCGCTTGCCGATGTTACCTGCAATGACCTCTGCCTTCCCGCGTCTTCCAATGCTTCCAACACGCTGCGCTTATCGGGTGAAAAACTCCGGCTGCTGCCCAAAGCCTTGCAGCGTCGCGCGTTGCGGCAGGCGATTATGCAGATGCGCGGCGATTTACAAAACGTTACCTTTGAAGCGGTTGAAGCAATCTTGGAACTGGCGGCAAGCGGGCGTGAAGGAACGCGAGAATTGCCGGTTGGTAGTGGCGGAACTCTGCGCGTTCATTGCGATGAAACGAACATTGATTTCATGCGCGTACCTCCCCCCGCGCAAGCCGTTCCGTGGGAACGTTCCGTATTGGTTCCGGGACGTACCGTTGTGCCGGGGCGCAGCGTTGTTGTTATCACGCGAACGTGCTTGCCTGATGAACTGCCGGACGCGCTGGAAGATTTACGCCACGCATGGCAGCGCGAAACGCAAGCAGGGGCAGCATCGGATATAGGAAATAATTGGCGCGGCCAGATAGTTCTTTGGCAGCGAACGCGGGTACAATTGGCGTTGACTGTCCGCTCATGGCAGCCCGGCGACCGGATACGCCCGCGCGGACTGAACGGCACGAAGAAAATTCAGGATTTGTTTACGGACTTGAAAATTCCCGCATCTGAACGCTCTCACATTCCCCTGCTCACTGAAGAAAATAAAGGGCGTATATTGGCGGTGGGGGAATGGCGGGCGGAGGAAACGGCTCTGCTTGCGTGTCGCTTGTCCTGCGAGGATGCTGCGCTTGATGCCGCATTTTTGCAGGCATTTGCAAACGCGCAGGGAAAAGTCGGCGCGGATGCAGAAGCGCGGGAACTGTTGGCGGTATTGTTTCTGTACCAATGAGTAGGACATAGCCCGTGAGATTTAACCCGCTTTGCGCAGAACGGAATGTGCGGGAAACAAGGCCATGTATGCAATTGTGTGCTATAATAGCAGGGATTTGCCGTAACAGCCTGCGTTGGCCTGATCCTTTGTGCAGGCGACGCCGGAGGAGGTTGATTTGAAGACAGGCATGAATGGAACGCGCATCATTATCATTATTCTGGTGGTGATGGCGATTGTTGTGGTCGTGAAAGCGCCGGGGCTGCCAGGTATGGGAGCGCCCAAAACCGTTTCTTACAGCGCCTTCCTCGGCTACGTCGAGCATAATGCTGCGCAGATCGAAGATATTGCTATCCAGAAGGACGATGTGGTTCTGACCTTTCGACAGACTCCCGCCGGCAGTAATGATAAAGTGGTGGCGACCAAACTGCCCGACGCGCCCGAATCCCGCGCGGCATTGTACACCAAACTGGAAAAGAACAACATCGCGCATACTTTCAAGCCGCCCATTATGAGCGAGTTTATTCAAACGCTGCTCACAATGGCGCTTTTCCCCGTCGTGCTGATCGCGCTGTTTTATCTGTTTTTCATGCGGCAGGCGCAATCAGGCGGCAATCAGGCGTTGAACTTCGGGCGCAGCAAAGCCAAGCGGCTGACGGAAAATGTGCCGAAAGTGACGTTTGATGAAGTGGCGGGCGTGGAAGAAGCCAAGCAGGAACTGGCGGAAATCGTAGAGTTCCTGAAAAATGCCAAAAAGTTTCAAGCGCTTGGCGCGAAAATTCCCAAAGGCGTTTTGCTGCTCGGACCTCCCGGCTGCGGCAAAACCATGCTGGCGCGGGCTGTGGCGGGGGAAGCGGGCGTACCGTTCTTCCATATTTCCGGTTCCGATTTTGTCGAGATGTTTGTCGGCGTGGGCGCAAGCCGCGTCCGCGACCTGTTTGACACCGCCAAAAGCAACCGCCCGTCACTGATCTTTATTGACGAAATTGACGCGGTTGGACGGCAGCGCGGCGCGGGTTTGGGCGGGGGACACGATGAGCGCGAACAGACCCTGAACCAACTGCTCGTGGAAATGGACGGCTTCGATCCAAACGCGGGCGTGATTATGATCGCGGCAACCAACCGCCCCGACGTTCTGGATCCCGCGCTCCTGCGCCCCGGTCGCTTCGACAGGCGCGTGGTTGTGGATGCTCCCGATGTGGTGGGACGCAAGGCTATCTTCAATGTCCACCTGCGCGGCAAGCCCGTGGAAGACGACATCAACGTGGAAACGCTGGCCCGCCTGACTCCCGGCTTCACGGGCGCGGACATTATGAACGTCGTGAACGAAGCGGCTATTCTGGCCGCCCGGCGCGACAAAAGCAAGATCGCAATGGCCGAGTTCGACGAAGCGCGCGACCGCGTGTTGATGGGGCCGGAGCGCAAAACGCGCATGAATTCGGAGCGCAAACTGCGCGTCGTGGCCTATCACGAACTGGGACACGCGATTGTTGCCGCGAAACTCCCCAACGCCGACCCGGTGTACAAGATCACGGTGATTCCGCGCGGCATGAGCGGCGGCGCGACGTGGTTCCTGCCCAAAGAGGAATCCCTGCGCACCAAGCAGGACATGATGGACGACATTGCGGCCAGCCTGGGCGGGCGCGTGGCGGAAGAACTCGTGTTTCAGGATGTGACGACGGGCGCGGTGCAGGACTTGAATCAGGTGACGGATGTGGCGCGGGCGATGGTGTGCGAGTACGGCATGTCCGAGCGGTTGGGCATGGTTCGCCTGGGCCGGCGGCACGGCAACCCGTTCCTGGGCCGCGACCTGATGGAAGACCGCGACTACAGCGAGGAAATCGCCAAAGCCATTGACGAAGAAGTCCGCATGTTTATTGATCAGGGCTATCAGCGGGCGCGCGAAATCCTGACCGAGAACCGCGCCAAGATGGACGAGATCGCCGATGTGCTGCTGGAGCGCGAATCTCTGAGCCGCGATGAGTTCATTGCGCTTCTGGACGGCACGGCCAATGCGGACGATATTCGCCGCAACGCCCTGACGCCGCCCACCGTTCCGCCCACAACCGGCACAACGGTTGTCACCCCGGAACCGGAGCGTCCGCGCATCCAAACGCAGGGACTGCGCCCCGAACCGGCGTAAAGCGGCCCTCACCCCAACCCTTCTCCCAAAAAGCCTGGGAGAAGGGCTATCTCATACTTTAGAGCAGGGGTTTAACAGTTATCAGGCAACTTCGTATTCAGGTATGCTGCAAAGCGCCGCTTTGTTCATGTGAACAAAGCGGCGCTTTTGCTTTTTCTGCAGGATGTTGAGGAAAATGGTAGCCGAGTGTCGAATTGCGCGTTCTGAATAGCTGCTGCTTGCTGTAAGGCGGTACGCAGAAGTGTGATTGAGGGATGTCAGCGCAAAAGGAGCGAAGAATGTTGCACACGTTGGGCTGCCTCGCTATTATTATCATTGTAGTCGTCATGTTGCTGCGGCGCGTGGAAGTGCGGCTGGTGCTGCTCGTGGCTTCTGTGGCTTTGTTTGCGCTTGCAAATCGGCTGCCGGAAATGATAGAAAAGATGGCTGCCGAGCTGACCAACCCAAGAACCGTGATTCCGATCTGCGCTTCGATGGGATTTGCGTATGTGCTGCGGGCTACGGAGTGTGACAGGCATTTGGTGCAATTGCTGCTGCGCCCGCTGGAGCATCCCATTGCCCGCGCTCTGCTGATTCCCGGCTGTATTGTGGCCGGGTATGTCGTGAATATGGCGATTGTCAGTCAGTCCGGCGCGGTAGCCGTTGTCGGTTCCATTGCCGTGCCCCTGCTGCTGCAAAAAGGCATTTCACCGGTAACAGTGGGATCGCTGCTGCTGTTGGGAACGTCTATGGGCGGCGAATTGTTCAATCCTGCTGCTGTAGAAACCGTTACGCTGTCCGATCTGACCAAGATTCCCGCGGTTGCGCTTGCGCAGCGTTCCATGCTGCTGAACGCGCTTGCCTGCGCAACAGCCCTGCTGGTCTACTGGAGGCTTGCCACAACCGAAGAGCGCAAACACCGCGCATCCTCCACGCTCGACAGCGCCGAAGACGCGCTTCACCCCCCAACACCCAACACCCAACACCCAACACCTGAATACCTGAACACCCAACATCCTCCGTTCGTCATCAGCCCGATGAAAGCCGCCGTGCCGTTTATTCCTCTCGCGCTGCTGTTCGGGGCTTCGCATCTGGCGCTGCTCAAACCGTTTCATGACCACGTTGCCGTACTGGCCGCGATGCTGATTGGATGCGTTGCGGCAGCCCTATCGTCGCCGCGACAAACCGGCAAGCTGGCAAGCGCGTTCTTTGAGGGCATGGGATTTGCGTACTCGCACGTCATCTCAATTACGGTTTGCGCCACGCTGTTTGCGGAGGGCATCAAAGCGAATGGCTTGATTCAGAGCATGGTAGGTAAACTTTCGGGGCGTCCGGGACCGGCATTGCTGGCGAGCCTGGTTCTGCCCTGGGGATTGGCGGCGTTATCGGGTTCAGGAGCGGGCGCGGCGAGTTCCATGATGCGCGCCCTTGTTCCCGCCGCCGCCGCCATGCGCCTCAATGCCGCGCAAATGGGCATCCTGTCGGCAATGGGGTCGCACTTCGGGCGCACCATGAGTCCCGCCGCCGCCGTCGCTATTTTATGCGCCACGCTCGTCAGCGCAAAGGGCGCGACGGACAGGGAAATCGGAACCATGACGCTATCCCTGACAAAGCGTGTCCTGCTTCCTCTCATCGCAGGCGGAATAGTACTGTTTATCGCCGCATCGCTCGGCTTGGGCCGCTAAATAATGAAGATGCCTGTGCCGATTGCTGTTCATTTGTGTTGGCAATTTCTGGTGTATACTGAAGCGGAGTGCAGTTCATTGCACTCCACTTTTGCATGGAGGAGACGGGATGCTCGTGAACACGCGCCGTTACCCGAAAGAGGAGTTTGCCCGACGCGGCAACGAAATCTACGAACGCGATATACGTTCCCACGTGGAAGCGGACAATAAAGGCAAGTATGTTGCCATTGCCATCGAAACGGGATTATGGGAGATGGACGCCAGCGAAATGATGGCAAGTGACCGCTTGCGCCAGCGAGTTCCCGATGCGCAAACGTGGATGCTGCGCATTGGCTATGACTATATTCGTCGCTTCGGCGCGGGGCGTGTGCGAGGAACCGCATGATTACTGGAAACGTCAATTCTGACCGTGAACCGATCATCGAGATAATCTTGCATGACGTGAATGGGCAGGAGCATAAACGTCCTGCTGTCGTGGATACCGGTTTTACAGGTTGGCTCACACTGCCGCCGGAAACGTGCAAGCGTGTCAGCCGTTGCCGAATAGATTGAGAGTAAGCGGGCCTCCATCTTCAAAGTGGATGTGGAGATCACTCCCATTTAGCAGGGATGTGCCAAGCAGAGGGCGTTGGCCCATTGCAAGTACGGCCACGTCCAGTGTTTGTCCATGCCAGAGAATGGTTGCCCGGTATACGTCTACCATGAAGTTGCTATCATCGGCAAGATTAGCGCTGATGCGTTGATAGAACGACAGGTTCAAGGCTGCGATGGCTTGAGCAGGCAATGTCAGCGCACCATCAAACCCGGTATCTACGACAAACTGAATTTTGATTTGCCGTCCTTGTAATAACAGAACAACGTCGAGGCAGGGCTGTTGCCCGGAAACGTAGCCGTTCATGGCGTGACCGTCCGCGTCAAGGTTCCGCCCAAAGCGTATACGGCATTGTAGCCAATCCTTGCGCCGTACATAGCCGCGTCGGGATGGCGGGCAAGCACTGCGTCTCCGGCGGAAATCAGGTCGTCGGCAATGGCGTAATCCCCGGTTTCGACATCAATAGAGATGATTTTGCCGATGTTTTCCGACGTTTCCACAAGCGGGCGCAACGTCTGCTCGTACAATTCGCGTCCGCGCCGGTCAATATCTTCGCTGCGCAATCGCGTATGAGGCATTGTGTTGTCTCCTATGCCATTAAGATGTTCTTCATTATACCTCTGCAGCAGGAAGTCGTCAAACAGGACGCGCGGATTGCGTTGCTGGAAGCGCGGTTGGATACTCGGACGCGGCAGGCTATCGGGTATTGGAAGCGGATACGCGGTGGGAAAGGAAATGTGTTGGTGAAGAGGCAGATTAAGGCTGTGCTTCATGCGATAGCGCCAAAACAATACGATGCGATTATGGCCGCGCGGATCAACCGGCACGGGCAGAAGGTTATGGCGCAGCAGGGGGTTCCGAAGATTGCTGCGGCGCTTGTCGAGCGGTATGGTTCGCGAGTGTTGAGCGGCCCGTTCGCCGGAATGGAGTATATCACCGAGTTGGCGGGTTCTTCCTTCCTGCCAAAGCTCATCGGGAGTTATGAGTGTGAACTGCATGACGTTTTCGAGCAAATCCTCACGTCGCGTTATGACACAGTGGTTGATGTCGGGAGCGCCGAAGGTTTTTACGTGGTCGGGCTGGCTCTGCGGATGCAGCCGACGCCGAAGATAGTCGCCTTTGATATCAATCCCCATGCGCAGGAGCTATGCCGTTCCCTCGCCAAAAAGAACCATGTAGAGCAGAAGGTGATTATTTCAGGTTTCTGTGATGCGCAAGTGCTACAGCAAACGCTGCAAGGCCGCGCGCTTGTCATCTGTGATTGCGAAGGTTACGAAACCGAATTGCTTCAGCCGTCCATCGCGCCCGCATTGACGAAAGCGGATATTTTGGTAGAACTTCACGACCACTTGAATCCCGGAGCCACGCAGGAAATAACAAATCGCTTCCGCCTTTCCCACAACATCGTCCTCATTGACACGTTGAAAAGAAATCCCGCAGATTACCCACCGATAGATTTCCTGCCGACAGAACAACAGCATATCGCGGTTTCGGAGTTTCGGAACGGCCCGCAGCAATGGGCGTTTATGACGCCGAAAAACAAAGGATAGGAAAGTCCGAACATTTGCGCTCGACAGCAATTCAGGCATCAAGGGAAACGATTTTGTAGGCAACAAACTGCGCGGCTTGTAGCGGGCAAGCCACGTAAACTTGAGAGGTTGGGTATACTATAGCGAAGACTACCAGTTACGTGATTCTACCAGTGGCGGGCTTTTCCACGAAGCGGCAATGCGCTGAAAGTTCGTAGTTCCTGAGTTTCTATCAACTACGAACTATCAACTATCAACTGCTGTTAGGGCGAGCCTGATTTTAGCGGAGGTGTCGTGGACGATTTTGCCGAGTTGATGGCCTGCGCGAAACGGCTGCGCTTCCCCGACGCGCTCGAAACGCTTTTTCTCAAGGAGTATGCCGACAATTCCCTGGCGCTGTGCCGGGTTGCGCTGACCGCGTCCGCCGTGATCTGGATGCTGTTTGGCGTTCTCGACCCCTACGCCGTGCCGTCCGCGATGCATGCCGTCTGGTTTATCCGCTACGGGTTGGTCGCTCCTCTCCTCCTATGTATTCTGTTTGTCAGTTTCCTGCCTGTTTTTCGCCGCTGGATGCAGCCGATTGCGACCATGCAGTTGCCTCCTGCCGGAATTGGCGTGATTGCGATGGCGGCATTGGCGCAGCCCGATGAATTGGGCTACTTGTTCTATCCGTTGGGCCTGCTGTTGATCTGCATGGTGGGCTACTGCTTTCTCCGGCTGCGATTCTGGTACGCCACAGTTACCAACTTAACTCTTGTAGCCGCATATCTTATCGCCGCGATTTTTAGCCAGCGCATCTTTGCCGTTCCGCATGGTCGCTTCATTTTCCTGAACAACGTTTACTTTATTCTGGCCGCCAACGTCATTGGGTTAGCCACCTGTTACTCGCTGGAACTTTATGCGCGGCGCGCATTCGTCGCCAATTACCTGCTTGATCTGGAGCGCGCGGGCGAACAGCGCAAGCGCGAGCGGACGGAAGCCATGCTGCAAATTCTCAGCCAGGCTATCGGCGGCGTGGTTCACGATTTGGGAAATCCCCTCGCTTCGATGCAGATGGGCGCGCAAACCCTGGAAATGTTTCTGGAAACCGGAGATACGGACAAGGAAACGCTCAAAGAATTTACCGGCATTATCACGGCGGGAGCCGAAATGCTCAACCACCTGCGCCTGTCGCTGATGGAGCAAACGCGGGTACTCGAAGGCAAGCCGATCCCCGTTGAACTCAAGCCGGTTTCGGTTCGGCAGTTGGTGGAAGCGGGGATTCACTATCAGAAGCCCCGCTTTGCGGACGGCAGGAAAATCGTTCAGGACGGCGACGATGTGGAAATCCATGCCGACGCGATGAAACTCACAACCGTTTTTATGAACCTGATCGGCAACGCCCTGAAATACAGCGACGGCGAAGTGCATATCCTGTGGCGCAAAGCGGAACCTTACCTGCTGATTGCGATTGCGGATGAGGGCATGACGGGCAAGGGTATCTCTAAAGCGCAGGCCGACCAGCTTTTTGTCGCTTTTGGCCGTTTGGATACACATGCCCAGGTGGAAGGAACAGGATTGGGCCTGCTTTCCGCGCGCAGAATCGTGGAAGCGCATGGCGGCGAAGTGTTTATCGAAGGCCGAGCGGACGGAACGCGGGACTCAACAACGTTTGCCACCGCGCAGCAAGCCTATCCCTCCCTGCTCCACGACAACCATTGCACCGCCTTCATCATCGCCTGCCCCCTGCCGCCGCAATCTGAAACTCACCCTTGAAATACAAGCATCGCAGGCCGTCAACCGTACCAGAGGCGTTGTGACAATTCCCCAGGCGTAAACGCCGGGGCTTCTACGGTATTGCACTGAGATATTTAAACTGGAAAGTTTTTGCATGAAGAAATCACGTCAGTGGCGATAGGGTTGGAGGGTGGACTTAACATGCCTGCCGAGCGAGAAATACGGGCCGATTATGATGCGACTTCTATTGTGGTCTATCAGGCGTACTCGCCGGCGATGGCCGCGCCTGCCATCGCCGCGCAAAGGTTCGTGCCGCCGTTCTCCTGTGGGCGCATGACGTGGATCAAGCCTTCCTTCCTGTGGCTGATGGAGCGCAGCCATTGGGCGCAAAAGCCGGGACAGGAACAGATTTTGGCGGTGCGAATCACGCGCGCCGGGTGGGAAGAAGCCTTGTCGCTTGGCGTCCTGACCAGCGCAGAACCGCGCGTTTATCCAACCTACGCGCTCTGGAAGGAGCAGTTTGCCCACGCGCAGGCGCATATTCAATGGGACCCGGAGCGTTCATTACGCGGCGGTAGTCTGCCTTACGGCAGCATTCAAGTTGGTCTGAGCCGCCACATCATTCGCCGCTATGTGGAAGAATGGACGGTTGCCATTGAGGATTACACGCCGCGCGTCAGGAAGATAGCGACGCTGCTGCGAACCGGCAAGGAAGCGCAGGCGCGGGCGTTACTCCCCTCCGAACGCATATATGCCTTATCCACAGAATTGAATCAGCGTATTGGCGCAAATCGGAACCTTAGCTGCTGATTGCGATTGCCAGCCCCGCTATTGACACGCGCTATTATTTTGGTTATAATTCCGTTAAATTTTCTCAAGATACATGCCTTTGCGCTTGCCATTGGATAATGCCCCTTTTCTAATGGATAGAGCCAGGATAGAAAGGTATTTCATGTTCGCAGCAGACCTTCGTTTTCAACCGATTCTCCTTCGCAACGCCGTCGCCGACCTGTCAATGTCGTTTGGGAACGCCTCTTCATGCCTGGCGCGTCGCGCTGCATCGCCGCCTGCTAACCCGTGGCGCAAGCTGAAAAGCCTTTCCATTCTCCTGCATTTCCTCTTCATTGGAATGGGCATCGCCTGCACAGGAATGAAAATACAGGCGCAGATTACATTGATGAATAAGTCACCAGGCAAGGGAACAGGCGGCGACATACGCGCCGGGGATACGGTCACGCTGACGTTCAACCCTCCCGTACTTGCCGCCGGAAAACCGGAGGTAACTGTTGACGACAACAAACCCGCCTTTGTCACAAAAGTGGACGTAGACAAAGCCACGAATCTATCCTCGATCACCTTCAAGACGCCGGATAGCCTGACGAAAGGCGATCATCCGGTGAAGGTTACTCTGGATGGAAAAGAATTGGCTGCCTCGCTGCTGACCGTGTACCCTACTGCGCTGCCTACCCTTACCAAAATCTATCCTGAAGATGTTAAACCCGATGCCCTCATCACGGTGGTGGGAACCGGGCTGGCAGGGCCGAGCGATAAGATCAAACTTCATATTGGAGCTACTGAGGCCGAAACGGTACAGGTAGACCGCGACGGCAACTGGTTCGTCGCCCGCTTTAATGCCAACGATTTCGAAAATCTCATCAATCAACAAAACAAAGATGTGGTGGTAACGGCCTGGGATGTTGTCGCAACGCCACAGGGAACTCCCCCGCCAACACTGAACGCTCCTTCCTCACGATTCGAGATTCTCAAGATTTTTCTGATCGCTGTGGCCGTTTTGTCAGTGGACATTTTGTTTATCCGCCTGCTCTTTCAGATTAAACGAAACCTGGATAAGCGCTCGAAAGACATTGCAGATGCCCAGGCAAAAAAAGCCGGCGCGGAAGTTTCCGACCCGAAACAGCCACGTGGATTTATCGCGTCGCTTATCTACGAGCAGGGAAACAACACGCTCAGTCTCTCCAAAGCGCAGCTGGTATGGTGGCTGTTCCTCATCGGATACGGCTACAGCTTTTTATGGGTGGCGCAGTTCATTGTGCGCCACAAGTCGGAAATCCCGGCTTTGGGCAGCTTTGCTTATACTTTTCTGATAAGCCTGGCGACGCTGGTTGCCTCCCAGGTGACGACGGCGCAGTTGGGAGCCAAAGGAGCCGGGCCGGCAGAACCGGGCTGGAGCGATCTGATAACGAATGGCGGCGCGGTGGCGCTGGAAAAAGTTCAGCAGCTCTTCTGGACGGTTTTGATAGGGATTATCTTTATCGTCACAATCATCCTGACCTACAAAACAGCGACAGCGCTGCCTACAATCCCCAACGAACTGCTGGCGTTGATGGGCGTCAGTTCCGCAGGCTACATTGCGGGAAAGGCTTTTGGAAACCCGGGGCCAATTATCTCACAGGTACTGCCCACAACTGCAAACGGCAGCGTCACGCTGAAAATCTATGGAATTCATCTGTCCATGGGCCGCATTAACAAGGGCACGGATAAGGACCCTGAATTCGTCATGCCGCAGAATGTCGGCGCGCGTATTCTGGTAGACAATGTCCCGCAGGCGATAGAAAAAATCCTGACCCTGGAAGTTGATCCAGATCGCCGGGACGAGTTCGCGAAAGTGCTTCAAGTGGAGTTGCCGGCTTCGACGGCAATAGATGCCGGTACATGGCTGAGTACGGATCACACTATCCACCTTACCAACGCGGATGGACAAAGCGCAGAGTTTAAGTTGGCGGGGTCAAAATCCTCTGGCGGCGGTGAACAATCGAACGATAAACAGTCGGAAAATGATCCGGCGAAGCCGGATCAGCCAGTAAAGAAAGACGATGCCGCCGCGGGAACGCCTGGCGCCGCATCACAGTCAGAACAACCGGGGCAATCCACCGGCCAAACCGGCGACTCCACAACGGGGCAGCAGGCACAGCCCGGAGCCGCGCAGACCGGGAACGAAGCGCAGACGAATGTTACGGCACCGAACGTCGCGAAGACGACGCAGGATGTTGAAGATAGGATTCCGGCGGCGCCAGGCGATCCCGGCGGCGGCTCGTCCGATACAGAAGAGACAGACAAGGCGACGGGAACGACTCCTGTAGAAGCCTCAGACCCTGAGGCTGATGCTTCTAAAGAGGCTGACGACTCGGACGCAACAGGCGCGAAGACAGAAGGGGAGGACGCCAACCAGACGCCGGCAGGCGCGCAAGCCGCCGCCGCAAAGCCGTAAGTTGCTTAGAACCTATCCCAATAGGTTCCCCTTCTTCCAAAGTTGGGAGAAGGGGTTAGGGGTTGAGGGCCATTGGGATAGGTTCTTAGTAGTAGCTGCGACCTGCGTGGTGGCGCAGAATGGGGGATACCGCTCCCATTCCTTCGGCGTCTATACGCGCCGCCAGTTCCTCCCAGCGCGCTGTCCACAATTCACATTCGCGTTCCAATGTGGCGCGCTCCTCCGGCTCCAAATCGCCCAACTCTTCGCGCCGCTCCAGCGCGAAACGGGCATGATCTAAATGGGACTGCGTCAGCATAAAATCGGGTTCTTCCACGAAACCAAAGCGCGTATGCCATGTGACGCTCGCTTCATTGGCCGGATGGTAGCTGCTGTACAAAGTCGTCTCGCCCTGCGCGTACAGGGCGTTCATCACGTCCGACATAAGCGCGGTTGCCAATCCCTGCCGCTGCCAGGCGGGAAGCACATACAGCAGGTCCAGAAACGGGCCGACGGCATCACGGACGACAAGCGCCGCGCCGACGATTCGCCCCGGTTCCTGCGGCGTCGCAGGGGTAACGGCGACGCGGGATACGTCCAAACGCTGTCCGCGCCTTCCTGTATACCAGCCACCTACGCACCGCTGCGCCGAACCCGCAAACTTTTCCTCCGACCAATCGCAATACTCCACGCTGTCGTGAAAACATTCCAGAAAGACGGTCTTTAACTCCGGCTCATCTTCAAGCCGCGCGGGGCGCAGAGCAAGGCGGCTTTGAACCTCGCGCAGCCGTACGGGAGCCGCCGCGAAAACCGCCCACTCCTGGGGCTGAATGTGCGTCTCGCCGTCGTAATAATCGTACTTCCATCCAAATTTTTGTGGCATTCGCAGGTATTCTTCTTCGGACATTGAGATACGTTGCGTTTGCATCGTCTTGTAGGGTTTCATGGCTGTTGCTTTTCCCATATTATGAGGAACAATCGTTATGCCGGCATTGGCTAACGCGAACGTCCTTTTGAATACGCAAAGAATTCGCGCCCGTATCGCGCGGGTTTTAAAAGCGTACTACAGACAGGGGAGTTTATCAGGAAAAACAGGAAAAAATGATGGAGCGCATTTGCTGCTGTCACGACAGTAAGGAAAAATACCGTTCCGGGGATTTTCAATTCCCGGCTGTCTATGCACGGGAAGGGAAAAACACCCGGCAGGCCGAACATACGCCCAATTATAGGCTGTGATGCGTGAAATGGATGAACGAAGACGCCAGTCTGGGAAATGGAGAACGAACTCGCAATGCTGCGCGCGTGTGTAATCGGCCTGGGGCCAATCGGCAATCTTCACGCCGACATCTATCAATCAATTTCCCGCTCGGAAGGGCTGGCGGAACTTGCAGGCGTGTGCGACCTCAACGCGGAACGCGCCCAAAAAGCCGGGGAGCGGCTGCGTGTTCCCTGGTATGTGGATGTCAGCGCAATGCTGAACGCCTGCAAGCCGGACGTTTGCAGCGTGGCAACCGGGGGATATGAGTATTCCAGCGATCATTACGCGCCGACTGTGCAGGCGCTGCGGGGGGGCTGCCATGTGCTGTGCGAAAAGCCCATCAGCAACGAGATAGATAAAGCGGAGGAAATGGTACGGGTGGCGCGGGAGGAGCGGCGCTGCTTCGGCATTGACTTCAACCATCGCTTCACGCCCGCCGCCCGCCTTGCCAAACAATGGCTGGATGCGGGCAAATTAGGTGATCTTCTCTTCGTCAACGTGGCCTTGTGGATCGGCAGGCCCGAACCGTTTGAATTGCCTTATTACCATTTGAAGGCCCTCAATCCCCATTCCATTGACCTGATACGGCATTTTTGCGGCGACATTGCGCAGGTGCAGTGTTTCGCCATGCAAGCGCCGGGGCGTAATATCTGGTCTACCGCATCCTTCAACTTCAAACTGGCGAACGGCATGGTAGGGCATCTGACGAGCAGTTACGACATTGCGCGCGGGCATCCGATGGAGCGCTGCGAGGTGGCGGGCGTGGGGGGGCGGTTCGTGATAGACGATATGTGGCGCGAGGCGACGCTGTACCCGGCAGGCGATTCGACCAAGTCCGTTTATACCAATCCGGTTTTTGGCGGGTATCGCGATTTTAATGACACGTTCCGGGAACGCATACTCTGCTTTGTGAAGCAGGTGAGTGAGGGAACGCCGCCGGATGCTATTGACGGATCGGGCGCGGACGGCCTGGCCGCGCAAAAAGTAATCGCGGCTGCCATTGAGTCGCTGAATACAGGGCAAATTGTAGATGTACGCGCCCTCTAATAGAGACAAAGCAAGTCAACCTGCCCATGAACTCTCCGTGTGAAATCCCCCTGAATTGTACGGTTCTTCTCGCCGATAATAAAGCAGGATGCTGTTACCGGCTCAAGCGCAGCATGGCGCGTGAGCCAGCCATCCTCTCGCATCGCAGTTTTCCTGAATTGGCGGAGGCCTGTTTGCAATGCAGATCAAAGAATATGAGGCATATACGCTGAAGGAGTGCCTGCAGCAGGTGCGCGATGACCTCGGCCCCGAAGCGGTGATTTTGGAAACCAAGAAAACCCGCAAGGGCGGTGTGTTGGGCATGGGCGCGCGCGAAGCGGTGTGCATTGTGGCCGCCATCGGCATCAGCGTGAAAGAGGATATGTCGCCCCGCCGCTCCCAGGCGTCTGCGCCACACTCGCGTTCCGAACCTGCCGCTTCGCCCCGCGCCGCCAAACCGGAAAACGATCTTGTTTCCCGCGCCAAGTCCGTGATTGCCGCCGACAGGAGCGGTGGCGCAGAGAGAAACGAACGCAATGGCGTAGAAAGAAACGAACGCAATGGCATAGAGAGAAACGAGCGCGATTCGGAGCCACGCCGCAGCGATTCTTCCACGCAAGACCTTTCCCACAACCCGCGGCACACCGCATCCGCCAAACCCGCGCCGAAAGCGGGACAAGCAGGACAGATTGCCGGACAAAACGCCGCTGTTGCCGCCGCCCGAAATGCCTACGCCCGCTCCAACGGAACGTCTGCCGCAAAAAATTCTTCGGCTTCGCCCGCGCCCGCTCCCCGCTCCGCGCCACAGCCTGCACAGGAACCCTCCCGCCGCCCTGCATACGCTTTCCAATCCAATCAGGCGGAGGAAGCAGAGGAAGAGCAGGGAACAGGGAACAGGGAACAGGGAACAGAAAACAGCCGTTCATCACTCATCACTCATCACTCATCATTACCTGTGGAGGATGCGCGGTTTAGTGTTTTGGAACAGGCGATGCGCGAGATTCGGGAGGGGCTGTCGGCTTTGCAGCGCGCGCAGCAGACGAGCCATGACCGCGCGGTTTCCGCCGTTGTTTCTGCGGTCACGCCCGCCATTACTGCCGCCGCCCATGCCGCGCAACTGACGTCGCTGGCCGATGTGGAAATGCCGCGCTTTCCTGAGATTCATGCCCGGCTGGTGGATGGGGGCGTGTCGCCCGCGCTGGCGCACGAACTGCTGGACGAACTGCCGGACTTCAGCGCGTGGAGCGAGGAAGCGCAGGAACCGCTGGCCGTCGCCGCCCTGCGCGACCTGGTTGCGCGCCGCGTGTGCAGTTCGGGACCAATTGACCTGACGCCGGGGCAGCTGAAAGCGGTTGCGCTGATCGGGCCGACGGGCGTGGGCAAAACGACGACGATTGCCAAACTCGCCGCGCATTTCGCCCTGGTGGAAAAGAAGAAAGTCGCCTTGCTGACAATGGACACGTACCGCATCGCCGCTGTGGAGCAGTTGAAAATCTACAGCCAGATTTTAGACATTCCCATCGGCGTGGCGTACAGTCAGGCGGAAGTCGCGCCCGTGCTCGCGCAATACGCGGATTATGACCTGTTGCTGATTGACACGGCGGGGCGCAGCCAGAAAAACATCATGCAGGTCGGGGAATTGAAGTCGCTGCTGGAAGCGGTCGGCTGTGAAACGCACCTTGTTTTGTCCGCTCAAACCAAAGAGCAGGACATGCTGGAATCCATTCAACGGTTTGCCGCCGCCCGCGTGGATCGCCTGATTTTCAGCAAACTGGACGAAACTGACAGTTTCGGCACACTGCTCAACGTCGCGTACCGCACCGGCATCCCGCTTTCCTACCTGACGACAGGCCAGAAAGTGCCCGAAGATTTGGAACCGGCAGACGGCGGCAAACTGGCGAGTTTGTTGCTTGCGTAAGAATAGCCCTCATCCCCAACCCTTCTCCCAAGTTTGGGAGAAGGGAACAATTTTTCAGATAAGGCTTGACAAAAGCGAAAACCTTGATTATACTGTGTCAAGTACTTTGCAGAGCAAAGTACTTCAAAGCAATTTTACTGGCTGTCATGGATTGGAGAATATTCTCATGAGTGCGACTACCCTTTGTGTTCCTGACGTCCTGCTGCGTTCGCGCCGCATTGTGGTTGCCGAAGTAGCCGGGTTTTGTTTTGGCGTCAAGCGGGCGGTGGACATGGCGACGCAGGCGCGGCAGGAGCAGAGCGGCAGCATGACCGTTCTCGGCCCCATCGTGCATAACGAGCAGGTGATTGCCCGTTTGAAAGCGCAGGGCATAGACACGCTGCCCACGCTCGAAGCCATGCCGCAAGGGACGGTCGTGCTTTCCGCGCATGGCGTGGCCCCGGATGTGGTCGCGCAGGCCAAAGCGCAGGGCTTGTCCATTCTGGATGTCACCTGTCCGTTTGTCACCAAAGTACACCGCACGGCCAAGCAGTTGTACGATCAGGGCTATCAAGTGCTGCTGGTGGGCGATCCGGGACATACCGAAGTAAAGGGCATTGTGGGCGCGGTGGAAGAATTGGGCGGCACGGTCACGGTTGTTTCCAGTGTCGAGGACATACGGACGCTGTATCTGGAAGCCCGGTTGAGCAAAAAGGTCGGCATTGTCAGCCAGACCACGCAGCGCAGCGCGGATTACGGCGCGATTGTCGGGGAAGTCGCCAAAACCGCTTCGGACATACGCGCCGTCAATACCATCTGCTATGCAACCGACGAATTGCAGGATGCGGCGGTTCGATTAGCCCGGCAGGTAGATGTGGCGCTGGTCATCGGCGGCAAAAAAAGCGCCAACACGCGCCGCCTGCGCCAATTGTGCGAGGAACAGGGCATCCCCGCCTACCACATCGAAACCCCCGACGAGATTGATCCCGCGTGGCTGGAAGGCAAAGACGTTATCGGCCTGACAGCAGGCGCGTCCACGCCCGATTGGATCATCGAAGACGTAGCCCGCGCCCTCAACAACGGCCAACTCCCGCCCGACTGGCAACTGCGCCACCCGGAAGCGTAAGTTAGGGAGTAGGGAATAGGAAGTAGGGAGTAGGGGCGGGCTTGAGCCTAATGCCTAATATCTAATATCTAATATCTTATCCCTTACTACTTACACCTTATCCCTTTCAGGTATACTAAGCGAACGCTGACCATCGTGACGCGAGGGGAGGGTATCGCTTTGGAACCAAAAGACGCCGCGGCGCGCAGAGCCGTACAGTATGTGCAGCCGAACACCATTATCGGCATTGGAACGGGAACCACGTCGGCTTACGCGATACAGGCGCTTGGCGAGCGGGTGCAGCGCGAGGGGCTGAAAATCGTGGCCGTTCCCACCTCAGAGCAGTCAGGGATTTTGGCCGCGCAGTTGAATATTCCGCTGGCCGATCTATCGGAAGTGGGTACGCTCGATCTCACGTTCGATGGCGCGGACGAAGTGGATGCCGACCTGTACCTGATTAAGGGCGGCGGCGGCGCCCTCCTGCGGGAAAAAATCGTCGCCAGCGCCAGCCGCGAACTGATTATCATTGTGGACGACAGCAAGGTGAAGCCCAAACTCGGCTCTTTCCCCCTGCCGATTGCCGTTGTGCCGTTCGGACACGAAGCCACGCACCACCGCTTGCTGGAACATACTCCCAATGTCCTGTTGCGCATGGACAAAACCGACCCCTCCCAACCCTACGTCACGGACGATCACCTTTACATTTACGACATGCAGATGGGACACATTGACGACCCTCCCGCGCTGGAAACGGCGTTGCGCGGCATTGTCGGCGTTGCGGAAGTCGGCCTGTTCATCCACATGACCTCGCGCCTCGTCATTGGCTACGCGGACGGGCATACGGAGGAGCGGGTAGGCATTAGGCATCAGGCATTAGATAGAAGATAGAAGATAGAAGATAAGAAGATAAGGAGAGAACTCCATGCGCCGAAATCATGTTTTGCGGGGGGGTTGGGTTGGGTTGGTGTTTTGCGTGAGTTTGGTTTCTTCCGCTTACGCGCAGGACACGTACCGGCTGGCGGATAAATCTGCTGTCGGTGATGTGGCGCAAGTCGAAGAAGAGTTAAGCATGGATGTTACCATGAAGCCTGCGGCTGGCCTTACGACCGTGCCTACTTTGCATACCGGTATGCAGGAAACCAAGAAATATCAGCAGAGTGTTTTGTCGAAAAATGGGAATGGGGAATTCGACAGCCTGAGCAGAACGTACACGGCTATGCGTTCCGTCAACAAGAATGATAAAGGGCAGAAGGTAAGCACCTCACCGTTGCTGGGCAAAACGGTTCTCATTCAGCGCAAGGGAAAAGAGGTTGTCGTTACTGGCACGGACGGAACATTGCCTTTGGACGTTCGCAGTTCCCTTCAAGAAGCGCTGAAAGAGGTCTTCAATTTCGTGCCTGACCATGCGGTTGCGGTTGGGGATGAGTGGGAAATTGATCCGCAAAAAATTAGGCGCTCTGCTTAATTCAAAGACGTCAAAAACGCGAAGGTACAGGTCAAACTACTGGACATAGTTACCTTTGACGGGCATCGTAGCGGCCATGTCCACATCAATATGCGCTATGATGTGCCGATTGAAAAGGATATTGCCATGCAACTCAATATGGGAGGCGACGGGTATGTCGCGCTGGACATTGAACGGATGCTTGAAATGGACTTACGCGGCCCTATCCTGTTTATCGGCAGCAGGTTCGGCAAAGGA
>CAWIEK010000044.1:0-566338 GCA_963835065.1 uncultured Chthonomonadaceae bacterium | reverse complement strand
CAACCTTCTGCCTGCTGCGCGCGTATACAAAGCAGGAGAACACTATATTTATGGACACGACACCCGCTCACTATGATTTTTACCTGCCTTCCGCCTCGGAGCAGGAGGGAAGCTGGCAGCCCCTTGCTACCGCGCTGCCGCTGGAACCGGGCAAGCGCCTGTGCGAACAGCACTTTTTGAAACGCTGCCGGACGCTGCTGCAGCGGCTTCCCATGGAGCAGCAAAAGCAGGTTCCCGACAGGATGCTGGAATCGCTTGTCATTCAATGGAAGGCGCTGCCGTCGGGGGAGCAGGAAGGCCATCTTTCCTCCAAGTTGCCGGAACTGCTCACCAGCCTGAATCATCTGACCTACAAACTTCGCCCCACCAACTAATGGAAGAACCAGCAGGCCGGGCATTGAAAATACCCGGCAGGAAAGTGCAAGCGTCCTACGGACGCGGATACCAAGCCTATCGGGATAGGCTCTAATGCTGGAGTTTCTCCCGCAGGTATGGGGCTAAAGGACAGTTCTTGAGCATTCGTAAGCCTTCCACAACCGAAGCCGCGTTAAGTTCCGCGCCCGCTTGATTGGTATGGGTGTGGTCGCCGGGAAAGTACATTTCCTTCACTTTGTTCGGGCCGAGCGCCTCGTAATGCTTGGCTACAATGTCGTTCAAGTCTACAAAGGCGACGTTTTCGGACAGGGCCGCTTCCTGCGCCCACTTGCCGTAATCGTTGGACGCGCGGCCTATCGTGTTATCCGGTTTCCAGATGTTGCGGGGCACGAGGGAAAGCACAATCGGGGTTGCGCCCTTGCGTTTCGCGTCGGCGATATAGCGGCGCATGTACCAGCCATAGGAATGGACGGTTTCTTGCTTGCCGGTTTTGGCGTCCGTCGCTTCCTGCGTTTCCTCGCCGTTGCCTTTCAGGGAGGCGCGGTAACTTGTGGCGATGCTGCCGCCGTCGTTGTGCCCGAACTGCATCAGCACGAAATCTCCCGGCTGCATTTTGGCGAGAACCTTGTCCCACAAGCCTTCCGTGAGAAACGTACGGCTGCTGCGCCCGCCCAACGCCTCGTTTTCCACATGCAGGCGCGACGTATCGAACCACGCTCCAATCGAATCGCCCCACCCCGCCAAGCCTTTCGTATGGTTCTTCACTGTCGAATCGCCGATGAGGAACAGGGTCGGCAATCTTCGCGTATTCGCGGGCAAATTTCCGCTTTCCTGCGTGGTCTTTGCTTCGCCTTCCTTCGGTTCCACTTCCAGACGGATCGCGTCGTACATTACCGCGCCTACCTGCCCTTTTTTCTGCTCCTCCGGGGTGGGAAGCGGCTGCGCGTCGGCGTGGCCGAGCGTGATTTCATTGGCTCCGGCTTTGAGCAACGCGGCGTCGAACGTGACGGTTTCCACGCGGTACAGGCTGTCCTGCCCGCCGCTGCGATACGCGGCGGGGCCGGATTTGGTAAGATGCAAGGTTCCCGCATCGCGCCCGTTGACTTTGATTTGAATGGTGTTCGACCCGCCATGCGCAGGATTGGAAGCGGCAATGCCGAACGTAAGTGTGGCTGTACCTGTTTGCGATTGCGGCAGGTCGAAATCAATCGCCCAGTAAGGCCGCTTGCTGTACCACGTCCATTGCGCATAATTCCAGTCCCGGTCTTCGCGGCTTTTGCCGATGGTGAACGTCACGTCGCCGGGAAAATCTCTGGCGTAGCGCAGGTAGTTGGCGAAGTGACGGACATTGTTGCCGTCATGGAACTCGGTTGTGCCCCGGTCTGCCACGCCGATCTGCCACAGCGTTTTGCCATGCGTGACGGGCTGCCAATCCAAGACGCCCAGAGTGTTCGTTTCCCCGGCCTGAATGGTAACCCCATCCTTGTGGAACTGCGCGAACTGGTTTGCGCCGCAGGCGTACAGCGTGTACGCGCCGGGGCGCACTTTGGGAATAACGAAACTGCCGTCCGTATTCGCCCGCGTCCAGAACTCATAGCCCTTGCCCTGCTGCGTCCAATCCGTTTGCGGCGAATCGCTTGCCGCCGCGAGAACGATCCACGCGCCCCTTGCGCTTGTGCCGTCCGTGAGTTTGATTTGCCCCGTCACGCTGCCGCGCAGAATGGGATACGCGGGATGGCTGACCCACGCATACGGCCATTGGGCGCGTTCGGTTTCCACGCGGCGCAGCGCATCCTGATACATCGCCTGCGTGGTCGCGCCGCTATTCAGATACACGAAGCACGGGCCGTAAAATTTCGTCCATGTTTCGCCCGCCTTGAAGTTCAGGACGCCCGAACCGAAGTGCGCCCCTTGCAGCATGTTGAGGAGGGTGTTGTCGGCGTGTACCGTCAATTCCTGTTTCAGCGGCCCGCCGTTGACGAACTCGTTGCTGGCGTTGAGCATCCACAGCCCGATGCCGTGCCCTGTCATGCCATGAACATAGTGGTCGGCCATGAACGCCGAATTGTCGTACTTGGTGTAAATGGAGCCGTCCTGAAGCAGAAACGTCGCGTCCGAAACCTGCTGCGCGACGGGCGATGTGTTGACCGGCCCCATACGCTGCGCATCCACAACATGGTCGGTGAAAACGCTCGTGCCGGGCAAGCCTTTGATAACGAACCGCGCCTCGCCAATCGTGGCTGCCGGTAAGTCGGCGGTACGCGAGTAAATCTGATAGGCGTAAAATCCGCTCTGGCCGCGCATTAGAAGGTAGTGCGTTTCCGTATGGAAGGGAAACGTCGGATTGGGGCCGCTTTCTATTTGAACGTCCGCGATTTCGGGCGTATTTTGCGCCAGATGGGGCGGGCGATTTTGCTGCGTTTGGATGGAGCCGCGCGGCGGCTGGGGCGCGTTGCGATCCGTCGGACCGGCGCTGGCCGACGTGTACATGGTTTTGCTGATTTCCGTATCCTGCCCGTCGTGCCGATACCGAACCGACACGATATTGCCCTTCGCTTTGGAAACTTCCAGTCGCGCGATGCCGTTGTCCATGACAATGCGGGCGGCGTCTTCCGTCGCCGTCACGGGCGCAGGCGGCGCGGCAAAAGCAAGCCCTGCAAACAGCCCGCTCCAAAGCAGCGTAAATACAGCGTAATCAGAAAAGAAGAGTAGATTTTCTGCATTGGCGTTTCTCTTGAAAGAGTGAAATACAAAGATGTCACGGTTTCGCATGAACGAACATAAACCAATCGTATTCGCTTTTTTCTGCTGCTTGTTTCCTTATTCTATTTTGGCAGTGCACGCAAATGCATGTGGCTATGGCGCAGTCCGCGCCTCGAAAAAACCGGCGCTGCAAAATCGCCAGCCGCCTGCTCCAAAAGACGCTTGGCCAAGCCTTCCGACGCAAAAAGAAACAACAGCGCCAAAAGGCACAATGGCGCGAACGCAGGCGGGGAAGTCACCGACGCTGGACAAGCAGACGCCGCGCTTTTTCCTGAAAATCGAAGGCAAGACGCGCCTGAACCTGGGCAAAGTGGCGTATCGCAATGTCGGAGTCAATATCCCGGATTTGTTCGAGCGGTTTTTACGCGGCGAGGACGCGAGCGGAGTGCAGGCGTTGGCGGATGCGCGAGGGGCGGGCGTCCATCTGGCGCGCTGCTGGGGCACGACGTGGAGCGCGGCAGGTTTCGGCGCGTTTGAAACCAATCGGGAGGGCTGGCTTAATGCGTTCGACCGGATGCTGGAAGCGGCGGACAACGCGGACATGGCAATCGTACCCTCACTGCTGTTCAACGTCAACATGCTGCGCGAGTATGTGGGACGCGCAAACGGCAAGCCTGAATCCCTGTCGCAATATCTGACGCCCGGTACGCGCTCCAACGATCTTGCGCTGGAGTATGTGACCGCCATCGTGACTCGCTACAAGAACGACCCGCGCGTGTTGTTCTGGGAAATCGGCAACGAGTACAATCTGGAAGCTGATTTGTCTACGAAAGTCAACAATCGCGCTCCCGGTGATGTGGTTACGTCAGATCAGGTGCGGGCGTTTCTCGCGCAGATTGCCGCCCGAATCCATTCCCTTGACAAAAAGCATTATGTCACGTCCGGCAACGGCGATATGCGCCCGTCCGCCCTGCATCTGCGCGAAGCGATGCTGGCGGGACGCAATGGGGGCCACGCGCTTGATTTCACTCCCGACTGGACTTCGGACACGTTCGCGGAGTACCAGCAAATTTTCGGTTTCTTTAATCCGCCGAATGTGGACATTCTCAGTGCCCACCAATACCCGCCCGATAAGCCCGATACGGCCACTTACAACGGGGGGGCATCGTGGCTTGTCGAGGACGGCCTTCACGCCCTGCGGATGCCCTGGACGCAGTACGCGGCGGACAGCCTGAAAAAACCGTTGTTCATCGGGGAAGTGGGGCAGAAAGTGGTCGCGGGAGGCAAGGAGCAGGCCGCGCCCTGGCTGCTGGACTATTTGCGCCGCGCCCAAACATCGGATGCGCCGCTTGTCGCGCTCTGGTCCTGGGAGTACGACCCGAACAACCCGACGCAAGCCCCCTTTTCGCTGTCACCCACGCGAACGCCGCAAATTTTGCTGGCGCTCAACACCGCCAATTCCGCCCTGCTCAACGCGGCGGTCAACAACATTACGGTGGTTCGCCCGCCCACTCTGGACGTGAACAAAACCGTCCAGCAAACCGCGCAGCAAGCCGACCATCTGACCGCCCAAAGCGAAAAATTGCTTGCCATCGCCAAAACAACCCTTGCCTCCGCCCGCACTACGATTGCAGGAAGAGAGGGAACAGGGAACAGGGCACAGGTGACAGGTGACAGGGAACAGGGAACAGCAGAGAAGCCATCAACAAAAAGTTCGTCTCCCAACACCCAATACCCAACACCCAACATCCTCACCGTTCGCCTGCCCGATGGCGGTCAAACGCAAAAAGTGTTTTCTATTCGAGACGCCGCGCTGATGCTTGGGCCGGACTTGATCGCTGCTGACGAGGTTGCGGGGTGGGCGCGGCTGGTGGCTTCCACGCAGGCGGGGCCGGACGGCCTAAAACTTGCCAACGGCCTGTCCGTGCCGCCGTACAGCATCCCCGACCATTTAACGCTGTCGGGTGAACCCTGCTGGTTTCCGGGGGCGGGCGCGGGCTACGATCAGGGGGATGGCAAGTTCGGCTTTCTGCCGCCCGCCGACAATCCGTTTTACTTTATACAGATGGTACGCGAACACCTGCGCCAGACCGGGAACGGGGCGCTGCTTGGGTCGCAGGTGAAAACGGCGTGGGGAACCGAAACTCTGGCCGAAGCCTGCACCCGCGCTTTTGACAGCGTGGAAGTGGACGCGAACGGCTTAGTCGTGGTAGGGAACGGGCCGACAGACTGGCGCGTGGATTGGGGATTTGCCGACACTGTTCACAAAACCGGGGCGTGCCTGATGCCTTCCGTGCTGCGGTGGCGCGCGGCCAAAGATTTGGTGCTATTGTTTGCCGCCCTGAATGACCGGACACAGATCGCCAAATACGATCAGATTGCCCGCGATCTGCCCCTTGCCATCGCCAACGCCTTTTATCACCCATTGGACAAGGAAAACGGCAAGGACGTGGGGATGCTGTACTCGGCAACGGGGCAGGGACATAAAGACGACATTTGGGCGTCGGCCTACGCGGTTGCGATTGGCGCGGTACGGACGCGCACCGCGGTTGCCGTCGCGCAGCACTTGCGGATTGTGTATCAGGCCGGTGGAACGGTTGTGGAAGGGCATGTGCGCCCCTTGCTGCCGTCCGGTCCGTACGGGGGCTATTGGGAGCAGACTTCGACGACGCCCGATACGTACCAGAACGGCGCGTACTGGGGCTTTCCCGCCGGCTGGTACATCGCTGCCCTGATGCGCGTGGATCGCCCCGCCGCCGAACAGATGCTTGACGAGTTCGTACAATCCCTGCAAACGCGGCAGGCGGCAGGCGCTCCGTGGCAATGCCTGTATCCGGCAAAACAATATACGCGCCTGCCCCAATACTGCGCGTCCGTGACCGCTCCCTACGCCGCCCTGCGCGCGGCTCTCAACCCACAGTGAAAGGAAGAAAAGGAGAAAAGGAGAAGAGGGGAAGGGGAGACGGAACCGCTAAAGACGCGAAATAAACGAAAAGACAACGCCAATTTTTGATTATTCACCACCAAGTCGCCAAGAACACCAAGTAAAGCAGATAACAACAAAGGATCATAACGCGCGAAGTGCTTGACATCTTCTGCAATTTACAACGTCCTTCTTCTCGTCTTTCTTGGTGTTCCTGGTGTCTTGGTGGTGAATAGTGACTCCAGTTTTTGATTTGACCTGCCGATAATGGAATGTTGATTTACATTCCTCCCCGTTTCTGAACCACGTTGTAGTTCGCTACCTCATGGACGAGCTTGGTTCGCTACTTTTGCTTTGCCGCTTCAGGAGTTGTTATGTCTCGATTTGTCTTGCTTTCCCTGCTTACTTTGAGCCTGGTTGGTTTGTCACTGCCGTCCTTTGCGCAGCTTGGATTGGGCGCTCGCGCATTGGGCATGGGCGGCGCGTATACCGCTGTCGCCGATGATGCGTATGCGCCCTACTGGAACCCGGCGGGGCTTGCCCAACTGCACCACTTTCATGCCGCCCTGCCGGATTTGAACGCCCGCCTGACCGGGCCGCTTTCCGCCGATACATTGCTCAGTCACTTTCCTTCCAGTACCGCCGGGCAGATCGCGTTTGCGCGGCGAGCGGGGAACGGCATCACGCAGGCGGATGTAAGCGGAGATGCGGCGGTTGTCGCGCCCCGCTTCGCGCTGTCGTTTGTGCCGTTTGCGGTCGGGCAGGTGGTTCCGCGCAATGCGCAGGGCGGTGTGGGCTTTCGCTACCTCAATTTTCAGGGGCAGCAGGTTCCCGAACCGGGCAGCCAGGCCAACATCAATGCCGTGATCGCGTTCCAGACCGTTGCCAGCGCGGCCATACAAACTGATTCGCGCACCTCAGCGGGCATTAATTTGAAGCTGACCAATTACCAGCCGACAAGCATCAATGTCCGTTTCGATGGAACCAACGCCACCCTGCCCGTCACAACGACAACCGGGCGCACCAGCCTTGCGTTTGGCGCGGATGTGGGCGTTCTGCACCATGTATCGCCCGCTATTTCTGTGGGCGCGACCCTGCGCGATGTGTTCCATCCTAACCTGCGCATGAACGGGCAGGACGTGATGCCGACCAATCTTTCGGTTGGAGCCGCGTACCGCACCAGCAACCGCAAGCTGCTTTTCGCCGCCGACATTGGCGAAATCGGCGGCAACAATACCGCGCTTAATCTGGGCGCGGAGTACAGCCCGTTCCGCTACGTGCAGGGACGTATCGGCCTGTACCGCAACCGCGTCACATTGGGGGTGGGCGCGGGGCACTATTTCAACATCGCGTATGGCCCCGGCGAAACCCTTCTCAGCGTGTCCCTCGGTTTCTAACCGCGCCACATAGAGAAGAATTAGCCGCAAATACACGCGAATGAACGCAAATAGATGTAAATGGCGTGTTGATTTTTGGTGGTCAGACAGCGCTTTGCGCGTGATGGCTGATATAAAAACGCCTTGTTCTGCCTATGCAGTAAAATGCAGCAGAACAAGGCGTTTTATGTGGGTGGAAACGTCAGGTGGGCGGAGATAGACTGAGCAAAAGCGTAACGAGATCGGCAACGCCCTCTGCGCAAAGACATTCGTGCAGTTTCAAGTTGTTTTCTTGCGCGTACTTCGCCAGTCGCCGCGCCCGTTCAATAGCTACGTTGGTTCGCGCTTTCAAAGGTTCGGGGTATAACACATTGCCTTTCTCATACGTTTTGATGTGCTTCTCTTTCAATTGAATATAAGCCGCGTCCCGTTCTATCCAACCTGTCTGCTCCTGAAAGTGGAGCAGATACCACAACTCAAAACTCGGATTTGTAATTGCAAGCTGAACGTTATTGCTTTTCGCAAGGTCAAGCGCTTCGTCCCAATCCCGTTTGTTATGATAATAGTGTTCAACGCCATCGTAAACCGCCCAAACGCTGTCTCCTCTTACTTTCTCGTCCCATATCCGAAGCCTGATTTGCTCTTTACGCTTTGCAGCGGCAAATGCAACGATATTTCGCGGATTTGTTGCCCCGGAATGGAGAACCGGAATCAAAAAGTCAGAAAGTCTCAGATGCGTTCGAATGGCATTGAAGTAGCCTATTTCCGTTTCGGTTCCCTCACAGACGATAACAACTTTCGGCTTTTCTTCTAAATGCAGATTGGTACGTTTGGGTGTTCGTGGGTTGAAGTTGGCTGCCATCAGCGTGTTCCTGCTGCCGCTAGTGCCAGTTCATCTTCAGAGGGCAGAATAGGAACTGCGCCAAACCGACCATCAAAGTATGATCTATCAATCGCGGCATCATTGCGCGGTTTGAAGTCACTGAGTGAATAGAGATTGGTGCTGCCACTCACTCGTTTTTCTGTGAACCATATCTGATCCCTGCGCAGCAAGTGGTCGCGTTGCAGCGTGTTGTCATGACTGCTAAAGATGAGCTGTGCCCGCTTGGGGTTTGTTTTAGGATTTTGAAACATCCGTACTAAAGCGCGGGTGATATGGGGATGAATGTTGGAAAATTCATCAACCAGCATCAAAGTGCAATGTTCAAAAGCCAATACCAGCCGACTTGCCAGTAAAAACAAACGCTGTGTTCCAGTTGACTCTTCGGACAAAGGCAATCTTACGACACCATGAGGCTGTAAATGGTAAGCAAATACCTCGAATTTCTGCGTTTCGCCATATTCAGGCGAAGACGCCATCACTTTAAACTCGTGAATGCCCGTATCAAATACACGCACCAGGGCAGATATTTGGCGTAGATGCTTTTCATTCAGAAGCGCTAAATGCGCGGTACGCTGCAACTCTATATCTTCTGAGGCTAAACTCACGCCGAACGTTCTAGATGCCAGCCATTCCATAAGTGGGGACAAAATTGGAACATCTAAGCGCACAAGCAGAGACAGAAAAGGGTTGAGTTCGTTGACACTGGGTTGAAGCTGTTTGTGCGGGCCTGCAAAGTGAGCGCCGTTCTTCCACTCATATTTGCGTTGGCTGACGTTCCAGCGACGTTGGTAGAGCAATCGGTCCTGTTTTGTCTCTGCGACGGCGTAACTTAACTGTTCAAGCAGAATACGTTCGGTGTTCAAATCCAAGAGGTATGTATAAAGCGCCTTCTCCGCAAAGATGCGTATTTCAAAACGAGTGGCCGTTTCACGCCAATCAGGGGCAAGCAGATAAGGCGTAAATTTTTGAAACAGCATCGCAGCGTCAACGACCCCATAGAGCATAAAGCCCAATAAGGTATCCAGCGCCCTGAGTATGTTGCTTTTGCCGGAAGCGTTCGCGCCAAAGATTGCCAGCGCAGGTAACAGTTCAAAGTTCCACCTGTCCACAACAAAAGGAGGGGCAATCTCATCGTCTGTTGTAATGTAGCGCGTCGAGTTCTTCCCCGACGGCACAGTTTTGGTTTTCTGTGCGACAGCGCTTAGAGTGACCGGCTCTTTGATCGAGCGAAAATTTTCTATTGTGAAATCAACAAGCATTTTGCCGCCTACATCGGATGTTTCTGTGACTTGCTCACGTAAAACCCGCTTCTGTTCAATTCAACATAGTATAGCACAGAACAGTTTCAGATTGCGGCTGTTGTTCTCCATTTACGAGTTTTTGGCATCAATGAAGCAAACCTTAGATTATTAAGAGAGTGTTACTTGCAGCCGTCAGTAATTTTGACGTGAAAAGCAGGTACATTCCGATACTCTGGAGAACTCAAGAACAACATTTGGATAGGATATTGAGGATGAAATGACGCAGGCGAACATGCAAAATATAAAGCAAGTGGATAATGAATCGCAGAACGTTATTCGGCGCGTTTTTATTGTGGTGCTGGATGGCGTGGGGGCGGGGGAACTGCCGGACGCGGACAAGTACGGCGATGTGGGCAGCAACACGCTGGCGCATACGGCGCAGGCGGTGGGCGGGCTGCATCTGCCCAATATGGGGCGGCTTGGATTGGGGCATGTCACGGCGATTGAGGGTGTGCCGCCTGATCCTGCGCCCATTGGCAGTTACGGCAAAATGCGCGAAGCCTCCCCCGGCAAGGACACCATCACGGGGCATTGGGAAATGGCGGGCATTATCCTGCCCCACCCGTTTCCCACGTACCCAAAGGGGTTTCCGCCGGAGATTCTGGACGCTTTTGAACGCGCGATTGGAACCAAAACGCTGGGCAATTATGCCGCTTCCGGCACAACTATTATTCAGGAGTTGGGGGCGGAACACGTTCGTACCGGGTTTCCGATTGTATACACGTCGGCGGACAGCGTATTTCAAATCGCCATGCACGAACAGGTAATACCAATTGCGCGGCAATATGAAATTTGCGAAATTGCGCGGGGCTTGCTGACGGGGGAACATTCGGTTGGGCGCGTGATTTGCCGCCCGTTTGAAGGTACGGAAGGCCATTTCAAGCGCACGGAGCGGCGCAAGGATTATCCCGTTTCGCCGCCGCCAACCGTGCTGGACGAACTGGTTGCAGCAGGGGAAACCGTTCACGCGGTGGGCAAAATCTACGAGATTTTCAATGGGCGCGGCATCACGACATGGGATCACACCACTAACAATCCCGACCATATCGCCGCCTTGCAGCGCGCCGCGCAAAACAACGACAGTTCCTTAATCTTTGCCAATCTGGAAGACTTCGATATGCTGTACGGCCACCGCAACGATCCGCAGGGCATGGCGAACGCGCTTCAGGAATGGGACGCAAGCCTGCCCGCCCTGCTTGATGCTTTGCAACCGGGCGACCTGTTATTCCTCACCGCCGATCACGGCAACGACCCGACCACGCCCTCTACCGACCATTCCCGCGAGTACCCGTTCCTGCTCGCCTATGGGCCGGGCCTGCAAAACGGCGTTGATTTAGGCATCCGCGCCACGTATGCCGACCTTGCCGCCACCCTCCGCGACGCCTTTCATCTGCCACAGTCTGAACATGGCGGACACGGCGAAAGTTTGCTCCCGGCAATCACGCAGCCGTAAACTGCCGGGAGACGGCTTGAACGCGATGTGGAAACGCAGGAAATGGCTGGGGCAACAACTACGATGGCTGTGTAAGCAGCGTATGATATGTTTGATACCAGGCAAGCAGCAGAGCCGCTTCCTCTCTGCTGCCTGAGAATGGAGGCGGGGACTCGATGCCCAGCGCCCGACACCATTTGAGCCAGTCCTGAGTCGTAATCGCCTCTTTCGGGTGAAAACGCAGATTGCCGACGTTCGCTATCGGAACGCCGGCCATCGCCAGACGCTGGACAGCGACAAAGGCGGGATGCCCCTGCGGGACATCAATGAACCAGCAGAGCGGAATCCCCTCCCCCAGAAGCGCTGTCTGAAACGCGCGGCGCGCTTGCAAATTGGAATAAACAGCGCGGGGCGTCATTCCTGTACGCAGGCAATAGGCCGCCAGCAGTCCCGCCGACTCTCCTATGTTCCACTCGAGTGGCTGCACCCGGTAAGCGCCATTAGTGAGGTGCGTGGTTCCCAGGTTTTTGCCGGCGGGCAGCAGATTGTCGAGGCGAACAGGGATCAGAGCGCCTAACGGAATCTGAAACGGGCGTGTAGGGAGATAGCGGCGCGGATCCCCTTGATCTGAGGTGTGGATATCCACCGGGTAGCAGCCGACACCAACCGAGTCCGGCATGAAGGTTGCTCGCGCCGCGGACTGGTGTGGCTGCCCATGCCCGTCGAGCGCGACGATCTCCTGCTCCAGAATTGGCCGCAAGGCGCGAATACGGCGCGACTCGCGGATGTAAGGCTGAAGGGCGAGGCCGTCCGCCGTATCGAAAACATCGCGGCGCAGCCGAAATTCGGGATAGCCGCGCCTGCGGCCTGTCGGGTCGTCTTCGCGCGGACATTCGGTTTGCAGCCAGTAGATATAGCCAAGAGACGCTCGCCGGGCCTGTGCCTGTAGGTTCTGCTTTTTGGCAGCGCTTATTGCAGCGCTGCCGATCAAATTGCCGCCGCGGAAATCGTTGCCGGGCGTGTTGACCATTACCAGGTCGCTTGCGCGAACATTTTTGTCAAGGTTAAAAGAGGCCAGCATACGCCGATAGGTCCACCAGGGATAGCGCCCCTTAAACATGCCGGTCATCGCGCCATACCGCAGGCTATAGCGCTGCTGCGCTTTCAACTGTGGATAGTCCTTTGGAGGAAGAATCACATTGCCCGATTGCGTATCAGGCGACCAGTCGAGCGCAAAGGGAAATGTCAGGGGTTGTACCCACTCGGAATGCGCTTTGTCGGGCGCGTCCGGCTCCTGTGTTTCGGCGCGGCCCTCGGCGCCCACAGTCCAATCAACCCCCTTCCTGCCGCTCAAGGCCAGTACATCCCCCGATTCCGTGGCGTCCAGCACATACCGCGCCCTGAACCGACGATAAACGCCATCCGAACTTTGCGCCACCACAGCGGTGATAGTGTTGCCAGTTCGGGCATCGAGTTCGGTTCCGACGATGCGCGTATGATAGAAGATATGCAGTCTTCCCGACTGCTCCAGTGGCAGCGCCATCGCTTTGAGGACCGCCATACCGACCTTCGGCTCATACCCGAACGGCCCCGCCCACCCACGGCCTGCATCGAGGCGGGACCGCGCGGCCGCTTCGGAGGTCAGGGGGTAGTGGGCGCGGTAGTAGGCGCGTACCCCCTCCCGAAAGCGATAATAGCGGCTGGTGCCGCCAAATACCTCCATATATTGGTGTTCGTCCAACGTGGAAACGCCCTGCGCGGTTAGTTGGCCTCCGAACCAGTCGCTTTCTTCAAGCAAATCCACATTCGCGCCGCTTTCCGCAGCGGCAATAGCCGCAGCCGTGCCGCCTGTGCCGCCGCCAACAACCAGGATGTCACATTGCGCCTGCGATTTGCCGGCATCCCCGGCGGGTTTCCTGGCGAAGACGGTCTGGAGCGCATAGGCCCGGAGTTTTGATGCGATACCCGTTGTTCCCGCGATTTGCGCGATCCCCAGGCCGATACCGCTTCCTGCGCAAAGCAACAGTTCTAACAGGCAAAGGAACCTGCCAACACTACTCTTCTTATAGTAAAATTTATCGTAAAATGCGCGCCTGAACCCACTCATCTAGCCGCTCCTCGTATGCGCAACTGTCAGCGCTCGGTTTTCAGAAGGTATTCAGCCCCTTGTGTTGAGCGAGAAGGCATACGCGCCCCTCTACAATGGAATGGCTAAGATGGAACTGGAAAAATAGAAGTGTGTAAATTACCCAATGGTATTGATGAGGAAAGTATAGCAGAAATTATGCGTCTGAGGCAGTATTAATTTTAGTATACCATTATTGCACAGCAGATTAAAGCAGAAAAAATAAAATTGCGGAGCGCGAGACGGAATCTCAAAGCGGATGCGTGACGATAAATGCGTTGCCTTACTCCTCCTCCCTCATTTCTCTTGCCCAAGCAGTTGCGCAATGGCTTTGGCGGTGACATCCGTGCCGCTAGCGGTGGTGTCGAACTTCCACGCGCCCTCCTGATAAATCATGTGGGCTATGCCGTGAAAATGCCGCGCTTTGTTCTGATAGGTCAGGGTTGCCGACGTGGGCACATCCGCTTTGTCTTCGGAAATAGCCGGCGTACCGACAGCAATATCCGACAGGTTTTTGAGGAGCGCAAATCCCTGCACTTCCGGGCCGTCTACGGCTAATTGCTTGTCCATCTTCTGCGCAAAGTCCGCCGCATCTTTGTAAACCTCGCGCTCTTCCGGCGCAAAGGCGGTGAGCGGATACATAGCCTTCCAATCCTGTCGGCTCAACGCCGTATAATAGGCAAGCGCCGACGGGCGCGGGTCAGGCCGCGACTGCCGACACCCCGCCACACTGAATAGTGCCAGAATCGCCAATCCTGCCAGCGCTGTATCAAGAATTTTGCTCTTTGTCCACATTGTTGTCATCATGCTCCAATTCAAAGCCTATCCCAACAGGCCCTCAACCCCTGCCCCTTCTCCCAAAAAAGCCTGGGAGAAGGGGAACCTGTTGGGATAGGCCTGCTTAGTCCTCGGACCAGATTCTACCGTCTAGTTTATCTATCGTCTACCGTCTACCTATCTACTTCTACCTCTACCTCATTCCCTCTTCCCTCTTCCCGGTCTCAACAACTCCTTCGGATCGGAAGAAACCGGTTCGGCGGTTGCAGGACGCAAGCAGTTCGCCGGGCGCGGCAGGCGGAGCGCTTGCGCCGCGCAGCAGGGTTTGCCCGATTTGTTCCCGGTCGCGCCGTTGCTCCAAAATGGCGTTGACGTGACGCGCTTTTTCGCGCAGGGGCGGCAGATCGTCAACCGGCACGTCACGCAAGAGATAATAAGAGAGGCTTAAATCCTGCCCCGTTCCAATCTGTTCCAGCGCGTCAAGCACGGCAAACGAGAACGCCGATCCCAGTCGGGACTGTTGTATCAAATTTGCTGCCGGGGCGCCAGGTGAAAGCGCATACAGCATCCAGCGCCACGCCTCCGCCAGATACTCGCGCTGGCTGTGCTTGAGCAGAGCTGAATCCGAAGGCTGTAGTTGCGGCAAAAGTTGGATCAGGGCAAAATGGGCAATCAGCGCGTCATCCGCTCCGGCAGGCAGGACTGGAGAGCCGGTGCTGACGGAGGTATGGGGCAGTTTGGCGACCCATCCCGGAATGTCGCCAGTCGTGCCGAAGTCCAGTTGCTGTGTAAGGCGCGTCAGGCACTGCCGGGCGCGTTCGCGGACGTTCTGCTCCTGTTTGGAAGGCGCATCGTGGACGACAAAGCGGGCCAGGGTGGGAAGAACGGCCTGGTCGCCGATTCGCTCGATAGCGTCCAGGCAGACGAGAACAAAATCCGTGTGCGTGGCGGCCAGAGTTCGGTTGACGCTGCTGTAAAGGATTTCACGCTGGCGGGCGCTAAGAACCACATTTTCTCTGCGCAGTCGGGGAAGCAGACCTGTCAGGATTTTGCCCAACTCCTCGCGCCCCTGCCCCCAACTCGCTGTTTGCCACGCTTCCAGCAACGGCCCTGCCGCCTGCGTATCCTGCACTTCAGCCAGAGCATTGAGCAGGCGTGTTTGGCCGGGCGTCAGGCTGCTCGGCAATCCCATGCCGGTCTGGAACGCCACCATCAGAAATACCAGCCAGAAGCCATAGATAAAGGAATTGAGGCCGGCGGCTGTGGGAAAGGCGTACATGATCAGCAAATATATCGGCACGGAAAGCACACCTGCGCCCACACTCAGGTATGCAACTGTGTGGGGCCTCTTGCCCTGTGGTTCCTGCCGCCACTGTTCCAGCAAGCCCTGCCATGTCTCGCTATCGGCGGCGACAAGGGCTTCTTCCGGGAGATGCGTTGTTACGAGTTCGGAAGCGGAAGCTGTTTCTAAAGCATTGCGCTGCTCCGGCAGGGTGGCAGGCGCAGGCGTTTGCGCAGACGGGAGCGAGGTTTCCAGTTGCGTAAGGGGAGAAGTTTGCGGTTCGGTTTGCGTCTCGAATTGATGTAACATAGTAGATGCGGGTGTCGGGTGTGGGGTGTCGGGTGTTGGGACAATGCACTCGTTGAACAAGGTCTTTCCGAATACCTGAACACCTGTAGTTGCTGCGTCGGCGTATTTTTCCCGGAGCCATTTGTACCTGCAATGATGACAGCCTGTGGGGTCACGGTGTAACCATTTCCGGTTTACTGTTGGCGCGAAGCGTAGAAGGCGTTTCGCCCGGTGGATGCAGTACGACTGTGCCATCCGGCAGCTCCTCGCATACGGCCTCGCCACATCCGTAGATGATGCTGGCCCCATGCGTGCGCAGCAAGGCGTGGGCGGCAGCGTTGGCGCGTTCGCCTGCCGCAATGCCCATCGCGCAATTTCATCCATTCCCTTGTCGCGTGAGTGGAGGACAGTGGTAAAACGGCAGTGGACTGCTCCATAATGGGCAATTCGCTTGTCTCGTGCGACAGCAGCGCGGATGCCTCTTCTATTTTCTCGATAGCCATAATTTTTTCTGAACGTTGTCTGCTGATAAGTCAGCACGTTGATAAAGCGCCATAAGGATTATACACGCACTCACGCTGATTTTCTATAGGAAGCCGCTTCATAGGAGGAGTCCGTCTATTCGGATGCGAACTATGCAGGCGATGGAGCGCAGCAGCGCGGCAACCCGCCGTACCTGCCTGCTTCCCGTTCGGAGCGCCGCCCTTTGATTTTCCTCTACTTCCATGCCCTACCCGCTCGATTGCGCGAAGCGACCTTACCTGTACCAGCCATAAATCATGGATTGGAATTGGTGTTACCGTTAGATGGAATGTCCGGCAAATCGGAGTCAGCCTGCGCTTCTAATGCTTGTGCCTCTGCTACCTGCTTATCATAGGCAAATATGATGGCTCTCAGTTCGCCTGGCGCAATATCTTCCTGCTCCGTTTTGGAGTAGATGGTAATTAAAACGACAGCGCCTTCCGCGCTTCGCTGATACACAACCCGGTAGCCGCCGCTCTTGCCTTTGGCGCTGTCGGAATTGCTCAGGCGAACCTTAAAGACCTCGTACTGCACATTGGGAATCTGATCTCCCGGCGTTTGTCCCTGTTCCAGCGTGTCAAGGAGTGGCTGAATATCTGTCTTGATATTGCGGTACTTTCTGGCAAGTTGGCGAAGATTGCGCTTAAATTCAGGCGTGTATCGCAAGACTTCCTGCGCGGGCTGCTCATCATTCGTCATTGAGATCATCCCACAGAGTAGTTATCGGGTATGTTTCTCCACGCTGCGCCTCCTGCCATCCCTGCCGGAAACTGTCTCCTGCCGGCTTCAAAAGTACCGTGTCGTGAAAAGAGCGGAGTAATTGCAGCACGAACGGCAGGTACTCATCGGGTACGGTGTCCAGTTCGGTCAGCACTTGCTGCCGGTAAGTGGTGGTTGAAGTCGTCATGGCTGTTGCTCCCTAAAGGATTATACGCGCGCTCCTGCTGATTTTCTATAGTACGCTCCTCTGTTGACGAGGTTTCCCGTTGCGCGATGGAAGAAGTTTGCTGTTCGGACTGCGCCTCGAATGGGTCTGACATGCGCGTGTTCGTTGGCGCGTTACCCTTCCGTTTTCTCTCGCCACCATTCGGGGTTTACATCGGCAAAACAGCGGTCGCGGGTTTCGGTTTCCGTGAGCAGTTTTGCTTCTGCGGGCGTGAGCGTTGGCGTCTCGGCGGTGAGCGTTGCCGAGTCAGACGTGAGTGGTTTCGCCCTCAGACATTACGCGGCGGGCGAGGGCGGCTAACTGCGTGAACTTCGCATGGTGGTAGTTGATGCGCTGTTCGGCGTAATCGCGGCTGGCATACGTGCTGATGTTGAACGTCCAATCCGACGATTGCAGCAGCAGCAGTTCCCGCGCCGCCTGCCTGATAATGCGCTCCACGCCCGGTTTGTCCGCACACGCCTGCGCCAGAGCGGTCATTTCGCGTTCGGCTTCGTAAATCTTTTCCCACGCCCATGCCGTCGCCTGATTGAGCCATGTCCAATGGTAGCCGCCCTCGCCCCACGAGCCTTCCGGCAGCGAGACGATTTGCGTTGGCGGCGTGGCGCGCAGGTACGCGCCGCAAGTCTGAACCGCAATATCCCCCTCCGTATGCAGCCGCTTCAACACATGGTACAAAAACTCCGGCCCCTCGAACCACCAGTGCCCGAACAATTCCGTATCGTACATCGCCGTGACAAGGCCCGGTGTGCCGCGCTCCCGCCGATGTTCGGTCAGCGTGTCCCGAATAATGGCTGCAAAATGACGCGCGTGTTCCTGCGCCCGCCCCTGCGCGGCGCGGGGTTCGTACAGCCATTTGCCGCCCAAATCCTGTTTGTTGTCCGATACGCGCCAGTAGCGTAGATGACCGGGATAATGCTTTTTGTGGAATTCCAGATAGCGCGGATCGCCGGGGTAGCCGCTTTCGCCGCTCCATACCTGCGCTCCTGTAAGCGGGTCGCGGCTGAAAACGGCGAGGTGTTGGGTCTCGGGTGTCGGGTATCGGGTGTCGGGGGGAGAAACTAACGTGGGCGTTGGTTCCGCAGAGGCGGGGTGTCGGGTGTTGGGGGGAGACACTAACGTAGGATTTGCTTCAGCAGGGAGGGGCGATCCGGCGGCGACGAGATAAGGAGTGTAGGACGCGCGCTCGGTAATTTCGGGCACATACGTTTTGGTGAATTGCGCCCAGAGTTCCTCCAGTCCGGCAAAACGGTCCCGGTACACGCCAATCGCTTCGCCGCCCTGCAGCAAATGCGCGTCCACAAAAAAGTATTCCAGCCCCTGCTCCGCCAGCAGTTGCTCAAGACCTTTGCGCATGATTGGCGTTGGCGTCCGAAAGTTTGCCAGCGGCGAATTCCACGCATAGCCGGGACGGTAGCCACATTCGGGCAGCCAGAACCCTTTCGGCGCGCGCCCAAAATGCTTTTGATACGTGAATACGCCCTGCGCGATCTGCGCCCGTATGCCCGCGTCCGTGCCCAACAGGGGCAAATAGCCATGCGTGGCCGCGCTCGTCAGAATTTCGATGTGCCCCGCCGCCTGCAATTGGCCGAACGCGCTTACAATGTCGCGCCCGTACACATCCCGGTACTGCGTTTGAATGTGGAGGTAAAAGTTTTCCCAGTAGTGCGCCAGTCCCAGCAGGTGCATATCGCCGTCACGGGTAAACTCCGCCTGATTGTCCCGCGCCATTTGAATCTTGTGCTGAACATAAGCGTCGAATTCAGTTTGAAAGTCCGGGGCGGCAAGCTGCTCTATGAGAATGGGCGTCAGGCCGAGGGTTATCTGAGGGGAGATGCCTTCGCCGACAAGCCGGAAAAGGACATCGAGCAGGGGGATATAGGTTTCCGCCGTCGCTTCGGCCAGCCAATCCGTGCCATGCGGGCGCTGTCCGTGCGCAAGCGTGTAGGGGATATGCGAATGAAGCACAAGCGCGAAACTGCCAACCGGGTCAGAGTTCAAATCGAAAGGTTCCTTTGCGTTTGATTGTGTTATTTGTTTTAACCGCGTGAAGGGTTGTGTTTTAACCCCTCTATTCGCGTTTGCCCGGCCTTTCTCCTGCCCAAACAGCAAAATGCCCGCTCTCCTCACGAAGAACGGGCATTTTGCCACAGGGCGGACATTTACCACAGTGCGGGCACAACATGTTGTGCCCCTACGAATGTGATTGAAGCAGGCTTACGCTCCGGCCGCGATACCGGCTGCCGCGCAGCACTTGCGGAACATGACCGCTTTGCCGGCGGGCGTCAATTGGCGCACGACATCGGGCTTCGTGCCGCAGATGCGGCAGGTGATCTGCTGCGCCTTCAGTTCGGCGCGAGCAGTAACGTTGGTCTTGGATGTACCCTTGCTGTCTTTCTTTGCCATCGGAATCCTCCCACTAACTATAAATCGCTTTGTTTCGACGCTTGTGTAACGTGACTTGTCTTCTTAACTCTGCTTTCGGAACTTCTATAGTTAGTATACCACAACAGCGCGGGATATGCGGCAAAACAATGCGCCCCGCCTCCCGGTAAGCAACGAGCGGCCAGGAGCGGGTGTCCCGGAATGGACGCCGGGGGGTAAGAGCCTATCCCCATAGGCCGGGCATTGAAAATACCCGGCAGGAAAAATCAAGCGTCCCTCAGACGCAAATACCGCGCCTATTGGGATAGGCTCTAAGGTAACTTACCATAGTGTTTTCAGGGCTTCCACGCACAATTGCGCGAAGCCGGGGTCGTTGATGGCGACATTGCTGTCCATCAGGCGAATATCGCGGCGCAGGTGCGTGGTCAGGTTGCCGAACAGGGCCATCGTAATGTCGGCGGACGAAAACGGCTCACCGGGAGCGCCCAGATCGGACAGGCCGCGCAGGGGCAACGCGACGGCTACCGGCCCGCGCGCCTGGTTGACTTTTTCCGCCAGCAAGCGCCCCATCCGCGCGTTGTCAGCCGTATCCGTCCGCATGACGATGTGGTCGGGCGCTACTTCCACGAACTTGCGCTTGCCCCATTGTGGCGGAATCAGGGCGCGCGATCCAAAGGTCAGCATGTCCAGCCCGCCCGGAGCCAGCACGAGCGGAACGCCCGCCTGCCCCGCCATATCCAGCAAGATCAAGCCCAATGTCGGCGCGCGCCCGATCAATTCATCGGCCAGCCCGGTCAGCGTCACATCCAGTACGCCGCCCGCCGAGTCAATATCAATGGTTTCACGCGCCCGCGTTGCGTCCGTTTCGGCAATGTCGAACAGCGTCACCGCGTACCCGTCCGCTTCCAAAAGTTCGCGCGCTTTTTCCACGCACCGCATGGTATGCCGCGACACGGACACAACCACGCGCCGCTTTTCCGCCACGCCCGAACGCATACCCGGCTGCGGCTTTATTTCCGGCATCCGCGCCCCATTCCCCGCAATACTTTTTACCTCGTCCTGCACGGTGGCTCCTTTCAGATGGACAAACCGCGAAATACGCGAAATAAACGAAAAAAAGACAGAAGAAGATAAGAGGCAGAATGAAAATCCATAGATGAAAAGGACTCAAGCGCGTGACAAAACGCAGATTACATGGTATTATACTTAACACCCCCACACAATAAAACCAGCCTGGCTTCTTCCTCCCATTTACGATTCTGTTTTCTGGATGTTTCTCAAATCACGCCTTGTTGCGGCAGCGAAGTAGTTATTTCGCTTATGGCTGCCGCAAAGCCTGTTATTTCCGCCGTATACAAACAAGGCTGTTAGACAATTCCGGTGTTTACCTTCAGGTTTGTCGCGCGTCACTATCTAAGCGGAGAGCGCGGACAGTTCGCAGTTCCTGCCTTGCTATCAACTACGAACTATCAACTATTAACTATTCGGGAAGGCGACTCACCGCCTGTCACTCTTGCGCGCTTATTCCGCTGCTTACGCGCCAATCCAAAGGATTGTTTTCAGCGCCCGAAGACGATTCTTGCCGCTTCATGCGGCTTATGAGGAAGAAACGCTTTTCTCGTGAAGGGAGTTTGATACGCATGTCTTTGTCACTTTTTACCCGCCGGCTTTCGGCTGCCGCCGGCCTGGCGGGGGTTTTCGGCGCGGCTCTTGCGGGCTGCGGCGGCGGAGGTTCCTCCTCCAACAACAATAACAATAACAACGGCAACAATGGCGGCGGCACAACGCCTGTTACCGGCACATTCACTACGCCCGGCAAATCGCCGTTCGTCAACAGCGGCAACGCCTCGCGGCCCGTCTTTCAGCAGAACGCGCACCAGGCCGGGCGGGCGCGCTGGACGGTGCTTGTGTACATGAACGCTGCCAGCAACCTGCAGCCGTTCAGCCTGATTAATATCGCGCAAATGGCTTCGGTTGGAACCAATGCCGACCTCAACATCGTGGTGCAGTGGAAGCAGACGAAGCAGTCTTCGTTCTTCCCCAGCGTCGCCGTAGATACAACGCCTTCCTTTGTCGGGACGCGCCGATATGTGCTTCAGAAACACAGCCAGGCCGATTTGAACCGCATTGCGCCCAGCGGCATTGACACGAATTCCAACCTTGTCGGCGACACGACGGTGCTGGACTCGGACCGAATTGCCGACCCGCCCACCGCCACTCTCAACGACAACGGCAACAAGACGGCGGACATGGGCAGTTACAAGACTCTGGCCGATTTCGTGCAGTTTGGCTCACAGAATTTCCCCGCCGATCATCTTGCCGTCGTAATCTGGGATCATGGTTCCGGCGCATTGAATGTCAACAACCGTTCGGTGAAGTCCAAACTGCGGCGCGGTACGCCGACAACGGCCAGGACGAAGAAATTGACGCGCGGGCTGTCACAGGACGTGCAGACCGGCAGCCAGATCGCCACGCAGGAACTGCCGCTGGCATTGGCGAATACGGCGCAAAAGATTGACACGCTGGTTATTGACTGTTCCCTGCAAGGCACGACGGAACTGGCTTACGATGTTCGCAACTCCGCCCGCGTTCTCGTCGCTTCCGAAGAAAGCCCGCCCGGAATGGGCTACCCCTACAACACCTGGCTCGGCTTCCTGCAATCCACGCCCGCGTCGCCCGGCGATTGCGGCCAGAACCTGGTCAATAATACCATTGCGGAATACCCGAACGAAACCAACATCACGCAGGCCATGACCGACCTTTCCAAAATGGACGGGGTTGCCACCGCGCTGAACAGTTTCGGCGGCAGCCTGCGCACTTATACCACGTCGCAGGCTACGCTCATCCGCACGGCGCGGCAGGCGGCGCAGTTCTTTGACTTTGCGGAGTACAAAGACCTGTACCACTTTGCCGACCTGATCCGCACGTCGAGCGGCGTCCCGAACGATCTGGCGCAGGCGGCGGCGAATGTCGAATCGAGCCTGCTTGGAACCAGTGGCGCGATTCTGGTGTCCTCCCATGATCCCAACGGCCAGGAAGCGCAAGCCAGCGGCCTGAGCATCTTCCTGCCCGGCCCGCAAACGCCGAGCAGCGTGGACGACACAACAGGCTTCGACCCGCAATGGAACAACCTGGGCCTCGCCAAAGTCGCTCCCAACTGGGCGGGCTTCCTCCAGGCGCAGCAGCAGTAATCTGCATCTCCAGGAGCGTAAATAAGCCGCGCCGTTCTTTCCTGATAATAATTAAGAAAGAACGGCGCGGCTTTTGTCTGTTATTCAGTTGTAGCGCGATGCAGTTATATTATGTCAACGGGACAAAGCCCGTACTCAGGCGAACGTTTTATGGCGGAACCCCGCGCAGCGATTAGAAACTGTCCGTTTAGAAACTCCGTTAGAAACTCTCCGTTACCATTTTCAGCGCCCCGCGCATACACATCAGCGCGAGCATGACCATCATTACCGGCAATATCATTCTTTTTTCTCCTCCCTGTACTCAAAACGCATCCGTGTTTGCAATCCGTTTGATTAAGCCTTCATTCGTAAGTTTTCCTTGTGAAGTATCTCACAAGTAACTTATTCCATGCGGGAAGGAAAGTCTACCACGTATTTGTGTCAGGATGGCTGAATCTGTCAGGAATACGGGGGTGATCAATTACAGGACGTGGACACGCCGCAGGAAGAGGACACTACATGTTGTGTCCCTACAAGGTTCTTTTCAAGGTGAGAATGGTCTTATTTGAAGACTATTGCTGCTAATAGCCGACACAGCAAATAACCGGCATATAAAATGCCGGTTAAGCTAGGCGTTCCGCCGGTTGGATGCCAGACTAAAGCCTGGTGTGAATGTGGTTGTATATTGTGAACATCTGCTGTTTACGAGACAATCGGCGGAACGCCTAACAACCGGCATTTTATATGCCGGTTGCAGGAAAAGGTCGGGTTGCAACCAACATCGTCACCGTAGCGCTCAACGTGCGCTTTTGGTTTCAATCCCCTACGGGGAAGAGGTCGGGTTGCAACGAATACCGTGATCGCACTCTATGCGCTGGCCCTGCTATCATGTTTCAATCCCCTACGGGGAAGAGGTCGGGTTGCAACCCTCTATCTCATGTTTCCTTCTCATCGGCGCTAACCTCGGAAACATAAAGCCAGTATAGCGTATTTTTCGTGTGCTGTCAAGCATGTTGAGATTATTTTTCCGGCGCTAACCTCCCTGTTTTGGCCGTTTTGAAGGTTAGCGCCGACGCTGGCTTACCCTTGTCTTTGCTGCTGAGGCCATGTTATTTTTTCGTTTTCACCTTGAGCAAGGTTTGTGCCGGTTTGTCGCGTTGGGCAATATCGTCATGCGGCCCGCCTACCTGAAATTCAAACGGCGCGTAGGGTTCCTGATGTAAAATCACGCGCCGCAAGTGGGTTGCCTGTGCCTGTAGTTCGCGCCGGAAACTTGTCGGCTGCCCCTGCCGGTTCCGAAACGTCGTCTGCATCCGCCTGCGGTAGTGCTTGAAGTACGTGGTCAGCGCGTCCTTTGTCAGCAAAACGCCGCCGTCCTTTTCCCGTTTCTCGAAATGCTCGGCTCGCATCACGCTCAGGTTCACCAGCGATAGCGCGAGAGTGTCGGCAACAGGAGCGCGAAACAGTTCCAGCACATCCTCCGCCAATGCGGGCATGCGTCCGCGCGAACTGTGGAAAAGGCCGATTTGCGGGTCCAAGCCTGCGCCCATCAACGCGCCGATGATTTCCGCCGTGAGCAGCCCGTAGCCCAAACTCAGCAGCGCGTTTACCGGGTCTTTGGGTGGGCGGCGGTTGCGCCCCTGAAACGGCAGAGAACGGCGCAGGGCGGAGGGCAGGGCGTGAAAATACGCGCGGGCGGCGCTGCCTTCCTGTCCCATCAGTTCGGGCAGGGTTTGCGCGTCGGCAATGCGGCTCAGGCTGTCGTTCAGCAGCGCAATGGCGGCTGTGATTTCCGGCTGCGGATGGTTGCGCCCGCACCGCCGCAAGACGCCGCGCTGCGCTTCGATTTTGGCGCGTACAAGCGTTTTCGACAGGGACAGCCGCCAGGCCACATCTTCCAGACCCCGAAACTGCGCCAGCCGCAGCGCGATGTCGCGCCGCCCGCCTGATTCCAGCCGTCCTTTGTACTGCCCCTCCTGTGTCAGAAACGTGACGGGGATGCGCTTTTCCAGCGCAAAGTTGAGAACGCCGGTGGTCAGGCCGACGCTGCCCAGCAGCAGAATGCGCTCCACCTGGTTTTGTGGAATTTTCTGCATGGCCTGCTTCTGGTATTCCGCCACGATCTGCCCGCCCACGCACCGCAGAACGGCTCCTTGAGTTGTGACGACGAGGGTTGACATAGGCATCAGGCATCAGGCATCAGGCATTAGGTGTCAGGTATCAGGTGTCGGGGTTGGCGTAGAGCGGAAGATGGCAGGGAACAGCTTGAGTATCTTTCTGTTAAGGGGAACCTGTCCGTAACGCGGCGCGCACCCAACCCCCCGCGTCCTGCAAGCGCTGCGCGGCTTCGGGCGCAGGCAGGCCACATTCCAGCATCACGATGGCGGTTTTGCAATTCCAGTCGCAGGCGTTTAAGGCCGTTTGCGCCTGTTCCGCTGTGGCGCTTGTGGCGGCCTGGACAATGCGAATGGCGCGATCCCGCAGTTTTACGTTTGTCGCCCGCACGTCCACCATGAGATTGCCGTACACCTTGCCGCTTCGCACCATTGCGGCTGTGGTCAGCAGATTGAGAACCATTTTTTGGGCTGTGCCCGCTTTCAGGCGCGTGGAACCCGTGAGCGCTTCCGGGCCGGTGACGGCGGCGATGGTCAGGTCGGCATGGCCGCGCATTTGCGCCTGCGACACGTTGACGACGGCAGCGGCAAACGCGCCGATTTGCCGCGCGGCATCTAACGCGCCAATAACGTAGGGTGTTCGCCCACTTGCGGCGATACCCACAACCACATCATTCGCAGTCACATGACGCTCTCGTAAATCTGCCGCGCCGACTTCGGGATCGTCTTCCGCGCCCTCGATGGAAGTGGTCAGCGCGGTTTCCCCTCCCGCAATGATTCCCTGCACCAATTCGCGGCTCACTCCAAACGTCGGCGGGCACTCGCTGGCATCCAGTACGCCCAAACGCCCGCTCGTGCCCGCGCCTACATAAAACAATCTCCCCCCCGCGCCATCCGCTCGGCCAGAATGTCTACAACCTGCGCCACAACCGGAAGCGTTTCCGTTACCGCGTCCGCAACCGCGTAGTTTTCAGCGTGAAGCGTTTCCACAAGCGCGGACGTGGACAGCGTGTCCAGTTCCATCGTGCGCGAATTGCGCTGTTCGGTTTCCAAAAGGGACAGGATGGGGTGTTGGGTGTTGGGTGTTGGGTGTTGGGGGGGAGTTGACATGAGTTTATCAGGAGCAAAGAAATTCATTTCGTTGCGCAACACGAACCCTTCGTTATCGAGGCATTAACAAGCATTACCTGTGCCGACGGCGGGAACGATGGCGCGGATTGTGCTTGCCCTCAGATTTACGCGGTGGCTTGGGTGGCGGGGGCAAGGTCAGGCCGCTGTGGGCGCGCAGGACGTGGCGCACGTAATCCACATCGCCGGAACGGGAACTGATGCCGCCTCGCGTGGGGTCTACCTGCCAGCCGGCCCAGCCGATTTCCGGCAGCAGGGGGTTGGGCACTAAGGCGAACACGTATTCCCGCCCGCCATTGTAACGGCGAATGGCTTCGCGCTCCAATTGACTCAGGGCGAGATGGTCTACATCGGGGTCGTCGGGCAAAACGCCGGTTCCCGGCCTGGCGGAAAGCGGAAGGGGGCGCGGGGCTTTCAAAGGCGCAAGCCCGATAAACCCGCGACAAAAGTTCAGCAGGCTTAACGACGCGGCGGTTTGAGCGGGCAGTTGGTCGGAATCAAGCGCGTTGCGCGATGCCTGAATTGCCGTGCGCTGCTTGCCCGTTAATTCTTCCATGCCCCGCCGGACGTTTTCGCGCCAATCCCAGATTTGATCCTGGCTGGTAATGCTTCCCGTTGGCGCGTTCAGCTGCATGATGCCCAGGTCATTGGTACGCGACATTTCCGGCATACCGCCCACATCCGTTTTGCTCGGACGGGTGAACTGGCACAGACTGCTTTCCGCCATCGCCACTTTCGAGGCTATCAGGCCGAAACGGGTACGCGGAAACGCCTTCAAAATCGCTTCGGAAGATGGATTGACGCCCCGCACGGTTGCCGCCGCCTGCCCCACAATGTCGCGCCCGTAACAGCTTGTTTTGGCGGATACGATCAATGTGCCGCCCCGTATCTGCCTGCCGAAGTCAACCGTAAACGGACTCGCATGGACAAACGTGGTTTTGCTGATGTCGTGATGCGTGGGAAATTTGGGATAGTTCCAGTCCAGCGCGACATGCCAGGCGAACGCAGTGGGCAGGGGCGTGTCGGCGGGCCAATTGCGCACTTCCGCCACCGCCGTTACGTCGCGGGGCATCTGCGGCGCTCCCGTTTTGGCGTCAATGGCAATGTCGTAAACGGGCCGGGAAAGCGTCACGCGCACGGTTGGCAGGGGCAGTTTGGCAGCCGTCCCGGTTTGGGGCAGGGAAAGCGGCCCTGACTGCGGCGGCAACGGCACAGACTGGATTGGCGCGGGCTTCGCCTCGCTGCTTTTCGGGGCCAGTGGGGATTGCGCCTGCGCTGCGGGTACGCAGGACAACGCAAGCCCGCCCGCAAGCGCCATACGGCGAGAAGCCGACACAAGCCGACGCGCGCCCTGCCGATGTTTACAACGGCGGGAACCGCGTTCGGGCGTAAGGGCTACAAGGGAAGAACACGAAACAGCGCGGCGGCGACCACACAGAATCCTTCGCGTAACAGAGTGAGAAAATCGTTCAGGTGTCGTCATAAGCTCAGAAAATCATTCCACAATACAGCAAAGATTGTAATTCTTCACCACCAAGACGCCAAGAACACCAAGTAAAGCAGGCAAGACTAACGGATCAGAACGCGCGAATCTTTCAATAGCTCCTGCATTTTTATAACGTCCTTCTTCTCGTTCTGCTTGGTGTTCTTGGCGTCTTGGTGGTGAAGAGTCAGCAAATATTTTTAGTTTGTTGCGCTTGTTTGCTGCGAAGGGGCGAGGGGCGTACTCGCCACCATGCGCTCGGACAGCAGGCGCTCCATGTATTTGCCCAGCAGGTCACATTCCAGATTGACGCGATCTCCGGGTTTGCGCTCGCCCAATGTAGTCACTTCCCGCGTATGCGGGATCGTCCACACGGTAAACGTTTCGGGCCTTACATCCGCGATTGTCAGGCTGACGCCATCTACGGCAACGGAGCCTTTTTCCACAAAATAACGGCGCAGAGCAGACGGCATTTCGATTTCGATCACCACCGCGTTTTCTTCGGGCGTGACGGCGCGAACAATGCCCACGCCGTCAATATGCCCCTGCACGAAATGCCCGCCCAATCTTGCGCCAACGGCAAGCGGGCGTTCCAGATTGACTCCGCGCGCCCGGCGTCAATGCGCCCAGATTGGTGCGGTCCAGCGTTTCCGGCACGGCGTCGAACGTGAGACGATCCGTATCCTGCGCCACAACGGTCAGGCAGCAGCCATTCACGGCGATGCTGTCGCCCAAATGCGCGTCCTGATGCACGAGGGGAGCCGACACGATCAGCCGCGCCGAACGCGCCGTTAGTTCCACCGCGACAACCGTTCCTGTTTCCTCAACCAAGCCGGTAAACATCTCTTAAATTACGCCTTCCAGCAAATCAAACCTGCCGGTAAACCAAGCCTTCTACTGAAATCAAGGCTTCCAGCAGATCAAACCTTCCACCGCAATATCCGCGCCGAAGCGCCGCACCTTTAGTTTGTCCAGCAGAATGGCGTCCGCCATTTGCGCGATTCCCATACCCTCAAGCGGTGTAGGCGCATCCCGCCCACCGATGAGTTTTGGAGCCACAAAGCACAGCATCTTATGCGCTAGACGGGCTTCCAGCAGGCTTGCGTTCAATTCGCCGCCGCCCTCCACCAGAACGCTGATGATTTGCCGCTCTGCCAGCAGCTTCATCAGTGCCGTTAAATTGACGCGCCCATCGTTCATGGCAGGCAGCCGAACCACTTCCGCGCCCGCCTGCCGCAACACTTGTTCGCGTTCGCCATCCGCCCGTGCCGTAGTGGCAATCAACAAAGGCGCAGGTACATTCACTTCTACATCATGTTCTTTAATCATGCGTACCGCCCGGCAATCCGGCGGCGTTCGCAGATTACTATCCACGATAATACGCATAGGCTGGCGCGGAAGTGCCAGATTTGGCAAACGCGCCGTCAATTGCGCGTCATCGGCCAGCAGCGTCCCGATGCCCACCATGACCGCGCCCGCTTGCGCGCGCAAACGATGCGCGTACTGCCTTGCTAATGCGCCCGTAATCCATTGCGAACTGCCCGTATGCGTGGCGATTTTGCCGTCCAGCGTCATAGCCGATTTCAGCGTGACGAACGGCGTCTTGGCGGCCTGAAAATGAAAAAAAGCCTCGTTGAACACGCGGGCTTCCTGTTCCAGAACGCCTACGGTTACGTCCACGCCCGCTGCCCTTAACTGTGCGATTCCCTGCCCGCTCACGCGCGGGTTCGGGTCTGTGGTTGCCGCCACGACTCGCGCCACTTGTGCGGCAATCAGCGCGTCGCTGCACGGCGGCGTTCGCCCCCAGTGACAGCACGGTTCCAGCGTCACATACGCCACAGCGCCCTTCGCGCGTTCCCCGGCAGCGCGTAACGCCATCGCTTCCGCATGCGCCTGTCCCACCGGCTGCGTCCACCCTTCCCCCACGACAACGCCATCCCGCACCAACACGCAGCCCACCATCGGGTTCGGCGTGGCAAAACTATTCCGCGCCAACCGCAGCGCCCGCCGCATCCACCGCCTGTCATCCTTCACCACATCACCGCCAATACAAAGGAATGTAAACCACGGAGAACACGGAGGGCACGGAGGGGGAGAGGAAGAGAATAAGAGGGAAATACTAACCACGGATGAAACGGATGAAAAAGATGAACACGGATGAGATCAAAATGCCTTTATCCGTGTGTATCCGTGTGTATCCGCGTTATCCGTGTCCTCCGTGGTAAGTATCTCTGTCTTTTCCTCTCCTCTCCGTGTCCTCCGTGTTCTCCGTGGTTTAATTCTTCGAGTTTTCGTTTTTCAGCGAGGCGGCGAAGATAGCGGCCTGCTGTTGGTCGAAGTTGCGGCCCACTTCGCGGAAATCCAGCCACGCGACGAGCATTAAGGCGATCAGCAGGGACAGGCACACGCCCCAATAGGCATACGCGAAAACGATTTTAGCGGCCTGCGCTTCCCTTTCCTGCCGCGGCATACGCGCGACGGCATCCTGCGCGTTCGTCGGTTTGGCTGTGGGAAGGACGCGGTTGCCGGACGTGGTGACGGCTGAATTTGTGGCGGCGGGGCGGGCATTGGCTTGCGCGGCAAGGCGGGCGGCGGAAATGCGCAGGGATGGCATCAGGCTGAAATAGCCGTACAGCGCCATGACCACAATCACCGCCAGAAGGAACAGGCCAGTTGTGCGCAAGCGTCGTGACCGGGGAGAAATCAGCGATTGATACGCAAAGGTTGTGTCCGTCATGGCAATCTACCTTCCTGTCGCCTGTCGCAATTCCTGTATGGCTTCCTTTAAGCCGCCCGCGTGTCCGTAAATCGCCGTGCCCGCCACGAGCGCGGTTGCGCCCGCATTGACTACGAGCGGAACGGTTTGGGGCGTGATACCACCATCCACTTCCAGGTGAATGGGGTGCGAAACGCGGTCAATCAGTTCCCGGACGCGCTCAATTTTGGGCAGCATGGCTGACAGAAATTTTTGCCCGCCGAAGCCGGGGTTGACCGTCATCACCAGCACCAAATCCAGGTCGTCTAAGACATATTCCAGCACGTCGGGCGGCGTGGCGGGGTTAAGAGCAACGCCCGCCTTCGCGCCTGCGTCCCGTATCATCGCAAGCGTCCGCTGCAAGTGCGTACAGGCTTCGGCATGAACCGTAATGCCGTTCGCGCCCGCCTGCGCAAACGCTTCCACATAGCGTTCCGGCTGCGCGATCATCAGATGCGTGTCAAAAAACGCGGGTGAGGCGGGGCGCAGTCCCTTCACAACAGGGATGCCGATGGTAATGTTGGGCACAAACATGCCGTCCATCACATCAATGTGCAGATATTCGGCGCCCGCCGCTTCCACATCCCGCGCCGCCTGCGCCAGATTGCCAAAGTCCGCCGACAAAATAGAAGGCGCAATCACAATGTTTTCCGCGCGACTCATGCTTGTCTCTTTTCGTGAGTAGGCATCAGGCATCAGGCATTAGGCATCAGGCATTAGATATTAGGCAGAAGCCCACTACATGAACACCCTAAAACCCTAAAACCTTAAAACCCTAATACCCTACCTAATGTCCTGACTCTGCCTGGCGGCAGGGTCGAAGGTTTTGTTCAGGCTTAGTTGATCGTTGTAGTACACGCGCAGGATGATTTTCTTTCCATAGTACGTGAAATTCAGCGGGATGCGGGCATTTTCATCGTACATATCATCCACCACCGGGGGGATGCTCCGGCCATTCGCGTCTACAAATTCGACGCGCACCTTGCGCTTGCCCAAGCCATCCTTGTGTACCTGAATTACGCGGCGAAATTCGTGCGAACTCGTTGTTGGCAGGGTCGTCCGGCGGGTTCGGGTTCACGTCCGGGTCGGGAGTCTGCGCCGCCTCTTCGATGGGGTTGCCGTTGGAAGGCGTTTCCGTCTGCGCGGGCGTGTTGTTGCCGTCCGCTTCCGCGTTCGGGTCCGTGCCGTAATCCGATTTCGGGCCGTCGCTGACAATCAGGCCGACGGCAGTATCATGCAATACGGTTTTCTTAAACGAAATGTTTTGCGAAATGATGCTGTTGACGGCAACAGTGTCGCTGTATTCCGGCGTCACCTTGCCCACCGTCAGGCCAGCATCCTTGATTTTTTGCTCCGCCTCGTCGCGGGGCAGGCCGACAACATTGGGAACCGGCACATACGTCAAGCCTTTGCTGTACCAGATATTGAAATCCTGCCCCTGCTTCAGTTTGATTCCCGCCACTTCATCGGTTTTGAACACCAGTCCGCGCGGCTGCGCGTTGTAAACCGCGTGTTCGATAAGATGCAGTTTTTTCTGCTGCGCCAGCAAGCGCACTTCGTCAATGGACTTGCCGACCAGTTTGGGTATGACAATGGGTTCGGGTTCGATCCATAAGCGCCGCTTTGATGCCGCCCAGAGCGATCAGCAGGGCGATAATCACGCCGGCGAGTATCCCAATCGGAATTTTCAGCAAAATGGAAACGCGCTCGTCGTCCTTGCGCAGTCGGTTGTTGGCGGGCATCGGCATAGCCTGACTGGAAGCCGCCGCTGTGGCGACAGGCTCCTCGATTTTCGATTTTCGATTTTCGATTTTCGATTGAACGGCGGCCTTCTGTCTTCTGTCTTCTGTCTTCTCGTCTTCTTCTGTTCCCTTTCCTCTTTGCGGGACCGCGTTGGCGAGTTTGTCCACGTCAACGGGCGACCAGGACAGGGGCTTGCCGAAGCGGAGGGCGTCACGGACGGATTTCAGATCGCTGAGGGCTTCCCCGGCAGAGCGGTAGCGGGCGTCGGGCTGCTTTTGCAGGCACTTGACGATGATGCCTTCTACGGAGCGGGGCACGCCGGGATTGATGACGCGGGGCAGGGGAATGGGCGAAAAAGCGTGGTGGTCGGCAATGGTGTCGAGCGAATCGCCCGCGTACAGGGGCGTTCCCGTCAGCATCTCGTACAGCACGGCTCCAAGCGCGTAAATGTCGCCGGCAACGCTGCCCGGCTGCTTCATGGAGAGTTCCGGCGCATGGTAAATCGCGCTGCGCGCCAGCACGTCCGCCTGGGCGCGGGGAGATTCAACAACGCCCGCCATCACGCCGAAGTCCGTCAGTTTGACCAGTCCTTCCGGGCTGACAATGACATTGTGCGGGCGCAAATCGCCATGTACTTGCCCCTGACTGTGGGCGTATTGCAGCGCTTCGGCCAGGGAAACGGCCACATCTACGGCAACCGAAAGCGTAAACGGCGCAATGCGGCGGATGCGTTCGCGCAGATTGATGCCGCGCACAAATTCTACAGTGGCATAGACTGTATCGCCATCCTCGCCCCACTCGTAAAAGTGCGTGATGTTGGGATGCGTCAGGTTGGCGCTGGCTTCCAAGCCCCGCTCCAGCCCTTCCATTAACGCCCGGTCACGGGCAAACGCGCCCGCAACGGCTTTCAGGGCGACAATGCGGTTCAGGGCCGTGTCGCGCGCTTTGTACACGGTAAACAGCGGCCCTTCGCCGATTTTTTCCAGCGTCTCATAACGCTGGCTCACCAGTTGATTAATCAAAGGCTTCGTTTCTCCGGCGCGCGAGCCGCCACGCTTACGCGCCCTGTTCGCCCTTCGCGCCCGCTTCGCCATCTGTTGTCAGCGTCATCGGAGCCACGCCCTTGTGGCTTGGATTGGGATTCTGCAAGTGACGAATCGCGCGTAGTGCCAGCACAACACAGGTGATGGACAGCAAAATCAGATACACTTTGGTCAGGATGCCCTCATCCCACTCGGCGGTCTGCTCCGGCGAAAGCAGCCCCGCCGCCTGAACCAACGGCACTGCCAGCCACCGCCCGCCAAACAACACGACCCACATCGCCGCCAACACTGTATTGACAGGCGCGGGCAGAACGTCGGGCGCGTCCTCTTCTGCGGCAAATTCCGGCATGGATTGTGTGGTCATAAAGGCGTTGGAAAATTCCATTAGAACTTTTACTGCTGCCGGGCAAGCGCAGCGCGTATCGCGGACGCGGGAACATCCTCCACAACCTGCACCGTTCCCAATTGGGAGGCAAGCACGAAGCGCAGTTTGCCGTCCAGTGTCTTCTTGTCGCGCTGCGCCGCTTCCAGAATCGCGTTTACATCCACATCGGCGGGAAACGACGCGGGCAATCCGGCGGCTCTCAGCGCCCGCGCCAGTTGATTGGTCACGTCCGGCGGCGTGAGGTTCAGTTCCTCGCCAATCAGACACGCGGACATCATGCCGATGGCGACGGCTTCCCCATGCTTATAACGCCGATACTGCGTCACGGCTTCCAGCGCATGCCCGATGGTATGGCCGAAATTGAGAATGGCGCGCAGTCCCTGCTCGGTTTCGTCCTGCCCCACCACTTCCGCCTTGATCTCGCAGGAACGCGCAATGGCAGCCGTCAGCGCGTCCGCATCCAGTCCAAGCAGCCTATCCACTTCCCGTACAATACGGTGAAAAAAAGCGCTGTCGTAAATTATACCATACTTGATTATTTCAGCCAAACCCGCGCGCAGTTCGCGGCGGGGCAGGGTGCGCAGGGTATCCGGGTCAATCAAAACGCCCAGGGGCTGATGAAACGCGCCCACCAGATTTTTGCCTTCGGGCAAATCCACGCCCGTTTTGCCGCCCACGCTAGCATCCACCTGCGCCAACAAGGTCGTCGGAACCTGTATAAACCCGATGCCGCGCAGATACGACGCGGCGGCAAACCCAACCATGTCGCCCAAAACGCCGCCGCCCACCGCAATAACCACGCTCCGGCGATCCAGTTTCGCCTTCGCAAACGCCGAGTACAGCCGCGCCACTCCCCCTAAATTCTTAGTACGCTCGCCGGGAGGAATACATACCGTCGCAGTGGTCACGCCCTGCGCTTCCAATTGCCGCGCAATCGGCGCGGCATACGGTTCTTCCAGTTTGGGATGCGTGACCACACAAACGCGCTTGCCCGGCAGCAGCGGCCTCAGCCAACTTCCCGCCTGCCCGCCCGCAATCAGCCCCGCCGCAATGTTTATATTGTAACTCCGATTGCCCAACGGAACCGGAATAACCTGCGCCATATTACACTCCCTGCGGAATAAACCACGGAGAACACGGAGGACACGGAGAAGAGGGGAGAGACTTACCACGGATGAAACGGATGAAACAGATGAACACGGATCAGATCAAAATGCCTTTTATCCGTGTCTATCCGCGTTATCCGTGTCCTCCGTGGTTAGTATTCCTCTCTTCTCCTCTCCTCTCCGTGTCCTCCGTGTTCTCCGTGGTTTATTTATCCCTGTGCTAGTTCGTACAGCAGGATAATGTCTTCAACCAACTCCGGCATTGGCTTGGTTCCGGTTTCCACCTGACAATGCGCGGCCTGAAGGTACAGGGGCATACGCTGTGACAGCATTTCTACGATACGGGCGCGGGCATCGGCGGCATCCGCCAGCAAAGGCCGCGAAACGCCATTACCCACGCGCTGCAAAATCACATCGGGCGGAGCGGTCAGCAGGACAACCAGCCCGGACGCGCGTAACTTCTGAACATTTTCGGCGTCCAGAACCACCCCGCCGCCCGTAGCGATTACTAAGTTAGGGGTGGCTGATAGACCGGCAATCACCTCGCGCTCCCGCTGCCGAAAACGCGCTTCTCCCTCCGTCCGAAACAACTCCGGGATGGAACAGCCCGCCTGCGCTTCCATCACCTGATCGCTGTCGCAAAACTCAAACCCAAGCCGCTCCGCGCACAACTGCCCCAGCGTAGACTTGCCCGTGCCCATGAAACCGGTAAGAACCAGGTTGATAGTTGATAGTTGATAGTTGATAGGTTTAGGTTGCTCCAATTTAGCATCTTTCCCCGCAACTACAAGTTCCACTTTCCGACTCCTGATCTCATAAGACACTGACATTAATTGCGCAACGCTACTATCAACTATCATCTATCAACTATCAACTTGAAACCGCGTTCCTCAATATCGGCGCGATACGCGGCGGCGTTGCGCGTCCATTCTTCCAGGCTGTCGCCGCCGAATTTTTCCAGCGCGGCTTCGGCCAGCACGATTGCCATCATCGCTTCGCCAATCGTGGCGGCGGCGGGTACGGCGCACACGTCGGAACGCTCGAAATGCGCTTTGACCGCTTCCTTTGTTTTCATATCTACGGAGGCTAAGGGCGTTGGAAGCGTGGACAGGGGTTTCATGGCGACGCGGACGACAACGGGTTCGCCGTTTGTCATGCCGCCTTCGATACCGCCCGCGCTGTTGGTTCCCCGCGTGAAGCCTTTGGCGGCGTCATAATAGATTGGGTCATGGATTTGCGAGCCGGGGATTTCGCCCACGCCAAACCCCATGCCGAATTCCACGCCCTTCATGGCTTGTATGCTCATCATGGCGCTCGCAAGCCGCGCGTCCAATTTGCGATCCCAATGCACGAAACTGCCCAACCCCGGCATACAGCCCAATCCCACCACTTCAAACACGCCGCCCAATGTATCCCGCGTTCCTTCCTGCATACATACGTCAATGGCCGCAATCATGCGCGACTCGGCTTCGGCATCCCCGCAGCGCACAGGTGAGGTTTCCGCTTTCGCCGCAATCTCATGGTAGGACGCATCAGGGGCAAAACGCGCGTGGATGCCGCCGATTACCGTCACATGGCTGACGATTTCGATATGGATATGCTGAAGCAACTGGCGGCAAATGGCTCCCACCGCAACGAGGGCAGCCGTGTTGCGCGCGCTGGAACGCTCCAGAATCGGGCGCAGGTCGTCGTAGTGGTACTTCAACATCCCGGCAAAATCTGCATGGCCGGGACGCGGCTGCGTAATGGGAGGCGTAGGATTATCTACGGGCGTGACCGACATCCGATCCTGCCAGTTCTGCTCGTGATCGCGGTTGCGCACGTTCAGCGTAATCGGCCCGCCCATCGTCCGGCCAAACCGTATGCCCGACGTGAACTCCGCCATATCGGTTTCGATCTGCTGGCGCGCGCCCCGTCCATAGCCGCCCTGCCTGCGCTTGAGTTGGCGGTTCACTTCGGCAAAGTCAACGGGCAGATTGGCGGGCAAACCTTCGATAATCGCCGACAGGGCGGGGCCATGCGATTCCCCGGCAGTTAAGAAACGGAACAAAAGAGTCTCCTTGTAAGGTTTTAGGGTTCTAGGTTTTCAGGGTTCTATGGTGTCAGGAAGTAAGAACAGGTATGCGTCTTCTGTCTTCTGTCTTCTGTCTTCTTCCCTATGATACCTGAACACTATTCCTCTTGAACATCCCTGCCCCGGCACAAGGAAATGGGTGTACGCAAGATTACCTCTTTATGTGTACGCGATTTTGGCGGGACAAGCGTAATTAAGAAGAAAAGTCAAACTGCGCTCTCCAACCCGCGCAGAAGACACCTCAGCAACAACAGCAAGATCAAAAGGGCAGTTTTATGAAGCCAGATTCCAACAACCCTGCCGATTCCGGCATGAACGCACAACGCCGACGGTTCCTCCAGACCGCCGCACTCGCAGGCGCGGGGCTTGCGATGGGAAGCGGCGCGGACGCGCAGGCGTCTCAATTCCCTGCAAATGATGCGGGCAATGCGCCCATGCCTACGCTTGCGCCCCTGCCCATGACCAATACGGGCGCGGGGCAGATACCGCAAAAGCCGCTCGGTAAAACGGGCGTGAACGTTTCTATTTTAGGGATGGGCGGCCACCATCTCGGCGATGTGGAAAGCGTGGATGAGGCCGTCAGCATGGTGCAAAAGGCGGTAGACGCGGGCATCACCTTCTTCGACAATTGCTGGGAGTACCACAACGGCAAAAGCGAGGATTGGCTGGGCCGGGGCTTGAAGGGCCGACGCGACAACGTGTTCCTGATGACAAAAGTGTGTACGCACGGGCGCGACGCCAAAGTGGGCATGCAAATGCTGGAAGAATCGCTGCGCCGCTTGCAGACCGACCATCTGGATTTGTGGCAGATACACGCCATTACCTATGACAATGACCCGGCGCTTGCGTATGCGAAGGGCGGCATCTTGGAAGCGATGAGCAAGGCCAAGCAGCAGGGCAAAGTCCGCTTTGTCGGATTCACAGGCCACAAAGACCCCGGAATGCATCTGGAAATGCTGCGGCGCGGGTTTGCTTTTGACACCGTGCAAATGCCGCTCAACCCGTTTGACGCCAACTTTTTCAGTTTTCAGCGTCAGGTGCTGCCCGAAGCCATGCGGCGCGGCATCGGCGTGTTGGGCATGAAGCCGATGGGCGGCACGGCGGAGTCCATCAAGCGCGGCGTGGTCACGCCCGAAGAACTGCTGCGCTACGCCATGAGCCTGCCCGTCGCCACCACCATCAGCGGCATGGATTCGATGGACATCCTGAACAAAAACCTCGCCCTTGCGCGGGATTTCCACCCCATCAGCGCCTCAGACAAGCAGGCATTGGAACAGCGGTGCGCCGCCACAGCCGGGGATGGCCGCTTTGAATTGTACAAAGTGTCCCTCAAGTACGACAACCCCGAAACCCGCCAGCCGCACGGCTTTCCCATAGACAGGCAGCAAAAGGAAGTGAAAGAGTCACTGCAACTGAAAGGCCGCCCCGGTTCCGACGAGTCCCGGCTGTAGTGGCTGGTTGGTGGTGGTTGGTGGTTGGTGATTGGTGACTGGTTCATTAAACTGTTTCAGTCCGCGCAGGCGGACTTCGTTACTACAGCCGAGGAATTTATTCCCCGGACTATACCGGAAATTAAAATGCAAGAAAATAATAATGACGCAGAAATGCCCAAAAACCCGGAGCGCAGGCGATTTCTGACGCAGACGGGTTTGCTAGGAGCGACATTGGCATTGCCGGGACAAAGCAGCGGGGCGCAGGAACAGCAGAAGCCGCCGCCCCCCGAAGGCGGGCAGAGTTCGCAAACACCGTCCGCGTTTGCCGGTAAAAATGTTATCAATACCTCGCCCGCGCGTCCGGCGCACCCGCTGTCGCCCCTTGCCATGACCAACACGGGACCGGGACAGATACCGCAAAAGCCGATGGGCAGCACGGGCGTTAATGTCTCTATCATCGGCATTGGCGGCTCCACGCTTGGACAGGCGGACTCCTACGACACGGCGGAAAAAATCGTGCATGAGGCTGTAGACGCGGGCGTCAACTTCATGGACAACGCCTGGGAGTACAACGACCACAAAAGCGAGGATTGGATGGGACGCGCCTTGCAGGGACGGCGCGACAAAGTGGTGTTGATGACCAAAGTGTGTACGCACGGGCGCGATGCCAAAGTCGCCATGACGCAATTGGAAGAGTCGCTGCGGCGATTGCGCACCGACCATCTGGACGTATGGCAAATCCACGAGTGCGTGTACTGGAACGATCCCGATCTGCACTTTATGCCGGGTGGCGTCGTGGAAGCCCTTGCGCAGGCGAAACAGCAGGGTAAAGTCCGGTTCGTGGGTTTCACGGGCCACAAGAACCCGATGATACACCTGCGGATGCTGCAATTGGCCGACCAACGGGGCGTGAAATTCGATACGGTACAAATGCCGCTCAACGTCTTTGACGCCACGTATCGGAGTTTTGAGCAGCAGGTCTTGCCGGAAGCGCAACGGCGAGGCATGGCGGTGTTCGGCATGAAAAGTCTGGGCGGCAACGGCGAAGCGGTCATACAGGGAGCCGTCACCATCACGGAAGCCCTGCGCTACGCCATGAGCCTGCCCGCCGCCACAACCATCAGCGGCATTGATTCGCTGACCGTGCTGCGGCAAAACTTAGGCGTAGCCCGCGACTTCAAGCCCATGACCATGCAGGAGATGCAAGCCCTGCGCGAACGGTGCAGCCTCGCCGCTTCCGACGGCCATCTGGAACTGTACAAGAGTACCAAACGCTACGACGCGGCGGTAGGCCGCCAGCAGCACGGCTACCCCGACGACAACGAACTTCCTATCTGAATACAGGAAAACAGACGCACATTAGACAGTTCTAATGTGCGTCTGTTTCAGTATTCGGCGGGGAGAAACCTGAAATGGTTTCTTCCCTGCTCAACACATGGGCGTAATCAAGCAACAGTTCCGCCTTGCTCTTTGCGTCAATCACATTAACGTGAGCGGTTTTGGGGTTGTACTCATCGCCCTCTTCTGAACGTTTGAATACAAGTCCCAATTTGCGAATAGAATGTACAGAGACTACAGCAACGCGATAACCTGCTTCATACATCTCTAAAAACGTAGGGTCTGCCTCCCCGGTCTTCTTTTTGCATTTCTTTCGCGTCCCATCAAAGAGAAAGCAAATTTCTCTAAGGTAGCGCGAGGTGACGAGAGGCTGACAAGATTAAATGATTGCGCATCGTATTTATCGTCAAAAGCATCCAAAGACAGTTCACCGTTTTGGCAGTGAGCAGGTCGTACCAGCCGATATAGCCAATCGCTCTCATCAATTTTATTCGGCATGGCCTGCACTAAAGAAGTTTAGAATGCGCTGAATTATCTGGTTACGGGAAGCGTCACCATACGAACTGACACCCTCTGCTTCTGAGAAGCGATAAAATGTTAAATCCGTGTCGGCGGAAGGCCGAGCAATCAAGTGTTTACCACCATTGCGCCAATGAAGCGTCACTTGTCCGTAAACTGACGGAGAAATACTCGGTATCGGTATTGAATTGTCACGCTCCCATACTTCTTGAAGAAATTCAAGAGCGGCATTGCAGGACTTCCACGTAATTCCCGTCGCGCCCTCATCATCCCAATTGTCTTCGGTTTGACAATCAAAGATGCGTTGCCGTATGGCTTCCGGTACATGGCAGGTATTCAGGATAGCGGCAGTTGCTGATTTCACTTCACGGCTCCCTCAATGGTAATGGCACTGGTCATAACTCCGAGGTGTGGTGTGTGTACTATAACATAGTTGTCGGCTGAAAGTCAACAGAAAAACTGCTGTCTACGGACTGTGACGAGGTAAGAGAAAGCAGAAGTTCCGATCAGGCAGTACGTTTGAGTCGGAGACATTTTAATCAATAATAATCGGATGAATGAACTTTTGGCCTTCGTGGCGGAACTAACCCTGTGAATGGCGTTGCTATAAAGCGAACACGTTCAAATGGCATCCGTTTTGGGAGGACAGGAGTTCCAATATGCAGCACAAACAACCTGAGAGTTCGAGAAAAAGCGCGAAATTAGTGGCGGGGATTGGCGCAATCGCGGCGGTTCTGATTGGAGGACGGGGCGGAGCGGACGCGCCTAAAACCAATGCGACCACGCGCCCGGATGTGCCAGGTTCCGCCGCGTATCGCAGCGCGGTGCAGAAGACCGCGCAAATGGTTTCCGACGCGACGGCGAAGCGCATGGCGCGGCAGCACGGGCTGGACATTCTCAACCTGACGTGGGAGGATACGGGACGGTACAAAGGCTCGTCTGTGGGGCCGAACATCAGTGACATGACCATTCAGGTGGCGACGCGCAACCCGCAAACGCGCCAACTGGAGGTCACGGCGATGCCCGTGATCCGCTACCCCAACTTTTCGGATATAACCTGCGACATTGACCCGCGCGACTTCACCCTGCTCGTCGGCAATCAGGCGTCAGGTGGCAGCGACATTCTGCGGCGCGTGTCCCTGTATGAGTTTTTGCAGGAGCCGACGGCGTTTCTGACCCATCCGGCCTCGTGGAGCGGCGGCAAATCGAAAAGCCTGCTTGCGCCGGAACGGGACAGCAAAGCATTGGTGTCCGCGCAGGCGTGTTTCCTGCCGGTTCCCAAACAGGGCAAGGCCACGTTCAATCCCGTCGTGTTCAACTACCAGAGTTACGCCAAAAATCCCGCCGTGCTGACCATTCTCGCCACGCGGGAGGGAACCAGCGCGACCATCATTGACAACACGCGAGACGCTTTTGAAACGGGAGCCGTGTGGGGGCAACGCTTGTTCCACAACGCGCACGGCCAACGCGCCAGCCTGACGGGGGAGCGCGAAAGCGATTTTCACACGAACCATCACGGCGACGTTTCGCCCGACAGCCCCACAGTGGCGAAAAGCGAAGCGGGCCTGAATATGGTGCTGCTGATTCAGGTTCCGCTCAAGCAAAAGCCGCGCCCACCCATGAAGTATGAGATAGAAGATAAGGCAATGGCGGCTGCGCCTGCCGGAGCAATGGTTCGCAGCCGCGCCCAAAGCAACGTGGAAAACGCCGTCATCGGGCATGGCGCGATGGAAGGGCCGTACACGGAAATAGACAACCTGCCGATTGAGCGCGACCCGCGCTTTCCCGTGCGCGTCACCGTCCAGTTTTACAAGGCGACCGACAATGGCGTGGTCAGCGCGGACGATTTGCAGGCCATCAAAACGCAGATTGGCCGCGTGTACGCGCACAGTGACAGCGTAGGCAGCCTGGTTACGCAATCTGAAACCGGGCGCATTACAGAGTACGCGGGCGCGAAAGTGGAGCCTGCCGACTGGTGGCAGAACTTCTGGCGCGAGTACGAGCAGCATTTCCATGTGCCCCGCGAGGTCGCCATACAGCGCCTGCGCAAACTGCTCGGCCAGAACTACGAGAGCCGGCCCGTAACGAATTTGTACGTCCGCAATCTGCTGCGCCATTCCCGCTAGAAGCCTTCACCCCAACTTCTCTCCTAACTTTAGGAGAGAAGTTGGATTTAACAATAATCCCTCTCCCAACTTTGGGAGAGGGGCTATTTTGTGCTGCACAGAGATGTGAATGCCGCGCAGAAAGCCGTCACAAGAGTTACTGCGTGGCGAAGGCGGTGAAGTACACTTTCAAAACCGTTTCTTTGCCGCCTTCTTTCTCGTCGGCTTCCTCGTCCTTGTCTTTGTCTTTGGGTTCCGCGGCTTCCAGCGCTTCGTTGATCTTCTTCTTCAACTCCTCTTTCAAGTCTTCCCGGTCTTTGGGCTTGGAAACTTCGGTCAGGGTTTTGGTACTCAGCACGGACAGAATAGCGTCCCGCATCGGCGCGACGTGTTCTTTGCCCTGCTCTTCGGTCAGCCCTTTTTTCAGGCCGACAGCGATCTGCGCGCGCAAATAGTGGTCGCCCCCGCCGTTCAGATTCACCAAAAACTCATCTAAGGGCAGCGAAATTCCCATTTCCTGCGTTACTTTTTCCTTCTTCACCTTGTGCTTTTTGCCGCCGCCCATCACGCTTTTGCCCACGAGCAGCGCCACAATCAGCACCACCACGCCAATAATCATCGGCAACGGCAGCTTCTTTTTCTTGCCGCCTTCGCCCTCTTTCTCCGGTTCTTTCGCTTTCGCTGACATAAACTCTATTCCTTATTGTTGCAGGCATTCAGGTTTCAGGCTTAGGTTTCAGGTATTCAGGAACTACGTTGTTCAATGGGCGCTTTGTCCCAACAAGCAATAGCCACTAACTGAAACCTGAAACTGAACCTAACCTGCCCCCCTGTATCCTGTATGCGCCGTATTTCCTGGCGGCGCAGGGCGTCCGCGTCGCGCTGCGCGTCCGTTTTCAGCAGCACGATTTCTACGCGGCGATTACGCGCCCGGTGTTCTTCCGTGTCGTTGGCGGCTATGGGGCGCGTATCGGCGTACCCCGCGCACGTAAACCGCTGTGGATTGAGGGCCTCCGCGCCCTCGGTAAAATGCCGCAGGATCGCGCCCGCGCGGGCGGTGGACAGTTCCCAGTTGGACGGGAACGCCGCGCTGTGAATGGGCAGGTCGCACGTATGCCCTTCCACCTGCACATTGTTCGGGGCCGTCCGCAGTATCTGCGCGACATGATCCAGCAATCCGTTGCTTTCCGCTTGCAGATTTGCCGATCCCCGCGCAAACAACATGCCATCCGACAGCAGGGAAATTACCACGCCCCGGCTGTCGGCGCGCATCTGCACCTGTTTGCTCCTACCCTGTTGTTCCACAAATCTCCGCAAATCTGCCATCGCTTCTTGATAATGGCGATATTCTTCATGTGGAAAGCCGTCCCGATGTGGAACCCGAACCGGAACCATCCTTCAAAATTCCGGTTCCGCCCGGCGTCACGCTGCCGAAGCCGCTGCGCACCGAAGACGCGAGGGCGCTGAATTTGCCCCGGCTCATCACCGACATCGAGTACAGCATCAAAAAGAACGCCGTCAGGAGGGTAATCATGTCGGCGTAAGTGAGCAGCCAGCGTTCCGAATTGTGGTGGCTGTCGGGGAGGTGTTGGCGTCGTTTCATAGGAGTTGATAGTTGATGGTTGATAGTTGATAGGCGCTGGCTGTTAGCTGAAGGCACATCCTATCAGGAGAACGATGTGACTATCAACTATCAACCATCAACTATCAACTAACCGCCCGATTTCCCACACCAGCCTGCATGACGCGCAGGCGCGGCGCGAGGAAAGATTTGAGTTTTTCGTCTACGATGCGGGGATTGTCGCCCGCCTGGATTGCGAGAATGCCTTCGATCATCACTTCGCGCAGGGTGACTTCTTCCTGGGAGCGGGCTTTCAGTTTATTGGCGAGCGGCAGGAACAATAAATTGGCGCTGGACACGCCGTACAGCGTGGCGATAAACGCGCCCGCGATCAACGGCCCCATTTTGCCGGGATCGCTCAGGTTCGCCAGCATGTGAATCAGGCCCATGACCGTGCCAATAATGCCCAATGTGGGCGCGAAGCCGCCGAGCGTGATGAAAATGTTTTCCCCGGCCTTGTGCCGCGATTGTAAAAAGTGCAGGTCGGTTTCCAGAATGTCGCGCACCGTTTCCGGGTCGGTTCCATCAATGGCAAGGCGTATGCCCTTTTGCAAAAACGCATCGTCCACGCGCTTTGCTTCAACTTCCAGCACCAGCAGGCCCTCGCGCCGCGCCCGTTCCGAAAACCGCACCAGCAGGCGAATTACTTCCGCCGGGTCATGCGCCGAATCATCGAAAGCGCGGCGCAAAACGTCGGGCAGTCCCATGATTTGATTCAACCGGCAACTGACCATCGCCGCGCCGAACGTGCCGCCGAACACCAGCAGCGCGGCGGGAATGTTGATCAAGGCGCGGACATCGCCGCCTTCCATCAGCAGCGACCCGACCAGCGCCCCCCACGCCACCAGCAGCCCGATAACGGTAGCTAAATCCATTGTTCGCGTACACTCCTTCAAGCTAGTAGTCAGTAGTCAGTAGATCAGTAGCCATCCTGCTCACTGCTTCTGCCGGTGTACCAGCCTTTGAGTAGAATGGCATTTCTACTGACTACTGACTACTGACTACTCCCCTACCGTTTGAGATTAATCACATCCTGAAGCAGGTCATCAATGGTGGTGATGATTTTGGTGTTGGCCTGGAAGCCGCGCTGCGTGACGATCAGGTTGGTGAACTCGGTGGAAAGGTCAACGTTGGACATTTCGACGTAGCCCGTGTTGATCTTGCCCCGTCCCTGCGAGTTGGCCGGGCCGACTTGCGCCAGACCGGAGTTGCTCGACTCCTGGAACTGGTTGCCGCCGATTTTCTCCAAACCGGCGGGGTTGGAGAAACTGGCAACCGCAACCTGGCCCAGATTGCGCGACTGGCCGTTGGAAAAGATTCCCGTAATCAAGCCTTCGGGTGAAATGGTGAAACTTTGCAGGGTTCCGACGGGAAAGCCGTCCTGTACCGTTGCGGCCACGCTGGAATCCCCGGCAAGCTGCGTCAGCGTACCGAAATCAACCGTCATGTTGATGGGCGAGGCTCCGGGCGTGGGCGGCGTCAGGGTCAGGTTCTGTTTGGCTTTGTTGATCAGGTTGCCCTGGCTGTCGAAGTACATGGGGCTGTTGCCGGCAGATGCGCTGGACGCTATGGGCTGCCCGCCTTCTGTTGCCGTCCACGCCCATTGGCCTGCTGCGGAAGTGGGCGCTCCGGTTCCCACCAGATTGCGCGTGAATTTGAAGTTGAGCAGGTGGCTGACGCCCAGACTGTCGTAGACTTTTATGGAGGTGTTCCACACGGGCGCGCTTCCCGTCTGTCCGTCCGTTTTGGCGGTCGCGCTTGCCGCTGCCGCCGCATTCCCCGTCAGTCCCGCCGCGTTGAGTCCCAGCGTGAAGTTGCCCGCGCCGTTGGAGCCGGTGACGGTTGCGGTGGCCGGCAGGGTCGTGCTGACAAACGCGCCTGTCGAAGTGTTGAACACGACGTTGTACGGGCCGCCCGTCATGTTGCTGCCGTCAATATTGGCGGCGGCGCTCCACGTGTCATTGCCGCCGCTCGTGGTTTTGCCGCTCAGGGTCAGCGTCACGCTATGGGCGTTGCCCAGCGCATCGTAGGCTGTGGTGCTGATGGTTGTCGGATCGGTTTTGACATTGCCCGTGAACGCGGTTTGCGTGGATTGCAGCGCGGAACTGGCATCCAGGTTGCCCTGAAAGGTGGATTGCGTGGTCTGCTTAACGGATGTGAGCGTACCGACCGGGATTTTCAACACGCTGTCGTTGGTAATCTGCTGCGTGGAGTCAATGACGCCGTTCTGGTCCGCCACATAACCGAGCAGTTTCAGGCCGTTGGCCGGGTTGACCAGTACGCCGTCGCTGTCCAGGTCAAAGGAGCCGTCGCGGGTATAAGACACATTCGCGCCGGAGCCGACAAGGAAAAAGCCATTGCCCTGTATCGCCATATCGGTCAGTTTGCCCGTTGTTTGCAGATTGCCCTGCGTTTGCAGCGTATCCACCGCGCCCAGGGCGACGCCAAGCCCGACCTGCGCGGGATTTTGGCCGCCCACGCTGTCGGTAGGAGCCGTAGACGTGCGCAGCGTTTGGGAAAGCTGATCTTCAAAGGAAACGCGCCCGGCCTTGAACCCCACCGTGTTGACGTTGGCGATGTTGTTGCCGATTACGTCGAGTTTGGTCTGATGCACCTGCAAGCCGCTGACGCCCGAAAACATAGCCTGTAACATGAACCGTAAACCTCCATGCCGTGAGAGCGCCTGCTTTCCCAACGGGCTTGTCTGCGCAAGCCGCGTTATTGGAAAAAGGTGTGTTGGCAAAAGTGCCATCCGCCGCGCAAACGCGACCGACACCCGGCGCTCGAAAGAGATACGTGTCGCCCTCTCCTCAGTCAATCAGAGAAAGCGGGGCAGGCTCCCGATCCCGAAAAGGTACGGACCAGCCTGGAAGAGTAGGGAGTAGGCAGTAGGCAGTAGGAAAAGCCTATAATGCTACGTTTGTTTATGTATGCAGAAAAAGACTTGGATCAATTCCTACTCCCTACTCCCTACTCACGCGATTACCGCGCTGTCAATGTTGGTGAACACGTTCTGCTTGAGAGTGTCTTTGTCCACCACCGTAACGACGGTGCGATTTTTGACGCTGACGACGAGCGCCATGTCGTCCATGAGAACGAGCGCGTCTTTGCTGCCTTTGGCCGCCGCGCGTCCGACTGCCGATTGCAGGCGGGCGATGTGGCCGGGCTGCATTTCAATCTGGCGCGATTGAAGCCGAGTCTGCGCATGGGCGGAAAAGCGGACTGCGCCCGCGTCAGCAGCAGGCAGGCTCGAATCGCCGGAAGCAATCCCTTGCCGCGTCCGCAGTAATTCGGAAAATGACGGAGACGCAGCGCCGGGAACTGTATTTATCTGCTTGCCCGTTTCCGGCGGACGGGTGGCGCGTTCCGCCGAGTCAACGGGGTTGGTCTGCGGCGTTATAAGCGCGTTTGTGATGCGTGTTGGATCGGGCATGCAAGCCACCTTTATCTGCCGGTTAGTTCTCTATTTTATTTGTCTACCTGAGTCACCTGACTCAGCAGCATGGTCGTATGATTGGCGTCGTCGAGAGTGAGATGAACGCCATCGCTATCCCAGCGCACGGACGTGACGGCCCCGCTAATGTCCTGGTTGACACCGGACTGAACGATGGAGCCATGAACGGTTTTGCCGAGCAACTGCGCCGCCTGCGATTGGGTTTGGCTGTTTTGCAGGTTATCCACGCCCTGAACGGTGGAAAATTGGGCGAGCTGCGCCAAAAATTGCGATTGATCCTGCGGGTTGGTCGGGTCTTGATTGCTCAATTGCGTGGTCATCAGCTTGAGAAAGTCCGCCTGATTCAAGGCATTTTGCGTTTGCTGCGCGGACAGACCGCCGTTAATAGCGGAACTCGCATCCCGCGTGGAAGCAATGGAATGGATGGACATGGGTTCGTGTTCTTTCTGAAAACTCGGTGTTTGGTATTCGGTATTCAGGTATTCGGCTTGTATCTTCTGCCTAGTGTCTTCGGTCTTCTTCCCTAATGCCTAATGCCTAATGCCTAATATCTTCCCTAAACGCGGCAATCCAATCGCGCGTCGGACAGGCTTGCGCGTGGTGTGATGGCTGCGGAAGCAACGGCAGGAAGGGCTTCGGCGGACGGGGCGGGTCGCCTTCCATAGCCACCGGGCTGCCATTGGGCGCTGTCGTGCGTTTGGGCGGGCTGCCAGTTGCGCTGCCCGGAAAACGCGGCGGAATTGTCGCCTTGCAGGCTGGGCGAGACGGTGACTTCAACCGATTGAACGCGCAGGCCGCGCGTTTCCAGGCTGGCGCGCAAATCCGCCTTCGCGTGTTCCATGGCTTGCTGCACCTGGGCGGATTCAACGGCGATGCGCGCGATCACGCCATCCTGATGCGTTGTTATCGTCACCTGTACGCTGCCCAGATTATGCGGGTTTAAGCGCAGGCGCATTTCGCCGCCCCCGTTCGTCAGGCGCATGCTTTCAAGGTGGCGCGTGACTTGCTCCACGACATGCGCGCGTTCCGCCTGGCTGCTCGAAGCGGAAGTCGCCGCTTGCGCCGTTACGGTAGTATCGTCCTGAGCGCGCGCGAGGGCGAAGGCAGAAGCCCCACCCGTAGCCGCCGTATTTGCCGTCCCGGTTCCCGATGCGGAATTCTGCTCCTCGGACTGCGGCTGCGCTTCCTCCTGCCCTTGTTCCCCGGAACCATCTCCCGCAAACGCCGATGCCTGCGCATGGAGCAGAGCAGCATTTTCGCCTGCCGTTCCAATACCGCCGCCATTGATGCCGGCAGAGGAAGAGGGCGACAAGCGATCCTGTTCGGACGTACCGGTCAATCCATGCAGCGCGGCTGCAATCGCGCTCGGCTTGCTCGTCCCGTCGAACCCGGTGGAAGCGGTCACGATTGGAACTGCGGTTTGTGGCGCAGTTGTTCCCACAGCGGAGGCGGGAGTTGCGGAAGCGGAAGTTCCCGAAGGCAGCGCGCTTGCGGGTACAGGAACGCCCGGTTTCAATGCCGTCGTATTTGCCAACGCCGTGTTCGCGCTTGTCGGCAGGGCGGCAGCGTTCTGCCCACCGTTGGCGAAAGTGGCGGCGCTTGCGTCTGCCTTCGCGCCGAGTTCAACGCCGAGCGGAGACGGTGTTGATTTTGCGTTGCTTAATGTGAGCAGGCGTTCGATGCCGTCCAGATGCTGTTTGGCAGGCAGGACGGCTGGCGTATTTGCTCGTTCCGAGGTTCCCGGCTGGAGCGCCGTTTCGGCAGGCTGCGGTTCCAGTGTTGCTGTTACGCCCGTTCGCGCGGTTCCAACAGGATTTACAACGGCTGAGGAAGTCGTAACTCCTGACGGCGTACTGTTGGCCGGCGGATTTTGAACCGGCAGCGTCGTGCCGATTGTTGCCATGTCAGCCGCCGCGCCGAGGGCTGCTCTTAAACTGTTCTCAGGGTTCACAACCGCAGGGCTGTTCTGCGACGGAGTTGTGACCGTTTGAAGTGTAGATGCCGCGCCGGCTGACGTTGTGCTGGCTGACGTACCTGGCGTAATGCTATTTGGCGCTGCGCTGTTTGGCGCTGCGTTCGCTAGTGTTGCGGCACTGTTCCCATTCGTCCCGGACGGCAGAGGAAGCGGCGCTGTTGTGGCAATGTTGAGGCTCGCGGCAGCGGCGGCGTTTGCTGTCGCCGCAGGCAGAAGGGCGGGAATTGGAGCGGCGTTGTCTACTCCCGGCGTCCCATTGAAAACAGGAACGCGCGAGTCCATAGAAACGGCGGGGATAATAGAGGGGATTGTTGGCGCGGAGGGTACGGTGTTAGCCGCGCTCTGCGCTGTTAGTGCCGGGTTCGCGTTATTTATTTGGGCGGCAGCGTTGTTGTCAACGGCAGGCACAATCGGCGCGAGATTAGCAGTCACGGCAGTTGCAGTTGTCGGCTGCGCGGATGGAACGACGGGCACAGCAGGAATCGGAACCACATTCGCAACGGCGGCGAGAAAAGCCGGTGAAGCAAGCGCGTCCGACGTTGACTGCGGCGTTGGCGTGAGATTGGGTGTTGGCGCGGCAGTCGGCTTTTCTGCCGCATCCGCTTTGTCCTTACCCTCTGCGTTGTCGTCTGCCGCATTCACGTTTGTAGACTCAGACGCGGCATCGGCTGTCTGCGCGGGCTGTGACGTGGAACTGTCATCGTCAGACGAGGCTTCCTGCACAGCCGGTTGGGTATCGGACCGGCGCAATTGAGGCCGGTTCGCGTTATTGGAGGGCGCAGGCCGCGACAGGCGCTGATCCAGTCGGGATGCGAAAGAAAGCGCGTTTTCCGGGTCCCGGCCCACATCAAGACTGCTGGAAGGTGAATTTCCGTCCTGGCTTGCACAGGCGGGAAGCGCGGGCAGCAGGGCAGTGGATGATACCATAGGGGTTTACCTCCTTTCTGATGGAGTGGGTATTCGGTGTTCGGTGTTCGGTGTTGGGAGGACGCGGACTTTTGGCCGTTTCCCGGCAACGCGAAACCAATCACAAGGTTGTCGTTTTGATTGTCGGCAAGGAGGAAAGGCTTCTGTACGTATATTTGCGGAGCAAGATGCCGGGGATTTTCAATCGTTGGAATGGGCGTTTTCAATTCCCGGCAGGATTCTGCAAGCCGGGAGGAGAACACCAAAGCGTGAAACCAATCAACCATTATTTTCCATCAATCGCTTACCCGCCGAGTCGCAGAACGCCTGCTTATTTGCGCATTCATCCTGTCCTGAAAATGCCGGTGTTCGGTGTTCGGTATTCGGTATTCGGACAATGCGGCCGGTATGTTCAGGCTCTAAGGCGCGCGAAGCGCATGAAGACTGTTCTCCCAATGCTCCTAACCGCCTGCGCGTTGCCTGGCAGCGCGGCAACTCCTGTCCGGCCCCAGGCAACTCAGGAAAAAGCGAAAGCCGGACAAACACAATCCAAAATCCAAAATCCAAAATCCAAAATCGAAAGTCCCTCAACCCTCAACCCCGGTATTATCCACTCCCAACGCCTGAACTCCGGCGTGCCATTGGGAGGCATCGGGGCCGGCACGTTTCAACTGCTGACCGACGGCACGGTGTCGCGCGCTACCGTTGCCAACAACTGGCTGCATCCCGGAAGTGACGCGCCCGGCTGCTTCGGCGCGGTCTGGACGCAGGTAAATGGGCGCAAAACAGCGCGGGCGTTGACGCTCAATAAAGCGTATTTCCTGCCGACAATCGCAACACTGGATTACGACGGGCTGTTTCCCCAAGCGCGTCTCACCTTTCCCGATCCCGCGCTGCCGGTTTCGGTTTCCCTGCTTGCGTTTTCACCCCTGGTTCCGTTCGATCTGAAAAACTCCTCTTTTCCCGGCGCGGCGATGGTGATGCGCGTGAAGAATCCAAGCGCGGCGATTATGGAAGTCAGCGTGGCGCTTTCCTGGGAGAGTTTATTGCCCGCAGGGGAAAGCCGTAAGGGAACGGCGGCGATTATTCCGAGTGAGGAAGGCTTTTTTGGCGCGAAGTTTACGGGCAATGATCCCGAGGCCGAAATGACGCTGCTGGCCTACCCCGCGCGCGCTCAAGCGACGGTCACAGCCGCCCTGTGGGATGCGCAAACCACGCAGCCCGCCTGGTGGACGCAGTTCGCGCAGGACGGCAGCGTACCCAATTCCGCGCCCGGCATGACTCTGAGCGCGTCGCGGCCCGCCGCCGTGATCGCGGTGCGCCTGACGCTCAAACCGGGCGAAGCAACCGAAATACCTTTTGCCGTCAGTTGGTACGTCAAGCATCTGAAAACGCCGCAAGGCGAGGATGTGGGGCATTACTATGAGGTTCCGTTTGCGGGCGCGCAGGATGCCGCCCGGCAGCTGTTGGAGGATTGGCGCAGTTTGTACGGACTAACGGAGGAGTGGCAAAAGCGGCTGACGTTTTCCAATCTGCCTGTCTGGGAAGCCCGCCGAATCATCAATGCCGCCGCGCCCCTGACCGCCAACACCATTCATACCCGCGATGGCCGCTTCGCCTTTTTGGGCACGGTAGGAAACACAAACGCGCCCCTGACAGCGGGAAATACATCCCCCGCTCTGATGCCTGTAAGCGGCAACGCGGCTTTGCGGGCTGAAAACCCAAAACCCGTTTTGAACGACAAAGCCTCCCCCCTCGCCTCCACTTCCCTTCCCTCGGAAAGCGACCGGCAGACCGAACGCGACGAAACGCGGGCGCATCAAACGGCGGACGGGCTGTTGCTGGCGCTGTTTCCCTCCCTGGCCGCGCAGGAACTGGATCAACTTGCGGGTACGCAGGACAAGCGCGGGTTTGTGGCCGCGCCCGCAAGCGCTGATTGGGCCAACCGCCTCGGCCCGCCCAAACCGTCCCGCGCGCCCTTGATCCCAACTGCGGACACGCTGCTTTCCACGCTTGCCCCCAACCCGACGAGCGTACAAAAAACCGGCAGCGCGTCCCAATCCAAACCCGCCGACAATGCCCGCCCTAAAAGTTCCCCCGGGCTTCCCAAAACTCCGCTTACGCCACCAAGACAACCCCCGGCTGTCTCATTGCCACAAACGCCTGTTCCCACCCCCGCCCCGCCCGCCCTATCGCCCCTCGATTCCACTTCGGCGTATGTCCTGCAATGGACGCAGTTCGCGCTATGGACAGGCGACACCGATTTTCTAAAAGAGCATTACCCCACCCTCCGCCGCGCCCTGCTCGCGCTCAAGGATGAAGGCGGAAGGATGAAGGACGAATTGGAGGGAACAGGGAACAGGGAACAGGGAACAGAAGCACCTCAATCGTGCAATCGTGCAATCGGCAATCGGCAATCCTCTTCATCCTTCATCCTTCATCCTTCATCCTTGTCTCTGTGGCTTGCCGCAATGCGGGCGGGGCAGGTTCTGGCGGCAATGGAAGGGGACAACGGATTGGCGCAAGAGTGCGCGGATGCTTTCAAAACGGGAAGCGCGCGGCTGGAAGCGCGGTACTGGAACGGCGAATTTTACGCCGACAATGCCGCGCCCGAAACGGCTTCCGAGCGCCAACACGCCGTTCTGCCCGGCGACATTTGCGCGACGGATCAACTGTGGGGCCAATGGCTGGCGTACCAACTGGATTTAGGGCCTTTGCTGCCCGCCGCGCATCTGGCGCGCGCGGCGCAAAGCCTCCAGCAGCGCAACGACTCTCCCCCCGCCACTACTCTGCTGCCGCCCCGGCAAATCCGCGCCGATGGAACCTTCCCGCCCGGCCCAACCGCGACGGCCTGCCTGTTACCCGCGTCCCTGCTCTCAGACGCCATCCTAAATATCTGGCAGGATCAGCCCGAAGCTGGCGTCAGCCTGCTGCACCGCCTCGACGACGCCCGCAACACATCAACTATCAACTATCAACTATCAACTTTAGCAACAGCTTCCGACTGGAACGGGCTGTATGCGCTGCAAGGGTTTGCCTTAGACCTCAATGCGGGGCGCATGACGCTTGCGCCTAACATTCCGGGCACATGGCGCAGTTTCATCGCGCCCGTGTTTGCGCCGACGTTTTGGGGGCGCATGGAGTATCGTCCATCGGCGCATGGCGGCGTCACTACGTTTCGGCTGGATCGCCTGATCGGGTTTGTCGCTTCGCCCACACCCCAAGCGTTGCGCAATCGCGCCGAACTGACGCTCAACTCACTGCGAGTTCAGGGGCCACCCCGCCGCGCCAACAACGCGCTGCCTTCCGAGTTCACCGCCCACGTCAGCGTCGGTACAAAGCCCATCGGCGCGCGCAGCATTTTGGACAAAGAAGGTTTCGTGACGTTGGCCTTCGATTCGCCCCTGACCCTGACCGCCGGGGACAGGCTGGAAGTGGATATACATTAGGAAGGGTAAGGGATAAGGGAGGAGGGAGAGATATTAGAGATTAGAGATTAGATGAGAGGGCAATGGAGAGAACACTCTTTGGCTTTCAGGAGGAGGAACATGATGGCAATCGAAAATCGAAAATCGAAAATCGCGGGGGGCAGCCTGCTGCTGGTGTTGCCGGTGATTGGGCTGGGAGCGCTGGCGGTGGCGCAGGACAAGAAGCCGGATACAAAACCGGACGTGAAACCGGAGGCAAAACGCGACGCTGCGCCCGCGAAGCCAACGGCGGCGCAGAAGTTCAAGAACATCAAAGTGCTGAAGAACCTGCCTGCCGAGCAGTTGATCCCTAAAATGCACGAGTACAACGCCGCGCTGAATGTGAAGTGCGACTTCTGCCACGTTGTCAACGCCGAGCATAACGCCTGGGACAAAGACGACGTTCCGATGAAAGCCGTCGCGCGCCAGATGATCGGCGTGGTCAACGACCTCAACGCGCATCAGAAATCGCTCAATGGACGCGCCACCTGCTACATGTGCCACCAGGGCCACCCGGAACCCGTCACCTCCACGCCAGAAACCGCGCAGGGAGAAAAGAAGTAAACCACGGAGGACACGGAGAAGAGGAGAAGAGGAGAACAGGAGAACAGGAGAGTGGGAACCGCGAAATACGCGAAATAAACGAAAAAATACAAAAAGAACAGGGGCAAGTCCACAAATGCCGCCGCATATTCAAAACAAGCAGGCTTTCATTCTCGAATCACAATCCTGTTTAATCCTTCTAATCCCCTTAATCCTGTCTATTTCCTCTTGTTCTTTTTGCATTTTCTTTTCGTTTATTTCGTGTGTTTAGCGGTTCCCACTCTCCTGTTCTCCTCTTCTTTTCTCCTCTTCTTCTTTTCTTTCCTCATGCAAGAGGGATTTCCGCCGCAAGATAAGCGTCCCGGAGGGCGACGCGGACGCGCATTTGTTCCTCTATCAAGTAGGCGGGTTCCGTACAGACGGTGACGCGGACGGTGACGGACGCGGCGCTGAAGGCCGTGATACCCTGTACTTGTGGGGCGGACTTCAGGTGGTGGTCGGGCAGCGCGTAGAGTTTTTCGCCGGTCTTGTTCGATACCTCCAGCGCTTTGTTCAGGTCGGCAGTGGCGGCGACATTGACTTCGATAAAGTCTTGAATGGCGTGGCGCGACAGGTTTGTCACCGTGCCAATATCGCCGTTGGAAATCAGGTGTATTTTGCCGTTGCTGTCGAGCAGGCGCGTAACGCGCATCCCCAGTTCCTGCACTTCCCCCGTAATCGCGCCGATGTTGACCGTTTCGCCCACCGCGTACAGGTTGTCCACCACGATGAAAAAGCCGGAAATCACGTCCTTAAACAATTTTTGCGCGCCCAAACCGACGGCAATTCCCACCACGCTGGCCGAGGTGATAAACGGCAGAATGGGAATGCCCACCGCGCCGAGCAGTAATATACCAAGCACGAAAAACAGCGCGTACCCGACCACGCTTTTGCTCAAGCCTTGCAGCGTCTGCACCCGCCCCGCCCGCTCCGCCGTCAGGCCGATACGCGAATCATGCGCCATCACCCGCGCCAGCAATCCATCAATCAGCCGGTACATCAAGGCGCGTATCACCAAATACGCAATAAAGATACCAATAATCCGTATCGCGCCGTGAATGATGTCTTTGGCCGTCTCGTGCCAGAACTCTATCCAAAAGGCAAGCGTGAACACTTTGTCGGACATGGAAACTCCGGGAGGGTAGAGGGTAGACGGTAGACAGTAGACAGTAGACGAACTTGTTCCTGTAAGCTATCATGCCATGTACAGCTTTAAGTCAACAGGCATTTCTACCGTCTACCGTCTACTGTCTACCGTCTACTCCCTGCTCTTCGCCTGCAAACTCGCCGCCTGATTGGGGTCGCCGATGTGCATGGTGTCGTAGGCTTGCTGCGAACTGGTGAACGCGCCGACGCCCTCGTGGCCGTGCCAGTCGCCCTGCGTCAGCATGGGGTTGGGCAGGTCGGTTTCCTGAGTGCGTTTGGCGATATGCGCTTCCATGCGGGCGCGCAGGTCGGCCACGATTTCGGGCTGCTGTTCCGCGATGTTGTTGTTTTCCTGCGGATCGCCTTTCAGGTCGTAGAGTTCTACGGCGGGCTTGAAGTGAAAATCGGGTTCGAGCGCGAGGATGAGTTTGTAATCCGGGGTGCGCCAGCCATGCTTGCGCATCCACGTACATTCCGTGATATAAAACTCGGTTTCGCGTTCGCCCTGTTCGCCGCGTACAAGAGGCATCAGGCTCTTGCCGTCGAAGTCAATGTCCGTGCCGGCTCCAAAAATGTCTTCCGGGCTGATTCCGATCAGTTCCAGAATAGTCGGCACAAGGTCTTTGTGCTGATTGTATTCGGCAACGCGCTTGCCTGCCGGAACTTTGCCGGGATAGCGGATGATGAGAGGAACGTGGAGCGTGTTGTCGTACATGCCGTGATGGTCGAACCAGCACTCATGGTCGTACAGGGTTTCGCCATGATCGCCGTTCAGCACAACAATGGTTTCATCCACAATGCCATGCGCGTCCAGAGCCGTGAAAATGGATTGGATGCAGGCGTCCATGTAGGCAATCGCGCCGTCGTACTGCGCAATCACGTAATCTTTGTCCGAAATTCCGGGCGGCATCCAGCTTGCGAAAAAGTCCCGAAACGGCTTGAACGCCATCACGGGTTCCATGCTTTTGTTGGCCGGGTCGGTTTCGTTCCCGTGATAGAACATGCGCTCGTAAGGCGCGGGCGGCAGATAGGGCGCATGGGGGTCCATGTGGCGCAGGAACAGAAAAAACGGTTTCCCCTCGGATTTCTGCTCACCCACAAGCCGATCCAGTTCCGGCAGGGCCACATCGTTGAGGTTCTGCGCTTTGGGACTGCGGCCCTCGTTCCAGCTTCCCCAGCCCAAATAGTCCAGATACTTGTCAAAGCCCCGCGAGGCCGGATTGCCCGTAAAGCCGACGCAGGTGGTGTTATAACCCGTGTTACGCAGGATTTCGGGCAGCGTGGAAACTTCAGGGCGCAGGCCGCCCCGATGCCGCAGCGCGACAACCTGTGTGGTAAAGCAGTCCATACCGGTCAGCATAGAAGAATACGCGCTCGTCGTCGGGATATGGGCGCTGTACGTACGCTCGAACAGCGTCCCGCCTTGCGCGAATTTGTCAATGTGCGGCGTAGTCAGGCGCGGATAGCCATAAGAACTTACATGGTCGGCAAGCAGGGAATCAATGCCGAACAAAACGATATTGGGCCGGGTATCGGGCATGGTGGTATTTGCAACCTCGCAAGGAAAGAATTAACCGCAAAAGCAAGGGGAACCACGGAGAACACGGAGGACACGGAGAGAAAAAGAACCAGAGTGTTGCTCGTGGAAAAGCCTTTGTTGGCGCTGCTGTGCGGTTGTTGCCGGGAGTATTCACCAACGCGAGGGTGTTTTCCTTTTTCATTCTTTACAGGTCATGAATCGTAAGCAGGCCGCCATCTTTGAATTGAGACAGCATTTCGCTGCCATCCAACAACGCGGTTCCAAGCAGAGGGCGCTGGCCCATTGCCAATACGCGAACGAAGCGCTCAACGCCATTCCAAACAATTGTGGCGCTGTAAACCGGCACTTCCACTTCGCTGCCATCTGCAAGGTTGGCAGGCATATCAAACTCGTAAGACAATCCCAACGCCAATACAGCGGACAAAGGCAGTGTGAGGAAGCCCACAAACCCGGTATCCACAACGAACTCAATGCCGATGTCGGGCTGTCCGGGGCGGCGGAAAACAATGGTAACAAGCAATTGACGATTAAAGACGCTGCCATTCATCGGGCGACACGCTCCATCAGACCGCCAAGAGTTTCGGCCACGTTGTAGCCGATACGAATACCATAAAGCGCGGCATCCGGGTGTTTGGCATGGAGATGGCGCGATGCTTCCAAGCCCAGGTCGTCAATCTCATACTCACCTGTTTCTACATCAATAATCACCATCTTGCCGATGTTTTCTTCCGTTTCCACTTTGTCTCGAATGCTTTGCGCATACATTGCCTTACCCAACCGTCCAACCTCCATACTGCTCATTTGCGAACGTCCCATCAGATTATCCTTTCTACATTGGGGATTAGTAAAGAAATGGCTGCGGTCAAGCGCGACCTGCTCTACTGCATCAACGTCTTCTCACATACCAGTAGCTTACCCGGTACATCCCGTAAACTCAATATGCGTGATTAGCCCGCCCAATTCTGTCTCTAAACCGGAAGGGGCATCCGGTTCGCAAGCCGACGGATCAATCTCGCGCAATGTGCGAACTAACCCCCACGCAGCCTCCATCGCATCTACATCTATACGCGCTGCATACGCTTCATTTTGCCAATCTTGCCACCGTTCTAAATGAACTACGAAGGCCGCATACTGCTCAACACTGGAACTCACGAAACAAATCTCTATCTCGTTTTGCATGTCATCATGGATTGCATACACTGTTCCTCCCTCTTCTTCACAGATGCCATAATGCACCGGGCGATTCGGCCACAGACACCGGGTTCCTAAAAAACGCAAATAGCGGTATTCGGAGGGAATACGTTCGGGATTGAAGCAGACCGATTGAATATAGGGCAGGGTTGGGTCGGTTGCATCCAGAGGAAAATAGTATTTTCCGTTACAAGGCAGTCCAACCTCAACGAGGAACTGCTTTGATTCAGCAGAAATTGACAGGCTGCTGACCATCGCAGCGTCATACTGCATCAGATTCTGCGCTCCGCAGTATTGAATATATTCTGATGTATTCATCAAGTCATGCTTCCAGATTACGAACTTTCCAATCGCTGTTCCAGAAAGTAAGCGAATATTGAATGATCAGTTGGCGTTCTGCAAGTCGCTCTTCGTGTCAGCCTAACGTATTCTCTACAGGGTATCCGGCATACGCAAGGGTTCCCATGTGGTTGTGACGAGACGAACCTTCTGTTTTAGCAGCGTCAAGGCTTCCGGGCCAACATACCATTCGTAACCTCTATCATCCTTGACCTTCCTGAAGCCATGAATAACTCACCTTACGCAGGCGCAGTCTGGCCTTTGAGAACTTGGAGTTCCCGGTACGCACTAGCGAGAGCGGCCTTGTAAATTCTGCCTTTCATGGCAAAGTGGTTTAACCGGGTCTGCAAACGCAGACTTTCCAATTTCACATACGCCCATAAGCAGGCGAAGATATGGTTGCTCTGTATGCGAATGGTTTTGGTCGGCGACTTGGCGAAACTGGCATTGCTCTTGACCGATTTGTGGTACTCTTCCACTTTCCACCGTTTTTGGTAGATTGCTTGGATGTCGCAACCGTGCAACGTCGTGTCACTCGTCACCAGATAGAGAACGCCCTGGCTGCCGTCCTTGTTTGTAAAGACCTGCTTGCACAACAGAAGGGGAAGTCTACTCCCGCCAGCCAGATTTCTTGGGTGGCGTTCGCTTCGAGAGGAAGCGAGGATACGGACATATAGCGGCCTGCCAACTTGTCTTCTTGCGACAAAGCCACTTTGCGGTTGGCCTTGAGGGGAAAGATAAAGTCGGTTTCACGTTCTCCTTTGAGATACACCATCGTTTCCGCGGCACTGAACCAGGCGTCCGCTAACACCTAGCGGAAGGGCAGGAGGTTCTTCTGACACTGCGCCACCATCTCGCGCAGATACTCGTTCTTAGTCTTGGGGCACACCCGCTTGGGCTTGCCCGTCTTCTTGTCGGTTTCCCACGCCGACTTCTGGATTAACTCGAACGCGACGGGTAGGGCGGCGGTGGGGGCGCGATCCAAACAGGTCAGGAAGTTGATGCCTTTAACATTGCGGTTAAAGCAATGATCCCAATGCCAGCTAATGAGGGCGCTTTCATCGGTATAGAGTTTTTCTTCAATGCTGTCATCGAAGACCAGCACGGCGTCTTCGCATTGCTCCTGCCGCACGAGCGGTTTGACCAGATGCCACAGGTCCGAAGCAGTAAAGTCGCTGCCCGACAAGAACCGGGTAATCTTGTCGTGGCTAATGGCTCCGTCAAGTAGGGTTGAAAGGCCGGTGGCGGTGGTCAAGCCGAACGAACAAATCAGATAGTCCGAGTAGAGGTCCAGAAGTTGTTTGTCCATGACGACAGTATACCGTCAGAACCGACTTCTCACCACCTCGCTGCGTAACGTGAGTGAAGAGGCTCACCTTTGCAGACAAAATCAGCGGACGCCCGGTTCAAGAAACAAGTGAGCATCAAGATTAGTTCGCGCCTGTTTCTCCGTGATCCAAATGCTTCCTCAGACAAATACTTGCTTCGATTGCGCGCCATTTCGCCACTGTCCGCGCGAATTCCTGCCGGGATTGCATTATCAAGGTACGAATCAAAATGCCAGGGATTGAAAACCCCTGGCTGCACAAAACAAGAATCCTGCGGACGCAACTCTCTATCAAGCTTTCCCGCGTCTGAGGGACGCTTACATTTTCCTGCCGGGGATTTTCAGTACCCGGAACTCCTGCCAGGGCTTTTCAATCCCCGGCGCCGGCTTTTACAACCAGCGTTTTCAACACCCGACACAAGCCAACGCATCAAATTGGAGAATCCTCTCTACAGCCGCCGCCAGATCAGGAAATACATAATCAGGATGCGGCAGGGGGAAATTGGAAGCGTCAAACGTTTGGGTATGGCCTGTCAACACCAGAATGGTATGGCAGCCCGCCGCATTTCCGGCTTGAATGTCGCGGAGCGTGTCGCCAATCGCGTAACACTGCGTCAAATCCAAATGCTGTTCCCGCGCCGCTTGGAGCAGCATACCGGGCAGGGGCTTGCGGCACTCACACCGGGCGTCGGGATGATGGGGGCAGACATAAATCGCTTGCAGTTCCCCGCCCTCTGCTGCAATTTCCGCCCGCAGCTTCGCATGGATGGCGTCCAACCCCTCTGCCGTCAAGCGCCCCCGTCCCACAGCCGCTTGATTGGTAAATACAATCACCGGCCATCCCGCGCGATTCAGCCGCGCCACCGCTTCAGCGACACCCGGTAGTAAGGCCAAATCTTCTGGGCGCGTGACGTACTCGCCCAACTCGCGATTGAGTACCCCATCCCGATCCACAAACACCGTCCGCCCTGACTCGCTCACAGCTACCCCCGATGTGAAGAAAAGAAGAAGAGAAGAAGAGAAGAGGAGAGTTAGGAACCGCGAAACACGCGAAATAAACGAAAAGGAACCCATTTCTCCTGCCTCCGTCTCCTCCGTGTTCTCCGTAGTTTACTTCTGTGTCTCTTGTTTGGCGCGTTCCTGGAGGGTGGAGAAGATGAGGTGCAGGAGGATCATGTGAACGTCTTCGATGCGCTGCATGTTGTCGGAGCGGACGACGATACAGTGCTGCGCGGCGTCCTTGAGTTTGCCGCCGCTAAAGCCTGCCAGCCCGAATGTATGCGCTCCGGCTTCATTGGCGACCTGGATGCCGTTGATGATATTCATGCTGTTGCCGCTGCCACTGACGCCGATCACGACATCGCCGGGTTCCGCCCAGCATTGCACCTGTGGGGCAAATACGTTGTCCCAACTCGTGTCATTGGCCCATGCCATCATCAGCGGGGTACAATCGGAAAGGCAGATTGTCCGCAGCGGCTTGCCGGCTTCGAGGAAGATGTTCTTCTGCATGTCGTTGACGATGTGGGAAACGCTGCTGCTGCTCCCCCCATTGCCCATCAACAACACCCGCTTGCCGTCCTTCCACGCCGTCAGCAAAACGTCCACAACCTGCTCCACCTCCGCAGGCTCAATCTCTTCAATGAGCTTCTGCGCGTCCGTCAAATAACTGCAAATGAAATGTTTAGCGTCCATGTTCTTTCCCTCCCTCAAAGAAGACAACAATTGCCCTTCTTTTTATTCTCTTCTTTGTCTTCTCTTCTTCTCTTCTTCTTTTCTCTGCTACTCTCTGTGAAACCTCTGTGTCTCTGTGCCTCTGTGGTGAGCGTATTCCCCACCTTGCTACGCGGTCAGCCATTCATTGTAGCGGCTCGTTCCACGATGGTTCGCGCCACGCTGAGGGAAGCGGTTGCCGCCGGGGAGGGCGCGTTAATCACGTCCAGAATATGCGGGCGCTCCACAATGGCGAAATCGTCCACCAACTTGCCATCCGGCGCAACCGCCTGCGCGCGCACTCCGGCGGGCGCGGGCACGAGATGCTGCGCTTCGATTTCGGGGATGAGACGCTGCAAGGCGCGGACGAACGCGGCCTTGCTGACCGAGCGCCAGAACTCGCCCATGCCTATTTTGCCGTACCGCCGCGCCAGATGCAGAAAGCCGCTGTAAGTCAGAGTCTGCCACGTATCGCGCAGGTTCACATTCGTTTTGGCGTAGCCTTCGCGGGCAAACGCGAGGACGGCGTTGGGGCCGCACTCCACGCCGCCCGCAACCATGCGCGTAAAATGAACGCCCAGAAACGGAAAACGGGGGTCGGGCACGGGATAGATGAGGGCGCGGCACAGGTGTTCAGCATGGGGCTTTAATTCGAAATACTCGCCCCGAAACGGCACGATTTGGGCGCCGGGCTTGCCGCCGTCCATACCGGCTACGCGGTCGGAGTGCAGGCCGGCGCAGTTGATAACCAATTCGGTTTCAAAATCGCCTGCCGTGCTTTGCACAACCACGCCCCGTTCCCCGGCGCGCATGTCCAGCACCTTTGTGCCCAACAGGATGCGATTGCCGCCCTCCTGTATGCGCCGCGCCAGTTGCCGGCACACGGCCATGTAATCTACAATGCCCGCTTCCGGGACATGCAGGGCCGCGATGCCCGCGCAGTGGGGTTCCAGTTCGCGCAGCCGCTCCGGGCCGATCATTTCACATTGTACCCCGTTGGCCTGCCCTCGCGCATAAATTTCCTGCAAGCGGGGCAGTTCGTCCTCCCGCGTGGCGACAATCACCTTGCCGCACCGCTCGAAGGGAACGTTTTCCTGTTCGCAAAAGGCTTCCATACGCGCCTTGCCTTCGCGGCAGGCCAGAGCCTTTAATGAACCGGGCTTATAATAGATGCCGGAATGGAGGACGCCGGAATTGCGCCCCGTTTGATGCTGCGCCAGTCCCGCTTCTTTTTCCAGAACCGTGATGCACTGCTCCGGGCAGCGAAGCGACAGTTCATAGGCGGTCGCTAATCCGACAATGCCGCCGCCGATGATGAGGGTGTGTGTTTTCATGGAGTTGATAGTTGATAGTTGATAGTTGATAGTTGATAGTACCTCGTGTTGAGTGTTCTGATTGCTGAACATGGCAGAGCGCGCGTTCGCAAGCAGACTACTATCAACTATCAACTATCAACTTCCTCAAGCCGCTTTCGCAAGCTGTCGCACGGTTGCCAGTTCCGGCTCCACGTTGAGGAACCGGTCCTGCTGCAAGGCGTTGAACGAGGTGCGTTCTTCGTTGAGCAGGGCGAGGCACTCTTCGCGCAGGAATTTTACGTTGCTGTAGCGGGCGTCCCGGTAATCCTGCACCAGCCCGCTGTTGATGGCGGAAATCACCTGCGTCACGCCGCGCTCCAGCGTCCATTCCGGCTGAAAGTTCAGTTGCCGGCGGATGCGGGCGAAACTGACGCGGTAATTCCGATGGTCGCTGCCGCCGTCCGCGTCGCTGATTTGCGCGGTGGGAACCAGTTTGCGGATCAGTTCGCCCACTTGCAGCAGGGTATAGTTCTGGTCGTCCGCGCCCACGTTGAGTATCTGGTTTTCTACGCAGTCGGCAGGCGCTTCCACCGCAAGGCACACGGCGCGGGCCGCGTCCTGCACATGCACGAAAGGCCGCCACTGATCGCCGCCGAACAGCGTGATCTGATCTTCCACAACCGCTTTGGCCGCCAGAAGATTGACAACGAGATCGAAGCGGGTTCGCCCGCTGAACCCGAAAATGGTTCCGAAGCGCAGAATCACGGGCTTGAAGTGCGCGTCCGCCATTTCCTGTAGGACGCGCTCCGAAGCGATTTTGCTGCGGGCGTACAGCGACAGGGGGTTCAGGCTGGAATTTTCATTCAGCACCTCGTCACTCGCGCCGTACACGGAACACGTGCTTGCAAACACGAACCGCTTCACCTGACAGCCTTTGGCGATCTCGGCAATCATCCGCGCCGCCATCAGGTTGATTTCAAGCGTCAGGTTTTCGTCCAGGGCGCAGGCGGGGTCGCCCACAATCGCGCCCAGGTGGACAACAGAATCTACGTCCTGCATAGACTCTACCACTTTATGCACCTGCCGGAAATCCCCTTTGATTAATTCCAGGTCGGGATGATGCAGCACGTCGGCAAGCGGTTCCTCTCCGAACAGAAACAAATCCAGAATACGGACGCGATACCCGGCTTTCAACAATTGCGGTATCAGGGCGGAACCGATGTAACCCGCGCCGCCGATTACCAGGACGCGCGACTTGGACGGAACCTGCATGGCGACAGGAGAAGCGGGCGCGTTGTTGGGTTCGGCCTCGTTGCGCTGCCAGGAACGCGCCAGATGCGACCATGCGCGCCCGCCGACCACAAAGCATAGCGTCCACGCCCACGCCTGCGCTTCCACGCTCCGCGAAAGGGTGACAACGCTCGGCAGCAGCGAATTCAGCGCGGCTACCCCTAAATATACCAGACAAACCGCCTGCGCAACGATAATCGCTTTATAACGGCCCCGATAACTGCGCCCCCGCGTATAAAAGCCGCTGGCATAAAAGACCATCAGGCTCAGGAGGGTAATCAATCCGGCGTTCTGCGCATACGCCGCGACATAGTACGCGCCAAGCGAAACTCCGCCGGAAGCCGACGATGCAGCAGAAGCGGGCGTTGCGGATACCTGCCACAAGTAGCGCGTCAGCAGCGCCAAACCAAGCGCGGCGTTGACCAGAATACCGTCCGCGCCCATGCGAACGCTGCGCTCCAAAACAAGATTGCGGGCAAGACGTTGGTTTTGCACGATGGAAACTCCTTCTTAGGAAGGCATTAGGCATCAGGCATTAGGCACTAGAGGTCGTCCGTTGGAAACCTCTGTTTGGGAACATAGGGCAAGGCATGAGCTAATGCCTAATGCCTAATGCCTGATGCCTAATGCCTCCTACCGTCGGTACTGCCCGACAAGCGATTGAACGGCGGCAATCACGTCCTGAACGTCTTCGTTTGTCAGGCGCGGTGCGAGCGGCAGGCTTAACATGCGCTCGTAGTTGGCATACGTGACGGGAAAATCTTCGGGACGGTAGCCGTATTTGTCGCGGTAATACGGGTGCAGGTGAATGGGAATGTAGTGTACCGATGTGCCGATGTTGCGGGCTTTGAGTTCTTCAATCACCTGATTGCGGTCAATGCGCCATTTTTCGGGATTCAGGCGCAGAACGTAGAGATGCCAGGTATGCTCGACGTCTTCGCGCTCAACCGGACATTCCAGCATTTCTTCATTGCCGAAAGCGCTCTGGTACATGGCAACGATTTCGCGCCGCCGCTCCTGAAAGCCCGCCAGTTTGCGCAGTTGCCACATTCCCAGGCTGGCTTCGATGTCGGTCATGTTGCACTTAAAACCCGGCGCGGTCACTTCGTAGTACCAGCTTCCGGCTTTGTCGAAGCGTTTCCAGGCGTCCTTGTTCATGCCATGCAGGGACAGGACGCGCGCTTTGGCGATCAATTCCGGGTCGCCGGTCAGCATCCCGCCCTCGCCCGTTGTCAGGTTTTTGGTGGCGTAAAAGCTGAACGCGGCGAAGTTCGCGCCCGAACCGATAGGACGGCCTTTGTATTTGCCGGATACGCCGTGCGCCGCGTCTTCAATGACATGCAGGTTGTGGGCGTTGGCGATGGCCTGGATGGTGTCCAGTTCAACAGGATGTCCCGCGTAATGGACGGGAATGATGGCTTTGGTACGCGGCGTGATGGCGGCTTCAATGGCAGCCGGGTTGATGTTGAGCGTGTCGGGTTCCACGTCTACGAGAACGGGACGCGCGCCGACATGTTCGATGACATTCACGGTTGCGCAAAAGGTAAGGGCGGTAGTAATCACCTCGTCGCCCGGCCCGATGCCCAGGGCGGCAAGCGCAAGATGCAGGCCGGCGGTACAGGAACTCAAGGCGAGCGCGCCCGGAGCCTGCGCATACGCGGCGAATTGAGACTCGAAGGCGCGGGTTTTCGGTCCTGTTGTAATCCAGTCCGAGCGCAGCGTGTCAATCACTTCGCAGACTTCTTCATCTCCGATCAAGGGCGGAGAAAACGGCAGGAAAGTGGCGCGGGCAGAGCGTTGGGAAGAATGTTCAAGAGTGGACGGCATGGTGGAAGCCTTTGTTTGCAGCGCAAGGCGCGTGTGGGCTGTTGCTGCAAATCGTGGGATGCGAAAAGGGCGCAGAATGCGAAAACGAAATGGCGTTTGTTGGTTCAAACGCGGCGCGCGGCTGACACTGCCTGGTACACACCTGCCTGGTACACAGATGTTCGCGTATGATACGCGGATGTTACAGTGCGGCGCGATGGCGCTGCATGGCACACTGAAAGTATTGACAGGTAGAGCGCCAATCTTTAGTATAAATTCTCTTTGGGGTGGGAGTGGAATTTGGCGGCTGAGAATCTATTTGCGATTCTATTTCGTAAAACGAGACTCGACAAACTTAAAAATGCCATACTAATTGTATGACCGCTTTCCGCTTTTGGCGCTAGGGATAGAGTATCTCTCCTAGATATGCTGGAACTCTAAAGAATTCTCGCGCGTCTGCTGAATAATAAGTAGGCGCAGAGTTCAAAAATAGGTTGACAAGTATGCGTGTTATTTGATACACTATCTTAGCAACCGGGGTTCTTGTAGGCTGTGTTGCAGTTGACGCCGCTTCCGCGACTACTTGGAGGATGAGGTAACAAGCATGAGCGTTCCATTACGTTGGCAAGACCCTGCAGATTTTCAGGAGCCGATTCCGTCTCCCGTCCTTGCGCCGCGCCGCCGCGCCCGCCGCCGTACGCAGCCTTTGCGCGTGATTACCATTCTGAGCGCCCTTTGCCTTGCCATGAGCGCCTGTACCGCGCTGGGCGTTCGGATCGGCAGAGCGAACGCGGCGTCTGCGTCAAGCCTGCGCCTTGTGTCCACGCCAAGCGCCACGGGCCGCGTCCTGCTCACCAATGCCAGTGTGGAGCGTCGTTTGGGTTTCGTCACCGTGACCGGAAACGTCTTTAACCGCAGCCATCAAAAACTGTCCAATGTCGAAGCGGTGGTAGAACTCCTTGACAGCCACAACCGCACCGTACAGGTCGAGTCCGCGCTGATTGCTTTCGATCCGCTGCCTTCCGGTCAGGCCGCGCCCTTCAAGGTGGAAATGCCCGACAGCGCCAATGCCGTCGGCTACCGTACCGCTGTAAGAACCATGTTCGGTTCGCCGCTTGACTGATCGCCCTCAAGGGTTAGACAATAAGAAAAAGCCGCTCACTATCAAGTGAGCGGCTTTTTAACAATTTGGCGATGCCTGCAAACTCTCTGTATCTTCGCGTTGAGAAGAATAGGGTACGTTGTAGGGGTTCTGCTTGCTGAACCCTCCTCAGACGAGGGCTGAACCCTCCTCAGCAGACGAGGGCGCAGCAAGCAGCGCCCTACCTTATCTACGTTGACGGAATAGTAACAAAATAACCCCTCCCCTAGCAACGCAGGAGCGGCCAGGAGAGGGGCTGGGGTTAGGTTAAAGCCTTACTGATGCTTTTTGGCAAAGTGATGCGTCAAGACCGCCGCGCCGACGCCCGTAGCGACCGGATGGCGCTGCATGAAGTTGCGATGCCGGCCGGAAGCCGTTCGGTTGCGCCCGGTGCGCTTGGCCGCTCTGTAGGCCGCATACCCGCCGACCGCGCCCGCCGCTTTGGAGTGGCGATGCAGGAAGCTGTGATGCGTTTGCGCGCTTGCGGCAAGCGGCAGGACGCCGCCCATAGCGAAGACCGCTCCGAATGTAAGCGCTATTTTCTGGATACCGTTGCTTGTGCGTAACATGATTATTCTCCCGTAATTGCGTTTGTGCTTTCTCGCGTTCGTTCTGGTGTTCTTCCTCTGCCGCTGACTGCGTTGCCAATTGCGAGAGCCTCACCAAATGAGAATGGCAGGCGGCTATTACGTAATGGACGTAACAACCTGTGAGAAAGGTTCCGCATGTTTGTATTGGCCCGGTGCAGGAATTTCGCGCAGGAGGAAAGGGGCAGGAAACGGAACATTTGCCTGCAAGCCAAAGTCAGGCTGTCGTATAGTGGGAGGGATGAGTCGTTCTGTAACTATGGGAACGGCGTGGAGGCGGAAATGAGCGGCTTTATCATCCGAAACGCGCGCCTTGCGGATCGGTTTGCCGTTGCTGAGTTATGGTGTGAACTGATGAGTCTGCACCAGTCCCTTGATTCGCGCTTTTCCATTGCCGAGGAGGGACAGAAAAAGTACGCCCGGCATGTACAGGAAATCCTGCGTTCGCGGGACAATCTCGTACTGGTTGCGGAAGAAACCGCGTCCGGCGCTCTTGTGGGGTATATTTTAGGGGAACTGCAAATGCGCTCGCCCAAAGTGAAGCCGGGATTGTATGCGTTTATTTCCGATGTGTACGTCCGCGAACAGTGGCGGCAGCAGGGCGTGGGCAGCGCGCTGTTTGAAGAATTGCGTTTGTGGTGCGTGGGGCGCAAAGCGACGGCGATTGAACTCTATGTTGCCGAAAACAACCCCGCCGCCCTTGCGTTCTGGCAGGCGATGGGCTTGATGCCTTTCCTGAAGCTGGTGCATCTGGACTTATAGCATCAGGTGTTCGGTATTCAGGTGTTCGGGTATTCAGGTGTTCAGGTGTTTTCATACAGCTTTGTGACTGCCGTTCACAGGAATTTTCCAGTATACTGCGAAGCGCGTGTTGAAACGCCGATAATACAACATTGAGAAGAGATGCGAACATGACCTATCGGATTGCGGTATTGGCCGGGGACGGCATTGGACCGGAAATCGTTCGGGAAGCGGTACGAGTTCTGCAAGCGGTTGCGGAACAGCGTGGGTTTGCGCTGCAATTGACGGACGCGCTGATTGGCGGCGCGGCTTACGATGCGACGGGACATCCCCTGCCGCCCGAAACCCTTGCCTTGTGCCGGGAAAGCGACGCGGTGTTGTTGGGCGCGGTTGGCGGGCCGAAGTACGACACGATTCAGCCTCCGACCCTGCGCCCGGAAGTGGGCGCATTGCTGCCCTTGCGCAAAGAGTTGGGTTTGTTCGCCAACCTGCGCCCCGCGACCCTGTTTCCCGCGCTGGCGAATGTGTCTTCCCTGCGCGCGGATTTGGTGAGCGAGGGACTGGATATTCTGGTCGTGCGGGAACTGACCGGGGGAATTTATTTTGGACAGCCCAAAGGCCGCGAGGACGGGGGTAACAAAGCCATAGATACGTGCGTGTACACGCGCCCGGAAATCGAGCGCATTGTACGAATAGGCTTCGAGGCGGCGCGTAAGCGGAATAAGCGGCTGTGTTCCGTAGACAAAGCGAACGTGCTGGAAACGTCACGATTGTGGCGCGAAGTGTGTACGGAAATCAGTGGCGAGTACGCGGACGTGGAATTGTCGCACATGTTGGTAGATACGTGCGCCATGCAGCTTGTGCGCGACCCACGCCAGTTCGATGTGATCGTCACGGAAAATATGTTCGGCGATATTCTGAGCGACGAAGCGGCCATGCTGACGGGCAGTTTGGGCATGCTGCCGTCCGCCAGTCTGGGTACGCGGCTAACGGCGGACGGGGCGGGTATATTCGGCCTGTACGAACCCATACACGGTTCCGCGCCGACCATTGCGGGGCAGGGCATCGCCAATCCATTGGCAACAATTTTGTCTGTCGCCCTGCTGCTGCGCCATTCGCTCGGACAGGAAGCGGCAGCCGCTCAAATTGAAAAAGCGGTTGCGGACACGCTGGATGCGGGGCATCGAACCGCCGACATTACGCCACCCGGAACGGCTGCGCTGAGTACGCAGGCGATGGGAGACGCCGTGCTTGCCGCATTGAAGGCCGCGTAACGGATACCGTTGGAAGAAATTCAGCCGCAAATGGACGCGAATGGACGCAAATAACATCTAATTCCTGTGCCCATTTTCGCGGTACGCTCTTGAGATTCTCTTGTTTGATTTGATGCAGATTTAAGACAATATGCTGGCAACAATACGCGACAAGTACCACAAAGTAAAGGCCGTTGTGCGGGCCAGATACGCGCTGCGCGGGTGTACCTCATTGGGCAAACTGGTGCAGATATACGGGCGCATCCGGGTTGAAAATCATGGCAAGATGTATCTGGGCAATCGTGTGCGCTTGAAGGGCCTGCATGTGCCTGTCGAGTTGGTGTCGCTGCCGAAAGGCGTTTTGACCATTGGCGACAACGTGTTCATCAACGGCGGCACGTCCATTTGCGCGCAGGAGTCCGTTACCATCGGAGCCAACTGCCTGATTGGGAACTACACGCTGATTATGGATACGGATTTTCACGATGTTGGCGACCACGCGCAAATGCCGGACGCCCGCCCCGTGCGTATCGAGGAAGATGTTTGGCTGGCCGTTCGTGTGACCGTTTTGAAGGGCGTGACGATTGGGCGGGGCGCGGTGGTTGCGGCGGGCGCTGTGGTGACGCGAGATGTGGAACCCTATACCCTTGTCGGCGGAGTCCCGGCGCGGCTGATACGCCGCATCCAATCGCCACAGGAGCGGCAACAGGCCAAGCAGGAGGCCGCGCAGCCCGTCGCGTAGGCGCTTCTTACATTCACCTCGTTACCCCTAACATTGCCAGTTCAATAACCGGGAAACCCGCAGCAACACACATAATCCGCTGCTGTCTGTGCGCTTTGGGAAACAAAACACCGTTGGGAGCCGTTACACGGCTGTCGGCGGTGTTTTGCCGTCAAATAAGCATCAGGCATCAGGCATTAGGGACAAGCCTGAACACCCGAACACCTGAATACCGCCTGGTTCAAAGGCTCGAAGGGGATACACAAAATGAAACTGTTTTCGACCAAAACGCACGGCGCATTGGATTACCTTTCGGTAGGCGCATTAATCGCGCTGCCGCGCCTGCTGAAATGGAGCAAGCCGACGACGAATTTGCTGACGGCTTCTGCGGTAGGAACGCTCGTTTACAGCCTGCTGACCGATTATGAGTGGGGCGCGGTGAAAACCCTGCCGATGAAAACGCATCTCGCGCTGGATGGCATGAGCGGGGTGGCGATTGCGGCGGCTCCGTTCCTGTTCTTAAAGGAAGAGCAGGCAACAACGGCAGCCCTTGTCGGCATCGGCCTGTTTGAAATCACCGCGTCTCTCACAACAGAAACCACGCCCGGCAACGCCCCGTAACAAAATAAATGAACTTTATCAGCCGAATAGTTGTTGTATAAGAGAAGCGATTAACAACAGCCGCACACAGGTATTTAGGCGGGTGTAAGCGGGCAGGAAAGGGCGGGAAAGTCAGCATTATGCGCAAAACCAAACTTAGCAAAACTCAGATGGCGGTGACACTGGGCATCGCTGTTCTGACTACCGGCGCGATAGTTCGGCTGCGCCTGCCGAGCGCGCCCACCCAATCGCAAATGGCAAAGGAACAAGCGCAAACGCCGCCGGGAATGGTGTACGTGGCGGGGGGTGATTTTCTCACGGGCAGCAACGACGCGGACAAGGACGACGACGTTGCGCCCCTGCACCGCGAGTTCGTGCCGTCCTTCTACATGGACAAAACGGAAGTGACCAATGCGGCGTACAAGAAGGTTGTTCCCGACCACCAGTTTCCCAAGGGCGAGGAAAACCTGCCCGTTACGAATGTGGTTTATGCGGAAGCCGCCGCGTATGCCAAAGCGGTCGGCAAGCGTCTGCCGACTGAGGCCGAATGGGAAAAAGCGGCGCGGGGCACGGACGGCAGGCGCTATCCCTGGGGCAATGACTATGACGAAAAGCGCGTGGCATCCCGCGCTCATCCCGGCAAAACGCTGACTGCGCGGCCTTCTATGGTGAAAAAGCCGGGGCAGTGCGCGATTGGCGCGTCGCGGGTGCGTCCCACCGGCAGCGCGCCGGGCGGCGTCAGTCCCTACGGCTGCGTGGATATGTCCGGCAACGCGTGGGAATGGGTGCAGGGCTTTTATCACGGCAACCCCGATCAGCGCCTTTTGCGGGGCGGGGCGGTCGGCTACGGGGAGCGCGACCTGCGCACCTACAACCATGCCATCGAGGGCGCGGAAGCCACGTGACGCGACACCGGATTTCGCTGCGCGAAATCAGTCAACTAGATTCCATCAAGGTAGATTGTAGGGGTAGGGGCGCTGCTTGCTGCGCCTTCGTTTGAGGAGGGTTCAGCCCCCGTCTGAGGAGGGTTCAGCAAGCAGAACCCCTACCTTATTATGCCTATGCTTACCCTTGATGGCGTACTGAAACAGGATTGTGGATCAGGCGGGGGAGGAAGATGGTGAACGCGGCTCTATCTATTCAGCCGGAACCACCGGATACGGCAGAGGCAAAAGCGCTCATTGGGGCGCTTGACGCTTGCCTCAACCCGTTGTATGCCCCGGAAAACCGTCATGGACTTTCGATTGCCGCCTTGCAGGATGCGTCCGTGATTTTTCTGGTGGCGCGGGTGAATGGGGGCGCTGTCGGCTGCGGCGCGATCAAATTTTTCAAGGAAGAGACTACCGCAGGCAAAAGCGGGTACGCCGAAGTCAAGCGGATGTATGTGACACCGCAATGGCGTGGGCAGGCAATCGCGCAAGCCCTGCTCCAGCATCTGGAGCGGCTGTCGCAGCAAAATGGGTTTTCGTCTCCTGCGTCTGGAAACCGGGGTTCATCAGCAGGAGGCAATCAGGCTGTATGAGCGCGTAGGTTTTTCAAGATGCGCGGCCTTCGGAGAGTATGCCGAAGACGGCGTGAGTTTGTGTTATGAAAAGAGACTTGTCCCGATAAGCGAAACGACTATCTAAAGGATTTTTCAGGCGCGGCAGGAATCCAAAGCGACGGGGCAGAATAGAGATTGAGGTTTTCAAGGCTCTGTTTCGTGGAGGCTGATATGCTGCCAAATTTGTGCCTAATCCAGCGTTCACCGAAACCTTTTGCAGATTCGACAGAAAGATAAAATTATGAAAGCATTTGAGATTGTAGGAGAAATTGACGCGCAGCGCCACCTGCATATCACGCTTCCGATCTCAGCGACGCCCGGCCCTGCGCGTGTCCTGATTTTGCTTCCCGAAGCCGAAGAAGATGACGCAGGGAAGTTTTGGAGTCAGGGCATTGCGCGCGAATGGGCGGCAGAATTGGCGGATGCGCGAGAAGACATTTACACCTTAGAGGATGGGGAGCCGATAAATGCAGCGCGGTGAAATTTATCTGGCCTCCTTTCCGTTTGGCGACACAGCGACAGTGAAACTGCGTCCGGTGCTGGTTCTCACGCCCCCTGTCGGCAATGTGCCTGAATTTCTGGTCGCTTATATCTCTTCTGTGGTTCCTTCCCGCCTTCTGAACAGTGATATTCTCCTCAATCCTACACAACCGGAACACGCTTCCACACGCTTGAAAGCAACATCGCTTTTGCGCCTACATAAAATGGCGACACTTCATGCAGCCAGTTTTCAGCGGTACATTGGTGTTGTCTCTCCTGCCGTCTGGCAGGACGTGGAAGCGAAGTTACGCGCTTTACTGAAGCTGTAACACGTCACCGGGTTGACCATACGCGCTCCCAAAGGCTATACTATTGGAAAGTAGTCAGTAGCCAGTAGTCAGTAGTCAGTAGAAACCCCTCTTCTTTTCTACAAAAATTGCAGAGTATGCTGCAAACTTTCGGCTTCGACCTACTGACTACTGACTACTGGCTACTGGCTACTGACTACTTCCCGGAGCGACTTTTGATTACACCCGAGATGGCGCGCGAAATGGGCTTGAACGAGCGGGAGTACCAACAGGTGCTGGACACGCTGAAGCGCGAGCCGACAATCACGGAACTGGGCATGTTCAGCGTGATGTGGTCGGAACACTGCGGCTACAAGTATTCCCGCCCCGTGCTGGCCCTGTTCAAGAACTACAAGGAAGCGCAGGAGCAGGGCGCGCTGGAAAACGCGGGCGTGATTCCGCTTGATGACAAACTCGGCATCTGCTTCAAAATCGAATCGCACAACCACCCAAGCGCCGTAGAGCCGTTTCAGGGCGCGGCAACCGGCGTGGGCGGCATCCTGCGCGACATCTTCACGATGGGCGCGCGTCCAATCGCCAACCTCAACTCCCTCCGCTTCGGTCCCCTTGACGATCCCCGCAACCGCTACCTGTTTGAACACGCCGTCGCCGGTATCAGCAGTTATGGTAATTCCGTTGGCGTTCCCACGGTGGCGGGCGAAATCAACTTTCATCCGTGCTATAGCGGCAACCCGCTTGTCAACGCTATGTCGGTGGGCGTCGTGGAATTAGGCAAAGTGGCGAGCGCGGCGGCGAAGGGCGTGGGCAATCCGGTTATCTATGTCGGCAGCAGCACGGGCAAGGACGGCATCCACGGCGCGACGTTCGCAGCTGTGGAACTCGGCCCGGACAGCGAAAGCAAGCGCCCCAATGTGCAGATGGGCGATCCATTCATGGAAAAACTGCTCATCGAAGCCACATTGGAAGCGCTCGATACCGGCTTTGTGGTCGGCATACAGGACATGGGCGCGGCGGGTCTGACCTGCTCCACGTGCGAAACGGCTTCCAAAGCGGGCAACGGCATGGAAATAGATGTGCGCAAAGTGCCGCTCCGCGAAGCCGATATGACGCCGTATGAAATCATGCTGTCCGAGTCGCAGGAGCGCATGTTGTGCATCGCGCAGGCGGGAACCGAAAACCGCGTGATGGACGTGTTCAAAAAATGGGGCTTGAACGCGGCGGTTATCGGCTTTGTGACGGATGACAAACTGGTTCGCGTCAAAGACAACGGCGTAGTGGTTGCGGAAGTGCCCGCCAACGCGCTTACCAACGAATGTCCCACCTACTACCTCGAAACCGAAGAGCCGGACTACATCAAGCAGGTGCAGGCGTTCAACTTTTCTACTCTGCCGGAACCAGGACAAACCATTCGTCAACTTCGGGCAGAGACGACAGACGAGCGCAAAGCGGAAATACGAGAGTTGACAGAGAAGATGACTAGTGAAGGTATTTTGCCTCCTCATGATCCGATTGCGGATGCTAATTTACATGCTGATGGCATATGATTGGCCGAAACTTACCAATACAGACCGAAACGCGCTTGTCGGCATCATGGATTACGATGATGTACTTCGATTACTACTTGATGCGCCGAATATCGCCAGCAAGAACTATGTGACCGAGCAGTACGACAGCATGGTGCAGACGCTGACGGTTGCTATGCCGGGTTCGGACGCGGCGATTTTGCGCATACGGGGCAGTCAGAAGGGCATTGCGGTCAAGATTGACGGCAACGGGCGGTATGGCTACCTTGATCCCTATGTCGGCGGGCAGATCGCGGTTGCCGAAGCCGCGCGCAATGTGGCCTGCGTGGGGGCGCGTCCCGCAGCGGTGACGGACAACCTCAATTTCGCCAATCCCGAAAAACCGACCGGCTTCTGGCAGTTCCGGCGCAGCGTGGAAGGCATCGCAAAGGCAACGGAAGTTTTCGGTACGCCCGTCGTGTCCGGCAACGTCAGCTTTTACAATGAAACGCCCGATTACGGCCCCATCTTCCCGACCCCGACCATCGGCATGTTAGGCATTCTCGATGATGTGAACAAGCGGACCCAGGCCGCGTTTCGCCCGGACGCTGAGGGCGACACGATTGTTCTCCTGACCGCCTATGACGACCCGAACGGCGGCTTGGGCGGCAGTGAGTACCTGAGCGTTATTCACGGCGTCGAAGCGGGTATCCCACCCCACATTGATCTGGAAGGCGAAAAACGGCTGCATACCCTGCTGCTGGAGTGCATCGGCGAGGGCATGTTCGCAAGCTGCCACGATGTTTCGGATGGCGGGCTGGCCGTATGCCTTGCCGAAAAGTGCATGTTGAGCAAGCAGGGCGCACTGGTATTGCTGAAGAAAAACGAGGACGAGAACGCGCTGCCGCTTTCCGCCACCCTCTTCGGCGAAGCGCAGGGCCGCGCCGTTGTTTCCATTCGCACCGAAAAGCAGTTTGCCAAACTCAAAACCCGGGCGGAACAATTAGGCATCCGCGCCGATTGGATCGGCACAGTCGGCGGCGAAAACCTGCGTATCGCGCTCGGTCCGCAAGATGTTATTGACATACCCGTGACACAATTAACCGAAGTTTACCAGAACGCCATTCCGCGCCGCATGGCTGCAACGGCTTCACCCGAAGGTGAGACAACCTGACAGCAGAAACTTTCCGTACGCCTGCCGCGTAAGAATCAACCGTCCCTGTAGTGCTTTTCTGTCCATCCATCAACAGATGCGGCCTGAGCCGCACACGCCTGCTGTTTGTGATCTGACGCGCGTGAAGAGTCCCCGGCGCGCCGCGCGAAGGAGCCGATGCAATGACACCCGTTTTGACTGGCCCACTCGAACGCCCGTTCCTGCCCTTACTCCGGCGGGAACCTGTGTGCGGACTTACGCCCCTGCCGGCGCATACCCCCGCAAGCAATCCTGCTCTTACTACTCAACTTCATCAATCCGGCCTTGAAGCCGTTCAGCCCCTGATCCAGCCCTCGGCGGAGGAAGACGATTGGGAGCGCGACAACCCGAAAGAAGAGTGCGGCGTGTTCGGTATTTACGCGCCCGGTCAGGAAGTGGCGCGTATCACGTTCTTCGGCCTGTTCGCCTTGCAGCATCGGGGTCAGGAAAGCGCGGGAATCACCGTTTCCAATGGACGCCACCTCAAAACCCATAAAGAAATGGGATTGGTCACGCAGGTGTTTGACGAAAAAGCCATCGCGGAACTACAGGGTTTCAGCGCCATCGGGCATACGCGCTATTCCACGACGGGATCGAGCATTCTGTGCAACGCGCAGCCCATTTCCGGCACGTCCCGCGTGGGCGAAATTGCCATTGCGCACAATGGAAATCTGGTCAACACACAATCTTTGCGGCAGGAACTCATTGCGGAAGGCTGCCACTTTCAAACCTCCAACGACAGCGAAGTGATCGCGCAATTGCTCGCTCACCTGCATCACGGCTGCATTGAGGAAACCGTGAAAGCCGCCATGCAGCGCTTGCAGGGCGCGTACTCCCTCGTGATTTTAACGCCGGATAAACTCATCGGCGTCCGCGACAGCTACGGCGTCCGCCCTCTCTGTTTGGGACTGATTGACAACAAACATTATGTACTGGCCTCCGAGTCCTGCGCCCTGATCCCCGTTGGCGCGAAATACATCCGCGAAATCGAACCCGGCGAAGTGGTGGTCATTGACCACGACGGCCTGCGCGAAATTCAGGCTATCCCCACGCAGCGACACGCGACGTGCCTGTTCGAGTTTATCTACTTTGCCCGCCCCGACAGCATGTTGTATGGCCGCTCGCTGCATCAGGCGCGGCAGCGGATGGGACAGGAACTCGCCCGTGAACATCCCGTGCCCGGCGCGCATGTCGTGATTCCCGTGCCGGATACCAGCATCCCCGCCGCTATCGGCTACGCGGAAGCCTCGCGCATCCCGTATGGCGAAGGCGTGATTAAAAACCGCTATATTCAGCGCACGTTCATTCAGCCCTCGCAGCACATGCGCGAAATGGGCGCGCGGATGAAATACTCGCCGCTCAAAGAAACGCTTGCCGGCAAAAAAGTGGTGATGGTGGACGACAGCATCGTGCGCGGCACGACAACCGGCAAACTCGTAAAAATGCTGTTTGAGGCCGGGGCCGTCGAAGTGCATGTCCGCATTACGGCCCCGCCCGTGCGCCATCCCTGCTACTACGGCATAGACATGGCAAACCAGGAAGAACTCGTCGCCGCCCGCCTGTCCGTCAAGCAAATCTGCGAACTCATCGGCGCGACAAGTTTGGGCTATCTCTCTCTCGATGGCGTTGTCCGCGCGGTCGGTATGCACAAGGACAAGTTCTGCCGCGCTTGTTTCGACGGCAAGTACCCCATCCCCGTGCCAAACGATGTGCGCAACAGCAAACTGATGCTGGAGCAGCGCCGCAATACGGAAGAACCCGAACACGAAGAAGGTGGCCCCGACGACGGCTCCCCGGATACGCACGAGTAAGTCTCAATTTCCTGAAGCCTTTGGCGGAAACGGTTCGTCAGAGGAGGCAGGAGGACACGAATATGCTGGAAATGGTTGATCCCTTTGCCAAGAAGCCCACGCGGGGGCAGGTCGCCGCGCTGATTGCCGTATCGGTTGCGGGCGTGGTGGGACTGCGCCTGCTGTCGGCGCGGAAGATCAATGGCGCGGAACGGCTGGCGGAAGCCCTGCTGGATACGGAAAAACTGAATGAGGCGCAGCGCAGCCTGCCGGAAGCGTCCGAAACGGTTTTGGCGGCGTGTGCCGCGTATGTGGTTGGCGTGGCTTATCGCGCGGCGGAAGGCCAGAGCCTTGCCGGGGTTACGGAAGACCCGATTGGACACAGCCGCACCCATCGCCACCCGTATACCCACGCCGTAACCACCGTGCTGACCGAGTCCCATGCGCCCGACCATTTGCTGACGTATGCCGTGACACTGCCGGAAATCGGCGAAGTGCGCGGCACGCGGCGCGTGGGGGCGTTGCGCGTCACCGGCCTTTCGCCCGCCCGCCCCGCGCCTGACACGGTACAAGTCTCGCTCACGCACGACTACACGGCGCAAATGGAAACCGAATTCGAGATCGCCGACTATCTGCTGATGGGACACACGCGCCTGTTCGGTTCAGCCACACTGCGCGACAATAAAGGCAATGTCGGGCGCATCAACATCGGCTTCGACGGCACGGTAACGGGAACCATTACCCGCGAAGCACGCGTTGTCGGGCGGTTCGAGGGCAAAGTGTCTACGGGCGTCACCTTCCGCCAATACGACCTGCCGCCCGCCGACGCAGCAACGCCGTCTGATAGCCACATCGGAAGCCACAGACGCGGCAGACAGCAGCGCTTCCGGCACAGCCACGCCCGATAATGGACCAACCATTGATCCCACTCCCGCGCCGGACGCGCCGAGCAGCGATTAAGAACGGACTCTGCTCAAGCGCAAGTCAGAAACATTAACAGCGAAGAAGGTTTTCATGTGCTTATGAGTGACCAACGAATCACTTACCGAGACGCAGGCGTGGATATTGACGCCGCCAATGACGCCATGCAGCGCATCAAGCAACATGTGCGCAGCACGTTTACGCCCGGCGTTTTGACCGACATCGGCAGTTTCAGCGGCATGTTCTCGCTGTCGGCGCTGCCGCAGTACCAGAATCCCGTTCTGGTGTCGAGCATTGACGGCGTGGGCACGAAACTGAAAGTGGCGATTGCCGTCGGCAAGCATGACACCATCGGGCGCGACCTGGTGAACCATTGCGTCAACGACATTCTCGTACAGGGCGCGCGGGCGTTGTTCTTTCTGGATTACTTTGCGACCGGCAAATTATCGCCCGCAATTGTGGAGGATGTGGTCAAGGGATTGGCGGAGGGCTGCCGCGAAGTGGGCTGCGCATTGATCGGCGGCGAAACGGCGGAAATGCCCGGATTGTACGCGGAGGGCGACTACGATCTGGCCGGGTGCATCGTGGGCATTTTGGAGCGGGACCGCATCATTGACGGTTCCGGCGTACAGGTGGGAGATACCCTTGTCGGCCTGGCATCGAGCGGCCTGCACACCAACGGCTACTCGCTTGCCCGCCACGTTCTGCTGGACAACGACCACCCCTTGCCCCTTGACGAATTCCTTCCCGTACTCGGACGCACATTGGGCGAGGAACTGCTGGCCCCGCACCGCTGCTACGCGCCCGCCGTCCTTTCCCTTTTAGATGAATTCGACATCAACGGCATGGCGCATTTGACAGGCGGCGGCTTTTATGAAAACATTCCGCGCATCCTGCCTTCCGATTGCAGCGTCACCATTGAGCGCCCCAACTGGCCGGTTCCGCCGATCTTTTCGCTGATTCAAGAGCGCGGCAACGTGCCGGAACCCGAAATGTACCGCACGTTCAACATGGGCATCGGCTTCGTGCTGATCGTCCCGCCCGAACAGGCCCCCCTCCTCGCGCACCGCCTGAACGCTCTAGGCGAGTCTGCCTACATCATCGGCGACGTGACGCGGGGCGGGCATGAGGTGAATATACCGTAGGAAGGTAGACGGTAGACGGTAGACAGCAACTTTTACATTGCTCCGGTTGTACACTGCCCGCGCTGTAGACGGTAGACGGCAGCAACATCTACTAATGAGTATGCCTGTGAACAATAAGAAGAGCCAGAATATCGAGAAGGCAACCGGGTTGGCGCTACCGTCTACCGTCTACCGTCTACCGTCTACCCTCCTCTGGGACATTGACGGTACGCTGATTGACACCACTGCGCTGATTGTGGCTTCGCTGGATTTTGTGTACAAGCGCTACTTTGGGCGCACATTGCCCCCGGAGGACATTCGCGCCCTGATTGGAACGCCGCTGTATAAGCAAATCCGCGTGTTCGGGGAATTGGAAGCGTTTGGCGTGGACGAGCGGGCGATTATGGCGGATTTTATCGCCTTCTATGAGGCCAACCGCAACCAAGAGCGTATTCTGGAAGACGTGACCGCTATTCTTATCGAAGGCAAGCAGCGCGGACTGCCCACCGCGCTTGTCACCTCCAAAAATCAGGAAGAACTCGACAACACGCTTCCGCGCCTGCACATCGCCGAATATGTAGACTTCGCTATCACCGCCGACGATGTAACGCATCCCAAGCCCGACCCGGAAGGCATGCGCCTCGCCCTGTCCCGCTTGAACATCCCCGCCGAACATGCCGCCACTGCCGTGTACATCGGCGACACGGTTCACGACATGCAGGCCGCTCATGCCGCCGGGGTTCAATCCATCGGGGTTACGTGGGGAGCCGCCGGACGCGCCCGCCTGCAAGCCGAATCTCCCACCCACTTATGCGACACCCCCGCCGAACTCCGCCGCCTGCTGTTCCCCTGACCTATAATCTCTAAATAGTTGATAGTTGATAGTTCGTAGTTGATAGGGATACAAGAACTACGAACTTGCAGCGTCCCGCTGCTTAGTTTACTCCCAAGTAGGCCCGCCGCTGCTCCTCTGTTACTTTATCTTCCAGCCAGTCCCAGAGCGTGAGCAGGGCTTCGGCGCGTTCGTGGGCGGAGGGGGGCGCGACAATGCAACTTTGTATGAGCCGGTTTGCTTTATAACCCTGTCGGCGCGTTCTGCCATGATAGCGATGGTACTCCCATTTGTACCCCGTAAACATGTTGTGCTGAAAGGCCAGCAGGCACAGGGCGTGTATCCGTTTGGGCCATTGGCCTCTCGCTATTCTGCCCCAAGGCAATTGCGCAGAGATTATGTATGCGCTTCGGCCATTTCTCTAAGGTTCCGCCCGATGCTCTGCCATTTCCGCTTGATAATGTACGGGGATGCTGTGGTTTCCATTCAACCACGGACGAGCCGAAATGCGCCTCCAACTCCGCCCACTCGCCGGGATGCGTGTGAAAGATGCAAGGCGTGAGGCGAAACAATTCCTGCTGCGAGCCACATTTCCATGTGAGCGGCGCGTCGGGCGTGTCGGCGAAACTCACAAAGGGGTCTTTCATGCGCGGCCAGACCTGACCAATGAAAACCTCGTGGCACAAGGCTTCCATTTGCGGCCAGTCCGCCCTGAGAATGTCCGCGCCATTCGCAATGCCCTGCGCGTTTTCATGCCACACAAAATCCACTTGCTCTGTCGGCTCGTGAGCGCTGTAGCCGTTGGCCGTATGGAAGTCCGGGAAAAAGCCCGTGCCATCCTGCCGGAAGAACAGGAGCGGGCTGCAATCGCGCGCTTCGGGGCAGGAGTACAGCGCCACTCGTCCGTGTTCGCCACTGGCTATTTGCTCGGCAAACATCTTTTGCGAGTAAACGGGCGGCGTCAATGCCTGTCGAAGCGGGGGTACGCTGCTGCCGTCCCGAATACTCACGCCCGGTTTGGCAAGAGCGTCGCCCCTGCGCATGAGCCGAACGGCGATAAGGCACAAAAAACGTATGCTCCACGCAGTTGCGCTCTGCCATTCGGAAAAGCATAAATTCATCCAGTTGCCGCAGCAAATACCGCCGTCCGTCTATGTCGCAGACGTGTTCCGCGACGGCATGATTGGACCAGAACCCCGGCAACGGAAAGTCATACGCTTGCTTAACGCTCATTCTCATTCCTTCAAAATCGGGTATTCAGGTGTTCGGTGTTCAGGTATTCAGACAATACATTGGCAGTAATCGTGTCCTAATACTCCTGCCTGAACACCCGAATACCGAACACCTGAACACCAACCCCTAATCTATCCCAAGCCAGCGCAAGCGTTTCGGTTCGCGCACTTTGCCTTCCAGCCAATCGGCAAGGATGAGAAGCGATTCGGCGCGTTCGTGGGCGGAGGGTGGCTGCGCGGTGACGATTATCCGGTGTATCTGCTTGTCGAAATGACCCAGGCGGTTCGGCTGTGTATAGGGCGGGCGCGGCTTCCAGGCGAGGCCGACAAACGTGTTCAGGCGCAACGCCAGGTCACATAGCGAGGGTATGCGTCCGCCCGGCCAATTGCTGTTTGCCTTGCAGCATCCGGGTCGTGCCGGCGCGTTTGGTCGGCGTTTGCGCCCGGTACGTGATGGTGACGGGTTCCAGGCTGTTCGCAAATACATCAGGGTCCGTCTGCACGATGGCAAGGGTCAGGCGGCGCAGTTCGTCCTCGGAACCGCTCAGAAACCGGTGCGGAATGTCCGTCAGGCTGGCGGGATCAATGTACGGGTTTCCACTGCGGGGATTGATTTGCGTATCGAACAGGGTCTGGCACAAAGGCCGCAGTTGTTCGGGATCGGCAGTCAGGAGTTCCGCCCAGGGCTGCGTTGTCGCCTCCCGCCACTGGAACCACGCTATACTGATGTGATACTCATCCGATGCGAAGCCTCTGCCGTCCGGGGCAAAGCCAAGATACGCGCACTGCCCTGGCTGCATGAAGTCGGCAACATACAGCAGGCAGCGTCCGTACTCCCACTGTCTTACAATGCGGGCAAACTCCGCTTCCGGTATATCGGTCACTTTGTAAGGCCATCCACGTTCCGTAATCTGGGAAATAAACAGAGCGGAACGCTCGTCCCTGTCCCCACTTTCACGGAACACCACATGCCGATTTATTATACGCGCCACAAAGGTTTGATCACTCACGGTCATCAGCGCAGCATTCTTGCCCTTCTCACTGCAATAGGGGTTCTTGCCATTGCGCTCATCATAGCCCCACCCGGAAAAGTACAGGGACGGTTTGGCAAATGTAAATTGCGTCGGCTTCTGTTGCCTGCCCGCCGTTTCCGCATGGGAACGCGGCACGGTTTCCGCTTTTGCTGCTTCCTGTATTGCTGTTCTCTCAGTTGGCGGCGTTTCCACTTCCTTCGAGGTGTGATTTCCGCTTGCGTCTTGCGTGGCTGCGCAGCGGGCACAGCCGTTTTCCCGCTCAACAAGCCTCGAATACGTTTCCATAAATTCCAATCCGACATCGCTGTCCTCTCCTGCCCAACACCAAACGCCAAACACCCAATACCGAACACCTGACACTGAACACCCGAATACCTACTCCTCCTCCACGCCCAACAGCCGCAACCGCTTTTCCTCGCGCACCTTGCCTTCCAGCCAATCCGCCAGACCCAACAGCGACTCGGCGCGTTCGTGGGCGGATGGCGGGTGTACCTTAATCTGCACCTGCTGAACTTGCTTCATAAAATGGCCTAAACGGTTGGGCTTCTCCATCCATGTTTTCCATTTCACGCCTGTAAAGGTGTTTAAGCGCAAAGCGAGATCGCACAACGATTGCAGCCGTCCTAAATTTTCCGTAATACGTTCGCTGTAATAGTTTTGGGCGCTTTCTCGTTCCACCTTCATCATGTACGCCCGCTTGGTTGGTGTTTGCGCCCGGTAGGTGACGGTGACAGGTTCCTCATTATCATCGAATAGACCCGGCTCCGTTTGTACAATGAGCGTTGTCAGGCGGCACAATTGCGCTTCGGAACCGCAGACAAACTCATGCGGTATTTCCTTCAGCGCTGCGGGGTCAATGTACGAATTGGTCAGGCGCGGGTGTACCAGCGTATCGAAAACGGTTTTGCAGAAAGGCCGCGCGGCTTCGGGGTCGGCGGCAAGTAGTTCCGGCCATGTCATTGCCGTCACGCCTTGCCAGCGAAAATCTACCAGCCGCTCCTCGGTATAGTCGAGGCTGAAGCCGGTTCCATCGGGCGCAAAGCCCAAATACACGCACTGATGTTCCCGCATACAATCCGCCACATGCACGAAAAGCCGTCCATACGCCTGCTTTGCATATTCTTCCACAAACTCTTCGGGCGCAAACTTCTTGATTTCATCCCGCCATTTGTGCAGCGTCTTGTTCAGCAAAAATAAACACGCGCGCTCGTCTTTGTCCTCGCGCCGCCGGAAGCAAACACACGTGTTCATCTTTCGCAAAACGAACGGCTGCCCTGCCGCTTCCACGACAAGCACATCCGCTCCCTCATCCCGATAGACATTCTCATCCTCGCGGTCGTCAAAGCCCCACCCGGCAAAGTACAGGGACGGTGGAGCCGGGGGCGGCGGTTCAGGCTTAGGTTTGCGAAAAAATCTCATGGTTTGCTCCTGTCGCCTATTCCTCGTCAATGTAGATGGTTTTGCCGAACGGCGCTTGCATGTTTTTCATCGTGCTGGCCCAGAGGATCGGGAACGGGTAATTGGTTTCGTCTCCGAAATTCCCCATCAGGTCCGTCAAGTATACGCACACGCGGACTTTTTTCTCCTTCATGCGCTGCAAGGCCGGGTAAAAGTCCGTGCCGCCGCCGCCTTTGAACTGTACTTTGCCCTGCTTTACCTTTTCTTTGAACGATTTGCCGTCGTTGCGGATCACCTGCTCCGATTGAACGGCGGCGTCCGCGCTGATAAGATAGATGTGGCAGCCCGTCCGCTGCTGGATGCCCTGAATTTCCGCCGCGAAGCGCGTCAGCAGGGCATCGCCGATACTGCCCGACGTGTCCACCACGACGCCCGCCATTTGCAGCCCTTCGCGGGGGCGGTTGCCCGGTTCCCAATAATCGCCGCCAAGCGCCAGAGTGCGCCGACTCGGACGGTTCCAGTTGGGCCGGGTTTGCGGCAAAAGCGGCTGTGTCATCAGGCGGCGCAGCAGTTTCTCCCACGACACTTTTTCTTCGGGAAAATCATGGCTGACTTCGCGCATCAGGCCGCCGGGACGATCCCCTGCCTGCGCCCGCGTCAGCCGCTCCTTCCACACTTTATCTTCCAGTGGCAAGTCCGCGCTGCTGAACAAACCGTCCTTGTCGGGAACCAGAATCAGGTCGCCAAAATAATCGGCAAGCAGTTCCAGCAGGCGCTCCTTGTCTTCAATCAGGTGCGCGTACAGGCTTTCGCTTGTCCACTGGTGCGCGGGCGTCGTCTGCAGTTCCTGCGGGGTCAGCAGTTTGTCCAGTCGAACGCCATCCGTAGGCAGTGTCAGCCATACCATCTTACTGACGGCTTCATTGATAATCGCATCCGTCGCCAGATTCCATACCAGGCCGTCAAAATGGCCTTTTTTCATGCGGGGAATATGGCGCAGCGCTACATGAAGTATCTCATGCACCAGAATCGCCACCTGCTCTTTGGGGCTGTAATCGGTGAAAAAACGCTGTCCGAAGCGAATGGTCTTGCCATTGGTGCAGGCAACCCACGACGCCTTGTTGTCAATTGTCCAGGGACACCAAAAGGCAATCGCCGCAAAACCGGGACTTTGCGATACGGCGTAGCGCAGTATCCTTTTCACGGTATCTTCTTGTTCCAGAATGTTCATGGATTCCATGTTGTACACTGCCTACAATTCCAGGTGGGATACCTGCTGCCCCTTTTTGCGGTACGCGCTGTACTCCGGCGAAAACGTTAGTTTTCGATCCAGGCTGAGTTTATGGGCCTTCTCCATGAGGAGTTCCATTGCCAGCGTTTGGATTTCCGCGCCGGGCAGTTCACGGCTTATCTGATCGAGTTCATTGAAAATCAAGATGCCTTTTTGGAACGTTTCCATGTCATTGCAATACGCGGTCACGCTGTAGGCCAAGCCGTACAAACCCGCCACGCTTTTGGGAAACAAGCGCCGCGCTTCTTCGGGGGATTGGCGAAACAGTTTTTCCATCGGCGGCAGTTCCCGTATCTCTTCCAGAACGTGAACAAACTCTACGGTTGCCGCTTCCCCAATCACACCCGAAAGCAGGAATTGTCGCACTTCCGGGTTGTTTTCCGCTTTGACGATTTGCGACACGCGCTCCCAACTGCGGGGCGTGGGAACAATCACCTGATCCGCGGATTGCTGCATCTGATTGCCGTTCAAAAAGTCCGGCTTTACCTGAATGAAGGCGAGGACTTCGGGCGCGATGTCGTTGTTTTGCGCCCAGGCCAGCCAGTCGCGGGCTTCGCAGGAAACATTAAAAAAGACGAGCCGGTCCGCAAGGGCGGACGACATTTCGTAGACGTTGGCGTTGTCTTCCAGACGGTTGCCCGCCGCAAAGCACACCCAACCAGACGGCAGCGTGTACTCGCCCACCTTGCGGTCCAGCAGCAGTTGGTACGCGGCTACCTGTACGCGGGGTTCGGCATTCGCCAGTTCGTCCAGGAACAAAATGCCGCGCGAGTTCGAGTCGCTGTCGGGATAGAATTCGGGGATCAGCCAGCGCGTTCGTCCCGCCTCTTTGTCCAGAAACGGCAGGCCGCGCACGTCCGAAGGCTCGATCTGCGACAGCATCAGCGTGACCAATTGCAGGCCGTTTTCCTGCGCGTACTGGCGGATTACGGCGGATTTGCCGATACCGGGAGGCCCGGCCAGATACGCGGGCAGTCGCAGTTGATACAGCGTGTGCAGGCAATCGTACAATTTTCCGGGTGTAATCGGCGTGGTGTTCAGCATGGTTGTTGGCTACTCGCTCCCTGTCGGGCGTCCTTCCGCAAAACGGTTCTTTCTCTATTATCACTCCGAACGCGCCCGGAGTTTCGGAAAAACACACCCGTTTGCATGACAGCTAAAATGCCCTTCAGGTTGCACTAATCGCACACGGCTGAATCCGCTCTTTATCAACATTCCGCGTAACTCTTCACCACCAAGACACCAAGAACACCAAGAAGAACGAAAAGAAGGACGTTGTAAGATTGCAGGAGCTATTGAAAGTTTCGCGCGTTCTAATCCGTTCGTATTGCCTGCTTTACTTGGTGTTCTTGGTGTCTTGGTGGTGAAGAGTTACCATTCCACAACCTTAAACTGTGAAAACTACCCACCGGGATAGATGTCTTTGCGGCAGGAGAACCAGGGGCGCTTGAGCGTGTCGTAAATGACGTGCTTGACATGGCTGTCGCACCACAAGCAGGTTGCGCCGCTGCGGTGCAGCAGATGGAAATGCTCGCGGTACGGGCCTTCCGGCGGGGAGATGAGCCAGTTGGGAGATTGGAGGAAGTTACATTCGGGGGCGGGATTTTGGTGTTCCCAGGCGACAAGGGTCGTGGACGGCTGATCAATCTCCGAATCATGCGCGGCCAATGGCATTTCCTGCCCGGTTACGGGGTCAGTCTGACTGGAACGATAGGAAGGTCCGAACTCATTGCCTTTCGCGGCAGGATTGGCAGTGTAGTAATCCGAATCGAGATACACGTTGAAGATGTTGAGGGCGAGCGCCATTTGCCACGAACCGGGCACGTCCGGGCATTTTTTTATTTGCGCGTTTTTGATGTAGGGATCGAGCAGGCCGGGATGCGGTTCATGCGTGGCGGGCTGGGTCATGTCGCCGCCGATGGGCGAGTTGCTGACCGCGTTGTTGTTGTCAAACCCGATCCAGGGCTGGATGTTGGAGCCGTTCGGCCCCGGTCCCTGCGAATACGCGGGAACCCAAAATTCGTCGTAATCCTGACTGTACATCCGCGCCGCGTACCCGATCTGCTTCATGTTGCTGGCGCACGACGCCTGCCTCGCCGACTCCCGCGCCTGCGCAAAGACGGGAAATAAGATCGCCGCCAGTATGGAGATGATTGCGATAACGACGAGCAGTTCGATCAGGGTGAACGCCCGGTTGTAGTCCGCAAGCGGACGCCCAAGTTGAGGGGCGGGATTGCCGATTTTCGATGTTCGATTTTCGATTGGGAATGCGGCTTCTGTTCCCTGTTCCCTGTTCCCCGATGTAGTGTGGCAAATCTTGTAAACCATTCCTGCCATGTCCTTCTTTCCCTGAATTCCGAGTGACGCTGCGCAGTGTGAATTATACCCGGCAACTTACACGAAACAGGGAGCCAAGTCAAGCAAAGGATGAAGGATGAAAGCGCCAGGAAAGCGGCAGGCAGAGAAAAGAATTAGGAAAAAAGAGAATATGTAGAGGCAGCGTCGAAATCTTGGCAATGCAGCGCTTCCAGCCCGATGTCTCGTTGTGTCAAATTGTAGGAGAGAGGCGTCGTGGCCTCGCAAGCGTCAGGGCGAGCGGGAGGGGTGGGACATGGGCCTGTACCTCCTTTCCTGAGTAAGTCGTTGATAGTTGATAGTTGATAGGAACTCTAACGTTGAACCTTCGTCTCTCTATACTAGACGTTTGTATCACTGTTTAGACGACTGTATGCGGCAAAAGGTTCACTTTTCCGTGTTGTCTAACACTTTTTTCTGTCTCTTTTTTGTGCGGGATTGTTTTGGCGGGATGGGCTGGCGATTACGGACATCATCAAGCCAGATATAAAATAATTCTGAGAATTCCAAAATTTCGCAGGAAGATGGCTCGGTCATGGTGAACTAAGAGCACCCCCCTTCTTACTCCCCTGCCATACCGCTTGGTTTCAGCGGCACATTCCCTTTGTAGAGGAGAAGGTCATCGTGTCTCAATCCTTACGCTCTTCTTTGTTCCTGCTTCTTTTGCTCGGCTGCGCCCTTACGGGCTGCGGCGGCAACGCCGATAGCGGCATCCCTACTAACGACCGAAGCAGCCTTGTAGGAACATGGACAGCCCGCTCCATCACCGATGGTACAACGACTTCAGGTTTGCCCCGCCACCTTCACCGATCCTCCGGGAGCCACGCCGCTGTACGGGCAGGTGAACTGCGCCGGCACAGAAACGTTCGTGTTCTATAAGGATGGCAAGTGCCGAGTAGACGGCAGTGATCCATTCTTCTCCTATAGCACAAAAGCCGGCGTGACTGCGGGTACGACTGAATTTGAGGCGGGTCACTGCCCTCCCGGTAATTTGAAGGCGGCCTGTCAGACTTTTAGCGGCGTGGCAGACTTGTCCCGCAACACCCTGACTGTTCGCCATGCCAGAGGTGACAAAGCCTACGTGGATGTGGTGTACCAGCGTAGTTTCGCTGGCGGATAGCGCGTTGCCATCAGCAGACATGCTTCAAGAGCGTGAGAAAACCCCGCATTAGGAATGGTGTACAAGAACCTGAGAACCTTGCGCAACGTGGCAGACTACCAATTTCCTCCTGTAAACCCCGCCTATGCGGATTGGGAACAGAATTGGCTGGATGCAGAAGATTGGGCTTTGACGATTTTGGACGATATACGTAACCTCTAATCAACCCGGCCAGTTCGCCGGGCTGTTTGTTATCTGCCTGCTGCAAGGATAAGGCAACGCAAAAATGACAGTCATAGCGGAAGAAACAAGCGTACCGGCGAGCAGGCAGGAGGCAGAGGAAGAAATCACAGCCTCCTGCGGCAACGTGTACCAACTGTTTGCTCTACTGAACAATGTTCCAAAACGCCTGCGCATTGGGGTTGACCTGATCCGGGCAGCCGGGGCAGGGCTTGTCAGGGTTGTCGTCAGTCTCCATCGGGCTGACCGCATCGGGAACAAGTGTCTTGATGTGTCCATCGAGCATGATGTAGTTGCCTTTGCCGCTGTGCCGAATAGCCTGCGTGTGGTCACTGTGGCGAGTATAGAGTTGTTCGCCAACCAAGGCGCCGCCAATGGCTGTGTTGTTCTCGATGTTCGTGCCGTCATTGGCATCTCCATCGCGGGCCAAAATAGTTTCGGCAACGCGCGGAATGGCGGCAATCGTGGTTCCATCCCCCGACGTGGTTTCGTTCACGCCGTCTACTTGTGAGCCGGTCAGATAAAGGCTGAGATGATAACTGGTGGCGTTGGCAATACCGAGCGAGTTGTTGGTATTGAGCGTTTTGGCGTTATAGATTACAGGGTCTTGCGGACAGCGCCACAATGCATCGTTCTTGATGTAGGCATAGAGAAACCCCTCTGGACGCCCTGCATTCGCATCGCCGCTGGAAAAGGCGTTATCGCCAATCAGAGCGGGTGTAAGCGGAATGGCAAGATGGGGGCTGGCGGAAGCGTTGTTGACGGCGCGTGGCGTACGTTCATCGTAGTCCTGAAAGTACATCAGGATGGCGGTGGCAATTTGCTTTTCATTGCTCATACAGGCGGCTTTGCGGGCGGCAGCGCGGGCCTGGGCAAAGACGGGAAAGAGGATAGCGGCAAGGATTGCTATGATCGCTATCACGACGAGCAGTTCAATCAGAGTAAAAGCGCGGCGGCGAGTTTGCCCCATTAAGATTGACTCCTTCGGCAGTTTCCATGCCTGCAATGTTCAGGCGCGGGTATACACCATCAGACGCAGGGTGTTGAGCATAGTTACGCAGAAAGCCGCGTTTTTCCGCTTGGCCCTGCAATTCAACGAGTCAATCCGCGCCGGTTCTTGATCAAGAGCGGAATAAATGTTGGCGGCAGGACTCGCGCCGCGCGCTGTGGAACAGGGGCGTTATCATTGTACGTCTTTGCTGGCGGAGCGCATGGGCGCGTAACGTGAAATAGCCTGCGACATTATTGTCCGCAGGCTTTGAAGTATCAATTTCTACAAAAGTGCGCGCGACACTCCGCGCCATATCCGCAAGCGCGTCTTCCCGGATGTACTCGTTGATTTCCTCATCTTCGCAGGTAAAATGGGCTATGGAGTCTTGGCTGCTGAGAACTTCCAGCCGGTACTTTCGACTGTCACTCATCTGGCTGACCTACCTCCTCAACTTCAGCGACCTCAATCCCTTTGTTGCGCCTGTAGTTGTCTATCGCTTTTTGCCATCTTGGAGTGATCTCAACAGGGGCGTTCGCAAATTGATCTGCAAAGCGGCGGATAAGTTCGCGCCTGCGCTTTGCCAGTCGCTTCCTTGCCTCAGCGGGCAAAGTCATGTCTTCCGGTTTAACTTCCACTGTCATTCTCATACCCCTTGTAGTAAGCGCCTATACGAACAAACGATTATAAGCGGATGTACGCCAACATTATACGCTACTCTGTGATAAAGTGTACCTTCCTTGCAGGTATTTATAGTTTTCCATCGAAATACCTTTTTTGCTTGCAGCCTGCTTTTTCCTTTTGCCTTTCCCCTTCTTTATCCTAACGCCTGCTCTGGATGAGGTTCATCCAGACGGAAAGGGTGGCGTTTTCGGGGGTGAGTTCGCGGGCCTGGCGCAGGGCTTCGAGGGCGCGCGGGGTGTCTTTGCTGCGGTAGAAGGAAAGCCCCTCCTGCGCCAGTTCTTCGGCGTAATCGTAGGCGTCGCTGTAGCCGATGAGCGCCTGGCGCAGAACCTCCTCCATCGTGTGCGCGAAGATGATGCGGCGATGCGCCAGTTGGTCGGGACGCTGCAGGTACAGGGCGACCAACTCGGACTCGGACAGGCTGCCGGCGGGCAAAATCAGGGTGCGAACGCTGGAATCGTTGAACACGGCGTCCATTTTCTGCACCAGCCCGCCCACCGGCTCGATCTGCCCGTTTGTTCCCAACGCACCGGTCACGACGACCGAACGGTCTACGGGCATTTGCAGGCAGGCGGAAACCAGCGCGACGGCATCCGCCACGCCCGACGATTTGCCCTGCGTTCGCGCCCGGTCGTCGGGATGGCGCAGCAGGACATTGGTACGCGCCCAATCCAGCCCCTGCCCCGCCTGCGTCGCTTTCTGCCGCGCAAAATCGAACGCTTTTTGCGCCGCGCCCTGCGTGTCCGTTTCCGCCGCCGCCTCGAACGTGAATTTGCCTTCGCCCGGATGGATGTCGGCTTCAATGGGAATCAGGCGGCCAATCACAGGCGTTTTGCCCAAAAAGATCACCGCAATGCCGCGCGTTTTGCCGATTACGCCCTCCCGCGCTTCCTGCTTTTCACCCCCGGCAAGCACAACGGGATGGCGCAAGGCCGATGCCGCGCGCTGGCTGTTCTGCGCCCCTGCCCGTTTGAATTTGCGCTGTAGCTGCGCGTCTTCCTGCGCGCGTTTCGTGGCCCAGGGCGCGTTCTGCACTTCGATGCGCGTGGCCGCGCTGACGTACACCGCGTCGTTGGCGTCACGGGCTTCGATTGCCAGATTGTGCGCGCCGGGAGGCAGGTTCGTGGTGTCGTAGGAAAATACGCCAAAACCCGGTCCCGCCTGCGCAGCAACTGGCGTGTCGTCCACGAGGTAACTGACCTGAACCGGCGCAAGTCCGGGCGTAACCGCCGCCGTTAAGGACAGGGTATGGCTTGTTTTCGTGACGGCAATGCTTTTGGGAAGGGATGCCATGCGAACCCGAACCGGAATTGTGACTGAAATCGGCTGCGAGCGAAACGAAACCCCGTCTGCGTCCGTGCCAACCACCCACAGCGCGTGAACGCCGGGCTGGCGGCTGCGCGGGTCCCATTGCGCCGTCATAGGGTCGGCGGGGTCGGTGGGAAGCGGGCGTCCATCCGCGAAATACAGCAGCGATTGGGGCGCAAACCCCGGCCCGATCTGCGTGTGCAGCGTGACGGGGGCAAACAAACTCGCGCCTTCATTCAGCGGCTGCATCTGAACCGGAGCGCCTTCAAAGACCAGCAGGCGGCTTTGCCCGACGGGGCGCGTGACGCCGCTTGTCAGGTTCTGCCGCACTTTCAGCGTGTGCAATCCCGGCGGCAAAATGCGCGTGGATACGGCAAGCGCGAACTTGCCCCTGCCATTAAAGCCCGACTGCCGCTGCCCGTCCACATACGCGGCCACTTCCGTATCGTTGGCGGTTTCGGAAACGCCTGTTAGTACCACGTCGGTTCCTATGGAAACCGACAGGCGTTCCGGCAGCCGCGCAATGGCTATCGTGACCTTCTTACGGGCCAGCAGCGCGCTTTCAACAGTGGGATAAACGACGTCTTCTTCCTTGCCCTGCGCGACCCGCGAACTGACAAACGGCTCTTCGGTAGACTTATGCCTGCCCGGACGGCGGTAAATAGCGAACGCAAGCGGCGCGGCAACGATGTGCTGTCCCGCTTCGGTTTCCACATCCACGCCCAGCGCATGACTTCCGCTCGGCAGGCTGTTGGGGTTCCACCATGCCTGCTGAAACGGGGCTTCGCGGCGTTCGATGACAGGCTTGCCGTCAACCGTAAACGTGACGGCGCGGGGCTGAATCGCGGGATCAATGTCCGCTCGAACGCTCACTTTGCCGTTGATGGCCGATAAATCCAGCGTTTCCCCAGTCGCAAAGGGCAGGACGCGCAGTTTCGTCGCCACGTTGACTGTAATGGCGTCGAGCGTATACAGGCTGCCGTCCGTCAGGCGGGCAACCGCGCCCAACTGATGCGTTCCCCGCGCAATCCCCGCAGGGTTCCAGATCACATCCTCCTCGTGGTTGGCGAACAATCCTATGGGCTTGCCGTCCAACGTGTACCCGATGCGGTCAATTTTATCCGTGTTCAGCGCTTCGACATGCAGGCTTACGGGTTCGGTAATGCGCGAGTCGGGAGCGGGCGGAGTGATACGGAACAGGGGCGCGTTGATGATACGCAATTTGGTTTGCGCCCGCATCTGCCATTCCCCGTTGACCTCCTGCGAAACGGAAAGCATACAGGCCGCGAAATGCTCCGGCTGCGAGTTGTACTGCAGATGCCAGCGCCCCTGAAACGTCTGCCGCATCCGAACCTGATCTCCGACCTGTATGGCAAACGTCTGCGGCAGGCCCGTACGCGGACCCACGCCCTCAAAGCGCAGCATGTCGCCGCGTTCCAGAACCAGAGAGGGCGGCAGGGTTTCAAAGGTGTAGGTAAACGCGCGGGGTTCCTGCGATTGCGCGTCAACGGGCGCGGCAAGGCCGAACAATAAACCGCACAATCCAACCCACAGCAACCCCACGCCGAAAAAAGGAACGCGAAGAAGCAGTAAAATAGTTGAGTTGATAGTGACAGGGATCAGAATGGACTTTCCGCGTCCTGCCGCTTCGTGAATGGGTAAACGAGGAACCGAGAAGAGATGATGAGGCAATAGGAACGTTTACAGCGTGTCAAGTTCTGCTCCCTGGGCTGTTCGCCAAACAGTCCTGAATAGAGAAAGGATGCATGAGAAAAGCGGGCGACAAGCGCCGGTAGAAATAACGAGGCGTTTACCTATATTCGGCAGGATGCGGGCGTCTCCTGCTTTATTCCTGCAGGCGGCGCAAGTAAATTTACGAGACGGGGAAGGGAATAAATATATTTGCCGATGAACGCCGCGTTTGGTACAATACATCAGACGTAAGCGAGGACAGGCAGCCAGATATTGAAACGTGTTGCCGGTCTGACACGTCCGTTTGTTGGACGACGGAACGCAGGCAGTTGTTCGCTCCATATCAACAACGGGGCATCAGCGGAGCGTTTCCTGCGGTCAATCCAAATTGTTTTTGCACCCAAAGCCGCCGAAATTCGGAGGAACCAACCATGTTACGATTAATGCTGCGTTTGTTTGGCGAACGCGCTTTTCACAAGGCCATCAACACGAAAACCGGGCGCAGCCCGCTTGATATAAAATTCGGTATCGCGCTGCTGCGGGATCGGCGTATCCCGTTCAAAGCGAAACTGCTGTCGCTCGGAATGGGCATCGGATTGGTAGTCTTACTGGTCGCCTTGCAGGTGCCGATTGAAGCGGTCGCCACCTTCCTGGCTCCCATTCTGCTGCCATTGGATTTTGCCATTGACGGCCTGGAACTCGTCGCCTTGCCCGTGCTGCTGATGGCGATCTTGATTGCGCATGTCGCGCCCCACGCCTTAGTGGACGCGATTTACACCGAGCGTGTCACCGGGCAGCCTGTCCATACCGCCGACACCGCCCTTGACGTGGAAAGTTACGACCCGAATACTGTCAAGCGCGTACAAACCGTTGCGCAAACGCCTGCCGCGCCACAGGTTCTATACGCCGGTTCGCGCCGCTCCTGACAGTTTTGTCTCTAAAGCGCGTGATTGTATCACGCGCAATCAAGGCCGGAAAAGAAACCGTTGTTTCTTTTCCGGCCTTACGTGTCAATTCCTGGTTGACTTTCCCCCGCTCCGCAACCTATACTATAAGGGATAAGAAGATATTAGGCATTAGATATTAGTCAAAAGCCCAATACCGAATACCTGAACACCCGAATACCGAACACCGAACACCCACCCTGAACAGGAGCCTTTTTGCCATGCCGCCCATAGATATGCTGGAGCCTCAAACCGCTTCCAGAGGAGTCACCTCCTTAGAAGCCATGCTGGACGACGCGCCGTTTGTGTCCGCCGCTTCCAATTTCGACAAACTGCGGGCGATTGACCCGGAAGTGTACGACATCACGGTTGCGGAAACGCGCCGCCAAACGGAATACATACGCCTGATCCCCTCCGAAAATTATACTTCGTCCGCTGTTATGCAGGCGATGGCGACCGTGTTCGCCAACAAGTATTCGGAAGGCTATCCCGGCAAGCGCTATTACGAAGGCAACGAACTGGTAGATCAAATCGAGGAATCTGGCACGAGAACGCGCCAAAAAACTGTTCGGGGCCGACCATGCCAACGTGCAGCCGTACAGCGGCTCGCCCGCCAACCTTGCCGCGTGTTTCGCGCTGATGAAACCGGGCGAAAAGATCATGGGGATGCACCTGCAAAGCGGCGGACACCTGACGCACGGCTACAACCTGAACTTCAGCGGCACGTACTACCAGTCCATCGCGTATGGCTACCATGTCGAGCAGGGCGTGACGGGCATGAACCCCGATACGCAAATGCTGGATTATGACGAATTGATGGCGATTGCCCTGCGGGAGCGTCCGAACGTGATTTTTGCGGGCGGTACGGCCTATCCGCGCGAGTGGGACTTTGCCCGCTTCCGCGAAATCGCCGACGCGGTTGGCGCGTACCTGATTGCCGACATTGCGCACATCAACGCCCTGATTGTCGGTGGCGTCCATCCTGACCCGGTTCCTTATGCGGATGTGGTCACGTCCACCAGTCACAAAGCCATTCGCGGGCCGCGCGGCGGCTTCATCCTGTGCAAAAACCGCCCGATGAAGGACAACCCCGACCAAACCCTGCCGGATCGCATTGATAAAGCCATTATTCCCGCGCTGCAAGGCGGCCCGCACAACAACACCATCGCCGCGCTTGCCGTGTGCTTCAAGGAAGCGTCCACAATCGAGTTCCGGCAGTACGCCGCTCAAATCGTCGCCAATGCCAAAGCGCTTGCGCAGGCTTTGCTGGAACGGGGTTTTTCACTCGTAACAGGCGGCACGGACAACCACTTGATTCTGGTGGACGTGATGAAGTCCCGCCACATTCCCGGCAAGCCCTATGCCCACGCGCTGTATCAGGCCGGTCTGGAAACCAACTTCAACGCGGTTCCCAACGACCCGCGCAAGCCGTTTTCTCCGTCCGGCCTGCGCATCGGGACACCCGCCGTCACCACGCGCGGCTTTAAGGAACCGCAAATGGTTCAAATCGCCGACTGGATGGATCGCGTCGCCCAAGCGCACACGCCCAACGGCACTTACCTCGCCGGCAAAGAAAAAGGCGGCATCGAATACCGCTTCGATCCTGCCGTCCTGAAACAAATCCGCAGCGAAGTCCGTGACGTTTGCGCCAGTGGAGCCTTCCCCGTTCCCGGCATAGATGAATAAACCACCCGCCTGCGGCTAGAGACACAGAGACACAGAGAGGGAACACAGAGGAAGAAAAGAAGAAGAGAAGAGAATAAACCACTTTGCCTGCTTTGCCTCTTTGCGGTTCCTTTTCCTCTCCTTGATCTCTTTGTCTTTTCTCGTATTGGCTTTTCCTCTGTGCCTCTGTGTCTCTAGCCGCAGGCGGGTGGTTAATTATCTTATCTCTGGTCGGCAGGGTCGCCATACGGGTCTTCGCTGGCGGGGCGGACGTTGTTGAAGCGTCCGGCCTGCTGGTCGGCGGGATCGCCGTACTGGTCTTCGCTGGCGGGGCGGACATTCGGGAAGCGGCCCGCTTCGTTGGGTACGCCGCCGTAGGGGTCCATGCCGGACGGCTGGCTTTGCGCCTGATTCTGCTGATGGCTGGCGAACAGCCCTTCAAGCTGCCCGATAAGCCCGTGCGTGTCACCCTGCTGATATTGTGTCTGGCTATCGTTGAAGACAGCGTTTTTCACCTGCTGCAACAAAGCGTCTAATCCCATGCGTTCAACTCTCCTTCCAACCTGCAAATCGTTCGCCTTCATTCCCGCATAAATTGCTTACGGCGAGAATGGCTTTTAGTCTATTGCGGTTCCGCTCCATTATCCTGGGCTGCGCCCGCGTAATCTTCCCCGGTCGTGCTGTTGTTATAGCCTTTGTACCGGCTCATCTCCTGGGCTTCCTGATCGGACAGTTCCACGGAGGGCGGCGTTACCCAGTGCGCCTGATGCGTCTGCGGGTCACGGTAGTAGATACGACCGTTCTTGGACTGGTAATACTGGACTTCCTTGCCCTGCGCCATTTCTTTGGCTTTTTCGTGATGCTTGTAAAGGTAGTACAGCAGCGCCGCGCCTGCCAGAACAATCACGGCCTTCTTGCCGGTAGACATGCCTTGTTTGGGCTGCTGCGGAGACATCGTGGAAGAGGGGGGAGCCATTCTGCCGCCGGCGCTGCGCGTATCATCTACAGGCGGCGGGACGCTTGCATTGTTGCCCCCGCCCTTGCCGCCACAGCCCATAAAACAGACCGGGAACGCCATTGAAGCCGCCACCAGCAGCGCGGTCGGGCGATACGCGCGCTTCTTGTCCAACATCGTCATCATAACCTTGTTCTCCCCTTCTGCTGTCTTCCCGAAGCCTGTTGCCGATGGCTCTGTCGTCTGGAAAGGGTCCTTGCAGAGGTTGAATTTGTTCCAAAATGAGAGTAACGGCCTCCACTTGCGCCGCTACATAGACGTTGCTCGCTTGAAGATGTTCCCGGAAGTAGGGGTAGGGAGTAGAGGGTAGGGAGTGGGGAGTAGGAAAAGCCTGTGGCTACTTCTCTTATGCAGCAGGAAAGTGGCAGACAGCGTATTTCCCTACTCCCCACTCCCTACCCTCTACTCCCTACTCTGCCAGCGTCGGCAGCGACAGGTACGACAAATGCGCGTCGTCGTGCAGAACGGTTTGATGGGCGATGACCATTTTCGTTGTTGTGCCATTGTTGTCGCCCGTGTTGAGATTGCGGTCATAGAGCGGGAAGCAGGACGAACTGGCAATCACCCGGATTTTGTGTCCTTTTTGGAACACGTTACCCAAGGCCCACAGGTCAAGGGTGTAATCCGCGATTTCACCGGGAGTGAGCAGCACGGCCTTTTCGAAGCCATTGCGGAAGCGGGCGCGAATAATGCCCTGGCATAAGTTCAGCGCCTTGCCGTCCGGCCCGATGTCCTGGAGCATGGCGAACCAGTCCGTATCTCTGGCGGAAGTGGAAGCGGCGAGATGTACCTCAATCGGCCCGGCGACGATCACTTCCTTTTCAAGCGCATCGGTTGTGTACGTCAGAATGTGCGCGTCACTATCTCCCGTTGTGGCTTCATCCTTTCGGGTGGTACTGTCCTTTTGGCTGGTTTTGGCGTTTTGAATGTTCTTGACGTTTTTAGCGTTTGCGTCTGCCTTAACGGCTGTTTCCTCGTCGCCGGGGATGTAGGGGTGGGCGGGGTCATAAGTGAAATGATCGGGCTTTTCCTCTGCGGAAGGCTTGCTCAGGGACAATTTGCCGTCGCTTTTGTCGGCATTGGCGTGGCCTGCCGAGTGGAAGTACCAGCGTGTTTCGGTCGCTTCTTTGGGCGGCCAGGCGGTAAACTGCCGCCACTCGTTGTGTCCCATGAGAAACGCTTCCACCGGCTTTTCCCTGTCCACGCCGTTGTCTACGCCCTTGAGCCAGTGGTCGAACCAGCGCAGGTATAGCGTGTCCAGATCGCGCGCGGACTGCGGTCCGAAGTTCAACGTCCCGATTTTGGTGCTTGTGTTGACCGCGTGGGACCAGGGGCCGTAAATCAAGCGCTGATTGGGGTGCGCCGCCGCCATCGCCGCATAATTGCGTTTCGTGCCGATGCCGTCGCCATCGAACCAGCCCGAAACATGCAGGGCGGGAATATCCGGCATGGTTTTCATGCGGTCATTGAAATTCACCTGCTGCCAGTAAGCGTCATTGGTGGGATGCCGCAGCCACTCCTGGAAAAAGTCAACGTGGTGTCCGAACACGGCTTTGTCCACATCGGAAACGGGCAGGGTTTTGAACGGCGCGAGACTGCTGTAGGTGGGTATGCTGTTCATGCCCTTGCCCTCCACAATCGCCGTCCACCACGTATCGGATTGCAGCAGGAACGCGCCGAAAGCGTAGGGAACGTTGAAAAACGGGTCGGGCGGCGACACAATGGGGATCAGGCATTTGAGGTGCGGCGGGTTTTCACGGGCGGCTGCCCATTGCACAAACCCCAGGTACGATCCGCCGATCATGCCGACATTCCCCGTTGACCAGGGCTGCGAAGCGCACCACTCCACGGAATCATAGCCGTCACGGGCTTCGTTGACGAACGGCTTCCACGCGCCTTCGGAATCGAACTTGCCGCGCACATCCTGCGACACGAACACATAACCGCGTTTGGCGTAACTCGTGGCTTCCAGCGCTTTGGTCCGCCCGTAGCACGAGCGCTGCAAAATCACGGGGTATTTGCCGTCTTCAGCAGGACGATACACGTCTGCCGTCAGTTTCACCCCATCGCGCATGGCGATCTTGACGGTTTCTTTTTTTACTTCGTGCGTGGGTTTGGAAAGCGTCGGGTCGGTGGGCGTATCGGGCTGCGTCAGTTCCTGATAGCCGTCTCGCGCGGCATATATCTTTTGCGTCGCCATGCTTAACATCAGTACGCGCCCATTCGTGTCCGTCGCCAGTTCCATTTCCTGTTCGCCGACAGGGGTGGGCAGGCCGACAACGTAGCGGACAACAGGCACGGTTTTGCCGCCAATCTGCCGGGGTTTGGCTCCCTGGCTGGTGAGCGTCAGTTTGCCCTGAATTACTCCCTGCGGGCCGAGTACATTGGCGTACACGAAATCGAATGTCTGCGCGCCACCCTTGCCCTTGTCATACGCGGCCACGACATTGGCGAGTAAATGCGGCGCGGCGATAGTGGCAAACGGGTAAAGGTTGGCGGGCAGTTTCACCTCCTTTGCTTTGGGCGCAAGATCGGTTGTCAATTTGCCAATCGCGCCGTTGACCTCCAGCGTGAATTTCCCGCCCGGTTTGGCTTCCGTAACAATCTTCGACACGCGCCCCTGCCTGGCCTTCAAGGAGATATGAAACTTCTGCGTGACGCCGCCCGATTTGGCTTCCGCTTCTGTTTCAGAACCGCCGTCCGCATCACTCTTGAAGGTTTCCGTGATAATCTCGTTTTCCTGATATGTCACGATAAACTTGCCTGCGTCGGGCGCAATCTTGTCCATTGCCTGTGCGCCAACGTCGGGCAGGGCAAGTAGGCAAAGCGGCAGCAGAGTCTTCGCGCCGCGCATGATACGTAAAAATTCCATGTGTGCATGTCCTCGTCTTTCTTCTCGTGTTGCCTGGTGTTCTTAGTGTCCTGGTAGTGAGCAGTGTTCAATGCCTACTCGCCCGGCATTACAACCAGACTCAGCAAGCGTCTTTTGCGGCCTTCTTCGGGCGGAAGCGCCAGCCACTTCCGCAGAACGACGCTCAACTCTTCCGCCATCTGCCCAAACTCTTCGTCCGTCAGATGATAGGGAGACGTGTTATACGCGAAATCCCCCGGCCTCAGATGCGCGGGATTATGTTCGGTGTAGTTGCGGAACTGCGCCAGCAGTGACGCGACATAGGCCGCGAAGTAGCGGAAGTTCGCTTCCGGCGTCTCGTCCGCCAATTCCTGAGCCGTCAGGCTTGCGTTATGCTCCTCGACGGCATACACTTTTTCCAGAGTGCCGCGTACAGGCGTTTCTTTGACAATGCGGACGACGCCGAGCGCCAGCAACACTTGAAGGTGCCGATAAAGCGAGGCTTTGGGCACATCCGGCAGGCAATTTCCCATTTGCTGCGGCGTCATTTCCCGCCCGGTCAGCGTCATCAAAATACGCATACGCGCGGGATGCAGCAGATCAGCCGCTTTGGTGTGGGAACCAGGCGTATCGGAATCGGATGCTGTCAATGGCGAATACCTCCTTTCCACATCACTTTAATCTCACTACTGATTATATTCCCATTTTTGAGAATAGTCAAGGGCAACGCAAACTTTTTCTCAGAATAATAGGAGGCGGGTTCAGCAAGCGGAGGAGGGTTCAGCAAGCGGAACCCCTACAACGTATCTACAGGCGTTGCCTTGAAGGATGCTATGGCGATATTGCCGCCGGAAGATTATCGTTTGGAGGATTGTCGTGTGGCGGATTGTAGTTTGCGGACAAAGACACCCGCGCCAAGACCCACTCGCCGTTCGGACCACGCCGCAATAGCAATTGCAGGGACGCGCCCGGTGTGGCTTTGATTTCCGGCGTCAGCAGGCGCGTATACGCATCCTGCGTGAGAACCACATCCGCAGTGCGTCTTCCCGGCGGCAGACAACGCGCCAAAAACGGCAGCAGGGGAACCTCCTTGTGTTCAAAAGGAGCATATCCCGCATAAAAGTTCATGCTTGGACGGCGCGGAACCACGTTGTAATACACCACCGGGATGCCCTGAGTGGCATCCAGGCACGCGGCAGCCGCCACTTCCTGATACGGCCCCAACACGCTGCTATGTAAAACCCCATAGCCTTCCCCGCCCAAAATTCCAACCACAACGGTCATCATAGCGACCAGAGCGCCAACTCCGATTTTCGATTGGTGATTGGTAATTGTTGGTTGGTGTTGGCGGTTGGCAGTTCACTCCGAATGCTTGACGCTTGACGCTCAATGCTTAACGCTTCCTGCTCAACGCTCAACGCTTGACGCTCAACGCTTATCCCACGAAAGCAGAACCAGGCGATGGCGCTTCCCAATGTCAGCGTCAGGGCGAGATGCCATGCGAGGGGCACGACACCGACCGGCAGTGGCGCTTGGGGCGGCGCAAAACGCGGCGCAAACGGCAGGATGCACAGCAGCAGCAACCCGATGCCCAACGCGCACAACGCGCCGCGCCGCAGCCACCGAATATCCCGCACTCGCTCTTGCAATGCCGATTTCATCTTGCCCCCGTTCGTTCTGCGACATTGCAAATAAAACACTGTCCAGCCAACGCCCCGTCAGCAATGCCGCCGCCGGGTAAGCGGGCGCAATATACGTCGGCAATTTGGCCGCGCCTATACTGAAGAACACAAACAATGTCCAGAACCAGACGAGGAGGAAGGTTGAGGGGGTAGGAGTTGATAGTTGATAGTTGATAGTTGATAGGGCAGCCTCGTCTTCTGTCTTCTGTCTTCTGTCTTCTGCCTTCTTTTCTGTTCCCTGTTCCCTGTTCCCTTTTCCCTCCTCTTCTGTCTCCTTTTCTCCTTTTCTCCTCTTCTCCTTTTCTTCCCTAGACAGGCGAAACGCAGCCGGGGCGAAACCGGCCCAGGGGAAGAAGAACAGGAGGAAATAGACGAAATAAGTGGGCAGGGGTTGGTTGTGAACGGTGTCCAGACCCTTAAAGCGCCCGATGTGCTGGCGCTGAATGTATTCCATGACCCAGGTGCGTCCCTGCGCGTCTCGTTCCGGGCTGCCCACAATGCGCAAATGCCAGGGCGCGGCAACCGCCAGAAACAGCAGCAGGCCGAGTACGGGGCGCAGGCGCTTGAATTGTACCCATACTGCCGTTGGCGGGCGCAGCTTCAGGGCAAACCGCAGGCGCGGACCGAGCGGAGTTTTCAGCCGTACCCGCAGCAAAACGCGATCAAGCAGCGCGTACACGCCGATAATCAGCAACGGCAGCAACAGCCCGACAATCCCTTTGGTCAGCACGGACAGGGCGCACATCAGCCAGAAGAAGGCACAAGATATAAGATATAAGATATTAGATATTAGATAGGAGTTGTCCGTTGGTAACTGATCGGCTTGTGACCTGGTACGCGCATTTTTCATCTCCTCACTTATATCTTTTATCTTAACTCTTTTATCTTGTGCCTGAATATGCCAGAAACAAAAGAGCGCGATGGTGAACCAGAGGACGAGCAGGGCGTCGGTTGTCATCTGGCGGGCGTCAACAAGCGTCATGGGCGCGGTGGCGTACACAAGGCCGGCAAGCAACCCGGCGCGGCGCGTGAACCAACGGCGGCCAAAAACGACAATCGCAAGCGTTGTGAGCAGGGAAGCCAGGGCGGTGGGCAGGCGCGCGGCCCATAAATTGCGTCCGAACAACCGCATGGAACCGGCGGACGCCCAGTACACCAGAATAGGTTTTTCAAAAAAAGGGATGGCCGTAACGCCCGGACGTTCGGGTTGGCGCGTATTCAGGCGCGGCGTGACCCAATCGCCGGAAACCACCATTTGCTGCGCGCAAGTCACGTATAGGGCTTCATCAAGATCGAGCAGGGGCGCATTGCCCAACTGCCAGAAAAACAGAAACAGGCACAACAACAGGACGCCGATCTCCGCACCCATACGGCGCAGTCTTTGTGAAGCGCGCGGCTCAGGCGGCGTGGGTAGCGGATTGTGTTCGTTGTTGTTCGCAGGGGAAGATGAATAAGCCATAGGCGTGTGGTACACTCACAATAGACAATAGGGGCGCGAGAGGTTCCGCTTAGAAGTTGATAGTTGATAGTTGATAGTTGATAGAGGGACAGGAACTACGTATTTGCTGTGATTGCTCATTCAGGGCGTTTGCTATTCACCCGTCGAATACGCGCAATGGCTGGACGGCAGAACATGAAGCAACGGGTGTGAGGGCGAGAAAACGGTGAACAGGAACGCGCGGCACAATCAGGCGAAACTCAGGACGCAGGCAGGCGTTTCACGCGCTTTTACGCTGCTGGAACTGCTGATAGTTGTGGCTGTCGTGGCGCTGATTATCGTGGCGCTGATGCCGGTTTTGGGGCGGGCGCGACGGGATGCGAACCGCTCGACGTGTTTCAACAACATGCACCAAAGTGCTCTCGCCGTCAGCATGTATATCGAAGATTACGACAACGTGTACCCGTCCTACAAGGTTGCTTCGCGCTTTTCCGACCCTGATGAAGCGCCATTGGGATGGCATGACCGGTTCTGCCGGGCGCTGGGAGCGCAGCCTAACCAGATTTCCTGGGTTTCCCTGTCGCGTCCCTACGCCGAGTCGCGCTCACGCGCCTTACAGTCCTCCACTCTCAGCGGCCAGGATGTGTACCATTGCCCCGCCGACAATGACCGGGGCGCCGCCCTGACCTCCTATGAATTCAAAATGCTGCTGGCGACCGGCCTGCCCCTGGCGCAAGTCCATTCCCTGACATCCACAGCCCTGCTCTGGGAACAATGGGCGTTTCATTCCGATACGAGTTTTTCAGAATACGACCGCCGTGCCGAAATGAACATGGTTTTCGTGGACAACCATGCCGCCTGGATACGCCTCGCCAACACCACCAACGCCCGCTACGGCCCCGGCCCCGATCTGCACTGGTCCCCCTCCGCCGCGTCCGTTCCCCTCCAGTACCGCGATGAGGATGTGGCGTTTTGAGGAAGATATTAGGCATTAGGCATTAGGCTGCTCATTGTCGGCTTGAACGCGATGTGCCTTTAGACGAAAGTAGTCTGCTTAAACAGGCACTAATGCCTAATGCCTAATGCCTACACCTACTGCTCCTTCTCCGCCGTCGCCTGCGCCGCATTGGTGGCGGTGGCGCGTCCTGCGCTGATGGGTTGGTCTAAAAGCAGGCCGAAACCTACCGTGTTTGCTTCCCACCCATACATTCCCACATCCACCGTGTTTCTTACCTGGAACATTTGGTTTCCGATGGGCAGTTGCGTTGTTCGGGCGAAATGCCCGCTGTTCGGAGCCAGGTATACGGCGGCAATTCCCTGGGGAGTGCGATACAGCAGGCGTCCGAGGGGGCGGTCCGGGGTGGCAATCACATCTGCGCCCAACAACTCGCCACGCGAAAGTGAAAGGTTGATGGGCGGCAATTCGGCGTTGAGATTATCGCGCAGCCAGTGCGCAGCCTTGTCGGCGTCGGCGGTGGCGCACATCGGAATGGGAAGATGCGTTTTCACCTCCCGGAAATTGCGCAGCGCGGCTTCCACAGGAAACTCATGGCTGACCGTCAGGTTGGCCCAGACCGCGCTGAGGAGAAACAAGAGCATACAGCTTCCCGCCAGCGCCCAGCGCATTTTGCCGACACGGCGTTTCTGCGCATCGCGGGCATCCCATGTCCGGGCGGCGCGTTCCCACAGGTGAGCGGGCGGCTTCACGCCGACATCCCGCTTTGCAAGCAGGCGCAGTTGGTGGCGAATGGCCGTTTGTTCGCGCATCCGGGCGCGGCACGCGGAACAGGTGTCCAGGTGCGCTTGCACCATGCGGCGCGTTTTCGCGTCACCCTGTCCGGTAACAAAATCCTCAAGAAGTGTTTCGACTTGCTGACACGCGGAATTCAATCGGCTGTCCTTATCTGCTGTATTCTTCGTTGAAAGCGGCGGTGTTGGTGTTCAGGTGTTCAGGTGTTCAGGTGCAGTCGGTATTCAGGTGTTCGGGTATTTGGTTATTAGGGTGGTTGGGCGCGGGAGGTATGGGTAGGCCGCGCTTATGGAAGTGTATTGTTTATGGACGCTGCGCGGCGGGCTGGGGTTCCAACGCGGCGCGCAGGTGCGAACGCCCGCGAAAGACGCGGGAGCGCACGGTTCCAATGGGCACATGCAGGGCTTCCGCCGCCTGCTGATAGGGTAACTCTTCCAAATCCACCAGAATGATCGCCAATCGAAATTCTTCCGGCAGCGTGTCCAGCGCCGATTGCAGGCGCTCATCCAATACCTGCGTCATCAGGGCGGTCACAGGGTCGTGTTCCGCGTCCTGGTCGGCGTATTCCCATTCGGGACTGCCGGCGGTTGCTGCGTAACTGGCCGTGATGGGACGGCGCTTGGCGCGTTCGCAGTCATTCAAATACGTGTGCGTCAGTATAGTAAACAGCCACGCGCGGAAGTTGGTTCCCGGCGTAAACGAATCGTAGCGCTCGTAGGCGCGGATCAGCGTGTCCTGCGTCAGGTCTTCCGCCCATTCGACCTGCCGCGTCAGGCGCAAAGCGGCCTGATACAGCGGGGCAAAAACTGTTTGCGCCTGCTGCTCGAATTGCCGTCTGGAATTGCCGACAAATAGCCTCACCTCATGCCTCGCTCCGCCACGCCGCGAACCTGCTCCCCATTATCCGCAAGTATTCTATGCCATGCCGTGAGTACCTAATCTAAATTTCTTCTCGCGGCTGTGATAACGAAGCCTGCCTTCGCGGACTGGAACAGCTATTTTGTTGAAAGTCACTAACAGAAAAAACAGGAATCTTTCCCGCTTCGCCGCTGCGCAAGCCCAACACTGACAGCGCGGACGTTTCGCCTTCATTATAGCACGTTCCGCCCCTGCCGCAATGCCGATACTGCATCCAATTCACCCTAATTTCCCGCGTTCCCTCGTTCCTTTGCCGGTTTGCGCGTTACGTATCGCCCTGCATCTTGATTCCCCTAGCTTTGCGGGGAATGTCCCGCTCCTATCCAGCCAGAATTAGCATCGTTCAGCCGCGCATAAACCAAGCGCGGTTAGAATTCGCATCTAAACGGTTCCCACCGAACGGGCAAACCCGGTGAAAGCCGGTGGCGCAAAGTTACGGACCTAACAGGGGGAGTGCTGAATGATGAATGCTGAATGATGAGTGAACTTGTGTTGCGCCGTCTATGTTCTCACGAACAACGCGCTCAACACAAGTTCTCCTTATTCATCACTCATCACTCATCGTTCAGCGCTTTACCTTACGGTCGCCGAACTGCCGAGTCGGAGCATGTCAGTAAGGAGCCAAACCGTGCGAAAACTACACTCTCTGTTTGCCGTTCTTGCTTTGTCCGGGGCAGCCGTCAGCGCGCAGGCGCAGATTACGATGACGACCACAGATCGCATCATTCCCGGGTACGGAATTAGCTTTTCGTACAGCAGCGTCAATGGAGGCACACCGGTCAATGGGAACACGTCGTATGCCGGTCCGTTCGCTACAAACGTCGTCGGACCGGGAATCGCGTTCACCAACTTTGACTCGTATTGTGTCGATCTGGGGCATTTCCTTCAGCCGACGGAGACGCTTAACCCGAAGGACATCAAGACGGCATTTCCAACAAGCGGCGCCCAGATCGCTTACCTGTACGATACCTTTGCGGCAGGCGTGGGCGGCAGCGCAGCGAAAGGAGCCGCGCTTCAAATCGCTATCTGGGAAGTGGAATATGATTACGGCGTTCAGGGCATCAACCTAAATGCCGGAAACTTCCAATTTACCAGCGTGCTTGGCGATGACGCAAGCAATGACAATTACAACACCATCAAAGGGTTTATAACCAATAGCAGCAATACCGGCTATCTTGACCACTTGCCAACCACTTTCGCCGGCACGGCGACGTTCCTGGATGCGGTTCATCCCACGTCCACAACCGGCCAGAGTTCTGATTGGCCCGGCCAACGTGCCCGAACCGGGCGCGGTCAGCCTGATGATTTCCGGCCTGGTCGGCCTGAGCGCGTTCGCCATTCGCCGCCGCAAGGCGTAAGGGGAAAAGATAGAAGCAGAAGGCAGAAGACAGTAGATAGAAGACACCGTACTCACATCGTAAATCAGAGGCTCCAACCGAACGGGCAAACCCGGTGAAAGCCGGTGGCGCAAAGTTACGGACCTAACAGGGGGAGTGCTGAATGATGAATGCTGAATGATGAGTGAACTTGTGTTGCGCCGTCTATGTTCTCACGAACAACGCGCTCAACACAAGTTCTCCTTATTCATCACTCATCACTCATCGTTCAGCGCTTTACCTTACGGTCGCCGAACTGCCGAAAGGACCGTTACCCTGCTGCCGCAGTAATTGGCTGTGGCGGCATCGAGGAAAGAGCCATTTTTAACAGCACATTCTTTAACAGCGCATGTATTCGGACGACGGGGCGGGGCAACGGGCGAAGCGGAAGCGCGAGGCGTGTTGGTTTACGCGCGATGCTTTCCCTGGCGCTTGCTGCAGGGCTGACGCTGCTTACGCCCACCTGGGCAAAGGCGGACGTTGGCGGCACCAGTATTGCCGGGCATGTGTATAACGACGCGAACGGAAACGGGGTTTTGGACGCGGGGGAAACTCCCCTTGCCGGCGTACAGGTCAACTTGTACGACACTACTAATACCCTGGTGGCCTCGGCATATACGGGACCGGGAGGAGATCACAGCTATACATTCGGCAGCCTGACGCCGGGAACCTACACGGTCAAGCTGGCAACGATACCGACAGGCTACACGGCGACAAACGCGCTTCCGGGCATGGAAGCAAGCGGGTTTGTCATCGTGAGCGCTAACCCTGTTGGCGTGAAGGTCAGCAATACCACTATTCAAATTCCCGCGCTGACGGAGGGCGACAGCTATACGCCCAACGACTTTCTGATTACGCAACAGGCTCCGCCACCGCCGCCGCCTGTTGTTCAGCCGGTCAATATCTGCGGCGTGGTGTACCGCGACATCAATTGCAATGGAACCCTGCAAGCGGGCGAGCCGGGACTGAGCGATGTTTGCCTGCAACTCATGGACGGCAGCGGCAATGTGGTGGACACGACGGCAAGCGACATTAACGGCAGCTATTGCTTTATGAACGAGTCGGCAGGCGCGTACACGGTCCGGGAAATCGTTCCCTGCGGCCTGAGCGCGGACAACGCTCTGCCGGGTACGGCGGCGACCCTGCTCAATTGCGTGTCCCTGAAAGTGGCGGCGACTACGGGAGGAACCAATTATGTAAACGAAAACTTTTTGCTTTGCCTGGCGAAAAATTGCGCGCCGTTCATCACGTTTACGCAGTGCGAGTACGGAACGCCTATCAACTGCTCGTGCCTGACTGCCTGGATAGACAAGTTTTACACCTGTCTGTATCCCAACGGCCTGACAGTGGGCCGAGGAAAAACGATCACGTACAAAAAAGCGTGTGACATCGTGAACTTCCTGCCGCAGTGTGGCATGCCCGGCAAACTGACGCGCAGTTATGTCAATCCGACGTGTGGGATCGAAGCGGGCAGCCTGGCCGGGGAAGTGACTGCGCTGCAATTGAACGTGGACATTTCCGACGCGGGCGCAACCCGCTGCGGCCTGGCGGATTTGCAGGTAACGTGCGGGCCCCTGTCCGGCTATACCGTCGCGCAGGTGCTTTACCTGGCAAACGGCGTCCTGGGCGATACCGCCGCGCTGCCGTCCGGCGTATCCCTGTGTACGCTGAACAATACGGTCGCCGCCATCAACAGCAACTTCCTGTGCGGTTGGTGGAATGGCGGCGTGTTGAGGTAGTTGATAGTTGATAGTTGATAGTTGATAGTGTCCTGCTGTAGATTCGTCTTTCGAGCGTAACGTTTGCACGAAGATATCCCTGGTACGCGGGAAGCTACTATCAACTATCAACTATCAACTAACAACATTTCAGCAGGAACCCCCCGCCCCCATCACGAATTATAAGAGCGTCAAACCACATCTGCAATTTCCCTAGTTTCTACTGAAAGGGATTTCTACAAGGAGACTGGACGCTCATGCACGTCACCGACGACAATCTGAAACAACTGGACACGACTTTTAACGGCTATTTGGAAGAAGACGCTGTGAACGCTTTTTTCGACACGTATGGCATCAACTTTTCCGCCGGGCACTGGTGCGCGGGCGGGTTCAGCGACCGCTTTTGCCGCTCCTATCTGGAAGAACCCCTGGATGAAAGCGCGGTGGGGCAGATTTCCCGCGTGGCGCAGGCGGGCATTAAAGGCGTGGAACTCAATAACGAGATGTTTTTGAGCGAAAACGGCAATACGCTGACCATTGACGAGGCCAAAATCCGCGAAGTGCAGGACGCGCTGGCCCATTACAACCTGGTTCCCACGAACATGAACACCAACATCTGGACGCGGGCGTATTACCGCATGGGCGGCATTACCAACCCGGACGCGGGACGGCGGCAGATGGGACTGGAATACTGCCTGCAAACCGTGGAGCTTGCCAAACGCCTGAACTGTCCGAGCGCGCAATTGTGGCCCGGTTCGGACGGGTGGGACTACCATTTTGAGGTGAACTACGGGCAGCAGTTGGACTGGTTTATTGACGGCTGCGTGGAAATCGCCCGCAAAGCGCAAAGCCTGGGCTTGAAGTTCGGCACGGAGGCCAAGCAGAAAGAACCCCGCGAAGGCAACATGATTTTGAACACGACCGCCAAAGCCGCTCTTGTCGCCAAGACTGTCAATGAAACCGTTGGCGCAACGGTCATGGGCGTCGTGATTGACTATGGACATGAGCAAATGGTGGGCAATCAGCCTGCCGACAGCCTGTATCTGCTCAAGCGGATGCGCGTTCCGATTGCCAACTTCCACATCAACGCGGCCAAGTACAACAGCAACGACGAAGACCGCGTGACGGGCACGGACGACATCTGGCGGCTTGCCGAATTCTGCTACGCGGCGATAGACACGGGCTATGAGGGCTGGTTCGGCGAAGATCAGTTCACGTACCGCATGGAGCCGGTCAAAGCCATGTCGCTATCCAAAGAACTGTTCGCCAACGCCATGAAAAAAGCGCTGAAAATCTATCAGGTGAAAGACAAACTGCAAGCCGCGCAGGAAACCGGCGATGCCGGTAACGTAATTGATGTGGTCAAGCGGATTCTGAACTGAGGACAGTCAAGCCGTGAGCGACACAGATCAAATTATTCGCAGTTCGGGCAATGTGTTTGCCGACTTAGGACTGCCCAATGCCGACGAAGAAATGGCGAAAGCGAAACTGGCGCTTGCTATTCTACGGCGCATTGAGTCGCGTGGCTTAACACAAATGGAGGTTGCCGCGCTAGTCGGAACCGACCGAGCGAAAATCAGTCACTTGCAGCGCGGCAAATTATCCGCCGTCACTTACGATCATCTGGTACGTATGTTGAGGGCGTTGGGCTGTGACGTGGAAATCACAGTTACGGCAAGCCCACCACAGGAATCAGGGCAGCAAGGGCGTATTACCGTTGCCGCTTAACAACTATAGGAGCAGGCGGCAAGTGTACCTTGCCGCCTGCTCCTGACTTCTGTGCAGAAAAGCAACCCTGTCGGTTACTTCTTCAGCTTGGATTTGAATTTCTGGCGGAACTCTGCGATTTCGGGCGCGATTACGTTTTTGCAGTAGCCTTGATCCGGGTGCAGGTTGTAAAAGTTGGTGTGGTAATCTTCGGCGCGGTAGAAGGTGGTGAAGGGCTGCACCTTGACCACAATGGGATTCGGCCACACCTTTTTCTGCGTGAACTGCGCAATCATCTCTTCCGCCGCCTGCTTCTGCGCCGGCGTCCGGTAGAAGATGATGGAGCGGTACTGCGGTCCCTCGTCGTTGCCCTGCCGGTTCACGCTGGTTGGATCGCGCACGGTCAGCAGCACTTCCAGCAGATCGCGGTACGTGATGACCTTTGGGTCGAAGGTGATGTTGAGCGTTTCGGCGTGGCCCGTCGTGCCGGTTTCTACCTGCTCATACGTGGGCTTGGCCGTTTTGCCGCCCGCGTAGCCTGATTCGGCTTTTTCCACGCCCTTCAGCTGATTGAAAATCGCTTCCATGCTCCAGAAGCATCCGGCGGCAAACGTCGCCACTTCCTTGCCGGCGGGCATCCCCGAAGCCGGCGGTTTGGGCGCGGCCAAAAGCGTCGGGGCTAACGCGCCCGTTAAAATCGCCGTCAGCGCCCCGGTAAGAAGTGTTCTGCGCGTGTATAGTGTGTTCATGGTTTGCGGTTCTCCTATGGTTGCCGGAACATGCCGCCTATCTGTACAACACGGAGTGCATAAGTACATCAGCGGCGTCCGTGCAACGACAGAGTCCGGGGAATAAATTCCTCGGCTGTGATAACGAAGCCCGCCTGCGCGGACTGGAACGGCTGTCTTGTTAAAGTCGCTTGTTCAGAAGCGGACATACTAATAACAGATATGAACGGTGAAAAGTTCTCATTTTTCCATAACACGCAGTACCGTTCCAATAAATTGCGCGCTTGCGGACAATTCAAACGCTTGCTGTGAACTACTGGCCGGGTATTGAAAATCCCCGGCAACCCCGAATAAGATGAACGCCCTAAATTTGAAATCCGCCCATTAGATACTTTCCGACGATTGGGAACTCTGCCCTTCCCGCAACGGTAGAACCAACAAACAGCAAAATATCGCTGCCAAGCCGGACAAATGCAACACCATGCCACTCGAAAATCGAAAATCGAAAATCGAAAATACTAACACCCAACACCCAACACTCAATACCGCCTTCACCTTAATCGAATTGCTCGTCGTGATCGCCATAATTGCGATTCTCGCCGCCATTCTGTTTCCGGTCTTTGCGCAGGCGCGCGAAAAGGCGCGGCAGGCGGCGTGTCTGTCCAATTTGCGCCAAATTGGAACCGCGTTTGCGATGTACATACAGGATTATGACGAACTGATGCCGGATCGCCGCGACCTGAAAACGGCTTTTCCGGGCGGGTACAAGCCCTGGACGACGTGGCCGACTTCCGACCCGCGCAGTGGATGGGCCGCGCTGACGCTTCAGCCCTATACCCATAATCAGGCTATCTGGAACTGTCCGAGCGTGGCGGGCAGCGTTATGAGCAAAACGCCGCAAGTGGCGCAGGCGCTCGACGCTACGCCCGACGCGCCCATTGTGCGCTACTGGCTGTGGCGCTTCGACCGTCCCGACGTGCCCACGCCCTTAGACGAGTTTTGGGGCAAAACTGAAACGCAGGCTGTTGAGGATTTGAAGCAGGCGAACAACCCGCAAGCCGGTATCCCGGACGGCCCCGCCGACGTGGAAATGGCCGTTGACCCCTACTTTCCGCGCACCATTCCCACCGTTCCCGCCGACCTCAAAGGCGTTTCCGTCCATACGGGCGGGCGCAATCGCCTGCTCCTCGACGGCCACGTGAAGTACCTGCGGGATATTAGAACAGGTTGAGGGTTCTTGAAGTGATGAGTGCTGAATGATGAATGATGAGTAAACTGCATCGTGTTATTCATCACTCATCATTCATCATTCAGCACTCGATCATTGTCTGCCCCTCAACTATCAACTATCACCCCCGGCCTCAGCAATTCTTCCGGCGGCGTTTCCGATTGCGTAGTGTATTGCGGGCGCAGCAGGATTTGGGATTGGTTGGCGGTTGTTTCCAGCGAGGCGCGTAAGAGTGCGTCGGATTGCTGCTGTTGGCCGGTTCGTTCCGTCAGCGCGGCAAGACATTGGTTTGCCAACTTGTGTATCTCCTGCGCCCGTTCCCAACACCATTGCTTGTACCGCGCGTCCTGCCTCACGGCCTGCGATTCCGCTTCCCATTGACCCCACTCATGAGGAGCAACCACAGTTGACGCGATAATTGCCTGGAACAGTTCCTTGCGGTCCTCGTTATGCGCGGAAGGCTCGATATTCGCGTGAATTTGCTCCGGCGTCAGGTTTGCCAATCTTCGCGCCGCCGGAATGTCTTCTACAGTGCCTACACACGCCAGCGTTTGCAGGACGCAGCACATCAATTCCAGATCGTACCAGCGTCCAATTTCATTGCCGTCTCCATAAGCATGCTGTCGCAAGGCCGTTTTATGCGCGGGTGTCCACGCTTCCAACTCGGCGGGCGTCAGCAAAGGCATCAGGCGCATCAGGCTTTGGCGCAGGTCTTTATACAAGTCGGGATAAGCGCGTGAGTCCATATTAAGGTAGAACAGCAGGGCCGGGGCGACAAACCGAGCATCGGTTTGGGCCAGAATCATGCGGCTGTACAGGCTGTACAAACGGCTGCGCGATTCGACCTTGATCGGTGTCCCAATGGACAAAACCAGCCACAAACACAGCAGCGCGTCCCATTCTGTAAATGCGGTATGCAGCGCAAATTGGGCCACAATGGTCGCGATACCCGCCAGCAGCCAGACGCAGCAAGAGCCACCGACTGCACCCTGTATTTTCATGCCGTTGTGCGCGCGTTTCGCCTCCGATGTGGCAAGAAGCAGCAGCGTTTCGGCGGGCAGGGCAAGCGCTTCCTGATAGGCTTGTTCGCGTACCGCTTCCTCGCGGCTGTTCAGGCGTTTCCGCAATTCAAGCAATGATTTTGGCAATGCTTTTGGTTTGCGCATGGGCGTTAATGTTGTTGTGGCCGCAGCAGTTGCTCGTCGGGCGTTTGCGGCGTGGTTTGCGCGGCAGGCCGCAGCAGGTTTTCTCCGGTTGTATTTGGCTGCGTGGGGCGAAGCAGGGTTTGCGCCTGTTGCTGTTCCCCCGCCCGCTGCCGCAAATACGGCAAACACTCCGCCGCCGCCTGCTGCACTTGCCGGGATACGGAGTGAGGCGACGAGTAAGCAAGCACCTCCACTGCGGGAATCGCCCGCGCATCCCCGATCTGCTCCAGCGCTTTCAACACGCTCAACGCCAACTCCGTATCTTTTAACTCTTTATCTTTCGGCGGCGCAGACAGCAATTTCAGCAAAGCCTGATACTGCTCCGGCGTCCATGTTTGCGCATCGCCCGCATGTAACTGTGGCAGCAGGCGTTTCAACAGGCTGAGGATAGCAGGCGTGATTTCCGCCGTTTTAGTCTGTAACAATGTGAGCGCAACAGGCACAAAGGACACATCCTCTGCTTCTTCCAGAGCGGCGGTCAAACTGCGTCTTGCGCGTGACGGATATAAGCCTCCGTTCAAATACTTAGCGATGAGCGGTATTAGGAAGGTATAAGGGACAGCAAGCAGAATGACCATGAAGACAAAATTTAGTTTTGCGCCCATCAGATAGAAGAAAGCGCCGAACAAACTCATAAAGATCGTTAGCAGTAGTCCTATCCTATACCGCTGAGAACGATGGTGACTACGGAAATGCTGCGCTTCCAAACCAGACAAGGTTAGCAGTGCGTCCGGCGATAGACTACGCGCCTGCCGCATGGCATCGGCGCGCGTTTGTTCGTCCTTGCTGTCGAGCGCGTTCAGCAGATAGTTCAAGATCGGTTGTGGTCGTCTCTGCCATGTGTTTACATCTTTAGACGCAGCAATTCGGCTTCGGCTTCATTTGTCCAGAATTGGCCGTCTTTTAATTTGGCGTATACGGTTGGGAGCGTGGTTTCGAGTTCCGCAAGCGGCGTCAGGGGCAGGTCGTGGATTTGCGGGAATATCAGGGTTTTGCCTGCGAAGCGGCCTGTTTTCACGGCCTGCAAGCCTTCCAAAGCCGCTTCCAGTCCGCCGATTGCCGCCAGAGAGGTGTTCGTTGCCAGTTCGCCCCGCTCCACGCGGTTCAGGGTTTCGCGCATGTCCGCCAACGACGAACCCGTACTGCCCACCACCCGGCAACGGTTTTGCGCAAGGCGGTTTACATCCATATTTGCCATCGTTCCCCGCGCCACGCCCGCAAAAATGTTGAGCCAGCCGCCATTGGCAAGAAATTGCGCCGCGTGTGCGGTCACATCGGCGGACGGAACGAGGGAAACAATGTCGTCAAAGCCCTGCCGATTGCCTGTGTCCGAAAGTCGGCGCAGTTCTGCGTCAAACGCCGTTGCATCCATTATGGCGGGGTTCAGCGCAAACAGTTCAATGTCCCGTTTGTGCGCCATTGCGCCGAAGCGGTCCAGAACGCTTTGCAAACGGGCCGCGTCTACATCCGTCGCCACAATGCGGCGGGGCGGGTTGGGATGCTGTAGGGCGCGTTGTACGTGCATTTGTCCCATCGGCCCGCCCGCGCCCACAAACCAGCAGACGCCGCCTGCCGCCAGTTCCGCCGTTCGGGTTTCGCGGTAGGACTTCAGCAGGCCGGTTCGTGTTCGTGCCGATGTAGTGATGCCAGTTGTAATGGATACGCCCGATGTCCAGCGCAAGAGGACGCGAAACCGAACGGTCACAAACCAGATTCAGGATGCCGTGATCGGCTAAAAGCGTGGCGGCTTGTTCGATAATTTCCGGCGCGGCGTTACCCACAATCAGAATGTCGTCGAAGCGAACATCCGCGAACTGCTGCGCCAAATTGCCCGCTTCGGTTGCATCCGTAATCGAAACAACACTTTGCGCAAGTCTCGCTTCCGCCGTTTGTCCTATCAATGATTCTAATGATGCTCTAGTTTTGCCCGACGCGCGCCATAAATGGATAGAGGCGGGCAATTGGTTGGGGGCAAACACATCGCGCCAGTCGTACTCCCGTTCCTCCGCGTCTTCACTTCCCACAATCAGCATCTGCCCGCCGGGTTTGATGCCGTCCCGGTGCGCCTGATTGTAGGCGGCGGTGACACACGCCCAGGGTTCCGTCAGCGCGGCCTCCACATAGCCGGTTTGGGCGCGAACGGGCAGCAAGTAACAGCCCTCATCACCGTTGAGAATCGCTTCGGGAATCACGCTGTACTCGGACAATCCGCCCGCAATCGCATACCCATACGCTACACCCCTGCCCCCATAAAACACGTCCGGCTGCACCACGTACCGTTCCCCGACAAGGTACTTGCCCTGCAGCGCTTCCCCCACGCCTACAATCGTAACCGCCACTTCATGCCCCAAAGTGACCGGCTGCGCGGCTAAATCACGCCCTACAAGGCGCGGATGATTGCCGCCAAGCGCGATCACTTTGGTATCGGAAAAGCACAGCCCGCAGGCATCCGAACGCGCCAAAAGTTCGTTCGCCCCAAACGCGGGAACCGGCAGCGTTTCCGGCCTGCCTTCCCGCCCCAACCGCTCAAAGCCTTCCCCATACAGGTTCCAGCCCGTCATAGTCTCCGGTAGTTTTATGTTTGTCATTCGCGTGTATTTGCGTGTATTTGCGGCTAAATGCGTTTTTATTTAAGTGGCAGGGTTTGTGTTTGGCCCGTGTCGGACGCGCGCAGTCCGGCCTCCAATATCTCCTGCGCCATGCGGCTCACGGCGGGCGAGCAGAAGCCTTCTATCGGCAGATTGTTTTCCAGGCAGTGGAGCAGGTACTCCGGCGCGCTGCGGCGCGGGTACTCCGTATCGGGCGGCGTGACGATCTGCTCATTCTTGCCGGGACGCTGTACCAGAATTTTGCCGTGATGGATGCCCAACGAACCTTCGCTGCCGTACACGACCGGGTTGGTTCCCGCGTAGCCGACGGTTTGCGTCCAGCTTGCCTCGCACACGCCGAACGCATGGGCGTATTTCGCCATGATGAGCGCGTTGTCGTCCGAAGCGGCATACGCGGGTTCATTGCCGAACACGCCCCTCATTCCCGTCACGGACTGCGGCGAGCCGAGCAAAAGCGCGGCAAGATTGGCCCCATAACAGCAGTAATCCATTAACGCGCCCGCGCCGTTGATTTCCGGCGTGGTCAGGTCGCGCACGAAACTGGGCGCGCAGCCGATGGCAACCGGGCCGTTGTGGGCGCTGCGATAGCGCGTGTAGCGAATTTCGCCGATGTCGCCGGCAAGCGCGCGCCGCGCCAATTCCTGCCACGCGGCAGACCAGGCGTTGGGCCAGTTGATGAGCAGCAGTACGCCCGCCTTTTGCGCCGCCTGAAGCATCCGGTCTGCCTGCTCCAATGTCGCGGCCATCGGTTTTTCGCTGATGACATGCAGACCCTTTGCCGCCGCCGCTTCCACAATGGCCGCGCCCTCGCTGTTGCCGCCCGCCGCCTGCACGATGTCGAGTTCTTCGTTGGCAATCATTTCTTCAAAGGTGTTGTACAGGCGCGCGACGCCATGCTTTTGTTTGAGTTCTTCCAGCAGGTGCGGCTCATCATCCCCGCCCGCCACCAGTTCCACGTTTTTCAGCGCGCTCCAGTTCGCCAGTTCGCCCCACACATGGTCGTGCGACATGCAGGCCACGCCCACCCGGTATGTTTTTGCCATTGCTTTCTCCTTGTTTTTTCTTCAAATTTTGTTGTCATGGTTTCCCTGACCCCTTGTTTCGCCATCGGCAAGCCAAACCCCTGTTGAAATTTCAAGTTGGAAATTTCAACAGGGGCTGAACAGAAAACGTTGTGTGCCGGTAAACGGGCGCAAGTTAGCCGCTGGATACGGCAATTATTCGCGCTGTCGGTAATCTGCCGTAATCACAGAGGAAAAACCGCCGCGAACGGCAAAATCGCCTGTCACGGTCATCTGGCGCGGGCGGCAGACGGCTACCAGATCGTCCAGTATCCGGTTGATAACCGCCTCATAAAATATGCCCTGTTGCCGGAAAGCAAAAAAGTACATTTTCAGCGACTTCAGTTCCAGACAAACACGGTCGGCTACGTAATCAATGGTAATCGTCGCAAAGTCCGGCTGTCCCGTCTTGGGACACACGGACGTAAATTCCGGGCAGGTATGCACAATGCGGTAGTCCCGCTCCGGGCGCGGGTTGTCAAACACTTCCAAAATCGCGACCTGCTCGTCGCGCGTAATCTCATCCAAAACAATCATCGGTTTCCTCAACAGTCCTTTTCTCAACCTATTTCCAACCGTATTGACTTGTGCGGCAGGGTTCTCTACTATTATACTCGTTTACGCTTCTCTATGCCGGAGTTGGGGAACAGTCCACATTTGTCAGCCGCATGAAGTAAAATTCTGACATCACCAAAAATGTTGGTATCCTTTTCCGCTTTGATCGGCTCTGTGTAGTAGCAGAGTACCTTGCCATCTTTTTACCCTGCGGTTTTGCCCTGCGGTTGGAGTGTGGACGCGACATGCACGAGATTGAAACGCTTATTGCGCGGGCGACGGCTTCGCGCTGCGCCGACAAAGAAAAGCAGCGCGCCTTTGGTGAGATCGTCCGGGAGTTTCAGGACCTTGCCTTTGGCTGCGCGTATGCCGTGCTGGGCGATTTTCAGCTTGCCGAGGATGCCGCGCAAGAAGCGTTTGTTGTCGCGTGGCGCAATCTCAACCAATTGCGGCAGCCGCAAGCGTTCCCCGGCTGGTTCAAGCGCATCGTCCTTTCGCAATGCAATCGCCTGACGCGCGGCAAGCAAGTGGACACCATTTCCCTGGAAACCGCGCAGTTTGTACCGTCCTTTCTGCCCGAACCGCAGGCCGCGTTAGAACAGGCGGAGCAGAAAGCGCGGGTCCAGCTTGCCATCGCGTCCCTGCCGCCCAATGCGCGTATGGTGATTACCCTGTTCTACATCAACGATTACTCCCAAAACGAGATCGCCGCCTTTCTGGAACTGCCGCTTACCACCGTAAAAAAGCGCCTGTTCTGCGCCCGCAAGCTGCTGAGGGAAAAAATGCTCGACTTTGTACGCGATACCCTGCAGGAAAAACGCCCTTCCCGCGACGCCCATTTTGCCAACACGGTCGCGCTGTACAACGAGGCGCTGGAATCGTTTGTGAACAAGATCAAGCAGGATCGGTACGTGATTGCCGCCATTTTGTTCGGCAGCCTGGCGTATGACAAGGTGTGGGAGAAATCCGACATTGACATGGTTCTCATCGGGCGCAACGAGCGCGTTCCCGTGAAAGAATTCAATCTGATCGAAAACGGCATCAACATTCACGTCGTTCTGGTCGCCCGCAGCAAGTTCAAGCACCTGCTGGAAGGTTCGCTGCAAAGCTCGTTTACGCACTCGTGGTTTTCCAAAAGCACACTGCTGTACACGACGGATGACACCATTCACGACTTGTATCAGGAACCCGTTCGCGTCGGGCAGCGCGACATCGAGATGCAGCTTCTGGCGCAGGCGCACGGCGTTCTGTACACCCTTGCCAAAGCCGAAAAATGGTTTCATGTCAAGCAAGACCTGACATATAGTTTTCTGTGGATCATGTACTGCGTCAACAATCTGGCGACCATCGAAGTGATTCAGCGCGGCGAAGTGACCACGCGGGAAGTGATTCACCAAGCCTTGAAGCACAACCCCGCTGTCTTCAACGCCCTGTACTTCGACCTGATACACGGCAAAAAGGACGAGGCCGTCATTGAAGCCGCATTAGGCAAAATCAACGCCTATCTGGACGAGCGCCTGCACACGCTGTTCAAGCCCATCCTTTCTTATCTTGCCGATCAGGGCGGCGTCCGCTCCACAACAGACATTGACGCTTACTTTACCAAGCAGACCCAAATCCACTCCCTTGCCACCGTCTACGAATGGCTGGCCGACAAAGGCATTTTGCAGAAAGTGCCGTGCCCCGTCCGCCTGACCGAAAAAAGCCAGATCAGCGTGGACGAAGCCGGCTACTATTACGACGCAGAAAAGTGAAATATTCACCACAGAGGCACAGAGACACAGAGGTTTCACAGAGAAATACGAGAAAGAGAAGATAAGAGATACAAGGGTCAAGATATAAGATACAAGTGGGAGTAGCCACAAGCGTGTTCTCTCCTTGAGTAATCCTGTTTAATCCTGAAAATTCTGTTAATCCTGTCTATTTCTTCTCTTTTCCTTCCTCTGTGAAACCTCTGTGTCTCTGTGCCTCTGTGGTGAGAATTTGCGTATTGGAGGTTTTATGCGACAGACGATTGCGGTGAAGCGGGCGCGCGAGAACAACCTGAAGAACATTGACGTGGAGATACCCCGCGATCAACTTGTCGTTGTGACGGGGTTGAGCGGGTCGGGCAAGTCGTCGCTGGTGTTTGAAACGATTTATGCGGAGGGGCAGCGGAAGTTTCTGGATGCCATGTCCACGTTTGCGCGGCGGTTTGTGGAGCAGTTGAAGAAGCCGGATGTGGATATGGTTGTCGGATTGTCGCCCGTCGTTTCCATTGAGCAGAAGACGATTGGCAAGAACCCGCGCTCTACCATCGGGACAATGACGGATTTATACGATTATCTGCGCATCTTGTACGCGACAGTGGGGATTGCGCATTGTCCGCGCTGTGGGCAGGAAGTGGCCGTGAAGACGCCGGAGCAAATCGCCGAGCGTCTGCTGGCTCTGCCACCTGGAACCGCTATCGAACTGTGCGCGCCCGTGTTCAAAATCTATGGCGAGGATTACCCGTATCTGTGGGGCGAAATACGCAGCAAAGGCTATCGGCGCATTTACATTGACGGCGAACTGCGCGACATCAGCGACGATCTGGATTTGGACGAAGGCCGCGCGTATGAAATGGACGTGGTTGTAGATCGCTTTTACATCAAGCCTGACATTCACAAGAGCCTGCTGATTTCCCTCGCCAATGCGCTGCGGGTCGGTGAAGGGTTCATACGCTTTCGCATCTCAGAGGAGAAAGTAAAAAGTAAAAAGGAGAAAGCAGCAAGTGCGGAGACTTTTGCCTTTCTCCTTTCTCCTTTTTCCTCTGACGCCCCTTTTTCCTGCCCGGAACACGCGATTACAATGGGCGAATTGATGCCCTATTACTTCGGCTTTAATGAGCCGGACAGCGCGTGTGTGACGTGTTCGGGATTGGGCGTTTACATGAAAGTCCATCCCGATTTGCTGGTTCCCGACAAGAAGCGCAGTATACGGGGCGGGGCGTTCGTCAACGAAGTTTTTCATTACGACAAGAACGCCTGGGCGACGCGGCTGCTGGTCAGCCTCGCGCAGCACTATGGCTTTTCGCTGGACACGCCGTTTGGAGAATTGCCATCCGGCGCGGTAGACGTGATTTTGTACGGCAGCAAGGGCGAGAAGTTTGAAATGGTATTGCCGGAGGGCGCGACAAAAGGGGAAGAACACGTCGGCAAGCTGTTTCGGTACAACGGCGTTATCAACGACATCGAGCGGCGGTATCGGCGCTACAAAAAGGAAAAAGTCGCCAATACGTGGATAGAAGAGTACATCAAGAAGGTGATGGTGGAACACGTCTGCCCGGACTGCAAGGGCACGAAACTGAAGCCGCAGCGCCTGCTTGTCACGATGAACGGGCGCAATATCCACGAGTTGGGTCTGCTGCCGCTTGACGAACTGCGCGACTTTCTGGCAAATTTGCCGGCTGGCGGGCGGCAGGAGCAGGCGGGGCGGCATGTGGCAAAAGAAATTGTTACGCGGCTGGATTTGCTGATCGGCATCGGACTGGAATATCTGAACCTGAACCGGCGGGCGTCTACGCTTGCGGGCGGCGAGTCGCAGCGGATTCGCCTGTCCACGCAGATCGGGTCGGGATTGATGGGCATGCTGTACGTGCTGGACGAGCCAAGCATCGGCCTTCACGCCAAAGACAACGTGAAGATGATCAACACGCTCAAACGCCTGCGCGACATCGGCAATTCCGTAATCGTGGTGGAGCATGACGAGGAAACCATACGGGCGGCGGATTACATCATCGAAATCGGGCCGGGGCCGGGCATACACGGCGGCGAAGTGGTGGCGCAGGGCGCGGCGGCGGATATTATCGCCAATCCCAATTCGCTGACAGGGCAGTTTTTGAGCGGGTGCAAGCGGATTGCGGTTCCCCCTGCGCGGCGGCCTGTGGGCGCGAAATTCCTGACGATACGCGGGGCGCATGAGAACAACCTGAAACACATTGACGCGCAGATTCCGCTCGGCCTGTTCGTGTGCGTCACGGGCGCGTCGGGAAGCGGCAAAAGTACGCTGGTGAACGAAATTTTGTACAAGCGATTGTATAACCATTTCCATGACAGCCGCGTTCTTTCCGGGGCGCATGAAGGTATGGAGGGCATTGAGCATCTGAGCGATGTGATTAACATAGACCAATCACCCATTGGCCGCTCGCCGCGCTCCAACCCGGCCACGTACATCGGCTTTTACGACGACATTCGTCGCCTGTTTGCCGAAACCGAGGAAGCGCGGGCACGGGGCTATACGCCCTCCCGGTTTTCGTTCAACGTCAAGGGCGGGCGGTGCGAGGAGTGCGGGGGTGAGGGCATTGTCACGGTCAATCTGCACTTCATGCCGGAAGTGGAGAATCCCTGCCCGACCTGCAAGGGCGCGCGGTACAATCAGGACACGCTGGAAGTGAAATTTCGGGACAAAAGCATTGCGGACATTCTGGCGTTGTCCGTCGAGGCGGGCGCGGCGTTCTTCCGCGACCAGAAATTAATCGCGCACAAACTGGGCATCCTGAACGAGTTGGGCATGGGCTATATCACGCTGGGTCAGGCGGCAACCACGCTTTCGGGCGGCGAAGCGCAGCGCGTGAAACTGGCGAACGAACTGAGCAAGATCAAGCGGGGCGGGCGCAATCTGTACATTCTGGACGAGCCGACAACGGGCCTGCACCTTGCCGACATTCAGCGCCTGCTCGACAGTCTGGACAGGCTGTTGCAGGCGGGCAACACGGTTCTGGTCATCGAACACCATTTGGACGTGATTAAAACGGCGGACTGGATCATAGACCTGGGACCCGAAGGCGGCAACAAAGGCGGCGAAATCGTCGCCGAAGGCACACCCGAACAAGTCGCCGCCAACCCCCGCTCACACACAGGCCGCTTCCTCAAACCACTGTTGCCAGCCGCATAGCGTACACCATCGTACATAGCGATTGTAGTTCGAGCGCGTTTGCGTTATAATGAGGGCAGGAGTAAAAACAACCCTGAAAGTATACGCAGACGCGCTTTCCTCATGAGAAAATCAACCAAACACAAATACTCGGTTATCAAACTCAAAGATGTCATGCAGATGCTTGGCAGGCAGACATTAACGCTGTGGCAGCCGAACGCCCCTGCGCGTCCGCCAAGTGAGGCTTTGCTGACGCATTTGAGTCGTCTGAATTCGTTCGATCTGCGATCAACGGAACAGGCTAAAACGCTGCTGATTGACGCCCTGTTTGCCGAAGTGGTGCCGAACCATCCGAATTTGAAAGTGTGGAAAGCGGCGGCTCTGGAAACGGATACCTTAACGGGCATAGCCGACTACCTGATTGCGCCCTTTCGCGCCTATCTGGAAACGCCCCTCCTGTGCGCTGTCGAAGCCAAACGCGACGACTTCGAGCGCGGACAGGCGCAATGCCTGGCTGAAATGTACGCCTGCGCGTGGAACAACCGACAGGAAGGCCACGACGTAGATGTATACGGCATCGTGAGCAACGGGCAGGGCTGGCTATTCTATAAATGGGAACGGGGCGGCGACGTGTACGAAACCGACCAGTACGCCCTGACCGACCTACCACGTCTGCTCGGCCTGCTGGATTATGTCTGCGCCGAGTGCGCCCGCTTGGTTCCTTGAACCCAAAATGTAACAGAAGTACACATTTCCTTGATTGGTAGAAAGGATATTCTGATGGATCGTTCACAAATGAGCAGCGATGCGGTTGGACGATTGGGAGAAGCGATGTATGCGCAAAGCATCCGCGACAAGGTAGAAACAGAAGAGAACATCGGCAAGATGGTAATTATTGATGTGGAAACAGGTGATTACGAGATTGACGAGTTGGGCTTGGAAGCCTCCCGGCATCTTCACGCCAAACGCCCGGACGCGGCGCTTTATGGTATTCGCATTGGCTATAATGTGGCGGAAACATTGGGCGCTTTGATGGAGCGTGTCACCCGATGAGGACCGGCCTTGCAGCGCTGACCATAAAAAGGATAAAGGATATGGAAATCAGTGAAGAGTTGCAATATGCGGCGGAAGAAATAGGCATTAAACTGGAAATGGTAGGCGGCATCCCTGTTTGGGAAGCCCTTCCCGTTCTCAAGCACCAGAAGACGATAGACATCATCCGCAGCACCATTCGTCGCGTACCGGGAACAGGCAATACCGGTAGTGGCTGCGCCTGTCACCACTACGCCGATGTGGATGTGCGCTTTCCTGACGGATCGCAGAAACGTCCTGACATCAGCATCTTCTGCCGTGAGCCGGATGAGCAGGAAAGCGCGGTGACTCTGCTGCCCGAAGCCGTCATCGAAATTATCAGCAAGGGCTACGAGGCCAAAGATATGCTTCTCAGCATCCCGTTTTACGTGTCCCAAAACGTGAAGGACATTATTGTCTTCAATCCTTATACCAATCAGGTTACGCATGTGCGCGGCACGGAGCGGACGGAATACGCCTCGCCTGTCGAAATAAACCTGCTGTGCGGTTGTACCTGCACGGTTTAAGAATTTACCGCCTGCGCCTTGTAACTGTCGTAAGGCATGGTAGTTCCGCGTATTTGAGTTATAATGGAGGCAGGCGCGGAGAAAAACGTTTCGTGGAAGATGAAGTTGACAAGAAGGCGGCATGGCTTGTCCTATGAGAACAGAAACAGATATTAATTTGGTTAAGCCGCTGGATGCTGCCATTGTTGCGCAAAGTTGATTGTTGGCGTGACGATTGACGAGATTGATGGGGCGGTTGGTCTCTGGTCTCCGTACCTGAATCAACAAATTCGGGCAGGTATTACCCGTCCACAACACACCCATTGGGATTGGAATCGGAAAGCCCAAGCGGTTAGAGGGATGGCTTCGTATGTTTTCTGCGGCATCACGGTCGCAGGCGAAATGCAAGCGCTGGCGTTGCGCGAGGACACCTTTGCGCGATCCATGCATCCTGAGCAGATTGGGACGTCTCTCGTGTATATTCCTTTCTTATCCGTTGCGCCGTGGAATGACCGAGACATCGTGCCCACGCCGATGTATCGGGGATGTGGAAGCGTTCTTATACGAGAAGCAGTGACTTACAGCCTCTCCGTGGGCTATGAGGGACGTGTTGGCCTGCACTCACTTCCGCAAGCAGAACCGTTTTATCATCGCTGTGGTATGATTGATTTGGGAGCCGATCCCGCCCCGGACCATCAAGGGCTTCGGTACTTCGAGTTTACGAAAGACGCAGCACAAGCCTTTCTGGAAAGCATTCCACTGTAGAGGAGAACCCCGTAATGAAGACTATCAATGAAGAAGCTATCCGACAGATGGCAACTCTGGAAGAAGGTGTCAGTGTGACAGCCGGGGTAGTGGATACAGAAGCGTTTTATCGGCGTGTCGAGCAGCAACGCGCCATAAGTCAGCAAACAGCCTCGGCGTTCTCGTCCGTTCTTGGTTTGTTCTTGAATATGGCGCGACGGGAACGCTCGCTCAGCCTCGAACAATTGGCGGGAGAGATCGACAGCAATGCAATGGAACTGTTCCTCATTGAGGAGGGAAAGAAAACACCGGAACCCCGCCTTGTTTTCAGGCTTGCGGGGGCGCTTAACGTTTCTCCGGGCCGCCTGATGCAGATTGCCGGTCACGCGCAAGTCCTCGACCACGAGGTTGCTGCCGCCGCTTACACCTTTGCGACTCGCGCCCACTCCAAGCCACTGGAACCCGAGGAACGCGAAGCGCTGCATGAGTTCGTCAAAGCGCTGGCGTCAAGCTAAAACAGGTGAGGATAGGGCGAGAGAACAGACGTATTGCGTAACATTCTTCAATACGCTTGTAGGCTCTTGCTTTGGGAGGAAGGGTAATCTGAATTGTTGATGTCGGAACGGGCGAGAATAGGATGGATTTGTTATGACCAGTACAGACGCGGCCATCGAAGTGACGGACAGCAACTGTATCTTCTGCAAAATCGCAGGAGGCCAGATTCCCGTCACGCCGGTTTTTGAAAACGAAGAATTCGTTGCCTTTCGGGACATGCACCCGCAGGCTCCCGTTCACGTCCTGCTGATACCGAAAGCGCACTACCCAACGCTTATGGAGATGCGCGATGAGGGGCTTTTAGGCCGCGCCCTGCTTGCCGTGCAGCAAACGGCCACTATCCTCGGCATGGCGGACGAAGGCTTCCGCACGGTGCTGAACACCCGCGACAATGGCGGGCAGACTGTGCATCACGTCCACTGGCATATTCTGGGCGGGCGCTTCATGCAGTGGCCGCCGGGGTAGGGAAGAAGAGGAGAGAAGAAGACAGGACCCTAATACCGAACACCGAATACCAAATACCGACCACTAAAAAAGAAGGGAAGACGCGATTTGCGTCTTCCCGTGAAAGAAAAACAAAATATCTGGTATATGCTCATCTTGTTGGTTGCGGCGGGCCGGCAAAAGGTTCACACAATTATTTTTCTGTGTTTAATTTGCTGACATCCACTTTATCCACGCCGCGTATGCCTTCCGCCGTTTCCCTGACAATCCGCTTTTCATTGGCGTCGTTGACATGCCCGCTGATGGTGACAACACCGTCTTTGGCTTCCACATGCAAGCCTTGAAAATGGACGCCCTTGCGCTGAACCAGCGTGGTGTTCACGCGCCCAGCAAGCTGCGCGTTGCCGGATGCTTCGCCGACATCTTTGGCGATTTTGCCCGCGTCCTGCGCGATGGTATGCGCGTCCTGGCTGTTGCACCCCGCCAACCCCACCATCAATGTAAGCCCTATGCCTCCGAACGCTATATTTATGCTGCGTTTGATTGTTGCCACCCTTAACCTTCCCTGCGAAATGTCCCAACACCTGAACACCTGAACACCTGAATACCGAACACCGGCCTTGCCTGTCAGACGCGCGCATTGGCTGGATGGTTTCTCAACTTCGGCGCGTGAAAACCAAAATAGACAAAATAAGAATGTTCGCTTGTTGCGGAACCTGTATTCACATCCTGCGTAGGAACGGAAGGAGTAACAGACATTTTTGCAGTTGGGAAAGGCGGGGATAGCAGGCTATGCGATTACAAAACAAGGTAGCGTTGATTACGGGCGCGAACAGCGGCATCGGCAAGGGGATTGCCATTCGGTTTGCGCAGGAGGGGGCGCATGTCGCCGTCAATTATCTGCCGGGCGGCACACGGGATGCGGACGCGCAGGCGGAAGTCGCTGCGTTTGCCACCGAAGGCATTGCGGTTGGCGGCGATGTGAGCAAGCGCGACGACGTGCAGAAGATGGTAGACGACACCGTTGCCAAATTCGGACGGCTCGACATACTAATCAACAACGCGGGCATCGAAATCAACAAGCCGTTTTTGGAAGGCACGGACGACGAGTGGAACCGGGTGATAAACGTCAACCTGTTCGGCACGTACCTGTGTACGCAGATTGCGGCCAAGCAGATGGTGAAGCAGGGACCGGGCGGCAAGATCGTCAACATCTCGTCCACCCACGAGGACATTCCGTTTCAGGGCTACACGTCCTACTGCGCGTCCAAAGGCGCGGTCAAGATGCTGATGCGCAACCTGTGCCTGGAGTTCGCGCCCTACAAAATCAACGTCAACAACATCGCCCCCGGCGCGATTGCCACACCCATCAACCAGAAAGTGCTGGACGACCCCGAAGCCAACAAAAACGCCCTCAGCGAAGTGCCCTGGGGACGCTGGGGCACGCCCGAAGATGTGGCCGGCGTCGCCCTGTTCCTGGCAAGCGACGAAGCCGATTACGTCACGGGCAGCACGTATTACATTGACGGCGGCTTGGTGCAGCAGGTGACGAAGTATTGAGGAGGCAGACAGTAGACAGTAGACGGTAGACGGTAGAAACCTGCCTTGCAGCCTGTTATAGAAGTACAAAGCTATGGGACGCCCGGCATTTCTACTGTCTACCGTCTACTGTCTACCTTCCCATCGCCGACGCCAGCGCGCGCACCCGCAGCATGACCACTTTCACTGTGCCGCCGGTGACGAACAGGGTTAAATCCGGCGCGTTGGGCGCGGGATGAAAGGTGTTGGTGAGGGACACGCTGCCGTCGTTGGCGAATACTTCTAAGGAACTGCGGTCTACGAGGAGGCGCAGTTGGATTCGGTTGTTGACGGGTTCTAAGGTGATGCTGCTTTCGAGGCAGGTCAGGGTTTGGGCGGCGACGTTGTAACGGATGGTTGCGCCCCTTGTTGTTACGCCGAATTCGCTTCCGTTTTCCAGTTCAAACTCCACGTCCATGTCCCACAACTCGCCCTGCTGACCCGATAACGGGTTTTGCGTGGGCTTCAGTGACAGGTTTTGCCAGCGCTGTTGCTTGACGACCAGTTTGCTGATTTCGGCGGCGGGGCAGCGATACAGGCGTAAGCCCTGCGCCGTCTGCCGCAGCGTCAACACACAGGGAAAGCTCATCTGCTGATTGAAGGGCATTTCGGGGTATTTGCCGCCGCGCATCCACGCGATTTGCAAACGCCTGCCGTCCACGCCGGGAATGTCGCTGTAGGTTTGCGGCGCGTAGAAATTCGCGCCGTAATCCGAGGGCTGCGCGGGGCCGTGTGGCGTAAACTTCCTGCCGTCAAAACTGCCGACAAGATAGTGTCCATTCGCGGCCATAAACACCCACTGCGTTCCCATAGTGCTGCCTTCCACTTGCAATGGAAAAAAGTCGGGACATTCCTCACAGCCGGGCAGGGTGAGGTTGTGCAGGTGGGACCAGTTTTTCAGATCGGGGGACGCGAACAGGGCGAAATCGTTTTTATCCAGATACAGCGCCATAATCCAGGCTTGCGTTGGCTCATGCCAAATCACTTTGGGGTCGCGGTTGCCGTCCGCGATGTGTTTCAGGATGGGGTTGCGGGCGTATTTGTGCCAGGTACGGCCCCGGTTTGCGCTATAGGCCAGGCATTGGGTGAACGGCTGTCCCTGCGAGGCGGGCGATGTGCCTCCGGCTGCGGTGTAAATGGCGACAATAGCCTTTTCTTTGCCGGTTCCGAAGCCCGTCGCGTTGTTGTGGTCCACGATTGCGGAGCCGGAAAACATGGTTCCCATTTCGTCGGGTTCCAGGGCGGGGTTCAGTTGCTTCCAGTGGAGCAGGTCGCGGCTGACGGCATGCCCCCACGTCATGTTGCCCCACTCGTTGCCATGCGGGTTGTGCTGAAAAAACAGGTGGTACTCGCCTTTGTAGAAGACGAGGCCATTGGGGTCATTGAGCCAGTTCTGCCGCGCGCTAAAATGAAACTGCGGGCGCAGGGCTTCCTGATACAGCATTTTGTCCGGCGCAGAAGCCTCTGCGCCGGACGGGGTTGGATTGTTCCCGTCGGGTTGCGGTTGGGTAATTTTCCCTTTGGTGGAATCCATCGTCTACTATATCCTTCTGCGCCCCACTGCCGGGGCACGGGGTTCCGAATGACGAAAATGCCCTACTTTTCCTTAATGCCGCGCATCAGCCAGATCGGTTTGTGCTGGCGCAGTACGCCGCAGATGTGGCGTATGCTTTCCAGGCGATTGGCCGCGCGGTCTTGATGCGTACCGGCGTGAGCGAGAGGCAGTTCAGGCGCTTTTTTTATATCCTGGTGACCGTCTCCCTTCGCGCCGGAGCGCGCGCCCTCGCTTGCGCATTGCTCACGCCATTGCTGCATCTTTTCCAGTTCGCCTTCCTGAACCCAGCAGCCGCCGCAATTGTCGCAGGCATGGAGTTCAACGGGCGAATCGTACTGAAAATGGTAGACGTGCAGCAGGCTGTTGCAGCAGGGGCAAGTGATAACGCCGGGCTTTATTTTCTGCTGTGTCACGCGGGGAGCAAGCTGCGCTTCTAATGCGGACAGTCCGGCGGCATCGGCGGTCATCAGGCGGCGCAGTTCTTCGGCGTCAAACCAAATTCCCGCGCAGTTACGGCACATATCAAGATCAAGGTCGTGGTGTCGCTCCGTTACCATCGGGTAGCGGCAATCCGGGCATGTACGGTTCATGTTGAAAACAAGCCTCTCCTTTTCGTTCCGTTCGTCGTTCCTGGTCGCTGCAAACACTGCTATGCTGCATTAAAACATCAGTACACCTTCTGCCAGGGTTAATCCACGTTTTTGCTCTAATCTGTTCCTTTCAACATACAACGCCTGCTATAAGTTCAACGTTGTACGCTGTCTACAAGATGTTGTCCCTGCAAATCGGCGTAGCGCCCTTCCTGCGTCATCAATTGCTCGTGTGTGCCGATTTCCACGATGCTTCCCTGTTCCAGCACGGCGATCTGGTCGGCGTCACGAATGGTCGTCAGGCGGTGCGCGATAACCAGCGTGGTGCGGCCCTGCATCAGGCGCTCCAGGGCTTCGCGCACCAGCGTTTCGCTGCGGGTGTCCAGGGCGCTTGTCGCTTCGTCCAGAATCAGCAGGCGCGGGTTTTTCAGCACGGCGCGGGCAATCGCCACGCGCTGCCGCTGCCCGCCCGACAGCGTAACGCCCCGTTCGCCGATCATAATGTCATAGCCCTGCGGAAACTGGCTGACGAACTCCGCTACATTGGCGGCGCGGGCGGCGGCCTCCACTTCCGCATCGGTTGCCGTCAGCTTGCCGTAGCGGATGTTGTCGCGCAGGCTGCCGTTGAACAGCACGGGGTCCTGGGGCACAAGCCCGATGTTTTCGCGCAGTTGGTCGCGCTTGATGCGGGTTACGGGGATGCCGTCAATAGTAATGGTTCCCGCCTGCGTTTCATAAAAGCGGTACAGGAGGGCGGCCAGCGTGGTTTTGCCCGATCCGCTTGGCCCCACGAGCGCCGTCACTTTGCCCGGGGGCACGTCTAAGGTCAGTTGGTTGAGGACGGGTGTATCGGGCGTGTACGCGAAATCTATGCCGTCGAAAACGACATGCGCCGCGCCATCGGGAAAGTCCTGCGCGTCCGGCAGGTCGGGTGGTTCCGGCGCGTCATCCAGAAGGGCGAACAGGCGATCCGCCGCGCCAATCGCGCGCTGCAAACGGGCGTACTGCATCGCCAGCGCGCCCATCGGCCCGCTGATAATGGTTATCGTCAGCAAAAACGCCACCAGCGAACCGGGCGAAAGCGTTCCATTCAGCACACTATGCCCCCCGTACCAAACCACGCCGAGCAGCACAAGGGTAAAGCCACTGAAAGCCACGATACCGAACGCGCTTTCCAGGCGGCTGGCTTTCATGCTCAGGTCGAACATGCGCGCCAGTTTCTCTCCCGTCCGCTGATCCTCGTGCGGTTCGCGGGCAAAGGCTTTCACCAGGCGGATGTTGGCGAACGCCTCACTCATATTTCCCATTGCTTCGGAAAGCGCGTCCAGGCTGGCCCGGTTCAAGTTACGCAGCCGCTTGCCGTTGACAATGAAAAAACTCATCACGAGCAGGAGAAGCAGCACAACAACAGCCGTCAGGCGCCAGTCAATAATAATGGCAAGCGCTATGCCGCAGACAAGCGTAATCAGGTTGCCCGCAAGCTGCACCAGATCGCTTGTCAGGGTCATTTGCAGTTGGCTGACATCGTTGGACAGGTGCGAGGTCAGGTCGCCGGAGCGCGTCCGGTCGAAAAAAGCGACGGGCAGGCGCTGCAAATGCGCGAACAGCTTACGCCGCATTTCCATGACAATGCGGTTACCCGCATACGCCATAAGCAGAAATTGTCCGTAGCTGAACAGCGAGCCGAGTATGACCAGTCCCACCAATCCCATGCCGAGTTGATCCAGCAGATGGGCGCGGCGCGTGTGGGTAAACTGGTCAATGGCATAGCGCGTGACCAGTGGCAGCGACAGGGACACGGCGGTAGACAGCAACATCAGAATGCCCGCGATAATCAGGACGCGGCGATACGGCGCGGCCAAAGCGAGCAAGCGGCGAATGGCGGATAGCGACACTTTGCCTTTGGCGTCTTTTTCCAGAGAGGCCGGCGTTGTTGGTAACGCAGCAGAATTTGATGGAGCAGCGTTTGATGCGTCAGAATTTGGTTCAGGATTTGATAAGGATGCGTCTGAGTTCGTCATATTACTTTATTGTACGCTAAAACGCCTGAAAAGAAGAAAAGAAGCAAAAGAAGCAGAGAAGAAAAGGAGAAAAGGAGCGGAAGATACAGGGAAAAATACGGGTTTTGTCATTAATCAGATTACAGGGGTAAGGAAAGCGGGCAAAAGCGCCGATACTATAAACGATTCGAGTTCACCTTCCTTCCTTGGGTGGCAGGCTTTCTCTCCTTTTGCCTGCCACTCTTTTTTTCGCCTGCTCCTAACCGAATTATAACTATTTAATCTCTGCCGGTTGTTAGACCTTCGGCCAATTGTCCTGCGGACGCAAGATAACTGGTTATTTACGCCCAGGTATATTAGCCTGTCTTCTGCCTTCTGTCTTCTGTCTTCTCTTCTTTTCTTCTTTTCTTCTTTTTTCCTCCCGCTCTTGACAAAATTCCAAAAGTGCGTTATAATGCAAACCAATGAAATGCAAGATAATGCGATGGTGTACTCTGTCTTTCTTTATAGGACAGTTCACATCTTATTGCGTACTATAGCGGACGAACAACGAGAAAAGGCTTGGATTGCAATGGCTGCTGCTAACGACGAGGAACGCGACAAAGGAACCGGCAAGAAGAAAAAGGCCAAGTCCACGCCCAAGAAAGAACGCCAGATTTCGCTGCGCCTGAGTCCCAGAGGGGCCAAACGCCTGAGCCAATTGACCGACAAAACCGAGTGGTCGGTAACGCAGGTCATTGAAGAAGCGCTCAAGGTGTATGCGGCGCAGGAAGACATCCACGTTGAAGATAAGGTGGATGACAGGGCTGAGGACAAGATTGATGACAAAGTGGACACTAAAACCGCCAGAGCGGTTGAGGCGGCATAGGACGGCGATAGCCGCGAAGATGCCGCGAAGATAATAAATTCCCCGCAACAAAGGAACTGCTATGAACTACTTCGGAATCCGGCCCGACACCTCGTTCTACGATGTGCTGGAAGCGCAAGCGCGAACCGCGCGAGAAGCCGCGCAAACCTTCTACGCGCTCACAGGCGATCTAGGCCATGTCGCGCCGTACATGGAAAAACTGGAGCGCATCGAGCAGGACGCGGATACCCTGCACGAGCATCTGGCGCATAAAGTCAACGCGCAATTCCTGACGTGTTTGGACCGGGAGGACATGCAGACGCTGACGAACCATCTGGACGCGGTTGCTTTTGGCGTAAAGAACGCCGGTTCGCGCATCAATCTGTACCGGCTGGCGCGTCCTCGCCCGGATTTGGAGTCGTTTTCGTGCCTGCTGGTAGCCATCACGCAGCAGACGCAGGAGATGGTTTGCTTATTGCGGCGAGGGTTCGGGGGCAGCGAACTGTGCGGCGTGATTGCCGGGATTCACGCGCTGGAGCATCGCGCGCAGGTGGTTTTTGAACACGGCCTAACCGCCATGTTCAGCGACACGGCCCTTGACCATCGCCTGCTCGTCGCGTGGAAGGACGTGTACGAGCGCATGGAAACGGCCATCCGCGAATGTGACCGCCTGGCCCGCTTCGTAGAAAGCCTGTCCGGCAAGTACGCCTGAGTTCGTCACGCCTCTTTTTGTAATCAACCTTCGAACCCACTTGGAAGGCCGTCGCTCTTCATTGAGCAGCGGCCTTCTATGTTTGAAAAGCATCAAGGCGCGGCCAGAACGTCATCCAAAATCGCAAGCGGCAGGCCGGGTATGCGCTTGAATCCCAAGTCATTGGTGACAAACAACGCGCACCCGGCAACCAACGCTGTAGCGGCATGAATGGCATCGGGCGTTTTCAAAGCAGGAATTGTAGCGCGTAACCGAGCCGCCTCTCTGAGAATGTCTTGCGTGATGGGAATTAGAAGCGTATTCGCCTGCTGCCAGAGAGCTTCACGACTTGATTGCAGGGCAGCATCGCCATTGCGCAGTGGCATGACCAATGTTTCCATCAGAGTTAATTCACTGCTAATGGCCTGCGTCGTACCTGCAGCCACAGCCTCCCAAAGTGGCTTGCAAACGGCTGCATAAACAGGGTGAATGTCCACAGTATAAATCGCGATTTGCGCGTCCACATACACGGAGCCAAAGGCAGGCAGCGTCAGAAGTCCCACGAGTTTTTTTCCTCTTGAATTTGGCGCTCTACTTCAGCCCATTCTTCAGGGGTGCGTTGCACGGGCGTCAAAGAGTTTAAAAAATCCATCACGCTTTTAAATTGGCGCGGTTCTTCCGGCGTTGGCGCTGCAGGTTCCGGCAGAACGATGATAAGTTCCACTTCCCCGCTTTCCGGCAGTTCGGGCGCGGTGACTTCGATGCGATGGCCGGGCAGAATGGTGGTTCGCAGTTTCAGAGCAGATTGCATGATCGGGTTCCTCCTGCCCTATTATAGCACGGCCTGCCAACGCTGATGCAGGCACATTCAGAACAAGTACCGTGTTCATATGTTTAAGCCGTTTTCCTGCCATGAATCTATTCGCGTCCATTCGCGTGTATTCGCGGCTAATATCTCTTTTCTATTTTCTTGCTTTGGAAGGAATTGCCCTGTCGGTTCACGAATGTTGCGCCATAAGTGAGCGCGTCCTTTCCTGATGCCGATACGCGGCAGGGTTAAGCAAACGCGCAATTCCAACGGAGGAAAAACAGCGCATCATGGCATCATCCAACGAACCGTTCAACGGGCTGGGCATGGGACTGCACAACATCTCGCGGCTGTCGAAGGCGAAAACGCGCTCCATCAGCGCGGAAAACTTTACGGGCGAAAAGGGCAAGGCGGGCATGGCGACGGAGGGAACCGGAGCCAACGCCGCCCGCGAACTCGGCCAGGGCTGGAAGGTTTCGCCGTCCATCCATATCGGGCCGCGCCAAACGGTCACGCTGGCCGAAATCGAGGGTCCGGGAGCCATTCAGCACATCTGGAATACGTGCGCGCCCAACTGGTGGCGGCGGCTTATTCTGCGCGTGTACTGGGATGGCGAAGACACGCCTTCCATTGAAACGCCGTTCGGCGACTTTTTCTGCAACGGCTGGTGCGAACGCTGCAACATCAGCAGCCTGCCGATTGCCGTCAACCCCGCCGGCGCGTTCAACTCCTATTGGGAAATGCCGTTCCGCAAATCGGCGCGGATTACGCTGGAAAACCTGACGGAAGAAGAGTGCAAGGGGTACTACTATCAGATCACGTATGCCCTGACGGATGTGCCGGACGATGCCGCGTACCTTCATGCGCAGTTTCGGCGCAGCAATCCCCTGCCTTACGCCGAAGTGCATACCCTGCTGGATGGCGTGACGGGGCAGGGGCAGTATGTGGGCACGTATCTGGCGTGGCAGGTCAATAATACGGGCTGGTGGGGCGAGGGCGAAATCAAGTTCTTTATGGACGGCGACGGCGAGTTTCCGACCATTGCGGGCACGGGCACGGAAGATTATTTCGGCGGCGCGTGGAACTTCGAGCATCCGCAGGGGCAGTATGGCGTGTTTTCTACCGCGTTTTTGGGGATGCCGCAGGTTCTCATGGCGGGGCAGGCGGGCATGTACCGCAGCCAGCAGCGGCACGGCATGTACCGCTGGCACATTCCCGACCCCATCCGCTTCGAGCAGGACTTGAAAGTGACCATTCAGGCGCTTGGCTGGCGCAGCGGCGGGCGCTACCTGCCGCTTCAGGACGACATTGCGAGTACCGCGTTCTGGTATCAGGCCGAGCCACACGCCCCCTTCCCCGCCCTGCCGGATATAAACGGACTGGAAGTGATTTAATGCTCTTGCCGCAGAAAGCCGGTTGAGAAATGCCGGCTTTCTAAGGTACTCTATACTATGAGTACAATGTCTTCCCCTACCCGCGTGTTGTGCGTGTTTGGAACGCGCCCGGACGCCGTGAAAATGGCTCCCGTCGTTCAGGAATTGCGCCGTTTTCCCGAAGCGTTTGCCGTGCAGGTCGTCGTCACCGGGCAGCACCGCGAACAACTGGATCAGGTGCTGCGCATCTTCGACCTGACGCCCGACCACGACCTTGCCATTATGCAGCATGGGCAAACCCTGACCGAAATCACGACCCGCGCCCTTATCGGGTTGGACGCCTGGCTGACCGCGCATCCCGCCGACATTTGCCTGGCGCAGGGGGATACGACCACTACCTTTGTCGCGTCGCTCGCCGCGTCCTACCACAAAACCGCTTTCGGGCATGTGGAAGCCGGCCTGCGCACCCACCAGCTTTACGATCCCTTTCCCGAAGAAATCAACCGCCTGCTGACGGGCCGATTGGCGCGCTGGCATTTCGCTCCGACCGAAGACACGCGCCAGAACCTTCTCCAAGAGGGCATTGCCCCCGCCACGATTTACGTTACGGGCAATACGAGCATTGACGCCCTGCGCTCCGTTGCCGCCCGCCCGTACACGTTCGAGGAGCCGGAACTGCGGCAGGTTGTAGAAGGCGATAAGCGGCTGATTGTGGTCACGGCGCACCGGCGCGAAAACTGGGGCGAGCCAATGGCGCGAATCGCCCATGCCGTCGCCGAGATCGCGCAGGAACACGCGGACACGGAAACGGTTGTCGCCCTGCACAAAAACCCGGTTGTGCGCGACACGCTGCGGGGCATTTTGGGCAATGTAGAGCGCGTTCATCTGGTGGAGCCGCAGGACTATGTTCCGTTTGTCAAACTGATGCAGCGCGCAACCCTGATTTTGACGCGACAGCGGCGGCGTCCAGGAAGAAGCGCCGGCGCTGGATGTGCCCGTCCTGGTCCTGCGCCACACAACCGAACGGCAGGAAGCCGCCAACACGGGCGCGACCAAACTCATCGGAACTGATACGGATGCCATCGTGACTGCCGCCCGCGAACTTCTCACCAATCCCACCGCCCACGCGGAAATGGCCCGCTCCCTAAATCCTTATGGTGACGGACGGGCGGCAAAACAGATTGTTGCCGTTCTGAAGACCGCGCTTTAATTTGTAGAAGCGGTTACTATACGCTCGAATAGTGCTGGTTCCGCGTATTGTTGGCAGTTCATAGTAGAAGGAACAGAAACGGCGTTGAACGATAACACAAACGCAATCGAATTTTATTTTCGTGAAGAGTTTTACGAGGGTATACCGTCCGCGTTGGTAAATGAAGTTATCAGGGCATTACCAGACGCTTCAGATACGCGGAAGAAACTGGAAACTTGGCTTAATTCTAATACTCGCACTGAAATTTCAGTGAGCGAACTTAAAACGTTACAAACAGAACTTGCCGAGTTTGCGCATACAACACAAACAGAACTTGGCGAGGTCGGTTTGTCACCGCAAGGCACTGCCGGACGGCTGGTGGATTTGTCACAATTTGATGGTATACCCATATACACCGTAATTGTGCTTGCGATGGCTTTGCAACGTTTTATTATTCTTCAAGGACTTGGAACAAAGATACTCTTTGTCGGTCAGAATGTTGGTGAGTAGAAAGAAATGATACAGCACATTCGTGTTGAAGAACTTAGTGATTGGGTTGATTCTGTCTTTGAAGCACACAGTCACATCAAGGTATCCGGTGGCCTTCGTGGAAAATTAACACCTACTACAACAACTTTGGACCTGTTCGGACTTCACGGAAAGTATGCCCATACTGTTCGCATCCTGATTCCCGAAGAGCCTGTCATTGAAGTCCATAACATGGGAGCCACTGCCTTTACAAAGAATGATGGTAAGTGGTGGAACGGATGGGCGGCTGTACTTACGGCAACGAGTTTAGTACCTCCTGTTATTGACCAGAAACGTTTTGCCGATCTGCTGCATGAACGACGACGTTTGCGCTTTTGCTGCGATACCAATGCTTTAGGCCGAGGCGTTGCTTCATGGCTGTTAACGGCATTTGAAGGTTGTGCAGAATTGGTTACATCAGCAGTTGTTGATAGAGAGTTTGCAGCATGGCCCATCCGTTATCGAGAGATGCGGATGGCGCGTACTACTGAAAAGTGGTCAAAGCACACACAGTATTGTCTTGGTTTACGAACTACGGAAAAGTCGCCTCCTGATGGTGTTGTCGTAGATCGCTTATCACCGGAACAGGGAGCCTTGATGCTCGCGAAATTGCGAGATGAAACAGCAAGAAGGTCGCCTGATGCGGATATGTTGCATATAGAACTGGCACGAGGACTAATCCGAGATCAACCCCGCAATGCGCGTATCGTTTATCTAACAGGTGATCACGACCACGCCCGCGCTGCTGCCAACGCTCTTGGCGCGGAAAATGTTTTGTATGCGGCTGCCGACGACAATCGGGCGAAGGCAATGCGTGGCAAAGTTGCCGCGCGTGGGTGGTGGCAACCGAAGGGGCCTCTTGGTACAGCAACCATACCTACAACCGGACGTTTTCTTTGGGACATTCTGGCGGCCTGTTCTTTCATCGTACTAGAGAGCGCAGGAGGGAAGTGGAGTATTGAACCTGCGGAGAATGTTTACAGAGGCGCCCCTTCAGATTGGGCGGATCCATGGGTGAAAATTGAGCAGATTAGCACCCCACAACCAACCATTATCGTGCCGGAGATTACAGACAGCAATCCCGAAGTTGTAGGTAGTGAACCTAATACATCTGTAGAAACAACAGGGAATGAGCCTACTGTTGATTCATCTTCTCTGACATTGAGCAGGTTCAAGAAAGCGTTCCCGCTCTAACGGATGGCGGATGGCTTCTTGCGCCTGTACAAATTGAAGAACATATTTCTGCCCCCGCGGGTCTACGCCCCACTCGCGAATTTTTTTTTGAAATGCTATGGGATAAAATCAAAGATGATGGCATAGTATCTACATTACCATCTGAGGGAACAACAAACGAAGTGTTGCGTGTCTTGATAGCACTAGGCGCAATCAGTCCTGACGGAGAAGAGGGTGGCCCCCGTCTTATAGAGTTCCGGGCTAAATGGATGCACAATGACCTTGACTGGTTTCATGCAGAGCTACGACGATTGCCTGGGTATAGATCAGCGCTTGAAAACCTGCGAATAAATGCGCACATGAAATTAAGCAGTCGAATTCGTAGCCAAATTTTAATGGCAAGAGCATTGGGACAGGTTGCGCAGAATGAGCAGATTGGTTCGGGATTGTACGTAGGGGATGCTTCTGTCTCTATTTCGGAGTTTCAATCTGCTTTGTACCAATGGCTTGCAAACGTCAACGATACATTGTCTACTGAGCAGTTATGCGTACTCACAGGACAACATCTCAAACTTACTCCTGCGCGAACCGAAATTGCTTTGACACGATTATGGGCGCTGCTACCAACACTGCCGTTTGAAGGGCGAACCGGCGGCACGGCTGATACCAATTCCACAGAAAACATCGTAGAACTAAGTTCAGAAGGCTACCATTTTCGGCCCGTGTCGCCCGGAACGCTCACTTTTGGCAGAAGTGGCCCCGTTCGTTTCATCGTGAGGACATCATGACCAATGTGTTCGATATATTTCAAGATTCGATTGTGGAGGAATCCGAACACGCTTATGAGCGATTAGGCTACCCTCGCAATCCGTTTCGGGCGTCTGCTGACGAACAAAACAGCACATTCGGGCCATTTTATACCGGTCATATTCAGGCACAAGTTGACGATATAAAGCAGTGGATTCAGGATGTGCATACGGGACGTAGCCGAACCGCCTTGTCAATTGTTGGCAACATTGGCGCAGGTAAAACGCGCATTCTTCAGTACCTGCGTAGAAGCTTGCTAAGTTCTCCACCAAAGGAGAAGATTGCTTGTGAGTTGGTGCTACTATCCGAGACAGGTTATAGTCGCGCCAGTGTCGGCGGCATACTTATTACGGCTCTTGAACGCATGGCCCTGCATTTTTCTGAAGCGCTTCCCGACGGTGTTTTGCCTGTCGTGTGGGGCATTGTTACGTCCAACACTCCTGTTCCTGATGCCCATGGAACGCTTGCAGCGGCTTTACAGCGCGCGCAGAAGTTACATGGAGACAAGCGAAAAGAACATTCTCGTCTGATTTCTCGCTGGCTTCAACGTTCTCCTTTGGCGGCAGCGGAAGCGAAACTTGTTGGCTTACACCGAAAGTTAGACTGGGAGGGAGAGCTAATTGGCGTCGTAGCAGAACTTATTCGCATTGCCGCTGATGTCAACGTACTGCGAACCTTCTTCCTGTTTGTTGACCAGTTGGAAGACCTGTTCCGCCCAACATTCAGCGAGTTGCGGCGTTCACGAATTTTAACCGATTTGCGAGGGCTGGTAGATGAAATAGACAATAAAGGGACGCCTATCGGCCTTGTGCTTGCATGGTCGCCGGACATCAGCGCAGCAACAAATTGATTGACGCGCAATGAAGAAGTCCGTATACGCTTTCAAAGCAGCTACGATGCTCTCTACTCACGAATGCAACGCCGCAGTATCGAACTGCCTCTTTTAGCTACTGAAGATCGAGAACCGTTTGCTCAGGAATGGATAGACGCTACATGCGGGGAGTTGGGTTGTGAAGAAATCAAACAGCCCAAAACGTATGAGCTTGCCGCAAAAGCGTGGTCGGATTTGGAAAAGGGCAGAAAACTATATCCTGGAGGGCGCGGGGTGGCAACTCCCCGCGATTTACTGACGGCTTTGGCGGATGAAGTAGACCGTCGAGCAGGCTTGTAATTACTATTATGCGACGATCCCACGTTCCAAACGCTGGAAAATGCTGCCCAATGATATACAGGCCGAAGCGCGGCTGCAAATCGAACTGGGCGTTCATCCCATTCTTGCGCGACTGCTCGTGCAGCGGGGATTGGACACGCCCGAAGCCGCCGAGCGCTTTCTCAATCCCTCGCTTGACCGGCTGCACGACCCGTTTTTGCTCCCGGACGCGGAAAAGGCTTGCGAACGCCTGAAACAAGCGCTTGCCAATGGGGAGAAAATTCGGGTGCATGGCGATTATGACGGCGATGGCGTGACTTCGGCTGCGCTGTGGACGCGGGTTTTGCGCAGTTTGGGCGCGGATGTGGACGTGTTCGTGCCGCATCGTGGGCGCGACGGCTACGACATGCGCAAAAAGTTTATTGAGGAGGCCAAGAATGAGGGCGTAAAACTCATTGTCACGACGGACTGCGGCATCCAGCGCGTGGAAGAAGTGGAACACGCGCGAGAAGCCGGCATAGACGTGATTATCACGGATCACCACACGCCCAATACGAGCGGCGAACTGCCCCGCGCTATTGCCGTCGTCAACCCGCACCGCAAGGATTCCAGATACCCGTTTGCCAATCTCGCGGGCGTGGGCGTGGCGTTCAAGATGGGCGAAGCCCTGACGCGCTATTTAGGCCACAGCCCGAACGGGTATCGCAAAGCGTTTCTCGACCTTGCCGCCATTGGAACCATTACCGACGTGATGCCCCTGATGGACGAAAACCGCATCATTGTCAAGTACGGCCTGGAAGCGCTGCAAGCCACCAAAAAGCCCGGCCTGCGCGCCCTCATTGACGTGTGCGGCTACAAGGACAAGGATTTGGATACGCGGGCGGTCAGCCACGCGATGGGGCCGCGCCTCAATGCCGCAAGCCGCGTGAACGAAACCCGCATTGCCCTCGACTTGCTGATGACCAAAGACGCGCAGGAAGGCGAACGGCTGGCGCAGCAGCTCAACGAGTTCAATTTGCAGCGGCGGGACGATCAGGCGCGTATTTTTGAAGAAGCGATGGATCAGGTGGCGCGGCAGGACATGGCCGAGTCGAAGTGCCTGGTGATTTCGGGGAATGGCTGGACGGGCGGCATTGTCGGGCTGGTGGCAAGCAAGATGATGGAGCGGTTCAACCGTCCGTGCATCGTGATTTCGATGGACGAGGCGACGGGCGTGGGCCGGGGTTCCGCCCGCAGCATCCGCGCGTTCAACATCTTCAAGGCCATAGACGCCTGCAAGGATTTGCTGGATGAGTACGGCGGGCACGAGTACGCGGCGGGATTGGGCATCCGGCAGGAAAACGTCGAAGATTTCACCGCGCAGATGGCGCGATTGGCCGGTTCGCTGCTTTCGGACGAGGATTTGCAGCCCACGCTGGATGTAGCCGTCGAAGTCGCTCCCGGCGAAATATGCCCGCAATTGCTGGATCAGATGCAGACGCTTGCGCCTTTTGGCAGCAAGCAATCACGAGCCGCTGTTTGTCAGCCGGGGCGTCCCGATTGTGGAAGTGAGTCGCATGGGCGCGGAAAAGCAGCATTTGCGCCTGACCCTGCGCGCGGACGGCCTGAACGGGCGCGACAGCGTCCAGTGTCCCTGGTTCTCGCGGGGCGAACTGGCCGACGGCTTAGACATCGGCCAAACCTTAGACGTGTGCTACAAGCCCCAATTCAACGTGTGGAACGGCAGGCGCAGCATCCAATTCATGATCGAAGACATTCAGCCCCCGGAGTGGTGAGCCATGCCCCGCAGATTGCCGTCAGAGGAAGAACGTAAGGCAAACAAAGAAGCGCTGAAGGCAGATGAGCAATTCCGTAAATTGCTCACGCGCCTTGACAGCAAAAAGGAAGCGGAACGCCTTGCCGCTGCAAGAGAACTACGCGAAGAATGGCCGGATGGTATGCAGCGTTTGCTCACAAGATACCGGTCTACAACAAACATCTGGAATAAGCGTATCAAATGGGGCCTATATAGTTTCTGTTGGATGATCGCATCGTTTGCGATTGATGTCTACGCCAGCCGTCAAGGATATCCTACTTGCGCCCATTGGTACAACTCAGTATGGCTACCGCTTGGTATATGTATCGTGTTTTGTGCAACTGCACCTAATGTACGCAGTTCTTACGTTCACCACCTGCTAAACTTCGATGATATTAAGATGGTTGGCCCATTGGCAGATGCGCTTGCCTTTGAGGACAAAATCACGCAGCAGGAAGCGCGGCAGGCATTAGTCAGGTTACTGCCTCGTTTGCAGGCGAGTGATGCGCACCTGCTCAATGGTGAACAACGCAAACAGTTACGGCAGGTTTTGTTCACGGACTACAGAGAGTTGGCGATGTCTGTGCTGAAAGCGTATGAACATATCGGCGACGGCGCGGAACTGGAAGCGGTTGAACGCCTGCTGCAAAACGAACAACTGGATGGGGAAGTTCGGGACGCGGCGTTGAATTGCCTGCCGTTCCTGCAACTGCGCGCACAGCAGATGCAAAGCAGCCAAACCCTGCTCCGCGCTTCGGAACATGCCACAACTCCCGACATTTTGCTGCGCCCCGCAGCGAACGCGCAAACCGAAGAGGAAACGCAGTTGCTGCGAATGTCCGGCCAGTAGTTGCGTATGAATAATTCTAATCTGGAATTCTCCGATGAGGTATTGCACTGTAACCCTGAGGGAACGTGTTCTCGCAACTAAAGTAAGGCATAAGGACACCGATATGGCTGAAAAAGTGAATGTGCAACAATCGTTCTTTCCTGTTTTTCCTGCGAACACGTCAGGCTCTGCATCCCTCCCTGTATCTGCTGTGCCTTTTAGCCCCAAAATTGATACGGCAGTCTTGCCACTGCTGAGTTGCCACAAAACTCTTGTAGATCACTTGATAGATTTGCTCACGCAGGAGCGGATACAATCCAACATCCCCCTGGAGCAGCTTGAAATCAAGTCGCACATAGATGCGGAAACAGGACGGCGGCTCATTCACATCAGGCAGACGATGGCGACAGACGCGCAAACGGCTCTGGATTATTGGGATAGAGTTAGTGTTCCCATCGAACAGTGGGTTGCTGCCCTGCCCCAACCGCTGGCAGACATGGTACATGACGACATCTTTATGACTATTCACTGGAAACCGAATGTTTCAAGTCTTAACCGCTTCAAAACATGGTAAATTGCTGACAGATATGATCGAAGATATTCAGCCCCCGGAGTAGTGAGCCATGCCCCTCAAACTGCTGACAAAAGAAGAACGCAAGGCAAATGAGCGTTTCGCCAGGCTGATTGCGCAACTCAACAGCAAGCGGGAAGCGGAACGTCTGGCCGCTGTTAAGGAACTGCGCGAAGAGTGGCCGGATGGTTTGCCGCGCCTGCTTACGAGCTATCAAGCGATGACAAGTCTGTGGGGTAAGCGTTGGCAGTTGGGTGCGTCTTGCCTCCTCGGATTGTTGGCAGGAAACATTGTTGTAGGTTACTGCATATTTCATGGTTCTCCTAAATATTCTCCCGTCTTGCAGGTATTTGGGTGGCCGCTCGGAATATTGCTAGTTCTTGCAGGAAGTTGGCCGAACTTGCGAAGTAACGGAGTGCGTCGGTTGCTGAACTTTGAAGATGTTAGGATTGTCGGGCCGCTTATAGACGCGCTCAATTTCCAGGATGAAGTCACGCAGCAGGAAGCGCGGCAAGCGTTAGTCAGGCTGCTGCCGCGTTTGCAGGCGAGTGACGCGCACCTGCTCAACGGCGAACAACGCAAACAGTTACGGCAGGTTTTGTTCACGGACAACAAAAAACTGGCGGTGTCCGTGCTGAAATCGTATGAACATATCGGCGACGGCGCGGAACTGGAAGCGGTTGAGCGTCTGCTGCAAAACGCGATAGGGGATGTGGAAGTTCGGGACGCGGCGTTGAATTGCCTGCCGTTCCTGCAACTGCGGGCACAGCAGATGCAAAGCAGTCAAACCCTGCTCCGCGCTTCGGAACACGCCACAACGCCCGACATTCTGCTGCGCCCCGCAGCGAACGCGCAAACGGAAGATGAAACACAGTTGCTGCGAATGTCCGGTCAGTAGTTGCGTATTCCATCTGGACGACAGTGAAAACACCATGACCACACAAAACAAGCCGATTGGCATTTATTACGAACACCCGGACTGGTTCCGCCCCTTGTTTGCCGAACTTGACCGGCGAAATGTGCCCTACGTGAAACTCGACGCCCGCCGCCATTGGTACGACCCGGCTTCGCGGGAGGAGGCCACGTCGTATTCGCTCGTCTTCAACCGCATGAGTCCCTCCGCGTACCTGCGCGATGGCGGCAACAGCCTGTTTTACACGCTCGGCTGGCTCAACCATCTGGAGCGGCAAGGGATTCCGGTTGTTAATGGCGTTCAGGCGTTCACCTACGAGACAAGCAAGGCGCTGCAACTGCAACTGCTGGCTTCGCTCGGATTGGCGTATCCCGCCGCGCATGTCATCAATCACGGCAGCCTCGCGCCCCTTGCCGCCGAAGGCTTGCGCTTTCCCGTTGTCGTCAAGGCCAACATCGGCGGCAGCGGCGCGGGAATCGTGCGCTACGACAGCATGGAGCAGCTAAAACGCGCGGCGGACAGTCAGGAAATTGATTTGGGCATAGACTCTACCGCGCTGGTGCAGGAGTACATCCCGGCGCGGGGTGGGCACATCACGCGGCTGGAAACATTGGGCGGCAAATTTCTGTACGCCATCAATGTGTACACGTCCGGCGACAGTTTCAATCTGTGCCCCGCCGACATTTGCCAAACGCAATCCGGCGTCGCGCTCGAACGCGCGGCCTGCCCCGCTGACGCGCCCAAAACCGGCCTGACCGTAGAAGCCGCCAGCCCCGCGCCCGCAACCATTGCCGCCGTCGAACAAATCATGCAGGCGGCCAAAATAGACGTAGGCGGCATCGAAGTGATGGTAGATGACCGCGACGGGCGGCTTGTGTATTATGACATCAACGCCCTGTCCAACTTCGTCGCCGACGCCCGCCGCGTCATCGGCTTCGACCCGCACGAACGGTTGGCAGACTTCTTAGAAAGGAAAATGATGAGTGATGAATGATGAGTGATGAAGAGATTCGCTTCAGTTCGCTCTTTCCTATTAGCAGGGAGGAACGGAATACGCATCTCTGTCATCACTCATCATTCATCACTCATCATTCATCATTTACTTATGCGTTACGGATATTGGCTGCCCATTTTCGGCGGCTGGCTGCGCAATGTGGAACAGGAGAACATGGCGGCGACGTGGGAATATGCGTCCCGCGTGGCTTTGCGGGCCGAAGAAATCGGCTTTGACCTGACACTCGTGGCCGAACTCAACCTCAACGATATTAAAGGCACGGACGCGCCCTCGCTGGATGCCTGGTCAACGGCTGCGGCATTGGCGGCGATTACCAAAACACAGGAAATCATGGTCGCCGTGCGGCCTACGTTCCATTCCCCGGCCCTGCTCGCCAAGCAAGCCGCCAACATTGACCACATCAGCGGGGGCCGATTGTCGCTCAACGTCGTCAGTTCGTGGTGGGCCGACGAAGCCAAAAAATACGGCGTCCACTTCGAGCAGCACGACGACCGCTACGCCCGCACCGAAGAATGGCTCACCGTCCTCAACGGCGTCTGGCAGCAGGACCATTTCTCCCACGAAGGCCGCTATTACAAGGTTGAAGACAACATTTTGCAGCCGAAACCTTTAGGAAGGGAAAAGGGAAAAGGGAAAAGGGAAAAGGAAGAAGAGGAGGGACAGGGAACAGGGAACAGGGAACAGGGAACAGCAGGCAATGATGAACGCGGAATGATGAATGATGAATACAATGCAAAATCCCATTCATCACTCATCACTCATCACTCATCATTACCCTCAACTCCCCTCCTCTACGCCGGCGGCGAGTCGGAGGCGGCGAAGAATTTGATTGCGCGGACGTGTGATGGGTATGTGATGCACGGCGACCCGCCCGAAAAGATCGGGGAGCGGATACGGGACATGAACGCGCGGCGCAAACAGTTCGGATTGGAGCCGATGCTGTATGGCGTGGCGGCGTACAGCATCGTGCGGGACACGGAAGCGGACGCGCAGGCGGAAAAAGCGCGGATAACGGATGTCAAGAGTTCCGCAGCGGGGTACGCCAATTATCAGCAATGGCTGGCGGGAACGAAACTGGAACAGCAGGTGTCGCTGGAAGATTACTCGGTTTCCAATCGCGGCCTGCGCTCCGGTCTGGTGGGAACGCCCGCGCAGGTGCAGGAACAAATCGCCGCGTTTGAAGCCGTCGGCGTGGATTTCCTGCTGCTGCAATGCAGCCCGCAGTTAGAGGAGATGGAGCGTTTTGCCGCTTCTATTATTCAGGCGTAACTATTCACCACCAAGACGCTAAGAACACCAAGAAGAACGAGAAGAAAAACGAACAGTTTTCCCATTCACTATCTTTTCGTTGTTTTCTTATCTTGGTGTTCCTGGCGTCTTGGTGGTGAAATATTTACTCAACCCGCAGCGTGATTTTGCCGCCAACCTGGTCGAAGTAGGGGTTTACGCCGTCTTCGGCGAGAAGCAGGTGCGAGTCCAGATCAAGATAGTCGAACGCGCCCGTGCCGCAAGCGATGCCTAGTGAAACGGCGATACTGCGGCGGGTTTCCAGCATACAGCCGAGCATCAATTTCTTGCCTGCCGCCTTGCCGATGGCAATAATATCTAAGACCGCGCCGATGCCGCTTTTGTTGATTTTCAGGTTGTAGCCCTGTATGGGGGTTTGCGCGAGGCGCAGCGCGTCGGCTGTCGTGCGGCAGCTTTCATCCGCGAAAACAGGAACCGGGCTGCGCTCCGCCACATAACTCATGCCGTCTATGTCTTCTTTGGCGACCGGCTGTTCCAGCAGTTCCACGTTCGCGCCTTCCGCCACCGCGCGCTCGATAAACGCAACGGCCTGCGGGGGCGTAAACGCTTGATTGGCGTCAATGCGCAGGCGGGCAAGGGGCGCGGCTTCCCGCACGGCAAGGACGCGGGCATGGTCTTCCTCCACATCCCGCGCGCCCACTTTGATTTTGAACGTGTTGATGCCCAACGCCCACGCGATTTCGGTCAGTTCCTGCGCGTTGGGCAGTATGGGAATGGTTACGTCGGATTCAACGCTTTCCGTCGCGCCGCCCAGCAGTTTCCACAAATGGCTGCCCGTTGCCTGTTCCCACGCATCGAAAACCGCCATTTCCAGCCCGCACCGCGCGCAGGGAGCGTCCGGGGCGTGTTCCTTGATAAGGTTCAGCGCCTGCCGCCAGAGCGTGACGTCCACACCGATCAATTCCGGTCCGACGCGCCCAATAGTTTCCATCACCGTGTCGCGCGTTTCGCCCGTAACATACGTGACCGGAATGGACTCTCCCCGCGCTGTTTTGCCGTTATCCAAAGTCAGCAGCGCGGCCACGCCCAACGCTTCCGTCGCCACGCCCTGTGACGTGACAAACGGGTTGTGCAGGGGCGTATGAAACAGTTCGGCGGAAACGGAAGCGATACGGGGTGTGGTCATAGTGTTCTCGTGAAGACCTTCTTTTGGTGGCGCGACGGGCTGAACCCCTTCGCGCGCTGGAAACGTGAATTTTGATGTGCCGGCTTGCGGCAGGAGAACTTACGCCGTGCCGAGTTTGGAAGCGACGACAGCGCAGATTTCGTTGACGACGCTGTGGACGGTGGCTTCGTCCGTGCCTTGCGCCATCACGCGCAACAGTGGTTCTGTGCCGGAGGGACGGACAGACAGCCATTCGGGTTTGCCCAATTTCGCGCGCCCCTGCGCAATCGCGGCCTGGATGTCGCTGTCTTCTTTCCAGCCCTGCTTGGATTTGACGCGGACGTTTTGGAGCAACTGCGGGTAGTTTTGCACCACGCCCGCCAGTTCCGACAGGGGTTTGCCGGACTGCCGCATGATTGCCAGCACCTGCAGCGCCGTCACCAAACCGTCGCCCGTCGGGGTCATATTGGGAAGCAGAATATGCCCGGACTGCTCGCCGCCCACCGCCGCGCCCAATTCGGTCATGGCTTCGCCCACATAGCGGTCGCCCACGTCGGTACGGCGCAGGCGGATGTTATGCTGTTCCAGCGCTTGTTCCAGTCCGACGTTGCTCATAATGGTGGCAACCACGAGGCTGCCGGCTAACTGCCCTGTTTCGTGCAGGTGCAGGGCGATAATCGCCATCATGCGGTCGCCGTCCACAATACTGCCGTTTTCGTCCGCCAGCATCACGCGGTCGGCGTCGCCATCGAAGGCAAGCCCGGCGTGGGCGGTGGTGGCGCGGACAATCGCGGCCATTTCTTCGGGATGCGTGGAACCGCAGTCTACGTTGATATTGATGCCGTCGGGTTCCACTTCCAGGAGGGTGAGGTGCGCCCCTAAGTCGTGGAAGATTTTGGGGGCAAGTTCATAGGCCGCGCCGTTCGCGCAGTCCATGACCAGTTTCAAACCCGCAAGCGGCGTCGCGCCATGCGCGGCAACCGTTGCCGTCACCCGCTCCACATAATCGGCAACCGGCAGGCGCGTCAAATGGATGCGCCCGATGTCGCCACCTGTGGGCTTGGGCAGGGTCTCCATTACGTGCATCAGGCCGGTAATGTCGTCTTCCACGCGGTCGGGGAGTTTCTTGCCGTTCGCGCCGAAGAACTTGATGCCGTTGTCTTCAAAGGGGTTGTGGGACGCGGAAATCACGGCTCCCATGCTCGCGCCCCGCGCCAGCACGATCTGCGCCACCGCGGGGGTCGGCACAACGCCGACATTGACCACATCCACGCCCGCGGAAGCCATGCCCGCCGCAAGCGCGGATTCCAGCATGTCGCCAGACAAGCGCGTATCGCGCCCAATGATAATCGTCGGGCGCGCATAGGTGGAATCTGAAGGCAGCGCCGCGCGCCGCGCCCAGTGCCCCGCCGCGCAGCCCAATTCCAGCGCCAGTTTCGCCGGCAAACCCACGTTCGCCACGCCGCGCACGCCATCGGTTCCGAAAAGTCGTTCGTTCATAGGGATAGTTGATAGTTGATAGTTGATAGTTGATAGGAAAGTAGCCCGGCAGACGGGACTATCAACTATCAACTATCAACTATCAACTAACTCAGCCTTGCGCCACCTTAACGAGCGTGGGGCGGAGAACGCGGTCGTGCATGATGTAGCCGCGCTGTAGTTCTTCCGCGACGGTGTTGGCGGGGAATTCGGCGCTTTCCGTGTGCCCGATGGCCTCGTGGTAATTGGGGTCGAATTCCTGTCCCACCGCTTCAATGGGCGTGATACCGGCTTTTTGCAGGGCGGACAGCAGTTGTTTTAACGTGCCATTGACGCCGCTGATTAAAGCGTCGTAGTTTTGAGTTTGCTCGGCGGCTTTGAGGGCGCGCTCGAAGTTGTCCAGGACGGGCAGCAGGTTTTTGACGAACTCGCCCGTCGCGTACCTCTGCCGATTTTGGATTTCTTCTTCCATGCGCCGCTTCGCGTTCTGGAACTCCGCCTGCGCGTAAATGAGACGCTTTTCCGCGTCCGCGGCGCGCGTCCGCAGTTCTTCGTTTTCGGCTTGCAGGGCGGTAATCGTGGCTTCCGCGCCGCCAACGCCCGCACCTTTAAAATCTGGCTTGGCTTCCGCGCCATCCGCGTGTGACGCGCCATTGGCGGAGGGGGCAGAGTCGTCGTGTTCCGACGCCTGCTCTTCAACATCAAGACCCGGTTCGCTATCCATATAAGATTGCCCGTCGGGGGTAATTTCAATCTTTCGTCGCATAGGTGGTGGAAACTCCTTCAAATTAGGCATTAGGCATTGGGCATTAGGCATTAGCAGGAGGTCAGTTAGAATGTTTATCTTCCCTAATGCCTAATGCCCAATGCCTAATGCCTTCCTCAAGCAAGGCATAAATTGGTAAGCACCGTAGACAAGTTTTGCGCCATCAGGCTGACCGCGGCGACGGTGTGTTCGTACTGCATCCGGGTGGGGCCGACGACGCCTAAGTAGCCTGCGGTGCGCGTCCCGATATGGTAGGAAGTCGTGACGATGCTGCACTCCTGCATGGGCGCGTAGCCGTTTTCCGCGCCGATGATGATGGTGGTGCAGCAGTCGCGCAGGGATTGGCTGAGAACCTGATAAATCTGCCCGCGCTGTTCCAGCGCGTTGAGCAGGCTTTCCAATCGCTGCACGTCCTGAAATTCCGGCTGCCGCAGGATGTTGGACGCGCCTTCCATGAAGACGCGGCGCTCCAAAAGCGATTGGGCGGTCTGCGCCAGAACTTTGACAATTTTGTGAATGGTGGCGAAAAAGGCCGACAATTCGCCGGGCATTTCACCCACCGCGATCCCCCGGCTGATTTCTTCCAGTTCGCGGCCTTCGGACAGGCTGTTGACATAATTGGACAATTGCAGCAGGGCGGTGTCCGTCAGCGTTGTTTCCACGTCAATCAGACGATGCTCGACGTGCCCGTTGGACAGCAGGGCAATCAGCAGGGCGTGGCGCGGACTGGCTTCCGTGAGATACACGCGGCGAATGGTCGTTGTCTCGGTAGACGGGTCGGTTGCCAGTGAGGGATACGAAGTCATACGCGACAGGATGCGGCACGTTTGCAGCAAAATCTCCTCAATTTCGCTGGTGTTGCGCTGCGCCTGCAAATCGGCTTTGCGCACTTCCTCCTCGGACAGCGTGACGCTCGAATCCATTAATTGATCCACGTAATAGCGGTAGCCGCGATCCGTGGGGATGCGCCCCGCCGACGTGTGCGGCTGAATGAGATAGCCCATCTCGGCCATTTCGGCCATTTCGTTACGCACCGTAGCGGACTTGCAGCCCAACTTGTACACTTCAATCAGGCGTTCGGAACCGACGGGCTTGGTAGTGACCACGTAATCATTAACGATGGCTTGCAGTATGCGAATTTTGCGATGATCCAGAAACGACATTAGGCTCAAAGCCTCCTGAAGAAGGTTCGACGCAAGAAAAAGAAACAAATTACAACCGGGCAAACACAAAAGAATGACGGAACAACAGCAGGGAACCTGCCAACACAGCCATTGCTGCCTCTTCTATTATAGCGATACACGCAAATCTTGTCAAGCGAGGATAATGCGGGGAGGAAGCAAGCAGGCGGGGAAGCAGGATTTCCAACCTTTATTGGTGAATTTGGCGGCATCATGGCAGAAGCTAGCAAACAACTGATGGCGCTGGTAAAGCGTATGGACAGCGGCAATGCGCGCGAAATGGCAGCCGCCCGCGAGGAACTGGCGCAGATGGGGCCGCTTGCCGTGTCGCGCCTGGTTGCCGAACTGCAAAAAACGCCGAACACGGGCAAAAAACTGTCCATGCTGCTGCTCGGCCTGCGCATTATCCTGCTGCCCGCGCTGCTGATTGGCGTGGTTATTGTTGCTTTGCTGGCGCTGCTCGTGGCCTCGGACGGCAGTTTGGGATGTATAGGCGACGTGGGCTGCATGGGCGGTTGGTTCGATGATTGGAACCCGCGCCGACAGTATCACGAACACCTGCACAATCAGCAATGGAACCAGATTGCCCGCGTTCTGGCGCGATTGGAGGATGTACAGGTTGCCGGCCCGCTTGCGGAAGCGCTGAACTACGCGGACACAAACACCCGTCCGACCCTGATGACCGCCCTGTACCGGCTTGTGCCACTTATGGACGCGAATACGGCGCGTATGTTGACGGTCGGGCAGCGTACCGCATTATATCATCTGCTGGAATCCGCCAAAGATCAACTCGGCCAGAGTGACAGAAATTTATCCCTTGCGATTCTGCGCGTGACCGTACTTGCCGAAGATACGCAGGCCATAAGCATCGTGGAGCGTATTGCGGCAAGCGCGGCCTCACAAGATGTGGCGCAGGCGGCGGCGCAAACATCGGAACAGCTAAAAGCGATTGCGCAGCGACAGGAAATCAGCCAATCGCTGCTGCGCGGCGCAAGCGCTCCGGCCACGCCCTCAGATATGCTGCTGCGCCCCGCGCAAGGTGGAGAAAGTACGCAGCCGGAGCAACTGCTTCGCGCCGTTGTTTCCGAACCCCCGGCAGAACCTTAAGAGGCTGTGAAATATAAGTTTCCGATGGTAGGGGCGTTGCTTTCTGCGCCCATCAAAGGCAGGGGCGTTGCTTGCCGCGCCCGCTTACGAACCCTACACTATGGAAGGAGAAGACAATTATGGCAGAGAGTCATTATGACGAGCAGCGCAACCCAACCGTTCCGGCCTGTGGTCCCACGCAGATACGGCTCAAGTTTTCCGGCCACGAACTGACGATGCGCGCCGGAAAGCATTTTCACTCTTATTATGCCGTTTCGGGTAAGACGGGGGTTTATGAGCCTATTCGCAAGGGCAACTACTGGATTCAACCCAGTGAACTCTGGCACTGCACCGGCTTTCACGCCTTGCGGATGCGGTTGGGCGGCACGACTTGCAATGACTCCGGGTGGGGCATGCACCGCATTACCATTCATCCTTTCCCCGGAACCGTCATGGATGGACACCACGGCTACTTCATTCACGGGGGGAACCATATCGGCAGCGCCGGGTGCATCAACGTGGGACTGAAAATAGACGATTTCGTCCGTGACCTCATTTCGGAATTGGGAACTACAGAAGAATTAGTGCCTGCAGGAGAGTTTGGGTATACCACAATGACGGTGCCTGATACATTCTGCTTTATTCCTCTGGAAGTGCTGGAGTGACGTGGTATCTACTCAAGTTCTCTTTGTGAATTGGCTCTTTGTCAATTCATTATGCCGGGCAGCAACGAATTTTTGTGGCACAGAATGGCTGCTGTGGCGAGGTTCTTTTGCATGTCTTTAGCGGGAAAATTGTTGTTGGCAGTTGTGTTATCGTGCGGCCTGTTATCGGGCGCATGGGCGGAAGGCGCGAAGCCGGATATTGACGTGACGTATATCGAACGCGCCCCTTTGTATCCCGCGTATGCGGTTGGGTACGACATTCCCGACCTGCTGGATTTGCCCGTTCTGCTGGATGCGCAGACGCGGCAGCCGATTCCGCTCGGCGAAGCCACCAATATCAAGCGGCAGCCGCAGGCCGGGGAAAAGGTGACGTTTACCGCGCATGTTATCAATAAGGGCGAGGCCAAATTGGGCGCGTGGAAGTTCCAATGGCTGCTCGACGACAAGCCGTTCAAGCAGGGAACGCATGAGGGCGCGTTGATGCCCGCGCAGGAAGGAACGGAAACCTGCGAATGGACGTGGCAAGCCGGGGCGCACCGCCTGCGTTTTGTGGCCGACCCCGCGCATGAAGTCCTGCAAACCTCGCAAGCCAACGACAGCCGGGAAGTGGCGACGGATGCGTGGCTGCTCCTGTGGGGCGTGGACGCGCAGACTTACGACAGTTTCAATCATCTGGTAAACCATGCCGGGACGCGCTCATTTGAGGATTGGGCGCAATGGCATGTGGACAAGATGAACCAACTGTTTCAGACAAGCCCCTCGCCGCTCAATCCGCGCGGCGGGGCGCGCGTTCGGGTTGCCTGCGGCAAAATTGTCGTGGTACAGGATACGACTCAGCCCTGGGTGGGAACGCTGCCTGCGGGCGCGTTTACGCCACAGGATGCGGGTTATGACGGCGCATGGCTGTTCGGACGGGCGGCGGATACGGCAAAATGGGCGTCCGCGCCGGATTGGGGATTGATCCACGAATGGGGGCATCAGCTTGGCCTGACGGACGAAAACGGGCTTGACCGCGCCGGGGCGCAAAATATGGTACGGGATACGGGCAATGATCCGCTGCTGATCGGCTACGCCTCGCCCCTGTCCCGCTATATGATGCACACGCCGGGAGATGCGCTGTTTTCGCCCCTGAGCATGGCCGCGCTGGAAACGCAGTACGGCAAGCGGCGGGGCTATTACGGCGATTACCACTGCGCCATGCCCCAAACCAATGTATTAATCGTCACGGACGCGCAGGGCAAGCCGGTTCCCGACGCCCGCGTGACCTTCTGGCAGGATACGGACGGAGCGTATGGGGGCGAAGCCGCATTTGTCGGGCTGACGGATGGCGAAGGCAAGATGGTGCTGCCCAATCGCAGCAGCCCGCGCGTCACGACGGAAGACGGCTTTACGCTCCATGACAACCCGTTCGGGCAGATCAGCTTTACGGGCGCGCGCAACGTGTTCTTTATTCGGATTGCGGCGCGCGGGCAGACGGATTACGCCTGGCTGGATGTCGCGGATGTCAACCTCGCGTACTTCAACAACGTCCATAACATCGCCACATTCACCCGCGCCACCCACATACCGCCCCCAAACGCGCTTCCGCCGCCCTCCGGCCTGAAAGCCGAAGTCAGCGGCGAAGATGTGACGCTGACCTGGGAAGCCATCGGCGGGGCAAAATCGTACCGGGTTTATCGTTCCAAATCGGACAGTTGGGAGTGGGAAACAGTGGGGGAGAATATCGGCGATACGGTCTGCAAAACGAAATTGGGCATGGGAGCAATTAGCCGCTATGCCGTTGTCGCTGTTAATGCTGACGGAGCGGCAAGCGCATTTTCGAATGTCGTTGGCGCGATGAAACTGCGGCAGCCCTGGGGGATTGCGGTCACGCGAACGGGGCGGCGTATCCTGCGCGACCTGGAAGCGGATCGTCCCATCCTGCAAAAAGCCAACGGCAGCATGATCGGCATGGCGGGACCGGAAGAAGCGCGGTTCGACAACGCCTTTGACGTGGTTGTAGACAGCAAAGGGCGAATCATCACCACGCGGGGCAAAAGCAAAGCCAATCCCCTGTCCGGCTTCGTGGTGCAAAACGCCGACCTGACGGTTGCCGCCCGCGTTCTGAACGCGCCGGGAAGCGAGCCGGGGCATTTTCAGCGTCCGATGGGCGCAGCCGTTGATTCTCAGGACAACATTTTCATCTGCGATACAGACAATGACCGGATACAGGAGTTCAGCCCCGACGGCAAGTTCAAGCGCGTGGTTGGGGAAGGACTTGTCAAGCAGCCGATGAAACTGGCGGTTGACCGGCACGACAATCTTATCATCTGCGACACCGCCAATGACCGCCTGACCGTGCTGCGCAAAGACGCGGACAAAATCTACCGACTGCACGGCCACGCCAACAACCTGCCGCGCCCCATGTATATCATCCTCGACGCGGATGGCCGCTTCTTCGTCAGTTGTCAGGGCGACCACTCCATCGCCCTCCTGAACAACCAATTCTACCGCCTCCAATGGGCTTATAACGGCCCGTCAACCGCTCCCCTGCAAGCCCCGCGCGGCCTGGCAATCTATCAAGGCCATCTGATTGTGGTAGACGGCGGCAACCCCCGCGTTCTGGAAACACCCCTGCCACATTGACGGCAGCCAGATCGGCTGAAACGATCAACCCGTTTACTATGATATTGTTGGCGCGTAAGAGTACAACAAATAAGTTATTGCTCAGGCCGTTCCACCATGCCCTGCGCGAACACAAAACTCTTTGTGCAAGCACTTTGTTAAAGAGGCAGCGGGAGACTATGTCTCGACTGCGCGACAGCGATGTAACAAAATCTTGCTAAGTTTGGTCAAGAGGTGATTGCATACGTTTCGAACAAAGGAGCATCGCAATGGAGCATCATACACTAAAGTAGAAGGAGCGTTCAGCTATCGGGCAAATTTGCCGTTAATCCGCTTCGCAGCGAGACATGTCGACCTACGCAACAGGATCAGCGCTAAGATTGAGGCGTCTGAGGATGGCAAGTTCCTCATGTTACGTCCTGCTTTGAAGGTTTGACGCCTGTGGAACAAGCCCGAAGTTTTACCGATCAATAGCCTCGCAAGTGGTTAATAGATTGACGCTCAAGTCGGCGCGCTTATAGGCAACGCTGGCTGTCAAGGTAGCGGGCTTCTTACAGTACCCCGGGCACAAACATTATGAAAGTTCTTCGTAGCGCAATCTATAACTTTCGCATCCAAAGCAACGATGTTGTTACTTACGGCGAGGAAAGTACCAGACAACTGCTTGATGTTTTGGAAAAAGGCACTATTAAAGGAGAAAAAGAATACTACCCTTGTCCCGTTCAGCGTGGCGACAGATGATGCCATAGCAAGGTACATGCTTCTTTACATGATCTTACTTTATATCTTTGATGACAGCCAAAACAAAGTTGATAAATTTATTCGAACACAAGATAGCGGTGTCGAATACAATGACAAGCCAAAAGGGTTTAATGGTAAAGAAACAGTATACAGCGCTTACGTAATCAGAGCGGTATAGACGGAAAGATCATCCATAGAAGATACGCGAACTGAAATGAACAGGCATGTACAGGGGCGCGAAAGGCCGGTCAAACTGGCAATGGGTTGTGCCCTCTTTTCCCTATCCCCGTCTTATGTTTCGCCGCGCCATACTGCACAGTTTTTCGCGTTTATGCGGGAATTTCCCGGCAAACATTCCTGCGGATATGGAGGGCGTGGCATTTGTCGCCCTAACTGTCGGGCTTCTGCAATCATAGCGCGGCCACTTCCGCAACGTCTCGCATCTCCCTTGTGTCGCTCACGTCCGCCATACAAGACCGGGAAGCTCCCCCATGTCTTCCAGAAGGATAAAGCCGCCTTCGATCATCCTCCTCCATAAATACATGGCCCGATATGTCCCGTTTCGCGCGTCCATGTTCGTTGGGTAACTGCGCGCCCGCCCAATCTTTGAAAATTGCGGCTTGTGTTCCACGAGGCAAGAGTGGAAGGGCTTTGCCCTCTGGTTTCACCTGCTTGACGATGAGAATGTCAGGAACATTCTCCTTCGCAGCGTGAAGATGGCAGCGCCAGATGCGATTTCGCCGCGCAGGATCGGTCAACAGGGTGGCGCGTTCCAGGACGACAGCAGTTTGATAATAGCTGCTCAGAGACATTCGATGCGGCTTTGCAGAGGGCCAACTCAAGAATTTGATCGTTTCCTGTGCTTCCGAGTTCATATAATCCCCCTTCATTGACGAACCTTCAAATTGTTCTGTCGTGATCCATTGTCAATGCGGTTCTCACTTCTTTTGCTTGACCTTTGGCGGTTTCTTATCCGTTTTGGCATCTGTTGAATCGGCATCGTCCGTTTTGGCAGGTGGCGGGGGGATGAGCGTCAGTTTTTTGCGGCTCATGTTGATAATTACTTTGTAATGGTTGAGGAAGTCGGCTCCCAAAACGCCGAGCGTTCGGTCAACGGCGGCGTCGCCATTCGCCTCGAAGTACAAAACAGGCACGTCTTTTTGCGAAATACGCCCGACTTGCAGTTCCGGGAGGGTAATCAGGGAGGCTTTGCCCTGCTTGCCGCCCGTCCATTTCACATTGAACGTTTGGGACGGGTTGAGTTTGAGTTTGGCGGCGATACTTGCGGGAATCAGCGTACCCATCGTGCCGGTATTGATGAGCGCGGAAAACGTGCCGCCTTTGGGAATTGTAACGCGGGTGTACAGCCGTCCACCACGCTCTTCGAGGGGCAGGGTCACGGCTCCATTGCCTTTCGGCAGGGGGGCGGTTGGGCGGTCCAGGGAAATGTAATGCCCGGTGTAATCGAATGTCACCTGAAACGCGGCCAGAAAGGGCGTACCCAGCCAGAGCGCGGGACTGTCTTCCGGCGCGGTTCCCAGATACAGTTCCCCGGCGTTGACAACGACGGCCCGCAGGCTGGCGAACTTCAATTGGTTGAATTGCAGGTTTGTAAACTCGGCTTCGGGCGCGGTTCGGGTTTCGTTGAGCGTAGTAATCGTGGCTTGCGTCGTCAGGCGCGTGGTTTTCAGGCGCGTGGCCGCTTCGGGTGTGACGGCGCAGGCATTGATGCCGGTATCCACGATACAGTGTTCCACACCGCCATTGATCTGCACGTCGGCCAGCATCAGGCTGTTGTTCCACAGCGAATAATTGAGCAGGATGGGCAGGATGGCATTGGCAGGCAGGGTGGGAATGTTGCCGGAAGAGGAACTTTCCTGTCCCGCAGGCGGCGTTTTCCCCGATGTGGCCGCGCCTGCCGACGGGGGTGTCGCGCCGGGAGGCAAAGGCGTGTTGTCGGACGGCGGCGCGACACTCTTTTGCGGCGCTTGCGCAGGAGTTGACGTGGTTTGTACAGGGTTTGACGCCGTTTGCGCCGGATATGCGCAGGCAAACGTCTGCAAGCCCACTAGTGCAGCACAGCCGCTTATGTGTCGTAATCTGATAGAAATATGTTTAATGCCAATCCGTGCCATGTCTCGCCTGCTTGCTGTTTTGATACTCTGCTGTAATGTTCCACCCTACCAAGTCGTGAACGACCCGTCTTGTACACAGCGGCGTAAATATGCCTGTGATAGCCGAGTTGTAAACGACCCGTCTAATGGGCCTGCGGCCAGCCGGTCTGCGACCGGAACACTGACCCCTGACCCCCGACCCCTAACCCCTGATGTTATCGGTGCCCCTGCTCCACAAGCTCTTTGATGGCTTCCACGCCCAAAATGTAACCGAGCGCGCCCAATCCGATAATCTGCGCGGTGACGACGGGGCTGATGACGGAGTGATGCCGAAACTCTTCCCGCGCATGAACGTTCGTCAGATGGATTTCGATGGTGGGCAGGCGCACGGCGGTAATGGCGTCGCGGATGGCGTAGCTGTAGTGCGTAAGCGCGCCGGGATTGATCACAAGGCCGTCCGCCCAGGTGCGCGCGTCATGGATGGCATCAATGATTTCGCCTTCGTGGTTGGATTGCATAATGCGAACATCCACATCCAATTGCAGCCCGCGCGCCTTGATTTTGCGGTTGATTTCGTCATAACTGTCGCGCCCATATATCTGCGGTTCGCGCGAACCCAGCAGGTTCAGATTAGGGCCATGAATCAAGGAGATTTTCAGCATCGTTTTCCTCCAATATCCACATCAATGTTGACTATTTGACGACATCTTCGGGATGCGCGTTCTCATTCAGCAGCGTGGCTTCTTCCATAATCACGACGGGCAGCCCGTCTTCCCGAATGGGAAAGGCGTAGCGCCCGCATTGGCAATGCAGCGCGTTCTTCTCGGCATTGAGATGGAGGGGCAGGCGCTGCGTACAGCCGGGGCAGGCCAGCAAATCCAGAAACCACTCGTCCAGCGGCTGCGGCGATGGCGATGTATCGTTTGTTGCGGCAGAATTAGCGCTCATCAAGTAACTCCATAGGTTTCAGGTTTCAGGTGTCAGGTGTCAGGAAATACACTGTTTCTTGTACTTCTTTCGGGCATAACGAAAAGGGAAGAGTACGAATGGCCCCTGAAACCTGCTACTGCTTTTTCCAAGAATAGTTATCAACCCCCAACAACCTCACGATACACGCGCAACGTCTGTTCTGCCGTTTCTTCCCACGTAAACTGTAAAGCGCGTTCGGGTCCGCGAATCGACAATTTTGTTCGCAGTTCGGCGTCCGTCAGTACGCGCCCTAAGGCTTCTGCCCAACCGTCCACATCGCGCGCCGGAACGACAATCGCGGCCTCGCCCACATTATGCGGCATGGGTGGCGCGTCGGAAACCAGTGTCGGCGTTCCGCATGCCATCGCTTCGAGGGGCGGAAACCCAAAACCCTCGTGCAGTGACGGGTACGCGAAAGCATCGGCGGCGCGGTACAAGTCCGGCAGGTCGGCATCGGCGATGTAGCCGGGAAACACAACCGCTTCGGCCGCATCTTCGCCGCCGCCCTCCCGCGCTTCCTGCCGCAAGGCTTCTTCTTCCGTCTGCCAGCCCGCTTTCCCCGCCAGAACCAGTTGATGCGGCAAGTTATATGCTGCTTTCGCTTTGCCGAACGCGCGAGCCAGCAGGCGCAGGTTCTTGCGCGGCTGAAGCACACCGACCGCAAGCAGATAAGGCGCTTCTAGCCCATACTGTTGTTTCACCTTCTGCCGCGCGATTTCCTGCCGACGGACGCGCGTTTGGCTGTCACTTTCAAGCGCGTTGTCACTTCTTCCCAAAATTGAAGATTCGGAAACATCCACCTGCGCCGCAAACTCCGGCGGCAGCCCTAATGGTATGGAAACGACGCGGCTCTCCGGCACGCGGTACGCGCTCAAAATGTCATTGCGCGAACTTTCCGAGTCGGTAATCACGCGGGCGGCATGGCGCATGGCGGCGGGAATGGTCATGTTCAGCAGCAGCCTGTCTTTCAGTGGAAACCACTCCGGCGAGACTCGAAACGAAATATCGTGTACGGTTGTGACAACGGGGCAAGGGCAGGCGGGCGGAATCGTATACTGCACATGCAGCAAATCAGGCCGCGCTTGCCTCAGGGCGCGAGGCAACGCTATGAGCGCCCAAATGCGGTCATTACGGGCCGGAACCACCCGGTACGAAACATTCGGGAACGGCGGCAGTTCCTCCGGGGCAATCGGCAGGCGCGAGTAGATGCAGAACGTATCTGTCGGCGCAAGGCGCGGCAACACGCGCAGCAGATTGCGCCAGTAGGTGCGGTCGCCCGTATAGCGCCCGGTGAGGGCGCGGCCATCAATGGCGAAGAGCATAGGCATTAGGCATTAGGCATTAGATATTAGATATTAGGCATTAAAGGTTAGGTATAAAGCGACAAGAATTTGCTTTCCATGCCAGCGCTAAACAACTTGTGCCTTGTATCTAATGCCTAATGCCTAATGCCTAATGCCTTCATAGATTTCCGCCGTTTGCCGCGCCATTTCCAGATACGAGTGGTTTTGGGCGTAGGCGAGGGCGGCTTGTTGCAGCATTTGACGGCGCGTTGGGTTGTCGAGTACGGCGTTAATGCGCGCGGCAAACTCGTGAGCATCCGGGCCGTGAAACAAGTCCAGGCATCCCGGCTGTTCCCGCGCAATCACCTGATGCGGCGCGATGTCGGAAGCGACAACCGCGCGGCCATACGCGAACAGGTTTGCCAGCGAACCGGAGCCGGATGTTTGCGTGAATGGCGTAATCGCCACGTCCGTCGCCGCCATGACAACGGGAATTTGCGCCTCGTCCAGATAGCCGGTAATACGAACGCGGGCTTCTAATCCATGCGCGGCAATGTAGCGGCGCAGCATGGGAACATAATCGGTATGGTCCTGCGGGTGCTGCCCGCCCGCAAATACCAGAACCACATCATTAGGCAGCAAGGGCAGGGCCGTCAAAGCCGTCAAATGGCCTTTTTTCGCGGCCACAAACCCGAACAGCGTCACCACGCGCCTGCCGGTCAAATCAAGGGCGCGTTTGGCGTCTTCCATCGGGGGCATCGGCGCGGCGGGCGGAATGGGATGCGTCAGCACATGGATCATGCCTGCTTTTGCGCCCAAAGCCAGAAGCTGTTCGCGGTCACTCGGCGTATGCGCAATCAGGGCGCGAATGGCGGGGTGTAGAAAGTTGCGCCGATTAGTAAACCGGATTGCGGCGCGAACAAGCAGATTCGCCTTTGCGTCCGCCTGCGCAATCTCATGCACGGTCATGACAACAGGTACGCGGATGGCATCCAAGAAACGCCCGCGCATGGTTCTTGTGCGGCGCAACCCCGCCAAAAAAGAAATACTGATGCTGGATATGGGCAACATCCGCGCCCTCCGCGTTCAGCCGCGCGCCCATTCGCGCATATTCGCGTTCCGCCAACGGATAACGAATTAGCGCTCGTAAAGCGCTCCCCTGAACAGCCAAATCCTGCGCCTCAACAACGCGCGCATCCCCTACATTCGGCACAGTACGCAGCGCATCCACCAACAAGCGGCTGTAATCACTCACGCCGCACTGCTCCCGAACCGGCGCAAACATAGCAACCCGCAACCCATTCCCCTGCGGCTGAATCACTTCCGCTTGTTCCTCTTCCCCTAACTCTTTTTCGTTTTGGTTCGAATCTTTCGCGGTTCTCCCCTCCCCTTCTCCTCTTCTCCTTTTCTTCTTTTCTCTGTGACCCCTCTGTGTCTCTGTGCCTCTGTGGTGAACCCTCCTCACCGCAGGCGGAACTTCGCGTCCGGCACAACGGCTTCCGGCAGCGGCGGCGGAGCCACAACGCCAAAATAGATCAGCAGGGCGCGAACGGAATGGGTCACCAGCAACGCCAGTAGGCCGGGACCAATGAGGATGAACAACACGCCCGTTGCGATGAACGCGAAGGTAATCACGGCGCACAGGGCAAGCAGGCCCAGGACGGCGAACGGACGGCCCAACACAAGATAAAACGCGCGGCGGAAAACGGCAAACACGCCACGCTTCGCGGGTTTATCCGGTTCATCAAAGACGCCCAAATCCTGCGCCACCAGCAGAGGGAAATGGCAGACCGCCATCAGGCTCCAGAACAGCAGCGCGTACAGGCACAGCAGCATAATCGCATAGCCGCCCACATGCCCGACATGCCCGTAAAACCAGATGTTCGCCGCCAGTACGCCCTCCACGACAAAATGGCAGACCGTCAGCAACAGCGATTGCGGATACAAACGAACCCCGCCCCGCCAGAAATCGGCATACGTCACTTCGTCCCGAATCACAACCAGATGCGCAACGTAAACCGCGCCACCGATCAGCAACGGCAGCAGCAGGGCCAGCAGCAATCCCAACAATCCGATATGAAGCGGTACGGGCAGAGCGCGCGGCACAAGCCGTTCCAAACTGAACAACGTCGCCAGCAGCAGCGCCCACGTCAAACTTACGCCCACCACAAGGCCGAGTTTGTCCCACGCATCGCGCGCCGCCAGGAGGACGGGTGTTGGGTGTTGGGTGTTGGGTGTTCGGAGCGTCCGTATTCGGCTGTTGTTGTAATGACTGCATAGTAGTTCCTGATGCAAACGCTGCGGTGTTCCCAACACCTAACACCTAACACCTTCTTACCTATCCCGCCGAATGCCAATCGGACTGGCTTCCGGGTTGAGGAAGTCGCCCATGGCGTCGGGGTCTTTCACCTGCTGGAGATAGGCGCGCAGTTCCTCGATCTGTTCCAGAACGGATGCGGCAAAGCGCGTATCGAGAACGTCCGCGCCGTCCTGCGCCTGCTTCAAGGCGGCGGACACGAACACTTCTTTCAGATACGCAGGCGTGAAGCCGTCCGTGCGCTCCGCCACCTGCTGCGACAGTTGGGCTGTGTCCAGCGCAGGCGACATTTGTTCGGCAAGGGTAGTGCGGGACAAAATCTGGCGGCAATACGCGCGGCGTTCGGCAAGGGCGGGCAGGCCGATGTGGAACACGCGGTCAAAGCGCGACGGACGCTTGAGCAGCGCCTCGTCAATCTTGCCCGGATGGTTGGAACTGGCGATAATCAGCAGGCCGTTGTTGTTTTGAAACCCGTCCAGTTCGTTGAGAAACTGTGAGCGGTTCGACGAGTTCACCAGGCTGTCAATGTCCTCAAAGGCCAGCAGGCAGGGGGCGAGTTCGCGGGCGCGCTTGAAAACCGCGTTGATGATGTGGTAATTGCTGCCGCCTGACATGGAACTCATATCGCGCACGTAAAGGAATGGCAGGTCGGGAAGCGCGGCGGCGGCGGCTTTGCACAGCATGGTTTTGCCGGTTCCGGGCGGGCCGACGAGCAGCAGGCCGCGCCGCCACGCAAAGCCGAGCGTTTCATACGCTTTGCGATGCCGCACAAACCCCTCGACAGCCTCGCGTATGCCTGTCAGCGTGTTGTGGGGCAAAATCACGTCCTCCCAGGTGACGCTGCCGATTTCCGCGTCCATTTCAGGCGCGCTTTCCCAGCGCCCCATATACGCCAGGCTGCGGCCTTCGGGCCGGTTCGCAAACGTCTCCCCCTGCGTGGCAAACGACAGCACCCGCGCTTCATTATCGCCGAACACGAACGCCATGCCGTGCGAACCCAGGGCGGGGCACAGCAGCAATTCCAGTTCGCCACCCTCCCACCCGAACGTAAGCCAGTCGAAATACGGATCGGGCTTGCCATTGCTCAGATGAACGCTGCTGCCGGTCAGTTGGCTGCGCGCGTTCTGTGCCCGGCTGCGCAAAAACCGCAGCAATTGCGGGCGTTCCAGAGACAAGGACAGGGTATGGCAGCCCGGACGGTGGCGGCGGATAGCATGGAGCAGGGCATACGCCGAGGGTTCGCCGTCATTATCGCGCTCCTGCAGAGAAGTGTTAATGGCCTCCTCACGCCAGTTTGACAGGTTCTCAAAAACTTGGTTGGACATACACAGATTATGCCGTATCAGGGCGCGGGCTGTCAAATGAACTAACTTCTATGTTCTTCAAAACGCCTGATCTGGAAAACCGGGGCTAACCTGCGTTCAGGCGTCCGACAGAAAATTCTTGTTCAAGGTGGGGTATCATAGGACAATTAAACGCTCGTCATCCTCACAGGAGCCGGAACCCGATGCCGTCAGATAACCCGCTCGTGCCTATCCCGCGCGCCAATTTGCCCGCGCCGACACAACATCCTCCCTGGCCCGTGTCCGCCAGAATACAAGTGCTGCAGGCGTGTAATCCCGGCAAACCGCTCGTCGAAAGCGATTCTCGCCGCGCAGACTTGAAAGCGCTGCGGCACGGCGGCAGCATCGAGCCACTCTGTGAACGGCTTATGATGCCGCTGGAGGAAGGAGAGTATCATCATCTGTTGCTGTGCGGACATGGCGGTTCCGGGAAGTCTACAGAACTGCTCACGCTGAAAAGTTGGGCGGAATCGCAGGGGTTCCTTGCAGCCAGAGTCGAAGTAAACTCCCGCTATGGCATGATTGAACTGGACTACTCGGATCTGTTTCTGCTGGCCGCCGTGCTGATTGAAAAGGCCATGCAGGACTGCGGGTATCCTCTGCCGCAGGAGAAACTTGGCCGCATTATTCGATGGTTCAGCGAAATTATTCACGAGGATACGGATGAGCGCAAATCGGAAATCGGCGTGGAAGTCGGGATGCAATTGGGCGGTTCTCTGCCGTTCAGCCTGGGCAGCCTGTTCACCAAACTGACCGCCAGTTTCAAAGGCACGACGGCACATTCCATCAAAACCCGTGACACGCTGCGACGCTACCCCGGTACGCTCATAGATTATACGCGCGACTTGCTGGAAACAGCCAACGCAACCCTGACAGCCATCGGCAAACCGCGCGGGATGCTGCTCATTTTCGACAACCTTGACCGCTATGACCCGGCCAACATTGACGCCATTTTGGTTCGCGGCAGTCAGCAGATGCGCCAACTGGCCTGCCATGCCCTGTTCACGTTTCCGATTGCCCTGGCCTATAAGCCGATTACCGGCAAAGTAAGCGAGGAATACGGGCTGCAAATTACCCTGCCCATGCTGGCCCTGCGTCACCATGCCGCGCCCTGGGCCGATACGGTTGCGGACAGCGATTTTGATCCGGCAAGTATCGCCTTGCTGCGAAGCGCGCTTGCGAAACGTATTGTCATAGAAGACGTATTCGCCAATCCAGAAGATGCCGATTTGCTGATTAAAATGAGCGGCGGAGCCATCCGGGATTTGATGAAACTTGTGAGTTCCGCCGCAACCTTTGCGGAGGGCGGCGAAACTCAGATTTCGAGTGAGGCCGCGCAAAAGGCTGTCGAAAACCTCCGCAGCGTTTACATGCGGTTCCTGACCACCACGCCATACGATTATCGCTGCCTTGCCGCTATCGCAAAGCGTGAATCGGTCGCCATGCACAAGGACAATTATAGCGAGGCAATCAATCGTCTGCTGTTCAACGGCTGCCTGCTGGAGTATACTGAGAACGGTAAACCCTGGCTGGACGTACACCCTGTTCTGATTGAAACCGAGGAGTTCCGCAATGCCTGCCGCGCTAACGACAAAACCGAAGCCTGACCTTGAACGCGCGCTGGACGCGGCGGGCGAAAAGGAATATCGTCGTTTGCTGCGCGTCCTGCGTATGGCGCGCGGCAGTTTCTTCCTGTTTCCCATCGAAAGCGATTTTTCCAACGTTCTGCGCGATGCGCTTTTGGAACGATTACGCGCCGACCTTGCCGCCGAGGGTGTCTGCCTGCGCGTCGCCGAATTAAACCGTCGGCAATGGAATGTGTTCGACCTGCCGGAACTGGAAGCGCCGGTTACGGAAGCCGATGTTATCGCGCTTGCCGGACTGGAAGAAACGCCGGGCATCGTGCCGGAAATCGGCGCGGAACCCGTTCGCCCGCCCGCCCTCGCCCTCCTGAACCAGCAGCGCGAATCCCTGCATCATCACGTCCCGGCCCCGTTCCTCGTCTGGTGTCTGCCCTACGTCTTTACCGCGCTCATAAAACAGGCTCCCGACTTCTTCGACCACTACGCCGGATTGTTCCGCTTCTTCAACGCCGCCCCGGAACCAATGCCCGTTGAGCGTTTCCCCGCCATAATGGAGAGGGATTCGCCCCCACAACCTGCCATCTTGTTGCCTGCCGCCGTCCGGAGCGCTGCCACGTTTTACGAAGAGCAAGTCGCCAACATCATGTAGAACCCACACCGAAACGCGCCCGCGCTCTGCTCGGCTTGGCAGACGCCCTATTGGATTTGCATGGCCCTGCCTATCCGCAGCATGTTCGGCGTAGCTTACAGGTTGCGAAAGAAGCGATTACCCTGCTTTCTGAGGAACTCAATTCATATGAATGGGCACGCTGACACGATATTTTGGGCAATGCGTACAGAAACCTTCTCACCGGCGACCGGGCACACAACTTGCAACAGGCAATCGCCTGCTATAAGGCCGCTCTGCGCGTGTTTACAGAAGATAATTTCATCCAAGAATATGCTATGACACAGAATAACTTGGGCAATGCGTACAGCGAACTTCCCGTCGGTGACCCGGATACCAATCTACAGTACGCCATTGACTGCTATGAGGCCACTCTGCGCGTGTTCACAGAAGCCGAATTTCCGCAGGATTGGGCCACGACACAACACAATTTAGGTGCTGCATACAGCGACCTTATCACTGGCGACCGAGATGCCAATTTGCAATACGCCATTGACTGCTATAAAGCCGCTCTGCGCGTCCGCACCGAAGCCAGCTATCCGTATGAGTGGGCAAGGACGCAATACAACTTGGGCAATGCGTACAGAAGCCTTCTCACCGGCGACCGGGCACACAACTTGCAACAGGCAATCGCCTGCTATAAGGCCGCTCTGCGCGTGTTTACAGAAGCCACCTTTCCTTACGAGTGGGCCAGTACGCAAAATAACCTGGGCGTTGCATACAGTGACCTTTCCACTGGCGACCGAGACGCCAATTTGCAATACGCCATTGACTGTTACGAGGCAACATTGAGCGTTCATACTAAACTCGACTTTCCGTTCGAATGGGCAGATACGCAGTTCAACCTTGCCATCACACAAAAAGAGTTGGGAAAAAGCGACTCGGCACGGCAGGCACTGCATTGTGCCATTACTGGTTATCGTAAAGCGGGAATGGAGACGCAGGCCGAAGCAGCCGAGAAGTTGTTGCGACAGTGGGAAGATGCCTGAAATAGTTCGTGGCGGCGCTGTAAGCGCGTTTGTCCATTGACGCATACGGCAGGGGAACTGGGGGTGTGGCGAGGGCGGGAGGTTGTACCCTCAACCCCGGCCCTTCTCCCTGATTCCCGAACTGCGTTCGGAGGGAGAATGGAGCGAGTGTGATAGCTTTGTCTGTTGTACTTTGGTTTAGGAACAGATCACTTCCACTCACTTTAGCGCAACGCCTTCTTCGTCCGCAGGACGATTGGCCGCAGGTCTGACGACCGGGTATTTTATACGCTTGCTGTGAAATAGCGCCCCTGTGGTTGCCAGGGGTTGAAAACCCCTGTCTGGACAAAGCAAGCGTCTTTCAGACGCGCCTCTGCTTTCTGGAAGTTGCGTCTGAAAGACGCTTGCACTTTCCTGCCGGGAATTTTCAATCCCCGGCTAGTATTCACAGCAAGCGTTTTATATACCCGGTTGAACGCTGATAGCCCTGCTAAAGCCCGGCCATCAATTCAAGCATGGTGATGGAATTGGGCGGGTAGGTGGTGGTGAAGCCATTGCCCTTTGGCTTTTGAGCGGGAAGCGGCACAATCGCGTTCAGGTTCGCCTCGGAGTAGCGGAATTTCTGCGCGTTGCCGCCAGAACTGAAGCCGGAGACAATCATCTTGCTGGTCAGGTCGTCCCCCGTTTTGTTGATGACGACGAGCGTTAAGGCCCCGTCGGATTTGCGCTCCGCGCCATAGATCGCCAGTTTGCTTGGGTCGCCGCTTTTGGATTGAACCCACGTTTCGCCAAAGCGCCCGCCTTTGCCGTCGTAGTTGCGGAACATGCGGAACGCGAACGCGCCGGGTTGATTGGGCTTGGGTGGTCCCCACAGGGTTGCCAGATCGAGCCGCTCCCTGCCGAAGATGCCGAGCGCGTCCGCCTGCGCCAGCGCCCCGTTCATGGCTTCCAATCCGCCGAAGTTGTACTCCGTAATCGCAATTTTCGTGCCGGGATAGTTCTTGTCCACCCATTCATGAAAGCGCGGGATGAGTCGGATTGCGCCGCTGTACTTGCCGATCCAGTTTTGCTCCACATACGACGGGTCCCACAGCGAGCGCGTGGATTGCAGGCGCAGGTTTTGCATGGCCGCATCCCCCACGCCGCTGTTCGCCAGCCCGCCCACGCCGTCATTAGAAACCGGGTAGTAGTGTTCGTCGAAATAATCGAGCAGGCGCTTGCCGTGCTTTTGTTCCCACGCCCGCATCTGCTGCAGGTAGTATTCCGCGAAGCCCAGATTGTGGCTTTTGGCGTCGTCGCCGGGTTTGCCGCCGCCAAAATAGACCGGCCAGCCGAAATCCCCCGGCCCGTCAATGGCGGCAGTGGGATCAACCGCCTTGACCATTGCCGCATACGTTTGGGTTTTCTGAATCAGTTCGTCATAGCCGGTCGGGTCGGGGTGAATGTCGCGGTGCGTGTTGCCCCATCCACTCGGCTCGTTGTCCATTTCGTAAATCGCCACGCCGCCCTTGTTCGCCGCGCCAAACTTGCCGACAAGGTACTGCACCCACTGCTTTTGAAAATCGGGCGAGTTCGCAATATGAACGCGCAGAATGTCTTCTTTGGTCAGCGCGATCATCTTGCCGTCGGATTTGCGCCCATTGCCCGCATCCGTCGGCTTGCCGTCAATCACAGGATGGACATACGGGTTTACTTTTTCCTGCTTGCCGAAGCGCGATACAGGGTACGTGCAGTCCCACGACGCGGCCTTGTTGATGTAGTCAATAATCGGGATAGTAAGCAGGCTTTTCGCGCCCGCCGCCCTGTTGGACGCGATGAACTTGTCCGTAGAGCCGCTTGGCGTGTGCGTGGCGTCACCATTGCCGGCCATAAAGAACCAATCATCACCGGCGTTGGAAGCGTCTATTTTCCAGTTATAGCGCGTAGTCGCGTCACCGCCCTGCCGATTGACGGGCAGGCGACACTCCGCCATAAACGCCTGAAACCCCGCGTCGGCTCCGAACACGTTCATGCCGTAAATATCCGGGCTGATCGGGTGACGGTCTGCAGCCACATCCACCATCAGCAGCGGCCCGCCATCTTTCGCGTGAGCCGCAGGCGAGGCCGCGCCCAACAGCGAAAAGGCCGTGAAAAGTTGATATGTATGGCGCGTCAATGCGAAACGATAGCGCGTTTTTTGTACCATTGGAAAGCACTCCTTTGTGTGAACGTTAGGTTCTACCCTCATCCGGCCTCCGGCCACCTTCTCCCTGCAAGGGAAAAGGCCAGTGTGGTAGGTGAGTGCGTTTGTTAGAGATTTGTTTCATGAGTATGGTTTGCTTACGGGCTTCCCTATCTCTTGTTCAACCGCGCATTGAACAGTTTAGCCTTCTCCCTTGCAGGGAGAAGGTGGCCGGAGGCCGGATGAGGGTAGAACCTAACGTTTCCCCGCAGCAACGCCACAACGTTAGGACGTTGATGCTGCTGCGCAATGGTTAGTGGAGTATTACCGTACTCATCAGCACGGTTCGGGTCGGCTCCATGCGCCATTAGTAGAGCTATGGCGCTGCTACTTCTGTTATATAACACCGCTTTATACAAGGCCGTACTTCCCCAACTATCTTCAACACTAACATTCGCGCCATGTTCCAGTAGGAGGCAGGTCATGCTTGTATCCGCTTTCAGAACGGCCCACATCAACGGCGTCATTCCATAATCATCTTGCGCGTTGACGTTCGCGCCGTGTTCCAGAAGAAGCTGAACCACATGCGGATAATTGCGCATGACTGCGTAATATAGACTAGACCGATTGTAAACATCTACTGTATTGCATTGCGCCCTATGCGCCAGCATTAGTCGAACTAAGGTTACATCTTCCGGGCATTTACATCCTATTGCATGGACAATGTTTGGCTCGTACCATTCCGTTCCACAAACCATTAAAAACGCTGTTGGGCTATCATCAGCAGGAACAGGCGAACGGCGCAATAGTTGATTGAGCAACAGTTGCAACGTGGGCACAGGCGGCGGGTTATAGCGCGTGTTCGGGTCGGCTCCCGCATTGACGAGGACGAGCGCCTGCTTCGTGTCGTTGTTTTTTAGGGCGGCAATGAGTTGGCGGTTGAGCGCGTACTGCCGATTTGCCTTCCACAGCCACACGCTACACGCGCCGACAAAAACGAGAACGAGCATCAAGAATAGCAGCAGGGAACGTCGCGCTTTCATGGAATGGCATACCTCCTACCAGAGTGTACCCGGCTTTGCTCCGATTTGCCCCGATTGCCGTAAGCCTTCGACCCTCATCCGGGCTACGCCCACCTTCGCCCTTGCAGGGCGAAGGCCGTTGAGGGACAGGCGGGCGCGCAGGCGTGAAACCAAACCGCTTTGCATCCGTAGTGCTTACGGAACCAAAATCATCCCTGCGGACGACAAATGCAGGGCTACGGAGGGCATTTCATGGCCTACACAGCGGAAGTAAGCCGCGCCAATCCCAGCGCGTTTGTTTTTTTGATTGATCAGTCGAAATCTATGGAGGAGCCATTCGGGGGCGGGCAGGGCAAGCGCAAGGCGGACGGCGTTTCCGACGCCATCAACCGCCTGCTGCAAAACCTCGTCGTTTGTTGTTACTCGTGTGAGGCTGTAACCGGTACATCCCACCACAAGCCCTGCTCACGCATATAAATCAGGATTTGCCTGAAGGCTTCATCGTGAATTCTGCGTGTCTGAGCAGCATCGAGCCATCGCATATCATAACGCGCCCATTCACTTACCGTTTTTATCCGCTCATAGAGCCTCGCGATTGGCTTCATCTGGTTAGCGGCATATATTTCACGCTCCAGATGGTTCCTGGGCAAGTTCATGGGCGTCTTCGCGCAAGCATAAGCTTGCATTAGATGAACTGCTGAGTAGAACAACGCCACTACCGCCCAACTTACGTCTTCTGAACCATTCAGAAAGCGTTCGTATCGGCGGTAATTCGTGTAAGCTTCTGCAATGTGCTTTAGAGCCTCTTTATCCGTCGTTTTAGGCGCAGGCATGTTCCAAATCCTATTGACATTCAGGATAAGGTTTTATCACAACATCTAACTTCCCTTGTGGATACTGTTGATGTGTGCAAATTTTCAGATCAAAAACCTGATCCGCGATAGCGCCAAATACATCAGGTATGGCAACAACAATGGTTTTTTCGCTCCATGTGTCGCCACCAGAAAGGCTGACTTGCACCCCTTCTATCATCTTAACCTGAAGGTAGAAACTGCGATTCGCCAGTTCGGTCTGCGTGGCAAACTCGGACGCAGGCAGGACAGAAGTTTCGTTTTCCCCTGAAATTCGTTGGCTGACATCAATAACAGACATAGTTCTTCACCCCCTACACAAACTTACCTGAACATAACCATTATGCCATAATCTCAGAATTTTGGCGCATATTCAGCGCAGTTTTCTGCTGTTCGAGTACGACAGGCGGCTTTTAGCACACAGGCACACAATAGACCTCTTTCATACCGTTGCATCCACAACAAAGTGGAACGAATAGCCCGCCCGTATTTATAAAACCAAACCGCTTTGCATCCGTAGTGCTTACGGAACCAAAATCATCCCTGCAGACGACACATGCAGGGCTACGGAGGGCATTTCATGGCCTATACAGCGGAAGTAAGCCGCGCCAATCCCAGCGCGTTTGTTTTTTTGATTGATCAGTCGAAATCTATGGAGGAGCCGTTCGGGGGCGGACAGGGCAAGCGCAAGGCGGACGGCGTTTCCGACGCCATCAACCGCCTGCTGCAAAACCTTGTCATCAAATGCGCCAAGGGCGAAGGTATCAACGATTATTACGTGATCGGCGTTATCGGGTATGGCGGCAAAGTGCAGCCCGCGTTCGGCGGGGCATTGGCGGGCAAGTTCCTCGTGCCGATCAGCGAAGTCGCCAACAATCCGACCCGCGTGGAAGAACGAACCAAAAAAGTGGATGACGGCGCGGGCGGGCTGGTGGACCAGACCATCAAGTTCCCCGTGTGGCTCGAACCCGTCATGGACAACGGGACGCCCATGGGCGAAGCCTTCAAAATGGCGCACCAACTGCTCCAGACCTGGATCGCCAACCATCCCGATTCGTATCCGCCCATCGTTATCAACATCACGGACGGCGAGTACAACAACGATCCCACGCAGGAAGCGCAGGCGCTGGCCGGGTTAAGCACATCCGACGGCAACACGCTGCTGTTCAATTGCCACATTTCCGGTCATGCCGCCGCGCCGATTGTGTTCCCCAATTCCGACGCCGGACTGCCGGACGCCTGGGCGCGCAAATTGTTTGAACTGTCTTCTCTCCTGCCGCAAAGCATGAGCAACTCGGCAATTGGCGAAGGCTTTCCGATTGGCGTGGATGCGCGGGGCTTCGCGTTTAATGCCGACCTGGTGGATTTGATCCGCTTTCTGGACATCGGCACACGACCCAGTAATCTCCGCTGACAAAAAGCCCTGGTACTCGGAATTTCTGACTCCGGCGCTCAGACAACCACAGGCTAATGCGCGTACGCAGGACATAAAGGCTGGAATGAAGGCAGACATAATCGGCACAAATAACATCGGCACAGATAACATCAGCACGGATAACAACTTGCCACAACAAACCCTTCCGCCGGAACTCGCGCGGGTGGCGGGCCTTGTGCCGCGTGCCTTCTGGATGCCCAAAGGCGGCAACTCCGAGACGGATTACGAAGACGCTTACGCAGTGGCAACGGATTGCATCGCCATTGCGGACGGGGCAACCGAAAGCTCGTTTGCCCGGCTGTGGGCGCAGGCGTTGACAGCAGGCTTCGTGTCCGATCCATCGGCGACCATCCCTGTCCACACCGAGCGCCTCCAAGCCTGGACGCAGCCCCTCCAAGTCGAATGGCACAGTCGCGTTCCCTGGACAACCCTGCCTTGGTTCGCCGAAGACAAAGCCCGCGCCGGCGCGTTCGCCACGCTGCTGGCATTTAAGGTAAATGATGAACGCCGAGTGATGAATGATGAACAAAATGCAGTTCACTCATCACTCATCACTCATCACTCATCATTCCAGGTCTTCGCTATCGGCGACAGTTGCCTGTTTCAGATACGCGACGGGAATGTGAAGATGGCGTTTCCGTTGGAAGCGTCGGCGCAGTTCGACAGTACGCCGCCCCTGCTGTCTTCCAACCCGGCCAACAACAAGCGGGTTTGGGATAACATCGTGATTGGGGATGGGACGCTGCAGGCCGGGGATGTGCTGCTGTTTGCGACGGATGCCCTCGCGCGGTGGTTTCTGGTGGAAGTGGAAGCGGACAATCGCCCCTGGGACACGCTTTGCGGCTTGAACGGGCAGGAGGAGTTTACCGCCTTTGTCACCCGGCTGCGGCACGAGCGCGCCATCCGCAACGACGATGTTACGCTGGTTATTGTGGACGCTTCGGACGTTTCGCCAACTCAGGACGCGCAGGCTTCTGCATTGGCGGACGTACAAACGCCCGCGCAAACAGAAACTCTTGATGCGCAGTCTTCCGCGCCAACCGACGCCTCTTTGCCCGGGTCAACGGAAACCGCTTCCGACGCGCCGCCACAAGCGGTTTTTGCGGGAACTCCCGACTCCGAACCCGCGCGCGCGAACAGCCTCGACTTTCTAAAGGAGGAACTGGCATGAACTGGCCGCTTGCCTCCGATTATCAGGACGCCGTTCAAAACCCGAAGCAGTGTTTTCAGGACCCGCAATTGCAAGGCGGGCAGGTCACGCTGAACCGCTTGGGATTGCCCCGCGTGGCGTCGGGCATGTTTGCCAGCGTGTACGAAATGCGCAACGGCGAACACCGGTGGGCCGTGCGCTGCTTTTTGCGCCCAAGCGCGGATCAGCGGGAGCGCTACGCCGCCCTGAGCGCGTACCTGAGCCAGATCAAGATGCCGGGGATGGTCGGGTTCGCGTATGAGCCGCAGGGTATTCGGGTGCGCGGGCAGTGGTATCCGATTGTCAAAATGGACTGGGTCGAAGGCGTCACGCTGCACACCTATATCAGCAAGCATCTTGAGGAACCGGACACCCTGCGCAAACTGGCGCGGCAGTGGCGCAAACTGCTGGCGGACTTGCGCCACAACGGTATCGCGCACGCCGACTTGCAGCATGGTAATGTGCTGGTTACGCCCAACGGCGAATTGCGGCTTGTGGATTACGACGGCTTGTTCGTGCCATCCCTGCGCGGACAGGCCAGCCATGAACTCGGCCATCCCAACTATCAGCATCCACAACGCGCGGCGGAAAGCTACAACGCCAATCTGGACAATTTCGCCGCTCTGGTGATTTACACCAGTCTGGTCGCCCTGATTTACGATCCCAGATTGTGGGAAACGTTTCATACGGGCGAAAACCTGCTGTTTTCCGCAACCGACTTCAAAGCGCCTCAAAAGTCCGACATTTTCAAGCGCTTATATCAGAGCGGCGAACCTCTGGTACGCAAACTGTCGCAGAAATTGGCCGAAGCGTGTGAGGGCGTGATCTGGCGTGTGCCGGATTTTGCGGAAACCGTTGCTTCCCTGCCCGACCTGCCCGCGCCCACTCCCTGGTGGCACGATCCGCCCGCGCCGACAGCCCAACCCAAATCCGCAAACGCGCAGGCGCAGCGCGAGCAGGCGCAATCGCAGCCCGTGAACGTCGGGACGCAAGCCACGAACGCCCGGACGCAAGCCGCAAATACCGGGGGGAAACCCCCGACTGCGGGCAAAACCCCGACTGCTGCGCCTGCGCCTCCGAATGGGCGTTCCTCTCCCCGCCCGCCGGTTTCCGCCCCGCCCGCTCCATCCGCCCCGGCTCACGCGGCGACTGTACCCGGCCAGCAAGCGCCGCCTGCGCCCGAAGAAGACGAAGGCTGGTGGAAGCCCGCGCAGGATACCTTGCAGAAAACGCCTGCCGGGAAAGCCGCATTGGGTTTTTTGCAGCCGCTCAAACGCATGTGGGATGAAGCCGGAACGCCCGCGTCTGTGCCTGCGCCCTCGCCGCCGAACACGCCGCCCGCCCACACTCCCACGACCGTGCCTTTAGAGCGTGGCGTTCCCCGTTCGACCTCAAAAAACCGCCGCGAACCACGCTGGCTCACCTGTACCAGTGTCACCCTGCTGTTTCTATGCCTCACGCTGTTCGGCATCGGCCTGTTGGCAAAAATTGCGGTACGCGCCGTCAGCACCCTGCTTGCCGAAGACAAACCGGCAGCCACCGTTTCCACCGCTAATCCCACAACCTTCCACGCCGGGAAAAAATTAGTCCTTTTTGAAACCAAACCGCTTTGCATCCGTAGTGCTTACGAAACCAAAATCATCCCTGCGGACCACAAATGCAGGGCTACGGAGGGCATTTCATGGCCTACTCAGCCGAAATAAGCCGCGCCAATCCCAGCGCGTTTGTTTTTTTGATTGATCAGTCGAAATCTATGGAGGAGCCATTCGGGGGCGGGCAGGGCAAGCGCAAGGCGGACGGCGTTTCCGACGCCATCAACCGCCTGCTGCAAAACCTCGTCATCAAATGCGCCAAGGGCGAGGGCATCAACGATTATTACGTGATCGGCGTTATCGGGTATGGCGGCAAAGTGCAGCCCGCGTTCGGCGGGGCATTGGCGGGCAAGTTCCTCGTGCCGATCAGCGAAGTCGCCAACAATCCGACCCGCGTGGAAGAACGAACCAAAAAAGTGGATGACGGCGCGGGCGGGCTGGTGGACCAGACCATCAAGTTCCCCGTGTGGCTCGAACCCGTCATGGACAACGGGACGCCCATGGGCGAAGCCTTCAAAATGGCGCACCAACTGCTCCAGACCTGGATCGCCAACCATCCCGATTCATATCCGCCCATCGTTATCAACATCACGGACGGCGAGTACAACAACGACCCCACACAGGAAGCGCAGGCGCTGGCCGGGTTAAGCACATCCGACGGCAACACGCTGCTGTTCAATTGCCACATTTCCGGTCATGCCGCCGCGCCGATTGTGTTCCCCAATTCCGACGCCGGACTGCCGGACGCCTGGGCGCGCAAATTGTTTGAACTGTCTTCTCTCCTGCCGCAAAGCATGAGCGACTCGGCAATTGGCGAAGGCTTTCCGATTGGCGTGGATGCGCGGGGCTTCGCGTTTAATGCCGACCTGGTGGATTTGATCCGCTTTCTGGACATCGGCACACGACCCAGTAATCTCCGCTGACAAAAAGCCCTGGTACTCGGAATTTCTGACTCCGGCGCTCAGACAACCACAGGCTAACGCGCGTACGCAGGACATAAAGGCTGGAATGAAGGCAGACATAATCGGCTCAAATAACATCGGCACAGATAACATCAGCACGGATAACGACTTGCCACAACAAACCCTTCCGCCGGAACTCGCGCGGGTGGCGGGCCTTGTGCCGCGCGCCTTCTGGATGCCCAAAGGCGGCAACTCCGAGACGGATTACGAAGACGCTTACGCAGTGGCAACGGATTGCATCGCCATTGCGGACGGGGCAACCGAAAGCTCGTTTGCCCGGCTGTGGGCGCAGGCGTTGACAGCAGGCTTCGTGTCCGATCCGTCGGCGACCATCCCTGTCCACACCGAGCGCCTCCAAGCCTGGACGCAGCCCCTCCAAGTCGAATGGCACAGTCGCGTTCCCTGGACAACCCTGCCTTGGTTCGCCGAAGACAAAGCCCGCGCCGGCGCGTTCGCCACGCTGCTGGCATTTAAGGTAAATGATGAACGCCGAGTGATGAATGATGAACAAAATGCAGTTCACTCATCACTCATCACTCATCACTCATCATTCCAGGTCTTCGCTATCGGCGACAGTTGCCTGTTTCAGATACGCGACGGGAATGTGAAGATGGCGTTTCCGTTGGAAGCGTCGGCGCAGTTCGACAGTACGCCGCCCCTGCTGTCTTCCAACCCGGCCAACAACAAGCGGGTTTGGGATAACATCGTGATTGGGGATGGGACGCTGCAGGCCGGGGATGTGCTGCTGTTTGCGACGGATGCCCTCGCGCGGTGGTTTCTGGTGGAAGTGGAAGCGGACAATCGCCCCTGGGACACGCTTTGCGGCTTGAACGGGCAGGAGGAGTTTACCGCCTTTATCACCCGGCTGCGGCACGAGCGCGCCATCCGCAACGACGATGTTACGCTGGTTATTGTGGACGCTTCGGACGTTTCGCCAACTCAGGACGCGCAGGCTTCTGCATTGGCGGACGTACAAACGCCCGCGCAAACAGAAACTCTTGATGCGCAGTCTTCCGCGCCAACCGACGCCTCTTTGCCCGGGTCAACGGAAACCGCTTCCGACGCGCCGCCACAAGCGGTTTTTGCGGGAACTCCCGACTCCGAACCCGCGCGCGCGAACAGCCTCGACTTTCTAAAGGAGGAACTGGCATGAACTGGCCGCTTGCCTCCGATTATCAGGACGCCGTTCAAAACCCGAAGCAGTGTTTTCAGGACCCGCAATTGCAAGGCGGGCAGGTCACGCTGAACCGCTTGGGATTGCCCCGCGTGGCGTCGGGCATGTTTGCCAGCGTGTACGAAATGCGCAACGGCGAACACCGGTGGGCCGTGCGCTGCTTTTTGCGCCCAAGCGCGGATCAGCGGGAGCGCTACGCCGCCCTGAGCGCGTACCTTAGCCAGATCAAGATGCCGGGGATGGTCGGGTTCGCGTATGAGCCGCAGGGTATTCGGGTGCGCGGGCAGTGGTATCCGATTGTCAAAATGGACTGGGTCGAAGGCGTCACGCTGCACACCTATATCAGCAAGCATCTTGAGGAACCGGACACCCTGCGCAGACTGGCGCGGCAGTGGCGCAAACTGCTGGCGGACTTGCGCCACAACGGTATCGCGCACGCCGACTTGCAGCATGGTAATGTGCTGGTTACGCCCAATGGCGAATTGCGGCTTGTGGATTACGACGGCTTGTTCGTGCCATCCCTGCGCGGACAGGCCAGCCATGAACTCGGCCATCCCAACTATCAGCATCCACAACGCGCGGCGGAAAGCTACAACGCCAATCTGGACAATTTCGCCGCTCTGGTGATTTACACCAGTCTGGTCGCCCTGATTTACGATCCCAGATTGTGGGAAACGTTTCATACGGGCGAAAACCTGCTGTTTTCCGCAACCGACTTCAAAGCGCCTCAAAAGTCCGACATTTTCAAGCGCTTATATCAGAGCGGCGAACCTCTGGTACGCAAACTGTCGCAGAAATTGGCCGAAGCGTGTGAGGGCGTGATCTGGCGTGTGCCGGATTTTGCGGAAACCGTTGCTTCCCTGCCCGACCTGCCCGCGCCCACTCCCTGGTGGCACGATCCGCCCGCGCCGACAGCCCAACCCAAATCCGCAAACGCGCAGGCGCAGCGCGAGCAGGCGCAATCGCAGCCCGTGAACGTCGGGACGCAAGCCACGAACGCCCGGACGCAAGCCGCAAATACCGGGGGGAAACCCCCGACTGCGGGCAAAACCCCGACTGCTGCGCCTGCGCCTCCGAATGGGCGTTCCTCTCCCCGCCCGCCGGTTTCCGCCCCGCCCGCCCCATCCGCCCCGGCTCACGCGGCGACTGTACCCGGCCAGCAAGCGCCGCCTGCGCCCGAAGAAGACGAAGGCTGGTGGAAGCCCGCGCAGGATACCTTGCAGAAAACGCCTGCCGGGAAAGCCGCATTGGGTTTTTTGCAGCCGCTCAAACGCATGTGGGATGAAGCCGGAACGCCCGCGTCTGTGCCTGCGCCCTCGCCGCCGAACACGCCGCCCGCCCACACTCCCACGACCGTGCCTTTAGAGCGTGGCGTTCCCCGTTCGACCTCAAAAAACCGCCGCGAACCACGCTGGCTCACCTGTACCAGTGTCACCCTGCTGTTTCTGTGCCTCGCGCTGTTCGGCATCGGCCTGTTGGCAAAAATTGCGGTACGCGCGGTCAGCAGCCTGCTTGCCGAAGACAAACCGGCAGCCACCGTTTCTGCCACCAAAACCACAAACCCTGCGCCCGAATCCGGCTTATAAAAAGCCGGTTTGTGCTACAATAACACTACCACATGGACGATTCCTGTGGTTACTCTCCATACTGTGTATTCATTCAAACGTTAACGCCTTTACTTGCAGAATTAAGAACTATGAGAAACAAAGTTGTTTTTTCCCTTGCCGCCGCCGCATTGATGCTGCCCATGATGGGGGCGCGAACACAGGAAGCCACGCCGCGCCCGGTCGTGGAATGGAAGTTTGAGGAGGGAACCGGCGCGTCGGCATCTGATGCTTCCGGGCAGGCCGTCAACGCGCTGACCCTGCGCGGCAGTGTGGATTGGGCGGCGGGCGGCGTGGGAACACATGCCCTGCGCTTCGGCGGACGCCCCGGCAGTTTCGCCGAAATCGCGCGCCCCGTCATAGACACCACGCGCAGTTATACGGTCACGGCCTGCGTGAAATTGAACCGTATCGGCGGCTACCAGACGTTCGTGAGCGTGGACGGGCAGCAAATCAGCGGCTTCTTCCTGCAATTGCGGGATGATAACGGCGAATTTGCCATCACCCTGCCTGCCAATGACAGCGCGGCGAATAACGCCGCGATTGCTTCTTCCGACATTGCGCCGATGCCGAATACGTGGTACCACCTGGCGGGCGTGTACGATGCAAGCGCCAAAACGCTGGCTTTGTACGTCAATGGCGTGTTGCAGCAGAAGATTCCCGTACAAAGCGCGTGGCGCGCAGCCGGAAGCACGGTGATTGGCAGGGGCAAATTCAACGGCAACCCGGTGGATTGGGTGAACGGCGCAGTTGACGAGGTGCGCCTGTACGACGCGCCCCTTTCAGCGTCCGATGTGCGCTCGCTTGCCCGCGCCGACCTGCCCAACGCCATGCAGCAGGAAACTCCTTCCGGTCCCGCAAGCCTGCAAATCAATGCGGCGCAGCCCGGAGCGAAGGTGAGTCCCATGCTGTACGGCCTGATGACCGAGGAAATCAACTATTCTTATGACGGCGGATTGTACGGCGAATTGATCCGCAACCGCGTCTTCCGGGACAATCCCGCCAACCCGGTTCACTGGTCGGTGGTACAGGAAGGCGACGCCAACACGCGCCTGCAGGAAGGCAGTGCAACGGGCGAAATCGCGCTGGACACTACGCAGCCGCTCAACCCGGTTTTGCCCACGAGTTTGAAACTCACAGTAAACGGCGCGACGGAGAAGGGGCGCGTCGGCATCGCCAATGACGGCTACTGGGGTATTCCCGTCAAGCCCAACACGCGCTACCGGACCTCGTTTTACGCCCGCGCCGGACAGGATTTCTCCGGGCCGATCACGGCAAGCATCGAAAGCACAAATGGCGCAACGGTATACGCCCATGCGCAGGTGTCTAAAATCGGCGCGGAGTGGAAACAATACACGCTGGCGCTGAACACGGGCAATGTTTCGCCCACCAAAGACACGCGCTTCGTACTGTCCACTTCCAAGCCCGGCACGGTCTGGTTCAACCTCGTTTCCCTGTTTCCGCCCACGTACAAAAACCGTCCGAACGGCAACCGCCCCGACCTGATGCAGCGATTAGGGGATATGAAGCCCGCGTTTCTGCGCCTGCCCGGCGGCAACTATTTGGAAGGCGACACCATCGCCACCCGCTTCGATTGGAAAAAGACGATTGGGCCGATTACGCAGCGCCCCGGTCATACGGGAACGTGGAGCTACCGCTCTTCCGATGGCATGGGCTTGCAGGAATTTTTGCAGTGGTGCGAAGACCTGAAAATGGAGCCGGTGCTGGCCGTCTACGGCGGCTACTCCCTGCGCGGCGAACACGTCACGCCCGGTCCCGACTTGCAGCCATACGTGCAGGACGCACTGGACGAGATCGAGTACGTGACCGGCGATGCGAACAGCACGAAATGGGGCGCGGAGCGGGCCAAAAACGGACACCCCGCGCCGTTCCCGCTGACCTACGTGGAAGTGGGCAACGAGGACAATTTCGACCGTTCGGGCAGTTACGACGGACGCTTCGCGCAGTTCTACGACGCCATCAAAGCCAAATACCCCAAACTGCAAATCATTGCCACAACCTCGGTACGCAGCCGCAAGCCGGACGTGCTGGACGAGCATTTTTACCGGACGGCGCGGGCGATGGAGCGGGACGCGCACCATTATGACCGCTATGACCGCAATGGCCCGAAAATCTTTGTCGGCGAATGGGCGTCGCAGGACATAGACCGCCCCTGGGAACGCCCCGAAACCAAAGGCCCCACGCCCACGCTGAATTCCGCGCTTGGCGACGCGGCCTGGATGACGGGTATGGAGCGCAATTCCGACATCGTGGTTCTGGAATCCTACGCGCCCCTTCTGGTCAATGTCAATCCCGGCGGCAGGCAGTGGGCCGTCAACCTTATCGGCTACGACGCGCTGACCAACTACGGCTCACCCTCCTATTACGCGCAGGCAATGTTTGCCGCTCATCACGGCGATACGGTTCTGCCCGCCATCCTGACCGGAAATACGCGGCTGGCCGAAAGCGTGACCCGCGACAGCAAAACCGGAACCGTGTACGTGAAAATGGTCAACTCGTCCGCGCAGCCCCAGCCCGTGCATGTCACGCTGACGGGCGCGGGTTCCGTTGCCCCAACGGGAACCGCCATCGTCCTGAGCGGAACCGGCCCGCAGGATACCAACACGATCACGGAACCGACTAAAATCGTGCCCGTCACCACGCAGGCCAGCGGCCTGGGAACCGATTTCACCTACACCTTCGCGCCGTACTCCGTGACGATTTTGAAGATGCAGGCGCGGTGACTGGAAATTAGCCGCGAATGAACGCGAATGAACGCGAATGGATTTAAATTACAGGAGAGTTGCCATGCGCTTACTTTTAACAAACATCACAGGTTCGTTTGCCGCGTTTTTCCTGCTTGTCGGCGTTTGTCTGCTGGCGCTGACCGGGTGCAGCGACAGCTCTTCCAACTTTGATACCAGCAACGGGCCGTTTGTCACGAGTTCCACGATTACTCGCGTGGGAACGCCGACGGTGGGCGGGGGGCAAACGTTTCTCTACCACGCCGACATCGCCTTCAACGATCCTTACGACCCGGCCAATCCGCCTGCGGTTGATATTTTCAACCCCTCCGGCCAATCGCTGATCGGCGGGCGGCAGAAATTGCAGCAGGTCACGACCCCGAACGGACAGGTCAACTCCGATCCCAACGGCTGGACGTACCAGTTCACGCTTGCGCAAACCGCCATTGTGCCTACGGTCAACACCGTCCTCTACGCGCAGGACACGTCCGCCCGAAAAGGCAACACGCCCTTTACGGCTGCCAATGTGACGCTTCCCTGACCTCCTCAAAATTTTCTCTGCGCGCGAACAAAACTATACCATGAGCGGCCTGCGCTGCACATAACAGCCTGATCCTATTTACACCTTGTGGGCTGCCAGCAGCAACGAGACGTAGTTTTTGCTCACAGAACCTCCATGTTGCTCAATAACCTCAGCGATGCCACCGCGCAGACATTTTCTTCTTTCGTCGGGCAGCGTCAGATGATTGGAGTAGGTGTTGAGAAGCTGCAGGTATTGAGCCGTGTCATAGCGTAGCGACCAGGGAAACTGCTGCACAACCACGTCCCGAAAGTATTTGTGCTGCGCCCGCAATTGTGCCTCAAGAGTACGAACCTGGGCTGTCAGCGGATCGGCTCCCGGCTCATGCGCGATTTCCGGCGCACATTCCCAATACACCTGCTGTATCCGTGACCAGGCCTCGTGTTCCGGGCCTTCACTATCAGGAGACAGGTTCCAGAACAAGGCGAGGCTGCCGGTGGGTTTGAGCGCCTGTGCCGCTTTCGCGCAGCCGATCTCCGCAGGTATCCAGTGGAAGGATTGCGCTGCCATGACCAGGTCAAAGGCTTCTGTTTCGACAGGCCAATCCTCAAAGGTGACTTCCTCAATTGCAATCCGGGGAAACGGGGCAACATGATGGGCAAGCGTCGCAGCCAGATTGTGTCCCGGTTCCAGACACAGCATGGCATAGCCTCTGGCGGCAAACGGCAGCGTTGCTTGCCCGGTTCCACAGCCGACTTCGAGGATACGCCCCTGTTGGGGCAATTGGGAAAAGTCAAGGATGCTGTGGATCAGTTCTTGCGGGTAGGTGGGCCGAACGGCGTCATAGCCAGCCGCAACCGCATCGAAAGTGGCTTTCAAGCCGGTGTATGTCATGGGAATATCTCGAAGGTAGCGCGCGAATAAAGAGGGCAGCAATCAGCAATACCCAACAGGGTTGCCGGTTCAGCGCGAACCCGTGGCAACGCAAAGCATTCGATTGCCGCGCTTCTGGAACTCATAAGCCACCGGGCAGACTTCAACCGAACAGCCCTGTTCACGCAACGCTTCCATAACGGCGGGCAGATGCGGGGAGAGTTCGCCCGTGAAGGCCGTGAGCAAAGGAAAAATACGTGCTTCGTGGGCCACGCGCGCCATTTCAATGATGCTCTGAACGTGAAACTCCGCCGTGAACTGCTCGGAGTAGGTGAACAGGAAGTGCGAACATAGCGCCAAGTCGAAACTGCCGCATGGAAATGGTAAGCAGGGCAGTTCTCCGGTGACATACCGTCGCTGTTCCTGGCCTTGTGAATAGTCGTCCAGGAACAGGCGCATGGCGCGCATCCTGGTCTGCCCTAATTGAGCCGGTGAACCGTACATGTCCCAACGAAAGTTGTCCTTGTTGGCTTCGTTAAGGGCGGTCATCTTGACATAGGTTTCCTCTATGCGCTGACGTATTTCCTCGCTGGTAAACTGATACAGCGGATCACACGAAGTCACCCTCCTCCCCTGCTTTGTCAACTCGGACGTAAAACTGCTCGGCCCTCCCCCACAATCCAGAATACGTCCGTTCATGTCTTGCGGCGTCAGGCTGAACATGCTGATGTACTCGCTTGCCAGTCTGCCCCAGGGTACTGCCTCTGTGAGTTGCAAATCCTGTTCTCTCCTTCCTCTGTTATGCCCCTAAATCGTATAGAGTCTAATATACCTGTTATTTATTATTATCAGGGAAAGCAAGGCGAGATTGGGCTTCCATAAGCGTTCTTCTCCTTCAAGCAAAAAGACAACGCTGCCATTTTATTCTTTTGGCGCGTTGAGGCGTTTTGTCACACTGGGTGGATTGACAAGGCTGCCCGTTTCTTTGTTGCAAGCAGGCAAATCATTGCAAAGGGGAACCGCCCCTTCCTGTCGAACTAAGAGACATTCCTTTTTTCAATATCCGAACAGACGGCAAAGAGTATTCCCGGTGAAACAACACCCATGAAAAGACGTATTCCTCGACATTCTATCATGCTTGTCTCCTGCCTACTCTTGATGGCTGGCAGCGCATTCGGCTGGCTGCTGTGGCGCGCGGCGCGGCAGGAACGACTCAACCATGCTTTACTCAACGCCGTTCATCAGCAGGCGTCCGAGGAACTTCCGGCCTTGCTGCGTCAGGGAGCCGATCCCAACGCGCGCGACACCGCACAGGCGCCTCGTTCCTGGCATGAAATCCTCCGTCTCTGGCTGCACCGCTCCTCCGCTGATACGCTGACCGATACTGCGCTAATGCTGGCGGCTCGAAAGGGCGACTTTCTCTCCACGCAGCGACTGCTGGATGCCGGCGCGCGCGTCAATGCCGTCAACAGCAGCAATGAAACCGCCCTGACACTCGCCTTTCTCGAAGACCATGCTGACCTCATGCAAACGCTGCTTGCGCGCGGCGCTGATCCCAATGTGAAAACTTACGACTTGAACTATAATCCTCCACTCGTGATTGCGACCCTTCGCAAGTTCAATCGGCCTGTGTATGGCGACACTACCTGCCGTACTCTCGCGCGGCTCATGTTGGACAAGGGCGCAGATGTTCATGCCACTGACAGCAACGGAGATACCCCTTTGCTGGTTGCCATTGAAGTGGAGGAACCGGAAATAGCGCAATGGCTGATTGCCAGAGGAGCCGACATCAACAAGGGCAATCAAACCGGTGACACGCCTTTACAAGTCAGCGTCAACGATGCGGGCAGTCTCAGCATCCTAAAGGTGTTGCTGCAGCGCGGGGTAGATGTCACCACTGCCCATAATAATGGATGGAACCTGCTCTGCTGGGCCGCGGAAACGGGGAATACTGCTATCGCTAAAGAAGCGCTGCGGCGCGGATTGTCAGTGAACAGCCGGGACAAGCGCGGACGTACTCCCCTTGATGTTTGCAGCCGCCAATGGAGAAACGCGCGTTCTTCATCTGCTTCTGGCACAGGGCGCAAACGTGAATTTACGCGACGACCTGGGCTGGACAGCGCTGATGTTTGCGGCACAGAACGACAACCTGGCAGTGGTTCAAGCCTTACTTAAACATGGGGCAGACCGGCAGGCGCGCGACCATGAGAAGCATTGGACGGCAGAACAACGGGCGATTCATCTGGGCCAGGAGCGCGTTGCCGGCCTGCTGCGAACCGGAACCATTGCCAACAGGCAGATGGCAGGAATTGAAGGACAGGCCGCATCGGGATGGAGAGACGCTTATTCCAGGCGGCCAACGCGCGTTGCAGTAGATAAGGGACGTTGGATGGAAACAGTGCGTTGTCCCGAAATTCATCAAGAGGGAGGAGAGGGCGCATGGGGCGTTGCTCTGGTAGACAGGAACGGACGACGCGGTAAGCAATTCGGCGGCGAAACGTTCTTCTTTCAGCCTGCCGTGCAGGTCTTTTACGATACGGATGGACGCCCGTATGTTTTCATCAAGGGGCATCACCGCGCCGAAAACAACTTTCATCGTGGCTATACGAGGCCGAACGCTCATTCAAAAATGCGAGTGTTACGGGCGCTATGGAGCGGATTGCCAGCCGCTTCCTCATGGCGGAGCCTTGATTACGCAGTTTGATCGTACCCGTGATGTAGAAGGCGTTCCTGCGGCTCACCAGAACGATAGTGTTGGGGAGGTATCACGCTTTCGTCAGGGGAAGTTGACCAATCTGGGTTTAATCTACCAGCCTGTACAGGAATAACCGGAGGTACATTGATGTCCCATACATCTCTCGAAGCCATTCCCCACTTTTTGCGCCTTTCCGATCAAATTGGCACGGCAGGCCAGCCGACTGCCGAGCAATTAGCCATCGTCAAAGCAGCCGGGTACGAGGTTGTGGTAAACCTGCGCCCTGCTGCTGACACACTGCCCAACGAGTGTGCCCTGGTAGAAGGCAATGGCATGGAGTATATTTCCATTCCCGTGATATGGGACGCGCCAAAGGTCGAAGATGTGGAACAGTTCTTTGCCACGATGCAGGCGAACGAAGGCAAGCAGGTCTTCGTCCACTGCGCCATGAACATGCGCGTTTCCGCCTTCATGTACCTGTATCGTATTGTCAAGCAGAATGTCGCGCCGGAAGTGGCTGCTCAAGACCTGCATCGAATATGGGAGCCGAACCCCACGTGGCAAAATCTGATTGCGCAGGTGTTGGAGTAAAACCTCATGCCGAATGAAACTGCGCCCCTCTTTATGGAGAAGGCTCCTGCTCCTTAACACCAACGAGTTTCTTTATCTGGATTAAGCCCCGACCATGAATGGCACGGGTTGAACATGAATACTTCGGACACGATGTTTTGGCGATTCGGACACGCTTTCGGACATAGCCGAACGGTTATCCTGTTAATAACGAAAGTCCCATACAGGAAGGAAACTGCCATGAAACTTGGAAGTTTACTCAATGCTGTCCTGCCGCTTCTGCCAGTGTTGTGCCTGGCCGCTCCTTCTTTCGCGCTCGAACGCGCGTCCAAAACCAACAAAGCCGATGTGCAAGCGTCGCTTGATCTGGTTCGCAGTACCCGCGCGTATGTGAGGGCTGTGGCAGCAGGGAGGGCAGCCGAAGAAGAAGGGCTGAAAGCCAAAGCCGCCCGCAAGTATGCGGAAGCGGCCTACGCCCTGCCGTCACATACAGATACAGCCCTGAAAGCCGCGCGAATGTTGTTTGATTTGGAGGAAGAACTGGAAGCGGCGCAGATAGCGGCGCAGGCGCGGGATGCCGCCGCAGATAACAAGCAACGAATGCAGGCGGCTCAACTGGTGGAGAAGTGGCGTCCCTATTTCAACAAAGTTGCTGAGGCGCAGTTTACGGCTGCGTTGCGGCGATTAAAAGCGGGGCAGGCAAAAGCCGCTCTGACCGCACTGGAACGGATCGCCCCTCTGATGCCGAATCGCAGTGAGGCTTTTGTCGCGCTCGTCGCCGCCCGCTATGCCGCCGGAAACTCGCGCCAGGCTCTGGCAACGGTGAAACAGTGGGTTCGCTCCCGGCCCGACAAACTGGAACCCCTCGCGCAAACCCGCGTTGCCATCTACTATGGCACGGATATTGTTAATCGCGTTCTGGCTGACGCGAAGATTGGCGAATTGTTGAAGGATGCGTTTGGGGTCAGGGCAGTTGCCCGCCTATCGCAGCAAATTGCGAAGAACAAGACGTATGAAGAGCCGTCCGGTATGTTCGAAACGCGCGTCAATCCCAAAGACGGCGCGGAACTGGTGCTGATACCGGCAGGCGAGTTTCTAATGGGTGACGACGACATAAGCGATAATCCGCGCCGCGCCGTCCGATTGAGCGGCTACTGGATGTACAAAAAGCCGGTTACAGTGGAGCAGTACAAGAAATTCTGTCAAGACACCGCGCGTAAAATGCCGGATGCGCCCTCCTTCAACCCGGATTGGGCCAAAGAAGATCATCCTATCGTGAATGTTTCCTGGGAGGATGCGCAGGCCTACTGTACATGGGCGGGAACGCGATTGCCTACCGAAGCAGAATGGGAGAAGGCGGCGCGAGGCACGGACGGGCGCAAGTTTCCGTGGGGCAACGAGTTCGACAACAGCAAATTGTGGAGTTCCGTCAATGAGAAACGCTCCGGCACGGTTCCGGCAGGAACGTATGCGGATGGGGTCAGCCCTTACGGTATTTTGGATATGGCAGGCAATGTCTGGCAGTGGTGCGCCGACTGGTACGATACGGACTACCGCAGAACCGCGCCCGCCACTGATCCTAAAGACATGTGTGCCGGCCAATACCGGGTTTTGCGCGGCGGTTCCTGGTACTTCTTCAATCAAGGCGTCTTCCGCTCTGCGTATCGGGAAAGGTATACTCCCGACTACAAAGATAATACCTACGGGTTTCGCTGCGCCTTGTCCGCCCATGAATGAATGGCCGGTTTCGTAGCAAACCCGTGGTAGGAAGTTCCTAATCTTTGGTATAGGTTGCGCGTTCCTCGCTTTCCGCGTATTATAAAGCCTTGAAGAACGTATTAGGTCTTAATAGTCCTAATTCAACAACAGGGTTGCGACAAAGAAAGCGAGCGCGAACATGCAGGGCGCATTAGAATTTGTGAGTGGAAATACCGGGGCAACGGCTGCGAACGCGACTTGCGCGCAGGCCGGGCAATTAGAGGACGGCGCATTGCTGGACGCTTACTCTCACGCTGTCGTGTCGGCGTCGGAGCGCGTCAGCCCGTCCGTCGTGTTTATTGAGGTGACACAGGCGCAGCAAAGCAGGGGGCAAGGTAATCGGGGTGGCAATCGAGACCCGCGCGCCGGTCAGGAAGTGAAGGGCAGCGGTTCCGGGTTTGTGTTCACGCCGGATGGCTATATTTTGACCAACAGCCATGTCGTGCATGACGCCAAGAAGATCGAAGTGTTGTTTTCAGATGGGCGGCATTCCGTCGCGGAACTGATTGGCGAAGACCCGGAAACCGATCTGGCCGTGATCCGCATTGACACGCCGGATTTAACCGCGGCGCGATTAGGTGACTCATCGCATTTGCGCGTGGGACAGCTTGCCATTGCCATCGGCAACCCGTATGGCTTCCAGTACACGGTGACGGCGGGCGTTGTCAGCGCATTGGGGCGTTCGCTGCGGGGCAATTCGGGGCGCTTGATGGACAACATCATCCAAACGGACGCCGCGCTCAATCCGGGCAATTCGGGCGGGCCGCTGGTCAATTCATCGGGGGAAGTGATTGGCGTCAATACGGCGACGATTTTGCCCGCGCAGGGCTTGTGCTTCGCCATTGCCATCAACACAGCGAAATTTGTTGCCATGAAACTGATTAAGGAGGGGCGGGTACGGCGCAGCTATATCGGCGTGGGCGGCCAGAACGTGGAACTGCCCCGCGCCGCAACTCGCCAATTCAGCCTGCTCGTGGACAGCGGCGTTCTGGTGCAGTCCATTGAGCCGAACAGCCCGGCGCAGCGCGCGGGACTGCGCGAAAACGACGTGATTGTGGCAATGGGCAACAAGCCCGTCGGCAGCATTGACGATCTCCTCCGCCATCTGACCGAAGAGAAAATCGGCGCAAAAACCCCGCTCGCCCTCCTGCGCCGGGACGGACGCGCGGTAGAGCGGCTCGTGTTCGACATTGTGCCCGCTGAATCACATTCATAAACGGTGTTCAGGTATTCAGGTATTCAGGTGTTCAGGAACTAAATTGCAAGTTTTGCTGCGCACAAACGAACGTGGCGCTCTTGCATTGTCCTGAATACCCGAACACCTGAATACCTGAACACTTACTCCTCTTCCCCACCCACATTCGCCCCGTCGCCTCCGGCTTCTTCCTCCATCATCTGCTCGAAGTCGGCTTCCATGTCCTCGCCCATTTCCTTGCCCATTTCGCGCATCAGGCGGCGCATGGCTTTGGGATCGTTTTCGTCCAGGCCTTCCATTTCATCGGCCATCGCGTCGAACGACTCGTCTTCCCCCCGAACGCGGGCAAAGCGGCTGATAAGACGGTTCGCTTCCGTTGACTGGCAGCGCGGGCATTGCAGCGGGCGCTCGTTGGCGACCACGCCGACCAGTTTACGGAACTTGCGCCCACACTGCGCGCAGGCAAATTCATAGATAGGCATAGCATCTTACCAAAAATCATCTTTACAATGCAGGCAGGGTAACGCGGCAGATTGGCTCACGCAAGTTTGCATGAGCCAATGGTTTGCGCCGTTGTGTTGGTGGCGATCTATTTACGAACCGCCGCTGTTCGCGGAAGGTTATTTGATGGACGCCGACTTCGCATCCACTTCCACGCCGGCCTTCTTCAGAACGGCTTCCACGCGCTTGTCGCCATCCTCGTAGCCGACAACCGCATCTATCACTTTGCCGTTCTTGTCAATGATGTAGGTTGTGGGGATGCCGGACACGTTGTACAGCTTGCCCGAAATGCTGTTGCCGCTGCGGCCCGCGAGATCGTAGGCGCACTCAAACGTCAGTTCCTTGTGTTCGGGAATCCACTTGTCGAACGCGCTTTTCTCGTCGGAAACGCAGATGCCAAGCACTTTCACGCCCTTGCTGCTGAGTGTTTCGTGCAGATGCTGCAGGTGCGGCATGGACGCGCGGCACGGCGGGCACCACGTCGCCCAAAAGTCCAGCACAACGACCTTGCCGCGATAGTCGGACAGTTTGACCGTATGCCCATCGGGAGCCTGCGCGGTGAAGTCGGGCGCGAGGGTTCCGGCTGTCAGCAGTTTGGGCGCTTCCGGCGCTTTGGGAGGCGCATAAGCGACGCGGGTAGTCGGTTTGAGTTTGATCTCCGTGCCATTGGCGGCGACAATCGGCTCCACTGTGGTCTTGCCGAGCATAAAGGGGGCGCGGGCGTCGAATAGCTCATCGCGGGTGAATTTGCCGTCGTCGTTCAGGTCAATGAACAGCCAGACGGGTTTAGTGGCCTTCATGCCTTTGAGGGGCTTGCCGTCGTCACCCATCGGCTTTGCAAACAGGGCATCGGCGTCATTTTCCACCAGAACGGCCTTGTGCGGCTTGCCTTCAACTGTAATCGTGCCCGTCGCGCCCGCTTCGCGGTACATAATCACCTGATCCTGCCCGACAAACTGGTACAGCGCCACGCCGTAATCCGCCGAACCGGTTTCTTTGCTGGCCGTTCCATAGGAAGCGCGGAGGGTGTAATGGTTCAGGCCGTACATAGCGCGCTGGCCTTCGCGCTTGGCGCTCCACGCGCCATCGCCATCATCGGTCAGGTCGCCGTTGTGGTTTTTGTCCACATAGATTTTGAAATCGCCTTCGGTCGGCATATCTACGGCAAAAACGGTATCGGCTTTCGGACCGTTCCCTAAATGAATTACGCCGTATTTGGGCGTACCTTTATAGGTCGGCTCTTTGGTGATTGAGGCGGGCTTGTCCGCGCTGAGAGGCAGCAGAACCGGGTAGTACCCGGCGGTTTTCGGAGCGCCGGTGGGGTCCAGCTTCAGTTTGATGGTCTGTTCCTTGCCCGTTTCCGCCGCGCGAACGACAGTCAGGCTGAGGGCGGTGGAACACAGCAGGCCGAGGGCGGCGGTGCGTACAATCGCGTGTTTCATGGGTGCGTGTCTCCTCATAACAACGGGTTCGACAGGGCCGAACAAAGGGCGCCAAAAAGCGATACCGATAGAATACCTGCAAAACAGGATGAAATAGCCAATCGAAGCGTTTCATGCTCCAAATATCTTCAGGCGCTTAGGAACGCGGAAAGTTTATCGTCAGGGGGTGGAAGCCTCGTCTGCCTGTGACGTAATCAAGGGTTCCGCCGAATCAACGGCAATGTCGCCGCGCTTGCCGACAAGGTACACGATTTTTACCGCCTGGTTTTCGCGCATCTGCGTGATCTGCGCGACATTGTTGACTTTGCACAAGTGCCCTTGAAAACGAACCACAACGTAACCTTTATCTTCTTGTTTTAACGCGCCCTCAAAGTTCGCCTGCGGCATGACGACCATCGCAATCGTAGCGACACCTGTTCGCGGCTGCGCATTGCTGAAGTTACTCTTGCGAAAATGGCGCAAAATCGGGTCCGCCACCAGAAAGCACAGCAGCACGAACACGCCAAACACCACAATGAAACCGCGCATCCATTTCTGCTGCGGCGTGACAGGCTTGGCAGGCGCGGCTCGTTTTGCCTTATCGCGGGAAGGGTTAAAAATCTGCTTAAAAGGAACCATCGCATCATTCTCCTGTTGTATTGTACCCCGTTCCCACTTTTTATGAAAGCGCGTTAACTGCCGGAACGCGCTCCGAACACACCTGTTTCGCCGCCCTGCCCCGGCGTGTATGCTATACTGAAAGTAGTCGATAGTTGAGGAAGTAGTCAGTAGTCAGTAGTCAGTAGTCAGTAGAAAACTCCCTCTTTCAAATTATTGCTGAAATGCAAACGCTAGGGTAGATGGATCGTTTCTACTGACTACTGAATACTGACTACTGACTACTTGAGGAATTCCCATGTCTTTACCAGATGTTTCTTATAGCCGCCGTTTGACCCGCGCCGTGCGCGTGGGCGATATTTATATCGGCGGGGCGCATCCCGTTGTCGTGCAGTCCATGATTACCGAAGAAACGCACAACGTTCCTTCCGCTGTGGAGCAGATCATTGCCATGCACAAGGCCGGCAGTGAAATCGTGCGCGTGACCACGCCCAACATGGCCGAAGCGCGTTGCCTGGCGGAAATCAAGGCGCGACTGAAACAGCAGTATCAGGACGTGCCGCTTGTCGCCGACGTGCATCATCAGGGCAGCGACATTGCCGTGGAAGTGGCGAAATACGTAGACAAAATCCGCATCAATCCCGGCCTGTTCGTGTTCCGCAAGCGGGTTGCGCGGACGCTGGATTATTCGCCCGCCGAAGTGGAAGAGGAGCAGGCGGCGATTGAAAAGGAACTGCTGCCGGTCATCAACGCCTGCAAGGAGCGCGACCTTGCCATGCGGATCGGCGTCAATCACGGCAGCCTTGCCGAGCGCCTGACCGTAATGTACGGCGACACGCCCGAAGGCATGGTGCAGTCCGCCATTGAGTACATTCAAATTTGCGAACGCCACGATTACCGCAACATCATTATCTCGCTGAAAGCCAGCCGCGTTCCCGTGATGCTGCAAGCCAACCGGCTGATGGCGCAGCGCATGGCCGAGTTGGGCATGGATTATCCCCTGCACTTAGGCGTGACGGAAGCGGGCAGCGGGCAGTACGCGCGCATCAAAAGCACGGCGGGCATCGGCACGCTGCTGGCCGAAGGCATCGGGGATACCATTCGCGTGTCGCTGTCGGAAGACCCGGTCGAAGAACTCCCGGCCTGTTACGACATTTTGCAGGCATTGGGCATCCGGCGCACCAAAGTGGAACTGATTTCGTGCCCCTCTTGCGGGCGCACCAAGTTCGATCTGCCGATTGTGGCAAGCTGGGTCGAGTCGGCGGTCAAGCACCTGTCGGGCAATCTGACAGTGGCGGTGATGGGCTGCATCGTGAACGGGCCGGGCGAAATGGCGGACGCGGATTACGGCTATGTGGGCAAAGCGGGCGGCAAAATCTCGCTGTACCGGGGCCGCGAGGAAGTAAAAACCGGCATCCCGCAGGAAAACAGCATCGAGGAACTGGTCAATCTCATCAAAGCGGACGGCATGTGGGTGGAACCCTACGAGGGCTGGCAAATTCCCGAACCGCCGCAAGCCCTGCGTGACCGCATCACCGTCGCCAGTGGTTCCGGCGCAAGCGGCAACGTCAACGTGATTCCGCTCGCGGTAAAATAAACGGGAAAAGCCATGCTAAAACGCCGCACTCGCGGACACATCATGATGCCTAAAACAGTAACTTTGACTCAATTGGAACAAGTGCTGCGACAACTTGGCTTTTGCAAACATGTGATTCCAACGTCACACATTGCCTTTACACATGCCACCGGCGCGTTACTGTTACTGCCGTTGCTTGCAGAAGGGGAGTGCGTTCCTTTTGTGAATCTGGCGGTGGCGCGTAGTACGGCAGACGATTGGGACATTGCGGACAGAGAAACATTCGAGCGTATGTTGTCGGAAAGCATCAACCCCAGGACGCCAGCGGAGCCAGAATTGGCAGAAGCCGCCGCATAGGATAAACATCAAGTGTAAACCAATACCACCTGAGTGAGAGCCGTATAGAAGCCGCGCAAAACCTATTTTGATTTTTGCGCGGCTCGAAGCCCGCTTGATTCGGGAACTTGTAAATTTACAGGCACTTATTGCCAGAAGTAGTTCCAGGTATATTTCAGGTCGGTGGATTTGCCGGGTTCCAGCTTCAGTTTCCAGACGACGCGCCCCATGCCGTTGAAGTGGCTCCACCAGCCGGGCCAACTGTACCAGCCCCACCAGACCGGGTTTTCGGCGCGTGTCCCGGCATCATCGTCCTCAACCACGTTGACCATCGAAACCACGCCGCCCTGCTCGGCTTTGGTGACGTTGCCCAGCACGTTGCGCGTCACTTCCACGTCAATGGCCTGCGGCTGATAATTGGTGACGGAAATCTGGCCGCTCAGGTCTATGCGCCCGTATTCGCCTCTCTGCCATTGCACCGCATTGGGCGTTCGCCCCGTTTCCTTGTCGGTTTTCTTCACCTTCACATCTACCGCTGTGGTCAAGGGCAGGTCGGTTTCACTCCCGATGGACGTGTACGTCATCAAGCCCTGCGCCAGCACTTTGCCGTCGCTCAAAATCAGGGCGGGCGCGGTTGTCAGGGGGAATTTGGCGTGATTGGTCAGGCGAATGATGTGCTGCGCTTTCGGTTGACTTTGCAGGCGCAGCAGTTCCAATTGCTGGTCGCTCACGCTGCCATTTTGCCGCAGTTCGCGGGGCGGCGCAAACGCCAGATCCACCGTGTACAGGTCGCGATATTTCAGCGTGGTTTCGGCAATCGGCAGCGTCATGCGCTGTCCCTTTTTCAGCGTGACATGCTTGACGGTAAAGATAAACGTGTCCTCGTTTTTGCCGGAACCACCGATTTGCGGTCCAAGGTTCCCCTCATTGCCGTTGGGGCGCTCGGTACTTCGGAATCCGGGAGATTGCCCTCCAACCTGCGACATCATGGAATTGGACATCGCAAAGCCGGTTGGAGAACCGTTCTGGAAATAGGGAGACAACTGCGCGAACGCCTGCTGCAAGCCGATGGGATCGGGCGTGTCCTGAAAGAAAAACGTCGGGACGCCGATGACCAGATTGGCGGTCACGTCGTCCAGATCGGTCATTTCGTTGATCAGCGTGGCCTGCAAAGCAAGAACGGCGCTGCCCTTGCCGTCCAGCGAAACTTTGTAAGAGGGTATCCAGCGAATCCCTTTTTGCAGGTACATCATGCCGACATGGGCGGTTTTCGCGGGAGCATTGCCCGGCCATTCCAGTTTCAGCGTGAGCAGGTTGCGCAATTCCTCCGTCGTCAGCGTCCGCTTGTACGCCCCGGTAAACGTCACGTCCTGAATACGCTCGCGCGGAATGGCGGCGGTTCCGGTCTGTGTTTTAAGCAGCATGACGCTGCCTTTGGCGGGCAGTTTGTCCCCGCCGGTGTTGGGCGAGTCGGTGGCGTCAAGTTCCTGACTGCTGCGCTCCGGGGCCGCAAGGATATGCGCCGAATAGATTTTGCCCCCGACTTCGGTAACGCTGACATCCGCGCCGGGATTGGCTTCCAGCAATTCTTGCAGGCTCAGGGCGGTGCGCTCCACCCGAACCCGGCGCGGGCTGGCAACAACGGAAGACAGTTTCACATTCTTATCGGCGGAATAGGGCCAGAACGTGCCGATAACCGGCGTGGGCAGATAATCCATCTGCACATTGCCCGCGCTGTCGGTGGGCATCTTGCCCTCGTGCAGCACAAAAGCGTGTCCGTCCTTGAAAATGGTCAGTTCTTTCACGGGCATCTTCGCCAGCGCGCTCAGAGCCGGAGCCTGCGCAAACGCGGCAGGCGTGAACAAAACAGAAAGCGTACACGCGCAAAGCATCTTGATGCCGGCGCGAATAATTGAATTTGGCATTACGAAGTTCCTGTATGTCCGCACAGGCAGACACAATCATTTGCAGCGATTTGTACAGACAAGTGGAAAGAAGTTGTTGCTGCACGAGGCAGAGCGTTCATTAGACGCAATCATTCAGGGAAACGTTACGCCTGTCCCTTGTCAGAGGCTTGCTTTTCTGTTTCCTGCCTGTCGGCTTCGCGGGCGGCTTCGTAATAGCGCGTGGTGAATTCGGCGTGGAGGAGGGGCAGGCCGCGCCAGTAGTATTGATGCTGCGGCGACTGCCAATTCCGGTAGATTTCTTCCCAGGCGTAGCCGTAGTGGGGCTGCATGGAAGCGGGGGTGACGGGGTGGGAAAGAGGCTGATAACGGAAATCTACCGACAGCCGCAGGCGGTTCGCGCTCAGGTTGGGCATCCCCTTATGCACCGTCAGGCTGTGGAACAAAAGCACATCCCCGGCGGCAAAATCGCCGCCGACCCATTCAAACGGCAGTTCGTTTGTGTCAATGCCATGCCCGCCCGCGCCCAATGTCCGATGCACGGGGTACATGCCTGCTTTGTGCGAACCCGGCAGAACCGCCAGACTGCCCAATGTCTGCGGGCAATCGCCAAGCGGTATCCAGCTTGTCCACGTTTGCTCCGTGCCCTGAATGTGCAAAAAGTCCTGATGCGCGGGCGTGGTGAACTGCGTGGCCTGCGGAAAAATGATGCGGGCGATGTTGCGGGCGTGTACCAGCGTGGTTTCGCCGAACAGCGCGTCCAGCATGGCAAGCAGGCGCGGCTGATGCGCGAAAGCGTGAAAATCCTCCAACTGCATCACCTGCTTGTACACCTGCATGTAATCGGGTTCCGGCTCAAGGTGACGCTGACCGGGCGCGGCAATGCCCTCCATCGGGTCGGTTCCCGCTTCCAGCCATCCCGCCCGTTCGCACAACGACAATATCTGACGGCGCAGGGACAGCATCAACTCGGTATCCGCCAAACCGTGAAAGAACAGATAGCCGTCCCGCTGCGCCTGTTCGCGCAACGCTTCAGGATTATCAAGCAAATTGTTGGCAAGCGTGAAAGAGTTCATTTTACAACCTTAACACCCGGCGGCGCGTCTACCTTCGACTTGACGCTGCCATCCGGCTGTTTGTCGTGGCGGATATTGACCACGCCGAGCGGAGTTGGGAACGCGCCTTCCGCCCATTGCAGGTCGCCTAAGTGCGGCGTGATTTTGAGGGTTTTGCAGCCGGGTTCCATAATCTGAACGCCCAAAACGTGTTCACTCAGCCAGGGCGTCGGCCCGGACGCCCAGCCGTGACACAGGCTGTGCCGAAAGCCGACGTAGCAGTACGCGCCGTAATCGCCGTGTATGTCCTTCTTGCCGGCAACGGGCAGTTCGTCAATACGCCCCGCGTTGACCATCCAATCCAGATTGAAGTCTTCCCAAAACGTGGTCGCGCCCATATCCAGCATCCCGCCCCAGTATTGCCGTATGGCGTCCAGGCAGCCCTGCACATCCCCGGCTTTGGCCCGCGCCTGCAAGACGTAATAGCCGTAGAACGTGGACAGCCGTTTGGCTCCGTCTACCGCCAGAACGTCATGGTTCAGCGTTTTGCGTCGCCCAATCCGGCCAATGCCATCAATGCCGCCGCCTGCTTGCTGTGGTTCGGGTCGGGAACGTGCTTGCGCAGGCGGGTCACGGCGTCAAGGCACTGCTGCCGCGTTGCATCATCGCCAAGCGCATGGCACATTTCCGCGCCCGCTTGAAAGGCAAGGACGAGCAGGGCGTGAAGTCCGGCGTGAATGGCGGGCTTGTTTTCGCTCGACGGCCAATCCAGAAAGCGGCCTTCGGGCAGGGTTTCCTCGTTATTCGCGCCGATGTGCTTTTGCAATTCCTGTACAAGCGCGGTCAGATAGGGCTGCTGTTGGCGCAAATAGGCCAGGTCGCCGTTGTGCCGATACCAGTCCTGCTGAATGATGATCCACCACAGCGAGTACGAACTGATGCCGTTCATCCACTGGCCGGGCGGCGTCTCGTTGCGAATCAAGTCCAAGCTGCGCGGCACAATGTCTACGTTCCCGAACACCGCGCTGATGGTACTCGTTTCCGGGTGCATGTCGCCGATCCACACCAGCCGGTCGCGCTTGATGCCGTCCCACAAATAATCCTGCATGTTAAGATGAACCGTATACGCGCCCGTCTGCCAGATGCGGTTTAAGCGCTCGTCGCTGCACCGGAACGAGCCGAGATACGGCAGATCGCGGTACAAAAACACTGCCCGTACGGATTTCAGGGCGAGCATGGCTCCCGGTTCTACGAGATCAATGCGGACAAAGCGGAAGCCCGTGTTGCCGACTTCCACCGTGCCGAGCCAGGGAGCCTGACAAATCTGATCCCGCGTGGCATGATCCGTCTGCGACCCTTTCTCCCCCAACTCGCTCATCGCCTCGCTGACCGACTCGCCAAACCGCACCCGCAGCCGAACCGTTTTGCCATTACTGCCCACCGCCTTCAAATCCTGAACGGCAATCTGTACCCCGCCCTGCAACTCGCGCCCGAAATCAAGCAATATCCCCGGAATTTTGCCCTCGTTGCGCAGCACGCAGCTTGCCGGGGCGCTCAATGTCACCTGCCCGCTTCCGGCTTGCAGCAGTTTTTCCGGCGTTTCCACCCTTGCGCCGTTCTCATGCGACTGCCAGACAAGGCGCGTCGGCGTGACATACCGCCGAACGCGGGTATCCACCACTGTCTTGTCGGCAAGATCAGCAACGGGTGGCGGCAGAACGGACGAAATAGCAGGCGTGACAGCGGGCGTATCCCCGTGAGCGGAAGGCAGCATAGCGGTTCCCATCAGCAAAATAAGCAGAATAAGTTTGTTCATAGCGGTTTTTTCATAAAGGCTTGTCGTCTTCAAACGCAGATACGGCCTTATTCCCTGCGCGGCATTGCGAATCCTTCCGACTGCCGGGTATTTGGGTGCGATTCAAATATAAGGCATTCCCTGTGCGCGGAGATTGAAAATCCCCGGCTGGACAAAACAAGCGTCTTGTGGACGCAGGAATCTTGATAGTAGAGAATCGCGTCTGTAAGACGCTTGCACTTTCCTGCCGGGGATTTTCAATCTCCGGCCAGTATTTCACAGCAAGCGTTTTCAATACCCGGCACAGGCAATGCCTTGCAGGAAACACCGCTCTTCTTCTTGAATTATCTTGATACAATAACATATTCACCACCAAGACGCCAAGAACACCAAGAAATGCAAACAGAAAGACTTCGATTACGGTTGACTGCAATATGTCTTCTCTTCTTCTCTTCTTCTCTTCTTCTTTTCTTCTTTTCTTCTTTTCTCTTGGTGTTCTTGGCGTCTTGGTGGTGAAATAATTCCAAAAGAAAGCAAGAGTATGCCTGACAAACGTGTTCCCTATCCGCAAGGCATTGTCACGTTCCTGTTTACCGATATTGTCGGCTCAACACAAGCCGCCCGCGCCCTGCCGTATCAGCATTACAGCCTGCAATTGCTGCAGCCGCAGTTCGCGGAAATCAAAAGGCTTGTGGAGGCGGTGCATCGGGGGCGCATCTCCGGCTCGCCTGCCGGGGACAGCATCATGGCGGCGTTTACCGGTGTCAACGACGCGCTGGAATGTGCCATTGCCATCCAAAACGCCCTGCCGACAATCACGCACACCGACCGGGACGGCAGGGAATGGGCGCTGTCAGCGCGTATCGGCGTCCATACCTCCGAAATGCAGGTCACGCCCGACGCGAAGGGATTGTATCTGCAATACGAGGACGTGATTTACGCGGCGCGGATTATGAGCGTGGCGCATGGCGGGCAAATCGTGCTGTCTGCCAACGGACACCGGCAGAGCGACGACAAGCGCTGGCAGTGGCAGGAATGGCAGAACCGGCGCATCAAGAGTTTCGAGGAAGCCCCGCAAATCCTGCACGAACTGCTGTACGAGGGCTGGACAAGCCGGGAGCCGGGTTCGCAATTCCTGCCCGCGTGGTTTCAGGAGCTGAACCGCTATGTGCCGCGCCCCAAATTGGAAACCGCCATTCTCAATTTGTTTCAAACCCGAATGCCTTCCGGGTTCCTGTACCGGCTCGTCACGCTGCACGGGTTTGGCGGCATGGGCAAAACGCGCCTTGCCATGCAGTGCTGCGTTCAGGCCGTCGGCATCTTTGCGGGACGGCTGTACTGCGTGGAACTCGATACACTCGGCGTATCGAACACCATGAACGACGCGGCGAAGCGCGATTTTCTGGCAGGGCGCATTGCCGAAGCGTTCCAATTGGAAGGCGAAGCCGCTGCCCCGGACAATCTGCCCCACAGCCTGCCCAACAACGTTTCCCTGCTGCTCCTCCTCGACAACTACGAGACGGTGAAATGCGGCCCGGCAAAGCGGCTCATAGAGAAACTGCTGACAACCAACCCCCTCCTGCATATCCTCGTCACCGGGCGCGGTTCGGTAGAATTGGATCGCGTAGAGTTGCCGAAAGACGTGTTCGGGCTGGAAGACAAGGAAGGGCGCGACCTGCTGATTGCCCGCATCCGCGAACGCAAAACTGATTTCGCATGGACGCCTTCGGAAGCGGACAACGCGGCAATTGCCACCATCCTGCGCGTCACCGCAAACATTCCGCTTGCAATTGAACTGGCGGCGGCGCGAATCAAGAACCGAACCCTGCCGGAAATCGCCGCAAGCCTTAGCAAAGCGGTTCTGGGCGAAATGACCGACTCCAGAGAAGAGCGGGACATGGACGACCCGGAATGGCGGCATGACGCGCTGGAAAAATGCTACGACTGGTCATGGAACCTGCTGAATGAGGCAGAGCAAACCGCGTTCGCGCTGTGCAGCCTGTTTGCCAACGACTGCGCCCCCGCAGAAATCACGGCCTGTTTTCCCGCCGTCACGCCGGAACACCTTGATGCCTTGCAGGAAGCGTCCCTGCTCGTGTATACCGCCCACGACGGACACAGCCTGTATTCCCTGCTGCACCCCACCCGCGAATACGCCCGCAAGCGCCTGCACAAAATAGATGCAGAACAAGAACAGCAGCGTCATTTCGTCGCCTATTACCGGCAGATTGTGCAGGAAAACGGCGGCATCGAAAACACAGAGGACGGCGAGAAACGAGCGCGACTGGAATCAGCATGGCGTCACGCCGTATCCGCAGCCGATATTGCGCCGGAACTCCAAGATACGGAATCCAGTGGCGATATTGCCGATTGGCTGATCCATTTTGTGCATCGTCAGGCGCTCTGGGCCGAGGGAACGTTTCTGTACACCCGCTCGCTGGACATTCGGCGCACAGCGCTGCCGGACGACCATCCTGAAATTGCCCAAAGCCTCAACAATCTGGCGGATTTGTACCAGTCACAAGGCCGCTATGCCGAGGCCGAACCGCTATACATACAGGCGTTGGACATTGATCGTGTGACATTGGGAGAAAACCATCCAAGCCTTGCCACCAGCCTCAATAATCTGGCAGAGTTGTACCAGTTACAAGGTCGCTATGCCGATGCCGAACCGCTGTACATACAGGCGTTGGACATTCTGCGCACAGCGTTGCCGGACGGCCATCCTGACATTGCCACCAGCCTCAACAATCTGGCAGGGTTGTACCAGTCACAAGGCCGCTATGCTGAGGCCGAACCGCTGTACATACAGGCGTTGGAAATTGTCCGTCAAGCCTATGGCGAACAACCATCCGCATGTTGCCACTAGCCTCAACAATCTGGCGGGGTTGTACGAGGCGCAAGGCCGCTATGCTGAGGCCGAACCGCTGTACAAACAGGCGTTGGACATTCGGCGCACAGCGTTGGCGGAAGACCATCCTGACATTGCCACACAGCCTCAACAATCTGGCGGTGTTGTACCAGTCGCAAGGCCGCTATGCTGAGGCCGAACCGCTGTACATACAGGCGTTGGACATTCTGCGTCAAGCGTATGGCGAACAGCCATCCTGACTTGCCACCAGCCTCAACAATCTGGCGGGGTTGTATCAGTCACAAGGCCGCTATGCCGAAGCCGAACCGTTGTTTTTACAAGCGTTGGACATTTATGCGCACAGCATTGCCGGACGAGAACCATCCTGACATTGCCACCAGCCTCAACAATCTGGCAGGGTTGTACCAGTCACAAGGCCGCTATGCTGAGGCCGAACCGCTGTATCAACAATCATTGAAGATTCGGACAGGTTGTTTATGGGGAACAGCATCTGAGTACAGCTACCGCTCTCAATAATCTAGCGTGGTTGTATAAGTCACAAGGCCGCTATGCAGAAGCCGAACCACTGTATGTACAGACGTTGGACATTCTTGTTGTCAGTTTAGGGCCGCGTCATCCGAACACGATTACAGTTCTCGGCAACTTTCTGACGATGCTTGATCAATCAGGAACGCGCGGAGGATGCTCAGAGCCTTTTTAGCCGCAAAGCCGGAACTTCAAGAGACGTATGCTCTTCTGCTTGCTCGAGCAGTCGGCGTAGCGTCGGCGCGTTGGGGCGACGCACTGAAGTGCTTCGCTGTATGGCCTGCGGCCCAGTGTCCTTCGGACACGCTTGTCTCTCAGGCTGGCATGGCTGTATTATGGAATATGCCATCTCTCAACGAGAGGATTATGTCCGCAGGACATTGGGCGGAACGCCCTACAGCGAAGCACTTCAGTGCGTCGCCCTAACGCAAGTTTAACAGAGTTGTTGTGCAGTGCGTGTGGGGCAAGGGAATAAATTCCCTCGCTACGCGCCTGCGGCGGACTGTCCTTCGGACAGGAGAGTCTGTTATCAGAGCCTTGCGTCCGAAGGACGCTTCGGCGGTACGCCGCGTAGCGAGGGAATTTATTCCCTTGCACTTGCACCGCCTAACGCGAAAAAACGAACCCTTTGCCCGATACAGCCGTCTAATAGGTAACAAACGTCTACTTTTCAGACGTTACATACAGGAAGGGAGGTGCAAGCCTATGTCCCCACCCCTCCCGTTCGCCCTGACGCTTACGAGGTCACGACGCCTCACCCCTACAATCAGACACAACGAGACATCGGGCTGGAAGCGCTGTATTGCCAAGATTTCGACGATGACTCTACATACTCTTTTCTTTTTCTACCTATTCTCATCCTTCATCCTTCATCCTTGTCTTGGTGTGCCAATACATCAGCCGTCGTGTATAATAGGGAAGAGCATTGTTGCGAGGTGGCTTAGAACCTATCCCAATAGGCGCGGCATTTGCGTCTGTAAGACGCTTGTACTTTCCTGCCGGGTATTTTCAATACCCGGCCTGTTGGGATAGGTTCTTAAACGCCCTGCGACGGACAATCCCCGAATTTCAACGGCGAACATTCACTTTTCAGTTGAGGATGGAACATGGTTTTTCATTTCGATTCGCGGCCTTCACGTTTAGGGCTTACATTGGGACTGGCAGCCTGTCTTACCCTGCCCTCTGCGGTTCGGGCGGGCGAGCATCACGGCATTGACCCGACCATCATTGACCGCAGCGTCAATCCCACCACAGACTTCTTTCAGTATGCCAACGGCAAGTGGCTGGAAAAAGCCACCATTCCCGCCGACCTGACCGGAACCGGCGTGTTTCAGGAAGTCTTCGAGCGCAACCAGAAGATTTCCCATGCCGCTGCGGAAAAAGCGGCCCGCGACCACAACGCGCCCGCCGACAGCCCGACCCGCAAAGTGGGCGAGTTCTACCGCGTGGGCATGGACGAAGCGCTTGCCAACCGGCTTGGCGCGACGCCTCTCGAACCCGAATTGCAGCGCATCATGGCAATTCAGGACAAGGGGATGCTCCTTGACGAAATCGCGCGGCTGCACCGCGATGGGCGTAAGCGCGAGTTTTGGCGCGGGGGTGCGGCAGGACGCCAAAGACAGCGCCTCCCAAATCCTCAATCTGTCGCAGGGCGGGCTTGGTCTGCCGGAGCGCGACTACTATCTGCGCGACGACGCCAAATCCAAAGAGATTCGGCAGCAGTATGTCGCCCATATCGCCCGAACGCTCGTCGCTTGTCGGGACGCCCAAAGCCAATGCCGACGCGCAGGCGGCCAACATTCTCGCGCTTAGAAACCCGGCTGGCGAAAGTGTCCATGCCCCGCGTCGAAATGCGCAACCCCAATGCCACCTACCACAAAATGACGCCCGAAGAATTGAAAGCGCAGACGCCCAACATCGAATGGACGCGCTACTTCGTCACGCTCGGCAAAGCCGACCCCGGCCCGCTCAACGTCAGCCAGCCCGCGTTCTTTGCGGAATTCGGAACCATGCTTGCGGATGTGCCGCTCGACCAGTGGAAAACGTACCTGAATTGGCATCTGCTGCGGACGGCCTCGCCCTATCTGAGCCGCCCGTTTGTGGAAGAAGATTTCGCTTTCAACCGCGCGTTCACGGGGCAAAAGCAACTTGCGGTTCGCTGGAAGCGCGTACTGGCGACCACCGACCGCGCGCTTGGCGAAGCGTTGGGACAACTGTACGTGGCGCAGGCGTTTTCGCCCGAAGCCAAACAACGCGCCCTTGAACTGGTGCAAAACCTGAAAGGCGTCCTGCGCGAACGCCTGCAAACCCTGGAATGGATGGGCGACGAAACCCGCGTACAGGCCGTGCGCAAACTGGACGCCATTCGCATCAAGATCGGCTACCCCGACAAGTGGCGCGATTATTCCGCCCTGAAAGTCGGCTCCGACTCCTACGCGCAGAACGTTTTTCGCGCCAGCGAGTTCGAGTTCCAGCGCCGCCTGGACAAGATCGGCAAGCCGGTAGACCGCGACGAGTGGGGCATGACGCCGCCCACCGTGAACGCCTATTACAATCCGAGCATGAACGAGATCGTGTTCCCGGCAGGCATTTTGCAGCCGCCGTTCTTCGACCCGAAAGCGGACGACGCCAGCAATTACGGCGGTATCGGCGCGGTCATCGGGCACGAAATGACGCACGGCTTTGACGATTCAGGCCGGCAGTTCGACGCGGAAGGCAATCTAAAAGACTGGTGGACGCCCGAAGACGCCAAACGGTTTACCGAGCGCAGCACCGCCCTTGCCAACCAATACAGCAACTACATCGCCATTGACGACCTGCACGTCAACGGCAAACTGACATTAGGCGAAAACATCGCGGATTTAGGTGGCCTGACCGTCGCCTATCTCGCGCTGGAAAAAACATTGGCAGGCAAGCCGCGCCCCGCCCTGATTGACGGCTTCACGCCCGAACAGCGGTTTTTCCTCGCCTTCGGCCAGATATGGCGCTCCAAACTCACGCCGGAGCGCGTTCGCCTGCTCGCCCAAACCGACCCGCACTCGCCCAACCGCTGGCGCGTATTCGGCCCACTGGCAAACACGCCCGCCTTCCGCGAAGCCTTCAGCAGTGGCGGCACGGCAGACACAAGCGCTGCAAGCGCAAGCATGATTCGCATCTGGTAGACACGAAGAGGAATATAGCCGCAAATAAACGCGAATGAACGCGAATAAAGCGGCTATACTCCTATAGTTTTAGTCGGCGCAGAACCCGGCAGATAAAACGCCTGCTATGAAATGAGCGTCTCCTGTCTGTTGCCGGGTACTTTCAACGCTTGCTGTGAAATAGCGCCCGTGTGGTTGGCAGGGGTTGAAAACCCCTGTCTGGACAAAGCAAGCGTCTTTCCAACGCGCCCATGCTTTCTGGAAGTTGCGTCTGCAAGACGCTTGCACTTTCCTGCCGGGTATTTTCAATACCCGGCCAAGTGGGATAGGCTCTAAAGCAACGGGGCTCCTGAAATTACTGATGAGAAAACACATGACAAGCAAAGCAAGCAAATTAAAAGCGATGGCAGGCGCGGCAACACTGCTGCTGCTGCTTGGCAGCCAGTCGCCGCAGCGCCCCGATGTCGTGATTGCCGATTTTGAGGGCAAGGATTACGGCGGGTGGACGGCGACCGGAACCGCCTTCGGCAGCGGCCCGGCGCAGGGAACCCTTCCCGGCCAGATGCCCGTCAGTGGATTTTTGGGGCATGGGCTGGTCAACTCGTTTGCGGGGAATGATGCCGCAACGGGAACGCTCACGTCACCGCCGTTTACCATCACGCGCCACTATCTCAGTTTTTTGATGGGCGGCGGTCAGCATCCCGGCGAAACGTGCATGAACCTGCTTGTGGACGGCAAAATCGTCCGCACCGCCACCGGCCCCAACGGGCAGCCGGGAGGAACTGAGCGCCTTGACTGGCAAACGTGGGATGTGCGTGAACTGGAAGGCCAAACCGTTCGGCTGGAAATCGTAGACCGCGCAACGGGTGGGTGGGGGCATATCAATGTAGACGAGATCACCCTGAGCGACCAACGGCAGGCCGAAGAAATCAAAACCGACGAGATTGTACGCGGAAACCTATCGCCCGCAATTCCACTTTTCGGCGCAAAAAGGCTGGCTCAACGACCCGAACGGCATGGTGTTTTACAAGGGCGAGTACCATCTGTTTTTTCAGCACAACCCGTTCGGCTTGCAGTCGGGCAATCTGTCGTGGGGCCATGCGGTCAGCAAAGACATGAACCACTGGCAGCAGATTTCCAACGCCATCGTGCCGGATCAATACGGCCCGATCTGGTCCGGGTCGGCGGTTGTGGACTGGAACAACACGAGCGGCTTCCAAACCGGGAGTGAAAAACCAATTGTCGCCACATACACGGCAGCCGGAAACACATCGCCGGAATCAAAGGGCGTGGCGTTCTCGCAGCGCATCGTGTACAGCCTGGATCGGGGCCGGACGTGGACAAAATACCCCGACAACCCCGTTTTGCCGCACATCATCGGCGAAGACCGCGACCCGAAAGTGGTATGGCACGCGCCCTCGCATCAATGGATCATGGCGCTGTTTCTGGACAGGGAAGATTATGCCCTCTTCGCCTCCCCGGATTTGAAACACTACACCCGCCTGCAAACCTTCACCACGCCCGGCTGCGGCGAGTGCCCCGACTTCTTCGAGATGCCCATAGAAGGCAAGCCGAACGAGAAGCGGTGGGTGTTTACAGCGGCAAATGGCAAATACCTTGTCGGCGCGTTCGACGGCAAAAAGTTTACGTATGAAGGAACGCCCCTGCAAGTGGATTACGGCGCGAACTATTACGCCGTGCAAACCTTCAGCGACATACCCGCAAGTGACGGCAGGCGCATCCAAATCTCGTGGATGGCGGGCGGCGCGTACCCACAAATGCCGTTCAACCAGCAGATGAGTTACCCCTGCGCGATGACCCTCCACGAAACGCCGGACGGCCTGCGCATCTTCCGCCAGCCCGTCAAGGAAATCTCCCATTTGTACGGCAAGGAGCAAAAATGGCAGAACCTGACGCTGAAACCGGGCGACAATCCGCTTTCCGAAACATCGGGCGAGTTGTGGGACATACAGGCGGAATTTGAGGTTGGGGATGCCGCCGCGTTCGGCCTGCGCGTTCGCGGCGAAAACATCCGCTACGACCCCAAAGCGCAAACCGTCGCCTGCCTGGGCCGTACCGCGCCCCTGAAACTGCAAAACAACCGGGTGATTTTGCGGGCGCTGGTAGATCGAACGTCGCTGGAAGTGTTCGGCAATCAGGGGCAGGCGTCCCTGACAAGCTGCTTCCTGCCGCGCCCGAAAGACAAATCCCTCGCCGTCTACGCGGAAGGCGGCAATGCCAGACTGGTATCCCTGTCCGTGCATCCGCTCCATTCCGCGTGGCAAACAGCCAAGCGCTGATAACCGGTAAAAGGGTCGCTGTAATCTACCCCTCCCGGCTGCGTACCAATTGGTACGCAGCCGGGACAGGAGGCGAAGGGATGGAACCAAAAACGACGGGCAGGCGCTTTGTAAGCAAAGGGGAGTATGTTCGCCTTCAAACGAGCCGCGCGACAACATCTGTCTATGGAGTGGGATACGCCATTTTGGGGGTTCTATGCGGAGCAGCGACAATAACGCTTACGCTGGCTCTCGCGTATCACCTTTGCTTTCCTACACGCGACTTCCTGCTGAGTCGGTATGTAGTTAAAATCAGAGGAACGGATCCGTTCAGCGAGTTGATAGGTATACTGTTTTTCAACTCCTTTCTTCTGGTCATGTTCGGTTGGTCAACCTATGAACTGAGTACGTTTGGCTGTGATTTGCTCAAAAAAGCAACATGTCTCGATCCCGGCGTTCCCTTCACTCGCGCCAACACCGCTGACCTACCCGCCCCGGAAAGCCTTGTACGCGCTTCAGAGGAACCAATGCAGGTACAGGAAGCCGTGTTGCTCCGGGCCACAATGGAAGGACAGGAAAGGCACGAGGAGCAGTTGCTACGCGCGCGGTGAATGGGCAGGATTGAGGGACAAAGGCAGGAGGCGCAGGAATGGAGCCGAAGACACGGAAGCGGATTGTGAGCAAAGGGCGAGTATACGCGGCTATTAAGCAAGAAAGCAACTTTCGGTGTTGGAGGTATCGTTGCTGGTTTAGTTGCGATTGTCTGCGGAATGTTTGCCGCACTCGGATGCAAACAGCAATTCCATACTAGGGTTCATTGGCACTATCGTACTGTGCAGTAGCTACATTTTGTTCGGGTATATCACAAGGATGTGCCTGAAACAAGCAGCCACAGATTTGAATGCTGTTCCTCTCACCCGCGCCAATACTTCTGACCTGCCCGCCCCTGAAAGCCTTGTACGCGCTTCAGTGCGGAGCCGTTGCAGGCACAAGAAGCCGTGTTGTTGCGAGCCGCTACAGAAGGGCAGGAAACGCCGCCTGAACAACTTGTACGGGCAGTGAATGGGCGGGGATGAGGACGGGGCATTGTACGAAATGAAGTGGGAGGTACACATTGCCTACATTCACGTTATGGATTGAAGCCGAATTATGGCAAGGGAAATGGGACGCTTCTAATGAGAATACCAATGTTATCGTCACGCTGGAGGACGGAAGCCGATGGGCGGTTGCCTTTTTTACCTATGCAAACATCCACTCCATAGTAGAAGAGTACAAAAGCACAGGGGAGTGTTTGCACGGAAAATACTTTTGGGACAGTGACATAGTATTGGTGGATGAGATAAGCAGAGCGCGTATTCATGAGGTTGTAGCGCATTTATTGATGGAAGGCGAATTCACGCAAATCTTCGCCCGATGTGAACAGGCGTAAAATTATGGAACACCTATGACAGACATTCTCCCCGAACCGAATAGTGACCGGATGCCCGCTCTGGTGATGCGGTTTGAAGCGGATTGGAACTGCCTGCAGCGACGGTTTACGGCTCCGGGTTCGCCGCGCCGCCGGAACCGATTGCAGGCGTTTTTGGCGGAATGGCAGGCGACACTGCAAACCCTTCCTTTCGACGCGCTGACGCGAAACGATCAGGCCGATTGGGTATTGCTCCAACGTCTGCTGGCACACGAAAACTGGCGACTGGCGCGGGAGGAGCAGCAGTTTGAAGAGATGGAACCCCTGCTGCCCTTTGCTTCCGCCCTGCTTGCGCTGGAAGATGACCGCCGCGAACTAAAAGACATCGAGCCTTCCGGCGTTGCCCGGCTGTTGACGCAGGCGGCGGAAGCGCTGGAACACGCGCAAAAGCGCCTGCAAGCCGAATTGGAAACGCGCAAGTCGGAAACATCGGAAATAAAGGGACACGACAAGCGCGAAGTCCGCCGACTTTGAAGAGGATGCGCCCCATTGGAAGCCGACGGTTGCTAATCGCGCCGTCGGACTGCTGGACGGCATCCGGGATATGCTGGCAAACTGGTTCGCGTTTTACCACGCTTACGATCCCCTGTTTACGTGGTGGGTGGAAAAGCCGTACCGGGCGCTGAACACCCGCTTGGAGGAATTCAGCGCGTTCGTCCGCAAAGAAATCGCCGGGGTGGAGGATGAAGACGCCATCATCGGCGATCCGCTTGGCCGGGACGCGTTGCGGGAGGAACTGAACCGCGCCCTGATCCCCTACTCGCCCGAAGAATTGATTACCATCGGGCGCAAGGAAATGAACTGGTGTTTGCGCGAAATGCACCGCGCTTCGGAAGAACTCGGTTTTGGCGAGGATTGGCGGGCAGCCATAGAGCATGTGAAAACCCTGCACGTTCCGCCGGGACAGCAGCCCGCCCTCGCGCGCGCCCTTGCCCGCGAAGCCGAAGCGTATGTTCAGGACAACGATTTAGTGACCGTTCCGCCCGTTAGCCGCCGAGTGCTGGCGCATGGAAATGATGTCACCCGAACGGCAAAAGGTCAATCCGTTCTTTCTTGGGCGGCGAAGAGATCATCGTCTCGTTCCCGACGAACGACATGGAGGACGCGCAAAAACGCATGAGCCTGCGCGGCAACAACCGCCACTTTGCCCGCGCCACCGTGCAGCACGAACTCATCCCCGGCCACCATCTGCAAATGTTTTCGCAGGAGCGTTTTCGCCCGTACCGCCGTATCTTTTATACGCCCTTCTGGACGGAAGGCTGGACGCTGCACTGGGAAATGCTGCTGTGGGATTTAGGATTTGCCCAAACGCCCGAAGACCGTATCGGCCTGCTGTTCTGGCGGATGCACCGCTGCGCCCGCGTGTTCTTTTCCCTGAGTTTTCACCTGGGGCAAATGTCGCCGCAGGAGTGCGTACAAATGCTGGTGCAGGATGTCGGCCACGAACCGGACAACGCCACTGCCGAAGTGCGGCGCTCGTTCGGCGGCGACTACGATGCGCTGTACCAGTGCGCGTATCTCATCGGCGGCCTGCAAGTCCGCGCCCTGCACCGGGAACTCGTCGGAACGGAACAAATGACGCACCGCGAGTTCCACGACAAAATGCTGCGCGAAAACTGTATGCCCATTGCCATTTTGCGCGCGCTGATGACAGGCGCAGGGATTGAGCGAGATTTCCCGAATGATTGGCGGTTTTACTAAATGACGCGCTTTCATGCCGGGGATTGAAAATCCCCGGCAACACAAAACAGGCGTCCTTCGGACGCGATGCTGTTGTTAAATTGTGCGTCCGCAGGACGCTTGACCTTTCCTGCCGGGGATTTTCAATCCCCGGTGACGCTCCTATTTTGCCCAATCTTTCATCATGAACAAATTCTCTAATTCACGCATATACAGGCGCAGCCAACCGCTTAAATGGCTGCTGCTGTCCAGCTTTTTGTTGTTTGGAGCGTTGCAGACGCGCGCTGCTTCGGCGGCGGAAACGGTTCGGCTTGCGTCACTGGACTTGTCCGCTGTAGAGCAAGGGTGGGGTAAGCCGCAGATAGATAAATCTGTGGATATGCACCCGATTACCATAGCCGGACGGCATTTCGAGCATGGATTGGGAACGCACTCGCCGGGAGATATGCTGATTGACCTGAACGGCGGCGCGACGCGCTTTACGGCCTGGGTCGGCATTGACGACGAAACCAACAAGCGTGGCAGCGCGGAATTTCAGATTGTGGGCGACGGCAAACTGCTGTGGAGCAGTGGCGTGATGCGCGGCGGGCAGGAACCCAGGCATGTTGACGTAGATATGACGGGCGTTCGGCAACTCGCGCTGCTTGTTGGGGATGGGGGCGATGGCTTCGAGTACGACCATGCGGATTGGGCGGATGCCGCGTTTACCGTGACAGGCGCAATGCCCCGAACGCTGAAACTTGCGCCTTCCAATCCAACCATCGCGCCGTCCACACTGCCCGCAAAACCGCAAATCACGTCACCCGGCATTATCGGCCTGCGTCCGAACACGCCCGTTCTGTTCACCGTAAGCGCGTTCGGACAGCCGCCCATGCGCTATACGGCAAAAGGATTGCCCGTCGGCCTTAAACTGGATGCGGAAACGGGGCAGATACGCGGGACAATAGCGCAGCCGGGAACGCAAACACTGACACTGAACGCCAAAAACGCAATCGGGACCGACACGCGCAAAATACAACTCGTATCAGGCCAAACCGTATGCCTGACGCCGCCCTTGGGCTGGAACAGTTACGATTGTTTTGGCGACAACGTGATCGAATCGGAAATTCTGGCGAACGCCCGCTACATGCGCGACAATCTGCTGCCGCATGGGTGGGAGTACGTGATTGTGGATTACCGCTGGTACGATCCCGACGCGGCCAAAAAGCCTAACGATCCCAATTCGCACCAAGATGCCGCGCTGACAATGGATACGTTCGGGCGGCTGGAACCCGCGCCCAATCGCTTCCCGTCCGCAATTGAAAGCAAAGGTTTCAAACCCCTTGCCGACACGATTCACCAGATGGGCTTGAAGTTCGGCATCCACATCATGCGCGGCATTCCGCGTCAGGCCGTGAAACAGAATTTGCCCATACAGGGCACTGAGTTTCACGCCGCCGATGCCGCCAATACCGCAAGCGTTTGCCCCTGGTGTCCCGATATGTACGGCGTGGATACCGGTAAACCGGCGGGGCAGGCGTGGTACGATTCCATACTGCGCCAATATGCCGAATGGGGCGTGGATTACATCAAAGTGGATGATATGTCGGCCCCGTATTCCGCCGGGGAAATCGAAGCCGTGCGCAAAGCCATAGATAAATGCGGGCGAGCGATTGCGTTCAGCCTATCGCCGGGGGATACGCCCGTTGAACAGGCCAAACACGTGACAGCGCAGGCCAATCTGTGGCGCATATCGGGGGATTTTTGGGACGAGTGGAGCGCGGTCAGCCACCAATTCGATCTGATTGCCCGCTGGCAGGGGAACGGCGGGCCGGGACATTGGCCGGACGCCGATATGATTCCGCTCGGCCATCTTTCGGTCGGCAATCGCAGCGTCGGGCAGGATCGAACCACGCGCCTGACGAAAGACGAGCAAATTACCATGATGTCCCTGTGGGCGCTGGCTCCTTCGCCCCTGATGTTGGGTATGAACCTGCCCGACAACGACGCCTGGACGCTTTCCCTCCTCACCAACGATGAGGTTCTTGCCATCAATCAGGACGCGGGAGGCAAACAGGCCGTCCGCCTGCCGCAGCCCGGAGGAACAGCCGGAACGGAAATCTGGACGCGCGAATTGGCGGACGGCTCGCATGTGATCGGCCTGTTCAACCGCCTGCGCGTTTCCATGCCCGTTCGCGTTCGCTGGTCGGACATTGGGCTGGCAAAGGTAAAAACAGTTCGGGATGTATGGCAGCGCAGAGATGTGCCTGTTCAGGCGGATGGGATCGAAACAACAGTTGGGCCGCATGGCGCGGTGTTGCTGCGCGCGCGATAGTTCAGAACAAGGAAAAAAGAATGTTGACATTCACAAAACACAGAATTGTATTTCTCAGCCTGACACTGGCAGCGCTGTTCACAGCGACAACGCGGAACCGCGCGAACACGCAGGAGACAGGCCAAGCGGCAGCCGCAAATACAGCCGTGCCGCCCCTGCTGGCAAATGTGCATCGGATTGTCTGTTTGGGCGACAGCATCACGCAGGGCGGGGAAGGGCCGGGCGGCTATGTGTGGCTGACGCGGCACTACTTGCAGGCGCTGTACCCGCAGCAGAACATCACGGTCATCAATGCGGGCATTTCGGGGCACAAGTCCAATGACATGCTGGCGCGGTATCAAAGAGACGTGCTGGATAAGTCGCCCGATCTGGTGACGATCAGCGTGGGCGTCAACGACGTGTGGCATGCGTTCCGGGACTTTGCGCATGGCCGCGATTATCCCGAAGGCAATTTACCTGCTGGCGTACCGCTCGAAGATTACAAGCGCAATGTGGAAGAAATGGTCACGCGGGCGCAGGGCATAAAAGCGCAAGTGGTGATTTTGTCGCCTACCCTGATTTACGAAGACCTTGACAGCCCCGAAAACGCCCGACTGACCCGCTATTCCAACGCCCTGCGCGACATTGCGCGCGTCCATCACTGCGCATTTGTGGATTACCAGAAACCGATGAAAACGCTGATTCACGATTATCGCGCCCTGACCGGCGACACGGCAAACCTCTTAACGGTAGACGGCGTCCACATGAACCCGACAGGAAATCGCGTCATGGCGCATGTCCTGCTGGCAGGTTTGGGCGTCACGCCCCAGGCGCGTACAGCCGTTCAGAGTACCGTTATGAAGGATATGGCGGCTCCCCGGCCCTGAAAGCGGCTTCCTGTTTTCAAGGCTGCAAGGGCGCGAATATCCCCTGCTTCAGCGTGGGGTATTCGCAATTTGAATTCTGAGGAAAGCACACGGGGAGGAAAGCTAACATGGTTGCTGCAAGACAGACGCCGTACATGGCGCGACAGGAATATCTGGAGTGGGAACACACGCAGGAAATGCGGCACGAGTACCACGATGGCGTGATTGTCGCCATGTCGGGCGCGACCCCGGCGCATAGCAGCATTGGTTTCAATGTCGGCCTGGAAATCGGCATACAGGTAAAAGGGTCACGTTGTCAGGGATTTGATAATGATCTGCGCGTTTACGTCCCGGCCTGTAACAAATACTACTACCCCGATAAATCCGTAGTGTGTGGCGAACCGCAATATGAAGAAATCGCCGGCCTGCGCGCGCTGCTCAATCCCACGCTGGTTGTAGAAATCCTCTCCGACTCCACAGAGCGCAGTGACCGGCGCGAAAAGCGAGACTGTTACCGTACCCTGCCATCCCTGCAATCCTATGTTCTTATTTCGCAGGATATGCCACATATTGATCTATGGACGCCGCAGAAAGACGGTTCCTGGCGTTTAGACGTCGCGAACAGCCTGGAGGCGACGGTGGAATTGCCTTCCATCGGCTGTCGGCTGCGCCTTGCCGACGTATATGCCCGCGTTCCGTTTGCCGTACAGACAACAGAACGGGAAGAAAGCGGAACGACATGACCATCACGCTCACGCCCGATCAAGAGGCGATTATCAACCGCAAACTGGCGGAAGACGATTTTACGGATGCTGACAAGGGCAACGAAAGTCAGGCAGATGAGCGGCTATGAATGAGGAGAAAGAAACGGGGCGGATTGAGGCGTTCAGCGATGGCGTGTTTGCCATTGCCATTACGCTGCTCGTGTTGGAAATCAAAGTGCCGCATATCGCCGACCTGGGCCGCGACACGCTGGCGCAAAAACTGCTGTACCAGTGGCCGATGTACCTGGCGTTTACCATCAGTTTCCTGACCATCCTCATTATGTGGATCAATCATCATCGGCTGTTCACGGTTATCAAGCGCAGCGATGACCGCTTTTTACTGCTCAATGGCCTGCTGCTGATGACCATGACGCTGGTCCCCTTTCCCACCGAACTGATGGCCGAATTTATCCGGCATCGGGACGCGGCAACCGCCGTGCATCTTTATACGGGGCTGAACATTGTGATGGCGGTCTGCTTCAGCGCCGTATGGAAGTATGCGTCCACGAATAACCGCCTGCTCGCCCACAACCACGACCCGCGCATCGCGGAAGGCATTTCCAAACAGTACCGGTTCGGCCCGATATTCTATGTTGCCGCATTCCTGCTGGCCTTTGTCAGCGCGGCTGCCAGCATCGGCCTGTGCGCGGTTCTGGCTATTTTCTTTGCCGTCTCGCCCTCGGCTATCAAGCCCGCTAACCGCTAACCGCGAACGCCCTACCCACCTGTGACATCGTTCCTGAAAACCGTTGGCGTTTGCCGCCCGCTTGTGGTACGATTGCATCTTTCCTTGCGAACGGACGATTTTATAGAGACAAGGCCAGAAAACCCCATCCGCTTGTCGGTGGGGAGGTTCACCCGCTCATCGGGCGCAACACTGGCCGAACTGGTCAGCGACCTGCTGGATTTGGCGCGAATTAAGGCAAATCATGCCTAACCGCGCTCTTACGCTTCTCAACGTGGATGATGACGATGCCAACCGCTACGCCGTCACGCGAACGCTGCAAAAAGCCGGGTACATCGTGGAGGAAGCGATAACGGGCGCGGATGCCTTGCGCATGGCGCAAAATCGCCCCGCCCTGATTTTGCTGGATGTAAAACTGCCCGATATGAGCGGCTTTGAAGTGTGCCGCCTTGTCATGGATGATACGGAGCATGTTCCCGTGTCCGAATGGAAGCGATTGGGAATGCACATTCGCATCCTGGCCGCCGTTCACGACCTGCTGACCGCGACGGTGAAAAACAATCAGGAAGCCGATGCCGTCAGCGTGGAAGCCGCCCTGGATCGCCTGCCCCCTCAACCCTCAACCCTCAACTCTCAACCACCAACCACCGCCGCTCCCTGCTCGCCGCGATTACCGCGTCAATCACCTGCTGCGCGCGCCAGCCGTCTGTCAGGTCGGGAGAAATGGTAGTTTGTCCCTGGCGAATGGCTTCGAGCCAGCGATATGTGGTGTTGGTAGAGGTCAGGCGGCCGGGGCGGAAATAATCTTCGTTTTCCTCCAGTCCTTCGGCTTGCAGTTTTGCGGGCGTGACCACGTTTTCAGCCGGAATCATTTCCCAATGTTTGTCACCCGCGCGCTTGCCGCGCAGGAACGTGCCGGCATGGTTGGCAATGAAATGCAGATGCCCGCCCGTGCCGTAAATGTCGAGTTCCTGATGCTGGGTTTCCGCGCCCTGATAGGCCAGCCAACTGGTGTGCAGAATAGCCTGCGCGCCCGACTGCATTTCCGCCAGAAACGCCATACTGTCGTCATTACGCGGCAGGATGCGCGGGTCTTCGGTACGCGCCAGCCCTTCAAACGCGCCCGTATCGTGGTTTCGCAGCACAGACAGGGAATGGGCGCACACGGACGCGAATTCATCCCCGGTTGTGAAGCGAACCAAATCTATTAAGTGGGAGCCTAAATCGCCCAGAATGCCCGCCCCGCTCCGTTCGCGCAGGCCGCGCCAGTTGGGGGAGCGCGTCAGGCCAAACCCGCCATGATACTGGCCGGCAACGTGGAATATCGTGCCGACATAACCTTCGGCGATCACGCGGCGCAGGGCTTGTATGCACGGATTGTCGCGGTAGGGGAAATTGGTCATGCCGATGAGATGGCGCTGCCGGGCGGTTTCCGCCATTTCCCGCGCCTGTTCCTGATTCATGGCAAGCGGTTTTTCGCAGGTGACATGCAGGTTGTGGCTGAGAACCGACATGGTTGCCGGATGGTGCAAATCGTTGGGCGTACAAACAATCACACCGTCAAGCGGCACTTCCGCCAGCATCTGTTCCCGATCCGTAAAGAAGCGCGCATTGGAGCCATATTTTGCCTTGACTTCCGCCTCGTCGCGCGCTTTTTCGCCGCAAACCGCGTAAACTTCCGCATGGGGGTGATTTTGAATGGCGGGCAGATGCCAGAAATTCACCCACCAACTTGGCCCAATAATCCCGACGCGCACATTGCCTCGTTCGTCCACGAATCGTTCTCCTCACGCCTGCAAAGAATTTGCAAAGATAATTCTGTTCTAAATGGTAGCACGAAACGGAAGAAAGGCGAATGTGGGAGAGAAAAACGCGCAAAACTCTGACGCCATAACTGCCGCGATTGCGTATGGAAAAGCGTAACCATGCAGGCAGAGACAAAACTGACAGTTCATAGTTGATAGTTGATAGGGATGCGCGAACTATGAACTTTCAGCGCCTTTCTGCTCAGGAGAAATCACCATGACGCTGCTGCATATCTGTACGCCGGGCGAATGGCAATCCGCGCAGGCAAGCGGGGAGTACCGAGCGCCAAGTTTGGAAACGGAAGGCTTTATCCACTGCTCCACGCCCGCGCAAGTGGCGGACACCGCTCTGCTTTTCTATCATGGGCGCGCGAATTTATGCCTGCTTGTTATTGACGCCCACAAAGCGCAGTCCGAAATCAAATACGAATTGGCGTCCAATGGCGGCACGTACCCGCACATCTATGGCCCGCTGAATGTTTCCGCCGTCACCGATGTCGTGCCGTTCCCGCCCAATGCGGATGGGACGTTTACGCTGCCGAGGTGCTTGAAGTAGGCATTAGGCATTAGAAACTAACCTGAACATGTTGCGCACTTTACAATCAGCAGAACAGCCAGTCCTCCCGTCTAATGCCTACCGACCATGTTCCTGACCTTCACGCCTGCCGGAATTGAATTCGCGTACAAGCGGGGCGTTTTCCCGATGTACCATGACGAGATTGACGAACTGCGCTGGTACATGCCCGACCCGCGCGCTATTTTGCCGCTGGATGGGTTTCATACGTCGCGCTCGCTTGCCAAAACCATTCGGCAGGACGTGTTCGAGGCGCGTTACGACACGGATTTCGAGGGCGTGATGCGCGGCTGCGCGGATCGGGAAGAGGGAACGTGGATTTCCGAGGAATTCATCGCTTTGTACGGCGAACTGCACCGATTGGGCAAAGCGCATAGTGTGGAAACGTGGCGGGACGGGCGGCTGGTGGGCGGAACGTATGGCGTCAGTTTGGGCGGCGCGTTCATGGCGGAAAGCATGTTTCACCGCGAAACGGACGCTTCCAAAGTGGCGCTGCATGCCCTGGTTTCGCGCCTGAACGAACGCGGCTACGCCCTGCTGGACGTGCAGTACGTGACGCCGCACCTGCAAAGCCTGGGAGCCATCGAAATCCCGCACCGCGAGTATTACGCCCGCCTGCGCCGCGCCCTGCGCCTGCCTTGTAAATTCAATTAACCACCCGCTGCGCTAGAGACACAGAGACACAGAGGTTTCACAGAGGGGAAGAAGGAGAGGAGTAGGGAACCGCGAAAGAAACGAACCAAGACGAAAAAAGAACAAAGAGAAATAGACAGGATTAACGGGATTAGAAGGATTAAACAGGATTACGAACTGAGAAGAAAAGCCTGTTTGTTCTGAACACAAGGCAGCATCTGCGAATTTGTTCTTTCTGTCTTTTTGCCCATGTTCTTTTCGTCTTTTTTCGTTTATTTCGTGTGTTTCGCGGTTTCCATCTCTCCTTTTCTCCTTTTCTCCTTTTCTCCTTTTCTTCCTCTGTGAAACCTCTGTGTCTCTGTGTCTCTAGCGCAGCGGGTGGTGAATACTCCTACCGGCTTTCGCCACCTTTTTTGCCGATTTCGGCCATGTGCTGGCGGTCCTGGGACACTTTCGCGCCGCCTTTGCGTCCTATTTCGGCCATGTGGCTGCGATCTTGGGCGACTTTCGCGCCACCCTTTTTGCCGATCTCGGCCATGTGGCTGCGATCCTGGGCGACTTTCGCGCCACCCTTGCGGCCTGCGGAAGCGTGGCCTTCCGGGTTGCCGTGCCAGCCCCGCCCGGCGGTGTGTTCGGCATTGTTTTCGAGATTCTCGGATTGCTGTGGAGCGGTTTCTTGCAGCGGCTCCGGCTGTGGTGCTTTACGTGCCATTCGTGCGTTCTCCTGACGAGTAAGGATAAGTCCTTCCGGGGACTGCGTCTATCGCCCCGCGTGAGGAAAGAGAAGCGAACGATCACGGTGGGGCGGGAGGCGATGAGGTCGCGCGCCGCTTACAAAGCGAACCTGGAAGCATACGCGGCAACAGGCGATATGCCTGCTTAAAAACATGACGAACGCGCGGCGGCGATTGTTCCCTGTTTGTTTGCTTGCAAAAATTTTATTTCAAATGAAAAATAACGCAGGAATCCAGCGTCTCACCCTATAATTTGAATAGCATTGTGGAGCGATAGGGTACAATCGGTTTGCTGTCGCGGAGTTTGCCGCGACATGACCAGGCAAAGGAACGCAATTATGAAACATCTCTGGTTTCTCGGCGCATTGGGGGCGGTCGGCGGTATCTTGTTTTACTTGAACGGCGTTTCGATCCGCAGCGCGGAAGCAGACCCGCTGGATGCTGTGCTGATGCTGTCGCCGGCTCCTGCCGCCATTCACCAGGAGATTGCCGCCCGCGCCGCCGACACCCCCCCCATGTCGTTAAAGCAGCGGCAGGACCTTTTTGCTCAGCGGTTCACGGAGCGCTTTCGAGAGCATGAGTCCAAAATAGCGATTCGGGCGCGTTTCGAGGAGGTCAATCACGCTGGCAGCCGCATCAAATTGATGTGTCCCGCCCGCATGGAACCCTGGAATATGGATCGCGTGGCTTTGTCCGCCTGGCGTGAAGCCCAGGATTGTCTGGGCCAGGTCTACGACCTTGACCTATATGAAACCTACATTGGCTCCTCGCCCCACAAAGTGGGCGAACTGCGGGTTACGCGCTCGCCCGCTCCCCTTGTCTATCCTATTGCCCATATCCGCTACCTGACTCGTTCGCAGGCTGCCGAAGCGGCTGCGGCGTCTCCGGTGAGACGCCGCCCTGCCGGTTTGTTCGGCGCGTTTCCCAGGCGTCCTTTCGTGCCTACGGCCATGTCTGCCATCCCGGTGCAGCGCTGACGCATTTGCTTCTGAATTTCATCTAAATTTCCTTTGAACTTTTTGGTTCCCATGCCTGATTTACCTTCTTACGCCGTTCCTGCAGGTGAAATCATCGAGGCGAGTACCACGCGCTTCGTTGCCCAATGCCCGCGTGAGCGGCTGCATCAGCCGCCCATACTCGGCACATTTGTCAAGGCGCTGCCGCCCGGAGCGCGCGCCGCGTCGCTTGTATCCAGCGCCACAACTTCAAGCAGCGCGGCTTTGCGTCCGTTCCCTGCTCGCTTGCAGGAGGATGAAGACCCATTCGCCGATCCGCCCGCCTTCCGCCTCTGTTGCCGCGGCAAATGGAGCGCGCGCGGGCGCAATGGTTCCCGACGACACGCTGTACGCTCTTGTGTGCGCCGCTTCTACCGGTGGAACCGATCTGGGCCGCCGCGCTTCGGCGTATGGGCTGGAAGAAGCCGCGCTTGCCGCCGAGCAGCCGCAGATTTTCGATCTGTTGGCAACGGAGTTTGTGGCCCTGCCCTTCGGCTATGTGCGAAACGGGCGTATTCGCCTGGGATTGCCGCCGCAGCCGCCCCGCCTCCACGCCTTTGTGGATGGATGCGACAGCGCGGAAGTGCGCGCCCTTTCCGATACCCCCGATTTTGTCCGCCAGATGCTTGCCGTTTCCGCCGACGTTCCCCCGGACGAACTTGTCGCGGCCTGCCTGTCCCACGTTTACGAGTGTCGTGACCGCGATTTCAACTTTCTGGTGCGCGCGGGCAAGCAGCTCGCCCTCCTCCTCCGCGATGACCCCGAACGCCTCGCCGCCCTCCTGCGCAAACTTCAGCCCTGAATAGTTGAGAATTTGTAGTTGATAGGGATGCTGGAACTACGAAAAGCGTCAATTCGGAAGTAAATCTAAAATGGCGTTTGCGGCCCGTTCCGCGCCGCTGTCGGGAACCATTTCCTGCGCGTTGGCGCGGATGCGGGCGGCTTCGTTTGGGTCGAGCAGGCGCGTTACGGCTGCCTGCAAAGCGTGGGCTTGCAGGTCAATCAGCGCAATGCCTGCATCGGCCTGAGCGATGTGGCGAGCGCGGGCTTCCTGGTCGTCTACCTGGCGGGCGAATGGAACAAACGCGGTGGGCACGCCATGATGGAGCAGTTCCATTGTAGTGTTGTAGCCGGTGGCGGACACGGCGGCATCGAAGGCGGCGTACAATTCGGCCATCGGGTAGTAGTCTACGAGCGTGAGGTTTGAGCCGCGCGGCAGGTCGCCCCGGTACAGAGGCGCGGCGGCAACGGCGAGATGCGCGTTCGGCAGTTCGGCCAATGCTTCTGTTGCCAGATGCAGGGCGCGATTCATGGCCTTATCCCCGCCCCCGCCGAACGTGATATACACAACATCGCCTTCGGCGGGCAATCCCAATGTTTGACGCGCTTCCGCCCGCGTTTTGGCTTCTTCCCGGCTGCGTATCAAAATCGGCCCTGTCCACACGGCGGGCAGGCCGTCCGGCAGGGGCGTGTCTTCCTCGTCGGCATGGTGCGGCACAATGGCGAGATGGTACAGGGGCAGCGTGTTCTGCATCAGGGGCGACTCGGCGATTTCCAGGCGCTGCGCGCGGTACACGAACACTTTGTAGCCGTCCCAGCGCAGGACGGGCAGCAGTTCCTGAATCACGCCGGCGGGAAAGGTGTCCACAATCAGGATATGGGGATTGAAAGCGGCCACAAGGTTGAGAACCAGAGTTTGCAGCAGGCGGGCATAGGTGGCGGGGCGAATGTTGGCTTCCGCCCGCAGGGTTTTGGACGGCACTTTGAAGGCGGCAAACCCTTCGCGGTAAATCACGCTTTCCGCTTCGGACGAGGTTAAAAACACGATTTCGGCATCGGGAACGCGCTTCCGAATTTGGCGGGCAATGGCGATCAAGCGCGTAACGTGTCCCAATCCCAGCCCGTTGACGGCATAAAACAGCAGGCGCGGTCTTCGCGTCATACGGGTACTCCGTTCTTGGCAAGGCATTAGGCATCAGGCATTAGGCATTAGGAAGGAGCCAATCCTGCATTTTCCTAATGCCTAATGCCTGATGCCTGCATTGTTACGACACATCCTGGCCGACTGCAAAATCGGCATTGTTCGCAAAATCTACGCCGCCGACTCCAGGGTCGGCATTGGAAAAGTCCGCGCCGCCGACATTCTGGTTCGGGTCTATGGACGCGGCGGCATTGGCGCTCATGTAGTCCTGGTACGGTTCGGCCTGCGGGGAAAAGACGTAGGCGGGGCCATCGTCGTAAAGGTAGGGCGTGTTGAAGTTCCAGAAGATCGGTTCGATGATGTCGAGGGGATAGCGGTTCAGGTAGATGTCGGCGTCGAAGCGATCCACGTAGTAATCGCGGTAGGGATTGTAGCGCGAATAAGCGTACCAGGGCACACGCCTGCCGTTCATGTCGAAGGCGCGGATGGGCGGCAGATTGCCGGCGCGTATAGCGGCCAAGTCCTGCGGGCAAGCCAGAACGCGCTGCGCCTGCCCGCCGATGGGCACGGTAACAGGCGTGAGTTCGCGCAGCAGGCAGGGGCGCGAACAGAAGAAACACGCGCCGCGCTCGCCAGCCGGCATCACGTTCCAGTCGGTTTGGGCATCCGTGACTTGCGCGGGCGGCGCAAACGAACCGCGAGAGGTACGCTGCATGGCATTTTGGCTCCGGGTTTCTTCGCGGCGCTGTTGGGCTTCGGCCTGACGCTGCGTTCGGGCATCCATTCGCGTTTGGGCGCGCTGCAGGCTGGCCTGTAGATTGCCCATTTTGGTTTCCGTCTGCGCCAGAATGCGTCCGATGCGCTCGAAGTGCCGATCTTTCACCGCCAGGGGCAGCAGTTCCCGCGCCTGATTCAGTTTGGCGTGAACGGCGGTCTGCGCTTCGTCTACGCGGGCGATGGTGTTGGCGTCGAGGGCGCGACTTTGCGCGACCAGGCCGTTCATCTGCGTTATCAGCCCGTTCATTTGCGCCGTGACCGTCCCCCGCCGCTCCGCGAGTTTGCGATTGGAAGCAACGCCGGCATAGATAATAAAGCCGAGGAAAGCGATAAAGAGGATTCCGATAAGCATAGTGCCGTTACATTCGGCAAGGGAGGTGGGCAATCCTTCAAAGCAGTATGAAAAAGGCGTTAGCGGTTCAGAAAAGGGTATGTAGAGTCATCGTCGAAATCTTGGCAATGCAGCGCTTCCAGCCCGATGTCTCGTTGTGTCTGGTTGTAGGAGTGAGGCGTCGTGACCTCGAAAGCGTCAGGGCGGGCGGGTGTGGACAGGCATCTTTTTGCGCCTCCCTTCTGGGTTAGGGTTTTAGGGTTTTAGGTTTAGGTTGTTAGTTGATAGGAACTCTAACGTTCAACCTTCGTGTTGGTATAGTAGACGTTTGTATTGTTAGACAGGGGGTGGGAGGCAAAGGTTTCGCTTTTTTGGTGTCTTTTTGGTGTCTTTATTTGGCGGGATTATTTTTGCGGGAGGGTTGCTGTTGGCGTTGTGGAGAACGGGGAGAGAGCGCTTGCTTCGGGGCTATCCTGAATTAGCAGGGTACTAAAAGTATTTGGCAGGAAAGTACAAGCGTCCTGCGGACGCAAATGCCCCTCCTATTGGGAGAGGCTCTAAGGGAAATACCTTCTCTTTAGCGAATACTTCCTGTACCTGTTGCGTTTCGGTGACGAGGGGTATATTGCCTACAGTAAAAAGGAAGCCGCGTACGATGGAAACCGAGTGGATAGGAGGTGACGGCGGGCCATCAGTTGTGCTGCAAACGACTGCCGCCGCGCAGTGGCAAGGGGCTAACGACTTCAACAACAGCCTGATGAGAGGCGGGAGCGTCGAGACGGATTACGACGTGATTTGCGCGTGTGAGGACGGCGTTCACGTGATTGAGCGCTACAGCCGGGATATGCTGGTGCTATCGGACAGCGAGTGGGGCGCATGTTTTGTGCCTTCGGCAAGAGGGGAGATTGTCCTCATTCAGTGGTTCGGCAGCGACAGTGAACTTTATGAACTGGTGAATCGATTGACAGCCGCTTCCCCCTCCGAAACGCTTGCCTTCCTGATGCGCGATACGACGCTCAGGCTGCAGGTCGGAGCAGAGGATGGCAACTGCGTAATGTATGGCTTTTCCGAAGTGGAGGTTGCGCCCGGTAAAAAGATAGGTGACGTCTACTATTGCGAAGAGGCGCAGGTAATTGTTCTGCGTCCTGCTGCATCCGCGCCAGAAAGGAACGGAGGACGATGATGCCGTTTGAAGCCGCCTGTCAACAACTCCATAATTGGATTAGTCAAAGCAACGGACAGCCTATCGTTCTGCCTTTCGGTTCGGAATTTGCTTTTACCAGTTTAGCCCGCTACACGGAAGCCGATTTAGAAGCCTTTGAACGGCAATGGCATGTCGCTTTCAACGCCAAGTACCGCTACTTTCTGCTGCATGTCGGAGCCTGTAAAATCTATACGGGTGGAAGTAAATGCGCAGGAGGCGTGGAGTTTCATCGCCTGGACGCCATAGAAGAACGCTACGCGGATTTCTTCGAGTCACCGGAAGATTTATTCTCGGTTTTTCTGTCTGTTGCGGCAGAAAATCGTCGGCAGGAGATTGCCGCTTTTGTTTTGAAGCGCGGCGCAGCAGACAATTTCGCGCTCTTCGCGCATGACGAGCATCCCGATGATTGGGTTGAGGCGGCAAACTGGCAGCCGTTTGAAAATGGGTTAGCCGCCTGGTAGCCACAGACGGCCTCGGTGAGTAAGGAGCGAAAGCTATGTTGTATAGAAGAGGAGGTTTCAAATGCGAAGCCAAGCTGTTCTGTTTGCCATTGTAAGCTTGCTGGCCTGTGGTTTCTTGCGCCCCGCTTTCGCGCAGCAACACGATGCGGCGGAAGAACAAGAGATTTATGCGGCTGTCGTTCGTTACCAGAGGCATTTTTCGGCGGAGGACAACACGCTGCTGTTCGTAAGTTTGTACGGCAAAAGCGCCCCTGCCGCGTTTTTGCGTCCTTTACAAGACCGCAAGCACACGCTGCGGCCTGCAAGCCAAATGACTTATGTAAAGCGTATTCCTGCGGACAAGGAAACGGGCAAACAGGGCAGTCGGCTGGATATACGAGGCATAACCTGGGAAACGCCCAAACTGGTAAAGGTACAGGCCGATCTTTTTACCGGCGGAATTGACGGGATGCGCGCCCCGTACATCGTTATCAAAGAAAAAGGATACTGGCACATAAAGCCTTATCAATGGAAGTAGAAAAGATGGTATTGACCGATGTAGTTTTGGCACCTTTACATTCTCAGGAGGAAGTCAATCAGATGAACATCAGCGAGGCGCAACAGGAGTTACGCAATGGGGTGGCTCCACATTAATACTTTCCTTGATAGGCGCTGGCTATGCCGAAGTTTGAGAAGTGACACATGACAAAATTCATTTTTGCCACGCGCTCGGATTACAAACCGTATAGTGCCCCCCTTTGTCAAGACAAATTTTCGTTTTGTTTCAGGTGGTCGCCGCGTCGGTTGTTGGCGCTCTCGCAACTGAGCGCTTGGCGGTACACTTGGGCCGGCGTTTTGTAGTCCAAGGCTTGGTGTGGACGCGCTTCATTATAGAACTGGAAGTAATCGCATAGAACTGGAAGTAATCGCGCAATCCGTTGAACACTTCTTTCGGCGTCTCGGAGCCTTTCAGATACACGTCTTCGTATTTGACCGTTCGCCACAAGCGTTCCACGAAGATGTTGTCCAGCGCCCGGCCTCGCCCATCCATGCTGATGGTAATATCAGCCGATAGCAGGCGACCGGTGAACTCCTTGCTGGTAAATTGGACGCCTTGATCACTAAGTAGCCCGTTGGTGTAAGTTCGTAGGTTTTCGAGATTGATTTTCTACGAAGTTTGGCCTTTGGTCTACTTAGTGAAGATCGTGGGCTTGCCGCTTCCCAGAGCCTGATCCAGTCCTTCGCAGCAGAAGGCGGTATCGAGCGTGTTGGACCATTGCCAGTTCAACACGAAGCGGCTGTACCAATCGAGAATGGCAAACAGGTAGACAAATCCTTTCGGTAAGGGAATAGAGGGGAGGTCGCAACTCCACAGGCGAGAGTGTGGTTGCCCTTGACCACTTCCAGAGCCAGTTTTGCTTTGAACTCGGCAGAATAGCGTTTACGGGTTGTAGACATGGTAGGTTCTCCTGTGTTCATTGTGACACAGCCACCACCTTAAACCACTGTCCGAATTCTTGGGGTCATTATAGTTACCCCCGGCCACGCCTCATGGACATTGGGAGCGCCCCTGTTCCCGCGCGCTCACCTTCGGCTTGGCAATGGCAAAACCTTTACCATTGAGGCTAACAACGTTTCCGACACAAACTGCTATGCGAAGCAAATAAGCCTCAATGGTTCGCCACATAATCATCTGTGGGTTACTCACGCGGATGTGGCGCAGGGCGGTTCGCTGCAATTTGAGATGACAGATCAGCCCGTGTTTGATGCCGATTATCCGCTTGACGCGCTGCCGTTTTCGCTTTCCACAAACACAGGATAAGATACTCGACACACAGTCAAGCGTTGAAACGCTTGACTGTGTGTCTGATTGTGAATTTTTCTATAGCAGCCATTCGCGTTTATTCGCGTTCATTCGCGGCTAAATCACGGAAACGTGACGGCCTCGCCGGTGCGCGCGGATGTGTAGATGGCTTCCAGAATCTCCGAAACCACGCAGGCTTGTTCCGGCGTGACGACAGGCTGCGTGTCGTTGAGGATGGACTCGATCCACAGGCGGGCTTCCAGATCGGCGTCGCTTTCGGTTTTACCCTCGAAAAAGGCCACGCCGCCCGATTTCACATCTATCTGCTGCTGGTACATGCGGCCTAAATTCTCGCCGTTCAAGCGCAGGCCGCCGATCATATCCGCGCCGGCTTCCGTGCCGCACAGGGTACACTTCGCCTCATCTACCTGCAGCGTGTTCAGCGCCCACGAGGACTCCAATACCACCGTCGCGCCGTTCTTCATCGTGATGAAACCGAACGCGAAGTCCTCAACCGTAAACTTCTTCGGGTCCCACGGACCGAAAGCGTTGGCGGCGTTTTCGCGGTGCGCGAGTTTGTGGTAGGTCGTACCAACCACTGTTTTCGGCTCGTAGTTGTTCATCATCCACAGCGTCAGGTCCAGCGCGTGGGTTCCGATGTCAATCAGCGGCCCGCCGCCCTGCTTTTCCTCATCCAGAAACACGCCCCATGTCGGCACGGCGCGGCGGCGAATGGCGTGGGCTTTGGCGTAATAAATCTCGCCCAATCCGCCCTGTTCGCAAATCTGATGCAGATACTGGCTGTCGGGACGGAAGCGGTTGTTATAGCCGACCGTGAGTTTCTTGCCCGTGCGCTTGGCGGCTTCCACCATGCGCCGGGCGGCTTCCGCCGTTTTCGCCATCGGCTTTTCCGACATACAGTGCTTGCCCGCTTCCATCGCGGCAATCGCCACTTCCGCATGGGCGTCGTTGGGTGTCAGGACATGCACCACGTCCAGAGTCTTGTCTTCCAGCAGTTTGCGATAATCCGTGTACGACTTGGAGCCTTTCGCGCCGTACTGCGTGACGGCTTTTTCGGCCCGCTCCGGCACAATGTCGCAAAACGCGGTCAGTTCCACGTTCGGCAGTTTGGACAGGCTGGGGAAATGCTTGCCGTTGGCGATCCCGCCGCACCCGACAATACCGATTTTTAATTTTTCGGCCATGATGTTTCGATCATTCCTTCCGATTCCAAGCGGTTGAGAGTTGAGAATTGGTAGTTGATAGAGATGCAGAAACTACGAACTTTCAGCGCCCTTCCGCTCAGATATTGTTTGTTGCATTACGGCGCAGGCAGGCGGCTTTATAGAACGCAGGAAACAGCCTGCCGCGCACTGCCCGTGAGTATACCAAAAGCGGCAGGATAGAAGCAACCGGCAAACACAAGATTATACCTTTTGGCTATGCCACGCCCCGCATCCTGTTCACATTCGTACAAAGGTCATCCTCCTGGATCAACATTCGCGTTCATTCGCGTTTATTCGCGGCTATCCTTTTCTCTTTTCTCCTAACGCAGCCATTCGTCTTGATGCCGGCTGACAAACGCATCGTCATTCAAATGCGGGTAGGCGCGATACACGCGGTCAATTTCGGCCTGCTGACCGGGACTGAGCGTTTCTGCCGCATCGAGGCACCATGTTCCTTCCAGCAATCCCTGACGGCGCAGCACTTCATGCAGGCCGGCAATGCAGCCGCGAAAGCCATTGGCGGCATCGAAAAAGGCGGCGTTGCAGTCGGTGATTTCCACGCTTCGGCGCAGCAAGTCTGCGGATACGCTTCCCTCTCGCGCAATCGCGTGTTGACACTCTTGAAGCAGTTCCACCGCGCTATGCGTCCACACGGCCCAATGCCCAAGCAGCCCGCCCACAATCCGGCGTTCCACGAGAGCGTTGTTGACGTAAAAGCGGTACGGCGTGAGCAAATCCAAGACAATGTTGTCGTCGTTGCCCGTGTACAGCGCAATATCACTTCGTCCCGACTCGGCAGCGGCGCGAACCACGTCCAGCGTTTGATAGCGGTTGAACGGCGCGATTTTGATGGCGACCACGTTTTCGATTTCGGCAAACCGCCGCCAGAAAGAATACGGCAGCGGTCTGCCGCCAACGGAAGGCTGAAGGTAGAAGCCAATAATCGGCACAATGTCGGCAATGCGGCGGCAATGAGCGATCAAAGCGTCTTCCGGCGTGTCGGCAAGCGCGGCAAGACTGAGCAGGCCGGCATGAAAGCCCCGTTCGCGCAATAGCTCCGCTTCCGCAACCGCCCGCCGCGTGTCGCCGCAAATGCCCGCAATCCGAAGCAGAGGCGCATTGCGGCCTGCATCTGACCGCGTCATTTCTTCCTGCGCCAGAGCAAGCAGGGGTTCAAACAATCCGATACGCGGGTCACGAATGGCAAACTGGGTGGTATGGACCGCAAACGCGATGCCGCCCGCGCCCGCCGCAATGTAATAGCGCCACAACGCGCGCTGCCGCCGCTCATCCCATTGTCGCGCCGCATTGAGCGCAAGCGGGCTGGCCGGAATCACAAGTCCCTGTTGTAAGGCTTGAAGAGTTTGCAAGGGGATTGTCACTGCGTTGTTCCTGTTGAGCAGTCCAGAAGATGTTCGACGTTTGTCAGAGTAAAGATTCAGGCAAAGCAGTCATACGGCTACTACCAAGCATACGCCAAAAAGATTCTCACAACCCTGAACTGTCACATGAATACAAGCAAGCCGAGCAACGCGAGAGCCACAAACCCTTTGCGCCACAGGGGAGTAGGAGGCGCGTTGTCAATCGTTCGGCGTCTGCTCCACGGGAGATATAGTCAGCGGCGACGGGAACACAACGTCCTGATAGATTTCCGTAAACGGCAGCGCAACGCCAACGGTGTTCAGAAACAAGGTGGCTTCCAGGCCGGTCATCGGGGTGAGAAGCCAGGTGTCGTCCGGCTGACGCGCATAGAGTTCAATCGCAGGCGCGTCCTGCTGTATCAACACGTACAGTTGAAGCGAGGGGAGGGAGCGGTAGCAGGCGAATTTGCGTCCACGATCTATAGCCTCCGTGCCTGGCGACAGCACCTCGAAAATCACGGTTGGGTTTCGCACTATTTCCGCTTCACCCACTTCGTATTGCGGCACACCGCATACAATCATCGCGTCCGGGTAGAAGTAGGTATTACATTCGGGAACACGAACGCGCGTTTCGGTTAGGAACAGTTTGCATGGGCTGCGATCCAATTGGATGCCCAGGCGAAGCGCAAGATTACGGCCAATTTGGTTGTGGTTGGGCGAACCACCCGGCACTGCCACGATCTTGCCGTTCCAGTATTCACTGCGAAACTCGGCCAAATCTTCCTGTTGCAGGTACTGTTCCGGCGTTATGTAACTGTGTGCCAGTGCCGTCATTGTTCATTCTCCTTCCACCACTCTATTCCTCAAAGATCGAATTCATGGGAACATGACTTTTTCGCCAGCTTTGCCTACCCATGAACGCATGCCGGGATACTTGGCTTGCAGATAGCGGACGAACTTTTGCGGGTCTTCCTGATTGCCGACGAACATATCATAGTGCGCGGGCACAGCCAATCCCGCCTTCAAGTCACCCGCCACTTCGACGGCTTCCTGATACGTCATGTTACCAATGCAGCCGCGCAAAAACCGCTCGGCGTCGCGTCCGTTGATGGGCAAAAACATCACGTCAATATGCGGCCATTGGCGCAGCGTGTCGCGCAGGCCGTCGTACAAAATCGTATCCCCCGCATGGTAAAACGTCACGCCGCCTGTTTCCACGACATAGCCCAGGTACGGGAACCCTAATTCCGGGTGTTCGTCGAACTCCTCGTGCTTGGCTTTGATGGCCGTGATTTTCACGCCATGCTGTTCCCACCAGTTGCCCGCGTTGAGAGGATGCAGGCGCTCGTCGGGGATTTGCCCTTCGGCTTTCATGCGCGCGGCTTCGGCGCGGGGGCAAAAGAACTGCGCGTTGGGCGAGGCAAGCGCCATGTGGGGCAGCGTGTCGGGGCACAGGTGGTCGCCGTGCCCATGCGTGACCAGGGCGAAGTCGGCGTGACACGCTTCCTGCGGCGTGAGCAGGGACGGAGTTTGCCGCGACTCCCAGGGCGCGAACCAGGGATCGAAGTAAAACACCTTGCCCCCGGCTTTCACCACAAACGTATGCTGCCCAAGCCACCAGAACGCGCCCTGTCCGGGCGGTGTTTCCGTATCGGCAATGTCCTGTAACAATTTTGCGTGATCCTGAGCGACTTCTGCGCCTGCTAAACTCATCGTTTGCTCCTGATTCGGTATTCGGTGTTGGGTATTCGGTATTGGGTGTTTGGGAATTCAGACATGTTGTAGTGTCATGCGCCGGGAGTATCCCATGACGCAAAATGTTGTGTAATCTTACCCGCTTTTCAGGCGCACTTGAGTGACGGCAGAGCGAAATTGCAGGGCTAACGCATCTAATCCTATCAGTAACTATCAACTTCCTACTTTCGGGTTCGTGAAGCCGGTATTTGAAGGCACAACGGTTTCATTTTGCTGTTTGCCATCCTTGCGCGCGTTCGCAACTTGCCTTTTTGTCAGGCTCTGCGATGTTGAGGAAGAACCTGCCACAGGCTTAGGGTCCGTGCATCTTTAAGTTCCCGAACCAGCGAGAAGCCTAGCCTTTGCCAACGGGAAGTCCTGCAAACATTGAGAAACGGGTCAGGTAGAAAAAAGTATGTAGAGTCATCGTCGAAATCTTGGCAATACAGCGCTTCCAGCCCGATGTCTCGTTGTGTCTGGTTGTAGGAGAGAGGCGTCGTGACCTCAGCAGCGTCAGGGCGAACGGGAGAAGGGGAACATAGGACTTGCACCTCCCTTCTGTTGACGTGGGTATAACATCTTATAGTAGACGTTGTTCTACTGTTTAGACGGCTCTGTGGGGAAAAAGGTTCACTTTTTCGCGTCGTTGGGCTTATTTATGAACCCTAAGCGATTCAGGTAATCCGGCCTTCGGGCTTGTAGCGCTCATTGAAGCCAACAATGTGCTTTGTTGACGGCGTTGCAGGAATTTACATTTGCCACGTTGAACTTAGGTTCACCTTTTACTGCTTGTTGATCTGTTTCGAGGTACCTGTATTCACAATGTTAAACTCACAGCCCACTCTACCTATTGATAAACCTTATACAAATCGCAGACTTTTCTCCGACTACTACTTGGATCGTGTTTTACCCTTGAATCCACACTGGCAAGCGCTCACCTCGCAAGCGGGATTGGTTCTGGAGCAGTTAAAATCGCTCTTTGCGGGCTATACCCATTCTAAAAATGAAGCGCAGACAGAACAGGATTGGGTACACCCAGTACTCAAAGCGCTTGGGCATGTTTACAACGTACAGGCAGCGCTGAAAACTGCGGACGGCGTAAAAAAGCCGGATTACGTCTTTTATGACAATGCTTCCCATGCAGACGCGGCGAAAGGCAAAACGCTTGACGACCGCCTGCCGCAACAGGGAGGCATTGCCGTTGGTGACGCCAAGTATTGGGACAGGCCGCTGGATAAAGCAATTTTAGAAAACAAAGCGGACACGCTTTCTAATAAAAACCCTGCCTACCAAATCTACTTCTATGTGCAGCAAAGTGGCGTTGACTGGGGTATTTTGACGAATGGGCGAATCTGGCGGCTTGTGCATAAAGATACGGCGCACAAATTGGATTGCTACTACGAGGTTGATTTGGAGGATTTGCTGACAACGGGCAATGCAGAAGCGTTTCACTACTTTTACGCCTTCTTCAGCCGCGCCGCTCTGGAACCTGCGAATCCTCTCAACATTTCCAAAATTCTGGCGCAAAGCGCAGAATATGCGCTTGGTGTTAGCAAAACCTTAAAGACGCAAGTGTTCGACGCTTTGCTTCACATTGCGCAAGGCTTTCTTGATTTTGAAGGCAACAAACTCGCAACCGATGCGGATTCTCTGGAAAAGATCTACGACAACTCGCTGATACTGCTGTATCGCTTGCTATTTATCCTTTACGCCGAAGGCCGTGGGCTATTGCCCGTCACCGTGAACAGCGGCTACCGCGAGACCTATGGCCTTTATGCCGTCAAAATAGAGGGCGCAAAACGTATTGATGCCGGTCAAACGCTGCTGGCAAGCAGCAACATCTTCTGGCCCCGCCTGAAATTGCTTTTCGGCTACATTGACCGGGGCGAACCGCCGCTGCAAATTTCGACATTTAACGGCGGTTTGTTCGATCCCGAAAAGCATCCATTTCTGGAAAAATTCAGTGTTGGCGACTTACACCTGATAAGCGCTCTGGACAAACTTGCGCGCGTCGGCAAGCAATTCATAGACTACCGCGATCTAGCTGTTCGGCATCTTGGCACAATTTACGAGGGTCTATTAGAGCATCATCTTTCTGTGGATGCCCCCAAACCCGGCTGGAAAATCAGCCTGCTCAACGACAAAGGCGAACGCAAAGAAACTGGCTCGTACTACACGCCGGATTACATTGTCAAGTACATTGTCGAGCAGGCGGTCGGGCCCTTGCTGGACAACGCCGTTGCCGATAAGCGCAGCGAAGCCGACTGCATTGAAGCGGTATTGAACATCAAAGTGCTGGACCCATCCATGGGCAGCGGCCACTTTCTTGTTGAAGCCGTTGAGTACATTGCCCGCTATCTTGTCAATCTTACGCCACAGGAGAGTGAAACCGGCGCGTTCCATGATCTTACTTATTGGAAGCGCCGCGTAGCCCAATCCTGCATTTATGGCGTTGACCTTAATCCGCTCGCCGTAGAACTTGCCAAACTCTCGCTCTGGCTGACGACGGTTGCACAAAGTTTGCCGCTCTCATTTCTTGACCATCATCTGCGCCCCGGCAACACTCTCGTCGGAGCGCGGCTGGACGATTTGCAGTTTGCGAATGAACAACAGCCCCTGAAGAGGGGCAAAAGCAAAACGGAAAAGAGTGAACGTGAGGGGCAACTTTCGCTGATGCAGGAGGATGCGTTTCGCCAAAGCATGAGCCTTGCTGTCAGAAACATGTGGTTGATTGAGGCGAATGAGGCGCAGAACATCACGCAGGTTAAGGAGCAGGAAAAACTATACGACGAATTGCGTAACACGCTCACCAGCAAGTACGGCAATCTTGCCAATGTCGTAACAGCAGTTCACTTCGGCGGCAAAGTCCCGTCACAACTCTGGAAGCCGCTGGCTGATTATGCGCGTGGGCGCAACATCGCCGCTTTGCCTGAAATCAGCAGTATGCTGAAAACCGCCAATGATTTAGCCAACGACCGCCACTTTTTGCATTGGGAGTTGGAGTTCCCAGAAGTTTTCTTTGATCGGCACGGCAGGCCGCTCGACAAGTCCGCAGGTTTCAACGCAATCATCGGCAATCCGCCTTATGATGTTTTGAAGCGTGTTAAGGAACAGACAGAGCGCAACCAATTTATTGACTATATTCGTGATGAAAAAAAGTATCAATCCGCCTTATCGCTAACCCTAAACATTTATCAACTGATGATTGTTCAGGCTCTGAATATCGTTGCAAACGGTGGTTATATAGGGGAGATTGTGCCTTTATCCATTCTTTCGGATCGTTCAGCGTCAGGTGTTCGCCGTATGCTGATTGAGCAAACTTGCTTGACGGACATACAAGCATTTCCTCAGAAGGACGACGAGAACAATCGTGTGTTTCGAGATGCTAAACTTTCCACAATGATCTTCCTTGCGCGAACAAATTCTGTATCTTCGATGCTCAGATGTAAAGTTCATCCTGGAAAGGAGATAGTAGATACGTCACCACTGCTTAACATTGCCGTGTCTGACATCCGTAAGTTTGATCCTGATTTTCTCACAGTGCCTGTAGGTAAACCGGAAGAGACTGCCATTCTCCAACGCATTTACAATCTTCATACCATTATACCTGCTGGAAAAGTAGTTTCCGTATTAGTTGGCGAGATAGATATGACGTTGGACAGAGATTGTGTTCAATCTACACCGGCCTCTTACGAGCTGATTAAAGGCGCGCACATTCAGCGTTATCTTCAGCGTGTCCAGCCGAAGCAGGGACAACGTGAATGGATAAACTCAACCGCAACAATCACAAAATATGGCGCTGCGTCCACTAAACTAAAAGCCGTTCAGCGTGACCGCGTTTCTTTACAGGGTGTGACCGGCACAGACGACTCGCGGCGACTGAAAGCAACTCTTATACCGGCTGGTTACTACCTTGCCAATTCCGTCAACTACATTACAGTTATTCAGAAAGGCATTGATCCTCTTTTTGTGCTGACTCTACTCAACAGTAACTTCCTTGAATGGCGGTTCCGACTGACGAGTACCAACAATAACGTCAACAACTATGAACTGAAGGCGTTCCCTTTTCCGGTAGTGTTATTTACAACCAATCAGGATATTCGATCTAATCTAGTAAACTCAGGGGCTTCGCTTTACTACAACAAAAATTATGAGGGCATGGTCACATTGTTGAAAGCCTGTCTTTCGGCGGAACCCACGCAAAGCGATGTCGTCCATGACATACTTGCTTACCTTGCGCAGCAAATGCTCGATCTGAATCGGCAACGGCAAAACGCTTTAGAACTTTTTATAATCGACCTTGAAGGTATTCTCACCCCGGCGCAAATGCAAAAAATTGGGCGGCTATGGACGCCCGATGCAGCCGTAAGCAACCCAGCCAATCCTGACTTGTTGCAAGCAGAAGATTTGCAGATGATGCACGAAGGTCGGCGCGAACTTGGCGCGTTAGCAGGGAAACGTCTCAATCTGCGAACCGACATTGGTATGCTGAACGAAACGCAATGGAAATGGCTGCTGAAGCAACGTCTCCATAAGATTACAAACCTTGCCGAAATGGTTCAAGTGTTCCGTTCGCGCCAGCCTGCCATTGCCGCTCTTGACACGCGCCTGCGCGACACGGATGCCTTGATAAACAACATTGTATACGCGCTTTATGGCCTCACGCCAGACGAAATCCAAACCGTTGAAGCCAGCCTTGCGTAATTTGCGATTGCTGGCGATTTTATTCCGCTTTTAGTTCCCTGTTCCTTTGACGCGCCTGCATAAAATTTGCTTTGCTGCCGCTCAACGTCTGCTCTTCTTCGGCGTCCAATTGCTGTGTCCCGGCTTCGTACAGGGCTTGTTCTTCTACACTCAACGTTTCACCTAATGCCGCCCGCCGATGCAGGGGCCACCATTGCTTGTATGTTGCCTCGTCCATGTCGTTGCCTCCAATCTGTTACGCCTCTCTTGTGGTGTATTATACGCCACTCCGGTTTGTTCCTGCAATACGGCAAAGCAACTAACAGCCGCCGCGTTTATGAGGAACGCGGCGGCTATAAAAGTACGACAGCAACGAACGCTTATTTTCCGGCGCCGACGGTTCGGGTGACGACCTGGGTTTGCTCGTTGGGAACGCTGTTGAAGGGCTTTTTGGTGTCCTTCTTCAAGATGCCGAGGGTGCGCAATAGGCCGCTGATCGGGTCGAAGTAATCGTCTACCACGCGCTCTTTGAGCGGGATGATGGCGTTGTCCGTGATGTGGATGTGTTCGGGGCACACTTCCGAGCAGCATTTCGTGATGTTGCACATGCCCACGCCGCCCTCGCCTTTCAGCTGTTCGCGGCGGTTCAGGTCGTCGAGCGGGTGCATCTCCAGAGCGGCCACGCGCACCATTTGGCGCGGGCCGAAGAAAGCGTCCTTGCGGTCATGCTCCCGAATGACGTGGCACACGTCCTGACACAAAAAGCACTCGATGCACTTGCGGAATTCCTGTATCCGGTCCACGTCTATCTGCTGCATCTGGAACGGCTTGCCCGCCACATCCGCGCGGGGCTGCAAGGGCGGGATTTTAGCCGCAACCCGGTAGTTCCACGACACGTCCGTGACCAAATCCTTCAGCAGCGGAAACGCGCGCATCGGCCCGACATTGATCGTGCCGCCCGCGAACTCCGGCTCCTCGACTCTGGTTTTGCACAGCAGGCGCGGCTTGCCGTCAATCTCGGCGCTGCACGAGCCGCACTTGGCCGCCTTGCAGTTCCACCGACACGCCAGGGTGGTATCCAAATGCCGCTGTATGTAATGAATCGCGTCCAGCACCACCATGCCCGGCTCGGTCGGCACACTGTACGAAACCATGTCGCCGCCGTTGATGTCGCCGCGAAACACGCGCAAAGTTATGTTGTTCATAAGTCAACTCCAGTAGCCAGTAGTCAGTAGTCAGTAGTCAGTAGAAAAACCTGTCTACTCAAAACTTTGCGTGTTGGCAATCACTTTTAGTAGGAGCATTTCTACTGACTACTGACTACTGACTACTGGCTACTTCCTTCTCTGACTACTTTCCATACTCATCAATCAACGCCTGCAAATGCGCGGGCATCGGGGGCAGGGGGCGCGCTTCGATATTCACGCGCTCACCCTTTTGGGTCGCAATCAAATTGTGCTTGCCCCAGTAAGCGTCGTCGCGCTCCGTATAGTCGAGACGCCATTGCGCGCCCCGGCTCTCCTTGCGCTCCAAGGCGCAGCGGACAATCACTTCCGAAGCCGTCAGCATGGAATGCAGGTCGCGGGCGGCATGCCAGCCCGGATTGTAATAGCGGTCGCCTTCGATGTGCAGATTATGGGCGCGTTTTTGCAGTTCCTGAATTTTCTCCAGCGCGTGCAGCAATCCCTCTTCGGTACGCGCAATCATCGCATTCTTCTGCATCTCTTCCTGAAGTTCCTGATGGACGATATACGGATTTTCGCCCGTTTTGCTTTCCAGCGGTATCAGCAGGGTGTCTATTTCGGCTTCAAGCTGCTCCGCGTCAATGCTGCCCTGTCCGCGCGCTTTGGCGAACGCGGCTGCGCTTTCACCCGCCCGCTTGCCAAACACGATAATGTCGGACAGCGAGTTGCCGCCTAATCGGTTCGCGCCGTGCAGTCCTGCCGCCACTTCCCCCGCCGCGAACAGGCCTGGAACCGTGCTGGACGCGGTTTCCGGGTCTGCGGCCACGCCGCCCATTGTGTAGTGGATGGTCGGGTACACTTCCATCGCTTCTTTGGTAATGTCAATGCCGCCCAAAGCGTGGAACTGCTCGTACATGGACGGCAATTTGCGCTTGATGTAATCCGCGCCCCGGTGCGTCACATCCAGAAACACGCCCTTATGCGGACTGCCCCGCCCTGCTTCCACTTCCTTATAAATGCACCGCGCAACCACGTCGCGGGGCAGCAGTTCGGGCGGGCGGCGGTTGTTTTTCTTATCTTCCAGCCAGCGTTCGCCTTCTTCCGGCGTTTCCGCGAACTGTCCCTTGTACAAGGCGGGCATATAGTCGGGGTTGAACATGAACCGTTCGCCCTTGTTGTTTTTCAGGACGCCGCCCTCGCCCCGTACGCCCTCCGTAACCAGAATCCCCCGCATCCCATTCGGATAAATCATGCCCGTCGGGTGGAACTGGATCATTTCCATGTCCTGCAGTTCCGCGCCCGCTTCATACGCCATCATCACCCCGTCGCCCGTGCCCTCCCACGAGTTCGACGTGTACATAAACATGCGGCCCCATCCGCCTGTCGCAAGCACAATCGCTTTGGCTTTGAACAGCACGAACTTGCCGGTTTCGCGGTAGTACCCGAACGCACCCACGACCCGATCCCCCTCTTTAAGCAGGCGCGTCAGGGTCACTTCCATGTGAACGCTCATGCCCACGCCCACCGCTTTGTCCTGCAGGGTGCGAATCAGTTCCAAACCGGTGCGGTCGCCGACGTGGTTCAGACGCCGGTACTTGTGCCCGCCGAATGGACGCTCGGCAATCAGACCTTCGGGCGTCCGGTCAAAAACCGCGCCGTATTGTTCCAGTTCCAGTACGCGCAAGGGGGCTTCCTGCGCGAAAATCTCCGCTGTGCGCGGGTTGTTGAGGAACGCGCCGCCCTTCATGGTGTCCACGAAATGGACTTTCCAGCTATCGGGTTCCTTGCTGCCGTCGGGGTTCGCCATGTTGCCCAACGCTGCCGCCACGCCGCCCTCGGCCATAACCGTATGCGCCTTGCCCAGCAGCGACTTCATCACCACGCCGACGGTACACCCGGCTTCCCGCGCCGCAATCACGGCCCGCAGTCCCGCGCCGCCCGCCCCGATTACCAGCACATCATATTCAAACGTATCGTAAGATTCCATAGGGAAATATCCTGCAAGCGTCCAAATGAAAAGAGAATTCAGCCACGAATGAACGCGAAACCACGCGAATGGAGTACGTGTATATCATAGCACATCCGCACACAATGGAGAAGCGATATATTCCGATAGCAATTAGAAGCAGGGCTAATAGCAGCCAGAGCGTTTTAGCCTTCCTCCGGGTCGAAGTGGAACAGCCAGCGCATTTGACGCTGCTGAAGCGCTTCGGGATGGTGTTTGACAACAAAATTGCGCAGGCTGCGCGCCAAAGGGTTTTCCCACTGTCCCACTTCGCCTAACCGCCGGGCGCGGTTTGCAACCGCATAAACGTGTTTCCTGCGGCGTTCCTGATACGCTTGCAGGGCCGCCTCAATAGATGGGGAGCGTTTGAGCAGGCGTGCCAGCGTAACCGCATCCTCCAATGCCTGACACGCGCCCTGTCCTAAATTGGGCGTAAGCGCGTGGGCGGCGTCGCCGAGCAGAGACGCGCGCCCGATGCTCCATTGCTTCAACGGCGCAGCGTTGACAATATCATTGCGCAGAATGTGCGCTTCATTGGTGGCCTGCACAATGGCGGGAATGGGAGTGTGCCAGTCACAAAAGCGCGCCAGCAGTTCGGCTTTGCGTCCTCTGGGATCGTCGGGCTGATGCGCGGGCATGTTGGCGGTCGCGTACCAGTACGCGCGTCCCTGTGTCGTCGTCCGGCAGCCGAACCTCATTCCCTTGCCCCACGATTCCGTTCCCACGGGTTGGCTAATATCCACATCGGTAATGCCGCGCCAGACGACGTAGCCGGCATACGACATGGGTACATCGCCAAACATCTGGTGGCGTACCAGCGAGTGAATGCCGTCGGCTCCAATCAGCAGGTCGCCCTGCGCAATCTGCCCGTTGCGAAATCGCGCCGTGACGCTGTTTCCATTCTGCTCAAAGCCTGTACAGCAGGCAGTCGAGATGCACACGCGCGGGGTTCAGGCAATCGGCGAAAACGGTCAGCAGTTCCGTACGGTGGATCAGCGCGCCGCCCGTATGCGCGTCCTGCAATTCGGGTGAAGTCAGACGGGCCAAATGTTCGCCTCGCCACGTCTTGATTTCGCTTTCGCCGAACGGAACGCTGACGGCTCGCGCGGCGGGCACGAGGCCGAGCAAATCCAGCGCTTTGAGGGCGTTGGGCCACAGCACCAGCCCCGCCCCGACTTCTTTTAGTTCGTTCGCCTGCTCATAAACTTCCGCTTCAATGGATTGCTGCCGCAGCGCAACCGCCAGCGCCATGCCGCCAATTCCGCCGCCAATAATAATCGCCTTCATCCATTCCCCTTAACGCCGGCTTGCTGCGTTATGTCGGCTTCCCGCGTAATGTTCTCCGGCACACGCAACTTCTCCTGTACGCCGGTTCGTGAAAATACTGGTGAACCGAGTCGTAAACGCCCCAGCGATAAGGGGTTGCGGCCAACCAGTCTGAGACCGGAGTACCTATTTACTTGAAAATATCTGACATGAAAACGATGAGGATTGTGGAGCAGGAATGGAACTGACGGATTTGCGGTTGTTTTGCCACCTGATTGAAACCGGCTCGTTTTCGCGGGCGGCGGAGCGCAGTTTCGTGTCGCAGTCCGCCGTCAGCCAGCGTTTGCGGGCAATGGAGCGCGAGTTCGGACAAATTCTGCTGGACCGGGGCAAAGGCAAAGGGCGCATCACGCCGACGGAAGCGGGCAAATTACTCTATGAAGGAGCCAAGCCCCTGCTGAGTCAGGCGGAAGAATTGGAGATACGCCTGCGCGGGCTGAACGAGGAGGTTGGGGGAACCGTGCGCGTGGCGACCGTGTATTCCGTCGGCCTCCACGCCCTGCCCGGACGCTTGAAGCCGTTTCTGGCCGCGCATCCGAAAGTGAACGTGCATCTGGAATACAGCCAGACGGCGAAAGTGGTTCAGGATGTGCTGTCGGGGCGGTAGACGTGGGCATCGTCGCCTGCCCGACCCCGCGCACCGGACTGGAAATTGTGCCGTTCAGCGTGGAAACAATGGTGCTGATTTGCGCCCCGGAACACCTGTTCGCGCAGCAAAGCGAGATCGCCCTGCGCGAACTGGAGGGACAGCCATTCATCGCCTTTGACGACGACATTCCCACCCGTGCCCTGATAGATGACAAACTGCGCGAACGGGGCGTCAAGGTGAAGATTATCACCTCGTATGACAACATCGAAACCTTGAAGAACATGGTGGAAATCGGCAGCGGCATTGCGCTTGTGCCGGCAGGAACCGTGCGGCAGGAAGCGCGGGAAGGGCAGATTGCCGTTGTGCCCCTCGTGGCCGCAGACAGTTTTCAGCGTCCCGCCGGCCTGTTGGTCAAAAGCAGCAAGGTACGCCGCGCCGCCGTCCGCGCTTTTGTCAACACCATGCGTTTAACAGAAGCCGCTCCTACAAATACAGACTGACGTAAACGTTCAAAGTACGAATGGAATGTACGGCTTTGACCGGCTGCATCCGTACCGCCCTGAGAGACTTACTTTCGGAGTTGCTGTCAATCTTTAGGCGCGGGCAGGAGGCAGGCATGAAGCGCGTCGTGGACGTTGTTGACGCCAACCACTTTGATGCCGTCGAGTTTGGGCAGTTTGCCGGCGTTGTGGCGCGAAATCACGGCTTTGGTGAAGCCCTGCCGCGCGGCTTCTTTCAGGCGTTTTTCGATCTGCGACACGGCGCGAATCTCGCCCGCAAGCCCGACTTCGCCCAACAGAATGGTTGTCGGTTCCACAGCCTGTTCGCGGAAGTTGGACGCGATGGCAACGGCTGTCGCCAGATCGGAAGCGGGTTCCACAATGCGGATGCCGCCCGCTACGTTGACAAACACGTCCTGCTCGGCGATTTTCAGCCCTACGCGCTTTTCCAGAACCGCTAAAATCATGTTGACGCGGTTGGGGTCCATGCCCGTCACCACGCGGCGCGGGCTGGCAAGGTTGGAACGCGCCACCAATGCCTGCACTTCCACCAGCAGGGCGCGCGAGCCTTCCAGCGTACTCGCAACGGCAGAACCCGTGCCGCCCTCCGCCCGCTCCGACAGCAGCACGGCGCTCGGATTGTCCACGCCGATAAGCCCGTTCTCGTGCATCTCGAAAATGCCCAACTCGTCCGTAGACCCGAACCGATTTTTGGCCGCCCGCAAGAGCCGATAAGCATGATGCCTATCGCCCTCAAAATACAAAACCGTGTCTACGATATGCTCCAAAACGCGCGGGCCGGCCAGATTGCCCTCTTTGGTGACATGCCCGATCAGCACAATCGGCACATGAACGGATTTGGCGAACCGGGCGAGGTGCGTGGCGCATTGCCGTATCTGCGTCACGGTTCCCGGCGCGCTGTCCAGACTGGAATCCGACATGGTTTGAATACTGTCAATCACGGCAAGCGCGGGGCGCGTGGTTTCCAGATGGTGCAAAATCACGCCGATTTCGGTTTCCACGCTGACCAGAAAGTTCGGGCTTTCCGCTCCCAACCGCGCGCTGCGCAAACGGATTTGCTGCGCGCTCTCCTCCCCGGAAACGTAGAGAATAGGTTTTGGGTGTTGGGTGTTGGGGGTTGGGAAAACTTCTTCCTCTGTCCGTCATTGTTTCCCTTGCGAACAGGCTTTTTTTCAACATTCGACTCGCTTGTTGTAATTCCGGCAGCGATGTTGTACGCGACCTGACTGGTAATTGTGGATTTCCCCGCTCCCGGGTTCGCCACCGAGCAGTATCAAGCCACCGGGTACAATGCCGCCGCCCAATACGCGGTCAAACTCGCCAATGCCGCTCGAAAGCCGCGCCTGCTTGGTCATTTCGACTTCAGTGATCGGCACGGGCATTCCGCTTGTTGTCGGTACAATGCCTCTGCCTGCCGAACTGAAACTCGCGATGCTTCCCGCTTTGCCTGCGCTCCCCGCTTTTTCCTTGACCGTCACTTCCTCAGTAAACGAGTCCCACGAGTCGCAGTCCGGGCATTTACCCATCCACTTCGGAGATTCGTAACTACAGTTCTGACAGATGTATTTTGTTTGCAGTCTTGCCATAGTTATCTTTTGTATTATGCCATTCTGATTTGCCTTTTGAACCTGCGCGTACAGATTTCGTACAGCTGCTTGACCACCGTCTTCTGGATTGCTTATTTCCCAAAATACTCTTTCGCCCATCCAGCATTTTCATTGTACGCCAGCATACAAGTTAAACCGGTAGGAAGGCTCAGTAATCCATTCAACTCTCCGTAATAAATGAAAATGCTTGTGCAGACGTGAAAACCATGGATGCAGCCACCAACCAATCGTCCAATATGACATATATCCGTCTTCTTGATCGTTACAAGCAACCAAATCACTCGTCTTGCGCAGATATTAACGAACGCTATGAACTAACGCCAGCATCTTTTCTGGCGTTCCTCAACTCTTTAGCATTTCTTCACTCGTCAGTGGTTTTTGCTTCTACCAGAATAGCTTCGTATTTGATGCAGTAGTATCCAAGTTGTGTGATGTCACCAACATACGGCCACCCAATACCAATATAACCTTGCCTGGTCAAGTCGATTGAAATCCACTATATCTTGACATCATTATCCATACTTTCTTGCCCAAACTGGCCTTGTGTTGTCCATGCTTCTAATCTCCCCTTGAGAAGCCGGGGAATAAATTTACTCGGCTGTGATCACGAAGTCCGCCTTCGCGAACTACTGCCGCGTTTCAGCAATTCTCTGATTTACAACATACTTCAAGTTCTTCGTTTGAAGCGGAAAAAATTGCTTGCAGGAACTTCTTTAGGAACTTTCCCTCAGTAACCTTTTCAGTCCGCGTAGGCGGACTTCCTTATCACAGCCAGGAATTTATTCCCCGGACGCACGGGCATATCACCGCCATGCGCGCATAGCGTTGATAAAATCATCCACATTCTCCTCTTCCGGCCAGAAGTCGCCACGCAGCGTTGCCGCGTCGGTTACAGGCGTGACGCCCTGCTGCGCCGCAAGCGTTTCCAGATCAATTATGCTGTTGAAAGGCGAGTCGCCCTTTTCCGGTTGGCGTGATATGGACGGCAAAGCACTCCGTTCTCCGTTTGTGGCTGGTGCATGGTTGTTCCTCCGAAATGCTAATCTTCTTTATCTTTCTCTTTGTTTTCCACTTTGCGGGCGTCAATGCGGATGGGTGTGCCTTCCAGTGGGTATTTCAGGCGCAGTTGATTTTCCAGATAGCGCTGGTAGGAAAAGTGCAGCATGTTGGAGTCGTTGCAAAAGAGAACGATTGTCGGCGGCTGCACTTTCGGCATCGTGGAATAGTACACCTTGAACGAGCGTCCGTTGTCCGAGAGCGGGCGGCGTTCGATGGATTCGCGGATGATGCGGTTCAGTTCGCCCGTTGGGATGCGGTGCGCGTGGTTTTGGGCGGCGGTGATGGCCGTATCAATGGCATGGCGGACGCCGAATCGCTCCTGCGCGGACACGAACACAAGCGGCGCGTAGTTCAGGAACGGACACTCCTTGCGGAACCGTTCGGTAAACTTCTCGATTTTGGCGCGGTCAGGATGGCGCTGCCGCCCCTTTTCGTACACCACGCCGGGGTCTACCAAGTCCCACTTGTTGACGACCACGATGCAGGCGCGTCCGGCCTCGTGCGCGATACCCGCCACGCGCTTGTCGCCGTCCAGCATCCCCGCGCTGCCGTCCACGACGACCATGCCCACGTTGCTGCGCTCCAATGCGGTTCGCGCCCGCATGACCATGTAATACTCGACGGTTCCCTGAATTTTGCCGCTGCGACGGATGCCCGCCGTGTCCAGCAGGGTTAGTTCCTGCCCCTCCCAGACCAGTTGGGTATCAATGGTGTCACGGGTCGTGCCGGGAATGGGACTGACGATCACGCGCTCCTCGCCCAAAATGGCGTTGAGCAGCGAGGACTTGCCGACATTGGGACGCCCGATGATGGCAAGCCGGATTTCATCTCCGACTTCCGGTTCCGGTTCCCCTTCGGGGGGCAGCAGTTTTACAACTTCGTCCAGCAAATCCCCCACGCCGATGCCGTTGAGCGCGGAAATGGTATACAGTTCGCCCAGGCCGAGCGCGTAAAACTCCGCCGCGTCCTGCATCAGGCGGGAGTTGTCGGTTTTGTTGACAACGAGCAGAACGGGGCGCTTGGAACTGCGAAGGGCGTCGGCAAGTTCCCGATCCGTGCCCGTCATGCCATCGGCGGCGTCCACGACAAACAAAATCACTTCGGCTTCGTCCATTGCGACTTCGGCCTGCGCGCGCACCTGCAGCATGAGCGGGTCGGTTTCGTTGAGAATTATACCGCCTGTATCCACAACGGTAAATTCCCTGCCGTTCCATTCCACGTTGTGGTATAAGCGGTCACGAGTAATGCCGGGCGTGTCTTCCACAATGGCGACGCGCCGCCCGACCAAACGGTTAAAAAGGGTAGATTTGCCGACGTTGGGCCTGCCAACGACGGCAACAAGCGGACGGGACATGAGTTCCTCCAGAAAGGATGAAGGATGAAGGATGAAGGATGAGTGTGTTTTCATCCTTCATCCTTCCGCCTTCATCCTTGCAATTGTCTGTCCCGTTTGCACACGCGGAAAAAGCGGTGGAAATTAAAACGGGGACGAGACGAGGCGGCGCGAACGCCGCAAAAGATGTGTTTTCAAGGTGAGTATTTGCTTCACGGTTGAATGGTGTTCGGGTTGGTTGACTGAGCGATTACATGAGCGTTGGTGTTTGTAAAAGTTACTTCCGGTTAAGAAGAGCGGTAACAGGAACGCGGGCGGGGCTGTTCCTGAAAGCCCATACGAAAGTCTATACGCAAAAGCGGGGTTACAGAGTGCCTGTTTTGACGGGGCACTAAGGACATCCAATTGTGATTGTACCATTAACCACTTGCCGCGTCAAGATAAACCGCGCTTGTTCAAAAATGTCAGGCAAAACCTGCCTTGCCGGAAGGAACCACGCGGCGAATGTTGAATATAAAGAATCAGTAAATCCAAAGAACGTACTGGAACGTAAACCAATTAAGACATTCCTTATGAAGCGAGGTTTTCCATGCCTGTTGATCCGACCATTATTGCCGCGCTCGAATCCGCCATCAGCGGCGATCCCGATAACATCAATCTGCGCCTGCATCTGGCGCAAATGCTGCTGGATGGGGGCCGCGCCGGGGAAGCGCTGGAACACGCAGCGGGCATCCTCAATAAGCAGCCCGCGCACCTGGAAGCCCTGCAAGCTGCCACGCGGGCGGCAGAGGCTGTGGGAGATAAGGAGCGGGCGGCGGGCTACAAGCGCCTGTACGAAGCCCTGTCGTGGAACCGCGCCAAAAGCCTGGTGGAAGATATTGAGGAGTCGCGCCTGTCCGACACCTCCACAACCCGACCACAGCAGAACTACCGCGATACGCGAGACAGGGAAGACGACGAGGACGATAATAATGGGGGAACGCAGCGCATCCGCATGTCGGAGGGCGGCGAAGTGGAAGACCCTGAAGGCCTGGTAGATATGGAAACGCCCGACATGACGCTGGAAGATGTGGCGGGCATGGTCGAAGTAAAGCGCCGCTTGAATATGGCGTTTCTGGCTCCCCTGAAAAACCCGGATATGCGGCGCATGTACGGCAAATCCCTGCGCGGCGGGCTGCTGATGTACGGACCGCCCGGCTGCGGCAAAACATTCATTGCGCGGGCGACGGCGGGCGAAATGGGCGCGCGGTTCCTCAATGTCGGCATCTCGGATGTTCTGGACTGTCATCTTGGCGCAAGCGAAAAGAACCTCCACGCCATTTTCAGCAAAGCCCGCCGCAACGCGCCCTGCGTCCTGTTTTTTGACGAACTCGACGCGCTCGGACGCAAGCGCAGCCTGATGCGCGAAGCCTGGTCGCGCACGTATGTCAACCAACTGCTGACCGAACTCGACAGCGTGGCAAGCAACAACGAGGGCATTTTCGTGATGGCGGCCACCAACCACCCCTGGGACATAGACGTTGCCCTGCGCCGTCCGGGGCGATTGGATAGAACCCTGCTGGTGCTGCCGCCCGACGCGACCGCCCGTCAGGCGATTATCCGCTACAACCTGCGCGACCGCCCGGTGGAAGGCGTGGATTTGAACTGGATCGTGAGCAAAACGGATGGCTTTTCCGGCGCGGATGTGGCGCACTTGTGCGACTCGGCAACTGAATTCGCCTTAGAAGACTCGCTGGAGCGCGGCATCGCCCGTCCCGTCGGCCAGCGCGATTTCCAGAAAGCCATGCGCGACGTGCGCCCGTCCGTGCGGGCGTGGTTCGACACGGCCCGCCATTACGCGCAGTTCGCCAACGAAGACGGCGTATACGACGACCTGCTCAAGTACCTCAAAGCCAATAACATGCTGTAGAGTTCAGGGGAAATTAGCCGCGAATGAACGCGAATGAACGCAAATAAACGGCTGACTTCAGACGCAACAGAAGATAAGAAACCGTAAGATGAAACATTCGCCGGAAGTGGAAAACTTAGTTCAGCAAGCGCGCGTTCTTCGGGATGTAGGCCGGACGCGCGAGGCGCTTCCTCTGCTGCAACGCGCTTTGGCAACTGCGCCGTTCGATGCAGACTTGCTTTGCCATCTGTCGCTTGCATACTCAGATATGGGCGAATGGGAAGAATCTTTAGCGGCAGCAGAGAAAGCATTGTCCACAAACCCGATCTCAGATTGGGCGCATCGGCTGCGGAGTACGAGTTTACGCGGATTGGGACGAAATGAGGAAGCGCTGGCGGCGGCTTATGACGCGGCGCGATACAAACCTCAGCATCCATTTGTCCTGGCAACGTTAGGATATGCGTTGCTGGCCTGCAAACAAATAGATGAGGCAGAGGCTATTGGGCTGCGCATGGCGCAAGTGGCTCCTGAAAACCTGAAGACACACCTGTTGCTGGCAGACGTGTCTATGCGCCAACAGCAATGGGTAAATGTTGAGCATCACGCCCGCGTTGCGCTGCAAATTTCGGCGGATTGTGATAAAGCGCATTTCTGGCTTGGTGAAGCGCTTTCGCAGCAGCAGCGGCACTGGAAAGCGATGGAGGCTTACGTATCCGCTTTGCGGCTGAACCCAACCAACAGCAGGGCGCGAACGGCCTTCCAAAATCAATGCCTGCAAATCGGATTGCAGCAAATACCCACAAACGCTATTTACATCGGCATGTTTGTTGTGGCAGTGTTGCTGCGCCAGTGGATGTTGGGCGCAATAACGGCTCTGCTCGTGAGCGCGGCCTCCGCCCTACTGCTTACGGCGGTTCTGGCTTATCAGGTTCCGATGCTGTTGTTTCTGTTTCAGCCTGAATACCGCCGGTTATCTGCTGCAACGCGCCAACTTGTCATGCAGCAGTGTCGCCGGAACTGGCTTAAGCCCGTAGGCTCGATTGCCGGTACATTAGTTGTCGGACTGCTGTTTCTAGGGCTTCTCCTGTGGCAAAATTCCTGATAAGAGAACAGTGTGTACACGAAATAAGTGAGCGGCGCTGTTGATGTGCCGCTCACTTATTTCCTTACGGCTGTACTGATTTTTGCTGACGGAGAGGAGCCAAGAAATAGAGGGTACACTAACAGTATTATGGATCACGACCGCATGTTCAAAGAATTGCTGACGAACTTCTTCATGGAGTTTGTCGAAGCCTTTTTGCCGGATGTGGCAGCCTACCTCGATCCTACGTCCTTTGAGTTTATCAACAACGAGGTGTTTACGGATGTCACGGCAGGCGAAAAGCACGAGGTAGATGTTCTGGTAAAAGCGCGTTTTCGCGGACAGGACACGTTTTTCCTGATCCATGTAGAAAATCAGGCAAGCGCAAAGCCCGGTTTTCCAAAGCGCATGTTCGTCTATTTTTCCCGGTTGCTGGAAAAGTACGACCTGCCCATCTATCCCGTCGTTATTTTCTCTTACGACAAGCCGCAACGCGCGGAACCGACGCGCTTCGCCGTGTCCTTTCCCGGCAGAAATGTGTTACAATTCGATTACAAGGTGATTCAGCTAAACCGGATTCCGTGGCGTCAGTTTCTGAAACGCCCCAATCCGGCGGCAACCGCGCTGATGACCAAGATGAAAATGTCGGCAGCCGACAGGCCCAAAGTAAGGCTGGAATGTCTGCGCCTACTGACGACGCTGAAATTAGACCCGGCCCAATCGAAACTCATCGGCGGGTTCATTGACGGCTATCTGAGACTGACGACAGCGGAAATGAAGAAGTACGAGCGCGAATTCGCCGCCCTCGCGCCCGAAGAAAAGGAGGCCACAATGGTCATGATTACGAGTTGGGAACGCACTGGAATGCATAAAGGAAAACAGGAACTTGTCAGCCGTCAGGTACGACGGCGGTTTGGTTCCATCCCTTCCGAAACTACCGAGCGTCTTGGTCAACTGTCATCGGATAAACTTGACGAACTTGGCGAAGCGTTGTTTGATTTCACGTCAATTGCTGATTTGGAAGTATGGCTGGTTAATGCTGGCTCGCAGTAGCCTTCCTCCAAAAGAAATCTTCTGAACATGATAACATGCAGGCGGCACATTTTTATGTGCCGCCCGCTCTGTATTATGCCCCTATTCGATTGTTTAGCGGTTTTTGGCGTAGCCCATGTTGTTGGCGGTGTTGGGGAACCAGTAGGTGATTTCCGGTACGCCTAATTTCAGCTTGTCCACGAGTTCCACGCCCTGCATCAGGCTGTGATCCTGATTGCTTACTTCGTACTTCCAGCCGCCGAAACGCCCCCGCGAGTAGATGCCGAGTTTTTCCAACTGCGGCTGTATGGCGTTGAGCGCATGGTCGCGGCCCAGTGCCGGCGTCGGATAGCCGTAGTGGGCGCGGTAGCTCCATGTGGAAAGCACGTCATGGCTTTTGTCAATCAGTTTCGTGTTCCGCATACCATCAATGGTATTTTCCACGACGCAATCCACATTGACGGGCTTGGCGGGCAACTCGCTGATTTCGGCCATCAGGCTCCATTGCGTGTTGATGTCAGGCACGTTGTTCGGGCTGTAATTGCTGAACACGGTCACTCGGTAAAACGGGCAATCGTCTTCCGGGAAATACATCCAGCACTTTTTCTTCAGGTCGGCGGGCGGCTTGCCGCTCAGTCCGATGCCGATAATGTTGCTGCTGCTGTACTTCAGGTGCGACGCGGGTTCTTTCAGATGGTTCAGTTCGGCCATCTCCACCAGGCGGTCAATGGGCAGGGTGGAAATTAGTACATCGTATTCCACTTCCTTGCCGTCCGCAAAGAACACCTTTTTCGCGGACGGGTCTATGCTGTTGACCGTTGCGTTGAGCGTGATTTTATCGCGCCCTACCAGATCCGCCACGTTTTCCCAGATTGCGCCCGTGCCGCCGTGCTTGGGGAACCGAAAAGTGTTGTTCGGCCCCCACGACAGATCATCTTTTTCGTGCAGCACGTTGTACAGCACTTTTTCCAGATCGGTCACGGCCACACGCTCGCCGATCCAGTTGAAGTCCATATCCTCGCCCGGAAACGCCCATACCTTGAAGTTGTACGGGATCATAAACACTTCGCCCAATCCCGGCCCGAACGTTGCGTCTATCCACTCGCGGAAGTTTTTGGGCTTGCCCTGAAACGGCTGTTTGTACAGGTGAATCAGCCCTTGCAGGCATTTCCAGCGCGTTTCCGGTTCCAGGTAGCGGATGTTGTTCTGGAACGGGTACGGCACGAAACGGTTCTCAATCCACACCCACGACTCGCGCTCGTGGTCGAGCCAGCCGGGACCTTTGGGCGGCGTAACCGCCGCGTCCATCAGCTTGTCGAAGTAGCGGTAGTGCGAAAACTGCACATGCCCGCCGATGTCCCACACAAAGCCCTGCGCGTCCGTGTAGGACGTGGCGAGTCCGCCGACCTGCGTATCGCGGTCATAAATCTGAAAGTTGTCATGGCCGAGTTCTTTCAGGCGGTACGCGGCTCCCAGGCCGGTCGGCCCGCTGCCTAAAATTACCACGCGCTGATCGGGTTGAAGCTGTCCCAACATGATCTATTTTTCTCCCCGTCGTATCGCGCTGCCCGTGCTTCCGTAAGCGGAAGGGGCGGAAGCGGCTGAGTTGGCCGTAATGGAAGCGCCCGATGCGGCAGGCGCGGAAGCCGATACCGCAGAGCCGGAAGCCGAAACGGACGGCATATTCGCGGAAGGCTTTGCCGCCGCAGAACCGGAAGTGGCCGCTGCCGTCATGCCGATTGCTGTTGAAGCCGCAGGCGCGGAATGTGCGGCTTTGGAACCTGCAGGCATTGCGCCGACAGTGGCTGAACTCGCGGGCGAAACGCTCGGAACGGATACGGGCGCGCGCCGGGTCGTGACCTGACCCTTGCCTGCCGTCGTTTTGGCCCATTCGCGCTGCATCAGGGTTTCCATGTTGTCGGCAATGGCGTCCCAGGCTTGTTCGGCGAGTATTTTTTCCTCGCGCTTGCGCTTGCGCGCGCGGTCTTCCGCAGCCTCGTTGAGCGCAGCAGCGATATGCGCGATAAACTGTTCGGGCGTATCGGCAAGGTAGACAATATCGCTATAAAAGCGAACCACATCCACAATCGGCGTGGACACAATCGGGCGATGCGTCGCCATGTATTCCAGCGTTTTGGTCGGGCTGATAAACTTGGTCGCCTCGTTCATGGCAAAGGGCATCAGGCAAATGTCCGTGCCTTTCAGAATGCGCGGCAGGTCGGCGTACTGCTGCTGGCCGGGATAGTGCAGGTTCGGGGCCTGAGGCAACTGCGCGGGGTCCACTTTGGCGAACGGCCCGCATATCAGGAACTGCACGTCGGGGCGGGCTGCGGCCATTTGCGCAATCAAATCGTAATCCAGGCGCTCGTCAATCACGCCGATGTAGGTGGCGCGGGGGCCATCGGGAAGAGTCAGCATCCAGTCGGGCGTGGTTGTCGCCGGGTCGCAGGCGGTCGCGTAGTGCTTTCCGTCCACGCCGCTGGCGAACAAATGGGTGTTCGGATTGAGGTGCTTCTTGGACTCGTACATGGACGCGCCGCCCGTGAACACCACTGCGGACTGGCCGAGCAGCCGCTTTTCGTTGGCTTTCAACTGCGGGGGCGCAAAGGCGAAATTGGCAAGTTCGTCCATCACGTCGTAGACCAGCATATCCGGCGAAACGGCTTCCACCATGAAATCGGGCGTGGGCGTGTACAGCCACAGGGCGCGGCTGCGGAACTCCATATTGCGCATCACTTCGCGCACCTGCCGGGTAATCTCATCGCGGCACGGCCACAGCCACAGCGGGGTGTCGCCACATTCGGACGCGCGCACCTGCGGAACCAGAACCGTAATGCCGGGCGTCGGTTCGCTGACAAGGGCGGAAAGCGGCTGCGCGTCATCGGGGGCGTGTACCGGCTCTTCCACAAACAAGACGCGATGCTGCTTGGCAAGGCGGGAAAGCAGCTGTTGCGGGCGCTGCCACACAAAGCTCCAGCGAAGATGGGAGGCGACGACCAGGTCGAAACTCTTCATTGCTCTTATCTCCATGAGGTAAAAATAGGCGTGTCTGAGATACTGTCTGCTGCATTTGGAAGCGCCGGGGGCGACAGCGCAGCCAACCGCCTGAGAAAACCAGGCAGGCGCAAGGCAGAGGATGGCAGTCAGGCTGTACGACGAAAAGACCGACTGTAACACATCCGGCTTGAATACACAACGGCAACAGACAATAACGCTTCCCCACGCCAAGGGGAGAAAACGGTTCTTGTCGGCCTGTGTCAAGACCTGTCAGTATGAAGCAGCGAACATGAGCCAATTCAGAGCATGCCAACAAGTGGGTGGTACACCGGGGCGGTGCGCTCGACAAACGCGCAGGTCGTGGGAGCGAAACGCGCGCTATCGAAAGGGGATAGGTAGCTCATTATAACCTAGAGGTAATTTTCCGCATTTGCACAAAAGACGAACGAGCAAGGAAGGAAGTTCCCCAAAATAGCGTATGTAATTAGTGTAAGGTTTACACTTAACTATAAGATAAACGTTCACACTTCCACTTTCAGCATGGCCGGCTGATCGGTTACTTCAAACAGTTCGCCATGCGGCACAATGGTTATCTGCCCGAATTCCTGCAGGAGCGAATGGTACGCGGCGGCAACGGGACGGGGCTTGCGGTCCAGGTCGTATAAGCCGCAGGCATTGACCCTGCCCTTCTTTTCCCCTAGCTGAATGTCCCAATCTACCTGATCGGTCAGGCTGTACCAGGTAAAGCCCAGGACGGGAACGCCGTCCTTGCGCAGCCGCAGGATGTTGATCCATTGCTTCCACAGCCAAGTGGGAGCCGCGTCCGCGTCGAAGACATTGGTTTCCGTGTGCATCACGGGCTTTCGGTAGCGCTCGTAGTACATTTTGGTGATTTGATACCAGCCCATTACATCTTCGGCCTCGCACATTTTGCCATCCGGCAGCAGGATATGCTCGTTGCGCCCGTAGTAATCGTTGCCCATAACCTGATAGCCGGGCGGCTCGCCGCGCATTTTCCAATCGTATTCTTCCCGCGTCATGCCGTTATCGAGCAGGTACATACATACTTCAGCGTCGGGCGGGCAGGCATACAGCAAATCCAGCGACAGCAGGCGCAGTTTGTTGTTCAGCCGAACCTGCGGTGACGGCAGGGCGCAGGCTTCATGCGTATATTCCGCGCTTTCGGATTGTACAATCACGCAGTCGGGCCGATGGCGGGCGATGCCGTGTGTGGCGAGCGTGCTGGCCGCAACCAGGTGCTTCATGGCGGTGACAAACGCCCTGTCCGATTTCAGTTGCTCGTTCCAAATGCCGTCTTTGGCGCTGATGCGGGCCGTAACGTAGATTTCATTGACGGGCGTGTAGTAGCGCACCCAGGGGTAGCGCCTGGAAACGGCTTCCGCGTAATCGGCGAAGTGGACGGGAAATTCCGGGTTCTGGAAATTGCCCAGCCAATCGGGCAGCCCGAAGTGCAGCAGGTCCAGAATGGGCGTGATTTCCAACTTCTTCATTTCCGCCATCACCAGATCCGCGAATTCCCAATCGTACCTGCCCGCGCCTAAATGGGTTTTGTGGTAGGGCAGGCCGTAGCGCAGCGCCTTCAAGCCGAGTTCTTTTACAAGCCGTAGGTCTTCGCGCCAATGCTTGTAATGCCCGCACTCTTCCAGCAGGTCGCGCCGAGTACGTCCGTTGTCAATGGTCGGATAGGAACACTCGATACCGGTTGCAAACAGGAACTTCCGCGCGTCGCCGTCCGGCAGGCCACTTCCGTCCTTGCCCATCGCGCCGCCGAACTCATCCCCAGCGTAATTCCCCTCGCCGCGCACCCGCTTAATTATATCCAGAAAGCCTTCGGGCATTCTTCGTTCTCCCTTTTAAATCCAAATTTCAATGTTGTTACGCGCAAGGCCGCTAAAAAATCACTTGTAGTTGGGGTGTGGATCGGCGTTGTGTATCCCTGCCGCGTCGTATCGTCTATAGAGGCCCTGATGCAAGGGCGGTATGCTTGACAAGGCAGGGGCGCGGCAGTATACTGAACATAGGACAAATATAAGAACAAAACCATCTTTGCGCCCAAAATGAAGGCGGAAGCAACAGAGGGAGAATCTGAAACATGCTCGAAGAGATAAAGGCGCGGGCGCGCGAATTGCGCGCCCGGCTGGACGAGCTGGGAGGCCATCTTTGACCAGGCCAATCGCCAGCAGGAAATCAACGATTTAGAAACCAAAGCGGCGCAGCCGGACTTGTGGAACGATCCCGCGCAGGCGCAGGAATTACTCCAGCGGCTGAGCCAGATTAAAGAAAAACTGGCTCCCCTTCGGGCGGCGCAGGCGCGGGCAGACGATCTGGAAGCCATGTGCGAACTGTTGTCCGAAGAAGGCGTAGACGACCCGGAAACCCTTGCCGAGCAGGATCGGGAAGCCACTGCCCTCGCCGCCGAACTGGAACGTCTGGAACTGGAAACGCTGCTTTCGGGGGAACACGACAGCGCGGACGCGATTGTGGAAATCAAAGCGGGCGCGGGCGGAACCGACGCCTGCGACTGGGTCACAATGCTTCAGCGCATGTACCTGAAATGGGCGGAACTACGCGGCTACAAAGTGGACATTTTGGAAGAAAGCGAAGCCGATATTGCCGGATTGACCAATACGACGTTTATCATTCACGGCAAGAATACGTATGGATACATGAAGGCGGAGCGGGGCGTCCATCGGCTGGTGCGAATCTCGCCGTTCGACGCGGCCAAACGGCGGCAAACCTCGTTTGCCAAAGTGGACGTTCTTCCCGATATTGGCGAGGAGATCAAAGTGGACATCAACCCCGATGATCTCCAAATTGACTATTATCGCGCCAGCGGGGCGGGAGGCCAGCACGTCAACAAGACCGATTCCGCCGTCCGTATCACGCACCTGCCGACCGGCCTTGTCGTGACGTGCCAGAACGAGCGCTCACAGCACAAAAACAAAGCGTTCGCCATGTCCGTGCTGCAAGCCCGTTTACTCGAACGCGAGCGGCGCGAAAACGACGAGAAAATGAACGCCATGCGCGGCGAATCCAAAGCCAATGAGTGGGGCAGCCAGGATCGCTCGTATGTGTTCCAGCCCTACACGATGGTCAAAGACCACCGGACAGGCCAGGAAACCGGCGACGTAATCGGCGTAATGAACGGCAACATTGACCCGTTCCTGCAGGCGTATTTGCAGTGGCAGCAGGGGAGGGAGTAGGTGTTCAGGTGTTCAGGTGTTCGGGTATTCAGGTGTTTGGGAACATAAAAGTACCGAAGTTTACTTTGGCGCTGCAAACGCAATTACCTGAACACCTGAACACCTGAACACCTGAACACCCGGAGCGAAGCGACATGAACACCCGACGAACTTACAAAACGCTGGCCGCTTGCGCGGCGGTGGCGGGATTATTGGCGGTCATGGGGGGCGCGGCAAGGGCGCAGGCGTACCATGCCGAAGCCGACTTGACCAACAAGGAAGTGGGCAGCAATCAAGTGCTGCTCGGAAATTTGGTGGCGGATGCCGTTCGCGCGTCCGCGAAAACTGACCTTGCCTTTGTTTCCGCGTCCGCCTTTACGGAGGCGCCGGTTTCGGTTGCGCATGGCGGTTTTGGCCTGCCCGACGTAATGAAAACGCTGGAATACAAGGGCGATGTGATTGCCATTGTGAAATTGACCGGGGCGCAGATACGGGCGGCCTTGGAGCAAAGCCTGTACCAGTACCCCGGTCGCAATGTGGGCTTTCTGCAGACTTCGGGGTTGACCGTAACGTTCAATCCGTCCGCGCCCGGCAATAAGCGGGTTGTGGGCGTGAAAATCGGCGGGAGCGCGCTGGAAGCGGGAAAAACGTACCGCGTTGCGATGCCCGCGCCGCTTGCCAACGGCTCACACGGCTATTTCAAGTTCTGGCAGAAAAGCGACATTGAAAAGACAACGGACGTCACGCTGGAAGCCGCGCTGACGAGCTACCTCAACGACCACAAGACGATTACGAAAGGCGAAAACCGACTTGTTGCGAACGCCAGGTAAGGCTAAAAACCACCAAACGAACCGCGCCGCCACTCGCCGCGCGGTTCGCGCCGGATGTGGCCGGACGAACGGGCGGCGAACGTATTGGAGCGTGGTGGGCGCATTGGCCTGCCTGCCCCTGCTGTCGCTTGCCGGCTGCCAGCATGGCGATGCGTCGGCAACAACAGTAACTTCCGCGTCTGCCTCTGCTTCGGGCACGGCTGCCAATACTGCCGGGACAAGCGGCACGGCAACGAACACCAATTCCGCGCCCACAAACGTTACGCCTGCCTCCGCAACGGGAAATGGAAACGGAACCGCGGGCGGTTCCGGGTCGTCTGACTCTACAGGGAACACGGCGGGCAAGCGGCCTGTCTTCGATGGCGATGCCGCCTATACCCTGCTGAAAAAACAGTGTGATTTTGGGCCGCGTCCTTTGGGCAGCGACCCGCACGAAAAAGCCAAAACATTTTTGCTGGAAGAGATGAAAAAGTACGCGGACGTGACACTGGCACAGACGTTTTCCTATCGCGGCCTGCCCGTTACCAACGTTATCGGCATCATCTATCCCGCCGGAGCGACTGCGCCCGCGCAAAACCCCGTACTGCTGATTACCCATTGGGACTCGCGCCCGATAGCCGACGGCCCGAACTCTTCGGAAGCCGCCAAAGCGCCTGCTTACCGTTACGGTCCGAAAGGCTGGAACCGAACCAATCCCATTCCCGCCGCCAATGATGGCGCGTCCGGGGCGGCGATTTTGCTGCAACTGGCAAAAATGTTCAAGGAAAAGAAGCCGCCCGTCGGCGTCCTGCTGATTCTGGACGATGGCGAGGATTACGGCGACTTTCTGGCGAATAATGGCGAAGGCGAAGGCGTGGAACTCGGTTCGCGCTACTTTGCCCAACACTTTCAGGAAGACAAGCGTTTCGGCTACCCTGATTACGGCATTCTGCTGGACATGGTGGGCGGTAAAAACATCCTGCTGCCCCGCGAAGAGAACTCGTTCAATGCCGCGCCAGGTACGCTGACCAAAATCTACCAGGCGGCGCAAGTTCTCGGTTACAGCAATGTGTTCCGCTCGGATTTGAACTTCAACGTCAATGACGACCATCTCGCCCTGATAAAAGCCGGCATCCGCACCGTTGACCTGATCCCTTTCTTCGGCAACAGCGCGCCTGCGGGCGCAAGTTACTATCCGTACTGGCACACGCTGCAGGACACGCCCGACAAATGCTCCGCCGCGTCCCTGAAAATCGTCGGCGAAACGGTTGCGGAAGTGATTTACGGGGAGTCGGCGTCGCCGTAAGGCATCAGGCATTAGATATCAGGCATTAGGAAATGCGCTTGTCGAACATAGCTTATCTTGGTGTTGAACTTTTAGTCTCTAATGCCTGATGCCTACTTTGAAACCTTTCCCCCGGCTGATTCGTGATAGTTGTAGGAGCGGCGAAGAAATGCCGAAGATTGCAGAATGAAATGCCACAATTTGTAGAGGAGTGGCAGAATTTACGTAAGAGAACTATGTGCATACCGGAGGATGTTGGGAAATGACCAGGGAGGCGGGGCCGCAGAGGCAGGGACGTGTCAGCACGTTTCACGAATCGGAACTCAAGATTTGTGAATTGTGCGGCTGGCTGAATTTGGAGTCAAACACGGAATGTTTTGTCTGCGGCTGGCACGGGCACTTCGAGCAGAACCCCGAAGTGGTGCGCGCGGCAGTGGAATTGGCCGTGCGCCGCTACGGGCGTCTGGAACTGCAGCATCTGACCGATCCGCGCACGTATCGCAAGCCCGACCCGCCTACCGCCCGCGCCCGCCTCCGTACATGGTTCCGCCGCGTGTGGAACTGGCTGCGCGGCTAACAGCGCCTGCCTGCATTACGTACCGATATACAAGACAGTCATAAACCCTCCAACAAACAGGATTGTTCGGAGGGTTTGCTGTTTTCAAAATGCCGGTGTTCGGTGTTGGGTTTCGGTGTTCGGTGTTCGGACAATCCGGCATGTTCATGCTTTATGGCGCGTAAAGCGTATAGAGTTTGTTATGACGATTAGGAGGCCGCAATGCCTACAGATTTACCTCCGAGACGAGCGGAAAAAGAGCGCGACACTTTGACACAGCATACGCGGCGTGTGCCATCCGATGCGTCCGATTTACAGGACAACAATTCCGTGGAAACCAATCACGAGGAGCCAAAAGCGAAAATCCCGCGAAAGCGCGTTGCCAATGATGGGGCGTCGTTTCGTATTCTTTCGCTGTCCGGCATCCCTGTGCGGCTGCACTGGACGTTTTTTGTGTTCCTCGCGTATGTGGCGTGGGGAGGGCCGGGGTTGGGACTGGAAACCGGGCATGCGTCCACGCGCAGCCTGCTGACTGTTCTCGCGCTGTTTGCCTGCGTGGTGCTGCATGAAATGGGACACGCGCTGACGGCCCGCTCCTACGGCATCCAAACGACGGACATTGTGCTGTACCCGATAGGTGGCGTGGCGCGGCTGGAAACCCTGCCCCGGCCCCGCGAAGAACTCTGGATTGCCCTTGCCGGCCCCGCAGTGAACCTGCTGATTGCCGCCGGGCTGCTGTTGTGGCTGCGATTTTCGGGCGCGGCGTTTCCCAACGCTGTTTTGAGCGGCTCCAATCACATCGGGCTGACGCAGATACTCTGGGCAAACGTGTTTCTGGCCGTGTTCAATATGATTCCCGCTTTCCCGATGGACGGCGGGCGGGTTCTGCGGGCCTTGCTGGCGCGTAAAATGGACGATGTTACCGCCACCGTGCTGGCGGCGCGTATCGGGCAGGGAATGGCGCTGCTGCTCGGCGTGTACAGCCTGTGGAGCGGCAGTTTGGCGCTGCTGTTCATTGCCCTGTTCGTGTACAAAGGCGCGCAGCAGGAAGCGGCCATGTTCCAGACGCAGGAATTGGTTTCGGGGCATCAGGTGCGGGAAGCGATGATGCGGGAATTCCATACGCTTTCGGTCGGCAGCACCCTGCGCGAAGCCGCCGACAGCCTGATTGCCGGCAGCCAGCAGGATTTTCCTATCGTGCATGGCGGAGAAGTGGTCGGGCTGCTGACCCGCGCCACCCTGCTGCAAGGATTGGCGAATCAGGGACCGGATGCCTACGTCGCCGGTATCATGCTCCGCCACTTCGCCCGGGTCCATCCCGACGAACCTTTAGAAGAAATTCTGCCCTTAATCTCCGAAACCGGCTCCATGCTGGTCATGCAGGCCGAGTCTTCCGATGTCGCCGATCTCATCGGCATGGTCACGCAGGAGAATCTGTACGAGTTTTTGATGCTGTCGCAGGCGCAGAGGAAAGTAGTCAGTAGTCAGTAGTCAGTAGTCAGTAGAAATGCCTGTTTACTCAAAGCCTTGTACTTTCGCCAAAGCAGTGAGTAGAACGGCTACTGACTACTGACTACTGACTACTTTCCTTCACTATGCGTCAGCACCCAATGCAGGTCATCGCGGGCCACTTCGTTGATGGCGTGGGTGGATTCGGTGTCTAAGCCTAACGTTTGCTGGAGCAGGAGGATGTAAACTAGGACCAGGCTGGTCATGGCGGGAAGGAAGAGGCGGCGCAGGCCAATGGTAAGGGTGGCAAGGACGGGAGTGTTGCGCCACAACGCCCAGAGCGACAGCCCAAGCGCGAATACGAGGGGAATAGCGCAGGATAACAGCGCGACTTGAAATATGCGCGCATGGGAAATCGGCGGTTCCATTTCCATCAGGCTGGTGAGCAGTTGCGCGACGGGATGCAGGCTGCTCAACAAAGGCCGCAGCAGCCACAGGGCAACCAGGCACGGCGTGAGCAGACAGATCAACATGCGCCAGGTCGTGCCCCGGTTCCATTTTTGGTCTATGCGCTTTTGTCGGCAGGCGTAGGAGTCGAGGTCACTTGTTCGCTTCCAGCGCCACCATTGACGTTGAAGCATGTTTGCCGTAAGGGCGAACAGGCAGCCGCTTCCGATGAGAAACACAATCGCCAGGCGCGAGGACACAAACGCCGTCAGCAGGAACGCGCCGCTGATCAGCGTTGTCGCCGTGATGACAAACCTTCCTGTCAGGCGCGCGGCGCGTGACGTTTGCGTCCTGCGCTCCATTCCGATTTGCAATAATCGCGCCACGCCTACGCTGATTGCAAGCAGCAGCATTTGCTGCACCAGGCAAACTCCGGTCATCCACGCGCCGAACAGCGGCACGAGCGGGATACCAGGGGGAACGCCCGGATACGACGAATCGGCCCGCGCTATATCCACCTGCGCCCGCAGCTTGCAGCTTTCCTCCACTTCCGCTGTCAGCACGGTGACTTCAGATTTCTTCCCGTGTGCCTCCAGAAACGCAAGATACTCCCGCGCTTGTTCCTGCCATTGCCCCACTGTGCGAACCGTCGTTTGTCGGGGCGTCACGGCCTTATCACTGGCGGCAATCAAAATCAAATCCGTTCCATACAGCGCCTCATACGCCCATGTCGCCGTATCGCGCAGCAGAATGCCCAGGCGCAGCACATGCTGCCGAATCTGTATCGCCTCGCGGACGTGGCCTCGATTGGCTTCCTGATCGGCATGCCAGCGCGCCATTTCCGCCATACGGCGCAGTTCGCGCAGATGCGGAAAAGCGATCCGCGACAGGGGGCCGATTTTTTGCGTGGCTCCATGATCGCCATACGTCAGGGAATACAAGCGCCACTGCCCAAGCACCTCCTCATAAATATAGGAGTCCCACCGCGTTTTCTGTTCGCACCGCGCCAACGCCGCCAATGCCTGCGTGTCCCGTCCGGCAGCGAAGTAGGCAGACGCCAGCATCGCCGGCCAGAACACATTGTCCGGGTCCAGCCGTTCGCCATTGCTCAACGCCCACCGCATCAGCTTGACATCGGTGTAGCGGGCGGGAATGGTTAAGGATGAAGGATGAAGGATGAAGGATGAATCCTCTTCTTTTCCCTTTTCCCTTTTCCCTTTTCCCTGCTCTTCCGTCTTCTCCGCCAGTTCGGCCCGCTGAATGCGGACGCGGTCTACCATCATGTAGCGGGCGAGGTGGGCCTGGGCGCCGGCGGCCAGGGGGAAATCGTGGGCTACGCGGGTCAAGCGCGCCAGGGTGTGGTCGGAGGTGTCGGGGGCATCGTCGGCAGGGGCGACTTCGGAAGCAGGCGCGGCTTTCACGCCGCCTAACTCGACGAAGGCGGTGGCGCGGCCCACTTGCAGCAGATAATCGTCAGGAAGGATAGCGGCGGTAGCATCCAGGCGCGGGGCTTCGCGCAGGCTGCGCTGCGAGTCAAGGGTGAGCGCCCAGGGCAAGCCGTCCTGCGCCAGCGCAAACCGTAATTGGGAGCCAAACGTATAGCGGACGGGCGGCAGCAGCCACAATCCCACAAGGACGCCCAGCACAATGCCGACAAGCCAGCCGGAAGGTTTGGCGGGTTTGGGAGGCAGGGCGGGGTCCGGCAGGGGAGAAATGTGCAGAGGGTCAGGCGGCACGGGCAATACCCCGGCTGCGCTTGCCTGTTCCCCGTCAAGCGTGGAAGTCCAAACGCTTGCATCGGAAACAGGCGAAGCCGCTCGGGGCATGGTTTTCATCAGGTGGCACGGAAGCAGCCAAGTGGGTCTTTCCGGCAGCGATTGCCATAAGCGCCGAACCTGCTTCGGCGCTTGCTAACCGAACGCCCTTGTATTCGGCAGGGCGGTATGACGTGGATGCACAGGCTTTTCAGGCGCGTCGGTCTTGGACGGCGCGGACTGTGCGGGCAGCGCGGCAGGAGCAGGCGCGTCTATTGTTTGGTGGCTGGCTTTGTGGCGAATCTCGCCATTTTGCGGGGCGGTCCACAGCATCGCGGCGCGCGGCGTAGGCGTTTGCAGCAGCGATTCCATCGGCACGGACGCATTGGCGCGTTCCATGGCTTCGGCCTGAACATCCCGCAATTGCGCCGTATGCGCGCTTACCGACGTATGCGGATGCAGGGAGGGCAGCAGAAACAAGGACGTCACGGCAACCGCGCACACGGCTCCGCCGCCGATCTGCGCCAAAAATGCGAGTGGCAAGGCGCGGCTGCGCGCTTGTAGCCGCTGCCAAATCTTCCACGATTGCCATTGCCGCGCCAGCCACGAAGGCTGGTTGACTGACCGCCATCGTCCCCCTGTTACGGCGGAAACAACGCGATCATCAAAGGCGGAAATGGCGTCGGGTGAAAGCAAAGGGGTACGGGAACTGAATACGGCTTGCAGCGCTAAGTCGGCATCGGCGAGCTTACGGCAGGACGAACAACTGACGAGATGATCTTGGAGCGAACCCCATTGAGAACGGGTGATTGTGCCGTCGGAGCGGCGCGCAAGCAGGACGCGCCAGCGCCAGCAACGGTTAAACATGATTGGCCTCCTCTTGAATGGCCGACCAGCGTTGCCGGAACTGTTCGCGGGCCGTATTGAGCCGCGAACGCACGGTTCCGACAGGGATATTTAGCACCTGCGCGATTTCGGCGTATTCCAGCCCTTCCATTTCGCGCAAAACCAGAGCCGCTCGCATCGGGGGAGACAGGGAGTTGAGTATCTGCTCCACAACGAGCCGCTTTTCCATATCAGGATTAGACATCACCTGCGTGGGTAATGTTCGCTCCTCCAGAGGAAATTCGGACGACACGCACTTGCGGCGCATCCGATCTAAACACAAGTTGACGACAATGCGGTACAGCCAGGCGTAAAAACCCGAATCGCCGCGAAACTGGTCTATTTGCCGAAACGCTTTGACGAACGCTTCCTGCGCCACATCTTCGGCTTCGCGGGAATTGTGCAGCACATGCGCGGCCAGGCGCACCACACGGTCACGATAGCGGTTGAGTATCCAGCGAATGGCGCGCTCGTCGCCCATCGCGCAGCGATCCAGCCACGCGCGCTCTTCCCGGCGGTCGCTGAGTTCGGCGTCGGCAGCCGCGCTCCCCGGGGCCATAATCGTTTCCGCTAATCTCCAAACGCTGGTCGCCATGTGTGCGTAATTCTCCTTGCTTCTAAAGACGCGCTGTGGGGGTGTGTTGGTTCGCTGCCTGCCGCTGTTGCTTACCGGGGTGTTCCGGGGTAATTCCTTTGAAGCAACGGGATAGGCGTTCTACTCCTCTACCTTTTGGACTATTCTTGATTGTACCGGCGAATTCCTGCATACCTTCAGGGCTTTGTAGAAATTTGAACTGCGCCACAAACAAAATAGCCTTGCAGGGAATAGGTGCAAGGCTGGAGAAATACGGGTCAGATTTACGGCTTGCTCGCGCGCAGGGAGTGTGCCGGGCGCGCAGGGGGCGCGTTGCGGGGCGCTTGCCGGGATGGCGCGGCAGAGCCGTAAGCGGCAGCCGGGCGCGGGCCGCGCGGCGCAAAGCGCGCCGATTGTCCCGATGCTTGCGACTGTGGCTGCGCGTAGGGACGCGAGGCGCGTCCGCCCTGTGGCTGCTGCGGCCTTGCCGGACGCTCGGCGGGTTCGTCGGCGCGGAAGGGAACGACAAAGCCGGTCGCTTCACGGCGCAAAATGCGCTTTTTCATCAGCTTTTCGATGGAGTTCAGGTACGCCTGCTCGTCTATGCTGACAAGAGAAATGGCCTGCCCGGTCACGCCCGCGCGCCCGGTGCGCCCGATGCGATGCACGTAATCTTCCGGCACGTTGGGCAGTTCGTAATTGATGACGTAGGGAAGCTGGTCAATGTCCAGTCCGCGCGCCGCGATGTCGGTGGCGACGAGAATACGGGCGCGGCCTTCCTTGAAATCTGCGAGCGCGCGGGTTCGCTGCGGCTGGCTGCGGTTGCCGTGAATGGGAACCGCCACAATGCCGTCGCGCTCGAGCTGCTTGGCAAGCCGGTCCGCGCCATGCTTGGTGCGCGTGAACACCAACGCCTGCGCGATTTTTTCTTCCGCCAGCAGATGTACCAGCATGTCGCGCTTGTTTTCGCGGGTTGCGGGATAGTACGACTGTGTTACCAGGGCGCTTTCCGCGTTCTGACGCGCCACTTCCACGCGGGTCGGGGAGTTGAGCAGGCCGTCGGCAAGGGTTTTAATTTCTTCCGAAAACGTTGCGGAAAACAGCAGGTTTTGGCGGCGCGGCGGCAGCAAGTCCAGAATCCGGCGAATGTCGCGGATAAAGCCCATGTCCAGCATCCGGTCGGCTTCGTCCAGAACAAGCAGTTCTACATGCCGCAAATCCAGTGTGCGCTGCTGAATGTGGTCGAGCAGGCGTCCGGGCGTAGCCACGAGAATATCCACGCCGCGCCGCAGCGCGCCAATTTGCGGGTTGATGTTGACGCCGCCGAAAACGACGGTCGAAGTCAGAGGCAGGTACTTGCCATACGTGCGGACGCTTTCTTCCACCTGCGCGGCGAGTTCCCGCGTGGGCGTCAAAATCAGGGCGCGTATTCGGCGCTGCGAATGGAGCTTGGGCGCGTTAAGGGTACGAAGGAGCTGCAGCATCGGCAGGGTGAAGCCGGCGGTTTTGCCGGTTCCGGTTTGGGCGGCGGCAAGCACGTCGCGTCCCTGCAAAATCACGGGAATGGCCTGCGCCTGAATGGGCGTGGGCGTGTCATAGCCGGAATCGGCAAGGGCGCGCAAAAGTTCGGGACAGAGTCCCAGATCCGTAAACAACATGAAAAAAACATCTCCTGAGAAATCGGCCTGTGTTCGCTGTGCGCGAAGACCCGGTTCAGGCAGATGGGGCGGGCAAGTGCAAACGTCGGGGTTAAGCAAAGGCAAACCGCGAACCAGTGGCAACGCATACCGGAGGGCGAAACAACCACAATGCACGTCTATGAAAATAGTTACATTCCAGTGTACCACATTTTCTCAACCGGTGCCGGGAAGGGAGCGGGCGCATGACCATTCACATCGGCACGTCGGGGTGGAGCTATGACCACTGGCAGGGCTTGCTGTACCCGGAGAAAACGCCGGTCGGCAAGCGGCTGCCCTACTATCTGGCGCGCTACGACACGGTAGAAGTCAACAACACGTACTATCGCTGGCCTGCCGACGCCGTATTTGCGGGCTGGAAGGCCAAGCTGCCGCCCGGCTTCGTGATGAGCGTGAAAGCGGCGCGCGGCCTGTCGCACTATGCCCGCCTGAACAACCCGCAGGAATGGATGCAGCGCATGGCGCAGGGGATGTGGGGATTGGGCGAGCATCTGGGCGTGTTTCTGGTGCAATTGCCGCCGCAGTTCGCCTGCCATTACGAGCGGCTGGAAACATTTCTAAAAACCGTTCCCTACTGGGCTGAAAGTGACGCTGGAATTCCGGCATCCAAGCTGGCACGTGGAAGAAATTTACGCGCTTTTGGAGCGGTATGGAGCCGCGTACTGCGTGATGAGCGGAGCCAATCTGCCCTGCGTCCTGCGCGCAACCGCTTCGTTTGTCTATGTGCGCTTTCACGGCCCCGACACCAACTGGCTGTACGCCGGGTCATATTCGGATGATGACCTGCGCTGGTGGGCAGACCGTTTCCGCGAATGGCAGGCACAGGGCCGTGACGTTTACGCTTATTTCAACAACGATGGCGGCGGCAACGCCCTGCGCAACGCCGACACCCTCAAACGCTTTCTGTAACCAGAGAATTCTTAAGGTTCGTAATCTATAACTTCCCACCACGCGGGCGTGATAAATCACGCCCCTACAAATGTAATCGTCATGTGGTTTGGTGATAAGGCTGATTTGTACAACATGATGCCGATGTACGCGGCTTCCTGCCCGACGATCCTCAGATTGCTGCCCTCGAAATTATCGCGCGCCGGAAAAAAGGTACAATTACATCAACTACAGTAACTTATTTCGCTCCTCTATAGTGGCGGCTTTCTTTTTGCATCTACGAGACAGGCGTTCGTATTATGATCACCAAACTGAAAATTTCAGGCTTCAAATCCTTTCACGAATTCGAGATGGAGTTTAGTCCCTTTACGGTCGTGGCAGGTATCAATGCGTCCGGGAAGAGCAATCTGTTCGATGCGCTGCAGCTCCTGGCGCGTCTGGCGGAAACAGACCTTAAAACAGCCTTCGGGGAACAAAGAGGGGATGCGTCCGAACTGTTCACGCAGTACAGCAAAGATAATGTTGCTGACGAGATGAAGTTTGAAACGGAATTGCTTGTAAATCGCCAGGTAACGGATAATTGGGGAGATACAGCCGAATTAAAGTATACTCGTCTCTCCTACCGTCTTGTCATCAAGCGCCACACGGACGCGGACGGCTTCGAAACGCTGACGGTCGAAGATGAAAGATTGGAGACGATAAAGCAGGACGAAGATCAGTGGGCGCGCGCCTATATTCCGAAGGAGTTTCTGCATCATTGGCGGCCCAAGGTTGTGACTGGAAAACGCGGCACACCCTATATCTATCGGGAACCGGAAGGCCGAAGAGCCTTCAAGATTCCACAGGACGGAAAATCCGGCGGAAAGGAGAGACCGGGCAGCGCGGTTGGGCAAACCAACCTGAGCAGCATAAATTCGGTAGAATTTCCACATGCCTTTGCCGCCGGGAAAGAGATGCGAAGCTGGAAGTTTCTTCAGCTCAATCCAGAAGATTTACGCGCGCCTACGCGACAAGGGCCGAATACGAACGATCAGATTACGCAAACCGGGCAAAATATGGCCGCAGCCCTGTTTCGCATTCAGCGCAACGATCCCTATGCGCTGACGGAAATATCCCGCGACCTTAATCAGTTCCTGCCTAACTTCATCGAGGTTGAAGCATTCGATGATCGCGCGAATCGGCAGTTCATTATTAAAGTGAAGAATGAGGATGGGCGAGAATTCACGTCGAGAACTCTTTCTGAGGGCACTTTGCGTCTGCTGGCGCTGTGCATTCTGCTTCACGATGAGCGCCATCAGGGGCTTCTTTGCTTTGAGGAACCTGAAAACGGCATCCATCCGGGCAGGATTGCCGCCGCGCTGGAACTGCTGGTGGATCTTAGCATTGATTTTACGCAGATGGATCAGCCGCTGCGCCAGGTTATCGTAAATACACATTCTCCAGTTCTTGTTACAGAGACGCTGAGGTGGACGGAGGATCGGCGGGTGAGCGTCTGGCTTTCGCAGCTTGTAACGCTGGTGCAGGATATAGCGGGCAAACGCTTGAAGGTTGGAATTACGAGAATGGTGGACGCGGAGAAAACATCGCAGACGACCCTTACGTTTTCGGATACGGAGCGGCGGTGGACATTGAGCCGCGTACAGGAGTATCTAAAAACCGTTGGAATGGAAGGGCAGGTAAGCGGGGAGGCCGCTTAATGGTTCATAGTATCTTTAGGACATGCCCAGGCGCAGGCGAACCGAGTTGAAGCGAAACGATTTGTATCAGCCGATTGGCAGCGCGATTTCACTGGATAAACTGGAAATGCTTCCTTCTTACGAGGAGTTTTGCGAGAACATTCGGAAGGCATACCGCGCTCTGAACATCTATTAGCCCGCGTTGTTACAGGTTATCGGCAGCCGCTTCGCCTGCCACATAGCCGGTACTCCACGCGGCTTGCAGGTTGTAGCCGCCGACGGGACCGGCAATGTCGAGTATTTCGCCACACAGGTACAGCCCTTTAACGAGGCGCGATTCCATCGTGTGCGCGTCCACTTCGTCCAGACTGACGCCGCCTGCAACCACTTCGCCGCGTTCCAAAGGGACACTCCGCACACCGCCGAGCGGCCAGCCTTTGAGGATGCTGACGGCGCGGTTCAAGGCTTTGGCTGACAGGTGCGCGCCCCGCGTTTGCGGATCAGTTCCGATAGCCGCGCCAAGCGGCGCGGCCAGGCTGTCGGGCACATAGCGGGCTGTGACGCCGCCCAGTGTTTTGCGCGGGTTCGCTTGCAATTCCGAACGCAATTGTGTTTGCAGTTCCTCGAACGGCACGTCGGGAAGTAAATCCACTTCCACGATACCACCCTGCGCAACGCCAACCGCCATGCGTTCGGCAATCTCCCGCGAGACGCCAAGCGCGCATGGGCCGGACACGCCCTTGTGCGTGAACAGCAGATCGCCCCGCCAGCGCGCGTATTCTTTGCCGCCCGCGCCCAGCCGCGCCCGCAAGGCCACATCGCGCAGCGCCACGCCTGACCAGTCCGGTTCCACATTCGCCAGGTACAGGGGCGCAAGCGCCGCCCGCAGCGGCACAAGCGTATGTCCCGCTTCCGCCGCCCACCGCCAGCCATCTCCCGTCGTTCCCGTTGCCGGATAGGAAGAGCCGCCAACAGCGACAATCACCCGATCCGCCCGCTGTATGCGCTCACCGACGCGAACGCCGACAACATGCCCCGCTTCGCAAACCAATCCGCTCACGCCTGCGCCCAATACGATACTTACGCCCGCCTTGCGCGCGACGCTTTCCAGCAGGGCAACGACATCTTTGGCGTTGGCAGGCTCGACGGGAAACACGCGGCCATCGGGACGCGCATACGTTTGCATCCCTTCCTGATGAAGAATGTCCAGAAAATCGTCATTGGTGAAGCGGTAAAAGGACGGCTTGAGGAACCGGGCTTCATTCGGGCGAAATGCGGCGCGAACCGCTTCCATCGCGTCCGCATGGGTCAGGTTGCACTTGCCGCCGCCGGAAATCAAAATCTTCATGCCCACGCGGTCATTCTTTTCCAGCAGCGTGACGCGCGCTCCCCGTTCCGCCGCCCGCTTCGCCGCCAACAGCCCTGCCGCCCCCGCCCCGATTACAAGTACCTGCTGGCTTCCGTTTACCTTCACCATTTTTCCTCTCTAATTTTCCACGCATATTACACCGGCAAGCCGTATGCGCAGGAACACGCCACGCTGTCAGACAAAAGATATTATAGCGCAAAATTTTGGGACCGGCTGAAGTATGCAGGACACCGGCACACGTTAAAAAAAGTATCCATAGCAGGAAACCCAGTACAATCCAGTATGTCACAGCGTAAGTCTTCCCATAGCGCCCGCTATACAAACCTGAATTTCGCCCAACCAAACATCGGTGTGCCACTGGTCCAGCAACTTGGTTAAGGCGGGTTGCAACTTGCGCGCGAACGGATGGGCGGCGTTAAGAACAATGCGGCACACGCGCTTGTGCGTGTCGAAGGTCACTAGTACACTGCGGCCTAAATACGTGAGTAGTTTTCGTTCATTGGGACGATTGGCCGACGGCCTAATAACCGGCAAAAGATTAAAATAGGTATAATCCGGTTACTGCACAAGGAGTTATGCCGCAGTGTACCGGTAAACAGGCGCTAAACTCACGTTTTGATGAGCATGATTCAGACGGCCTATTCGACTGGCGCCGGCAAAATACCTACCCGCGCAAACACTTAAGGCCAGTCATTTCGCGTGGAAACGACTGGCCGCAGGAAGAATGGGCTGCAAGCCCGTAATTAAGATACAGGCTACTTCTTCGTGGTGGTTGTGGTTACTGCCGGGAGGGCGGGGGCTTTCAGTTTGCTCTTGTCGCCGTCCTTTTTGAACTCCAGGCTGACGGAGTTCATGCAGTAGCGCAGGCCGGTGGGCTTGGGGCCGTCGGTGAAAACGTGGCCCAGGTGACTGCCGCAACGGGCGCAAATCACTTCCGAGCGCTCGCCGTCCGCGTCCGTGTGCGTGATGATGTTGCCTTTGACCGCTTCCTGATAAAAACTCGGCCAGCCCGTGCCCGAATCGAACTTGGTTTTGGACGTGAACAGTTCCAGGCCGCAGGCCGCGCAGTAGTACGCGCCCGTTTCCTCGTTGTGCCAATATTTGCCCGTGAACGCCCGCTCCGTTCCCTTTTGGCGCATCACGTCGTACTGCTCCGGCGTCAAAATCTTCTTCCACTCCGCGTCACTTTTGGTGATTTTGGCGACTTTGCTCGTCGTTGTCGTTTGTTTCATTTTCGCCGCGCTGTCGGTTTGCGCGTTTGCGTTACGCATATAGCCCCAGGCCAATGTTGCTCCCAAGACGCAGGCCACTGCCGCGATGCCGTTATTTCGCATGGTTAATTCTCCTTGATGCGCCCGTTTGCGCCGCAGATGAAAGCAACGCGCAAACCTCGACGGTTCACTCCCTACAACAAACAAACCCGCCGAAACGTTCCCTGTCTTCTCAATACGCAAAGAAAATCGCCGATGTTTGAAACTTGAACGCGCCGCAACACACTTTTTAGAAATAGCCGCGAATGAACGCGGATTGAGAATGTAATTGCATAAATTGTGAACCGTAGAAGCAGCTTGCGCCGTCTCAATAGATAGTTGTCTCAAGTCGCGTTTGCGCATTAACTTGTAACGCGCTTTGCCCGCAAACGCCTTGAAATGTAGTAGGTTCTGCTTGCCTCTGCTTCTGTATACCTGCTTCTATAGATCGTGGAAGCCTACAAAGGAGAAAAGGATGCTGTCACGCCTGGCTGTCCCGCTGCTGCTGTTGAGCGGCCTTGCTGTAAGTCTCGGTTCCTGTCCGGCGCAGACCGTCGCGCGTTCGCAAACGCGCGACGCGCGGCCTGTGTCGTCCGCGTCTGCCATGGATCCCCGCGTTGCCGCTCTCCTGCGCCGCCTGCGAACGGCGGCATTGCGGACAAAGACCATGACGGCGGATTTCGTTTATACGGGCACGTCGGTGAAAAGCCAGCAGATGGTGACGGGATCGTTCCGCGCCATGCGGCCCAACTTCGCGCGCGTTCAGTTTTCCTATATGACCCACCCGGCCTTTCCCAACCTGGTCGCCTCGGACGGCAAAACCATGACAACCTTTACGCCCGGCAGTTTTCTTCCCACCCGCGCGTTCGCGGACGCGCCCTTTGACAGCCTGCTGGGAGCGCGGCAGGCATCCGGCCTGGCAGCGGGCGGGGGAACCTACAGCACACAGCCGGCGGAAGCCACCGGCGCAAACCTGCACCTGTGGGACGGCATCCCTTTCGGCGCGTTCTTCGACCCCGAACGGGCTATCGCGCAATACGGCTATGTCGGCAGCATGAACGAATTGAAGTACGAGGGCACACAAAAGATAGACGGGGTTGTGTATGAAGTTCTGTCACACCATTTCACCAACGGCAACATCGCCGGGGGCGAGAATACACCCTTCGAGCAGCATTTGTATATCGGCCCCGACAGCCTGATTCACGAGTATGTGCTGGAATTTAACAGCGTCGGGCGACACGGCGTACAGGTAATGCGTCTCTCCAACATCAAGACCAATGTGCCGCTGACCGCCGCCGATTTCGCGTTCAGCCCTCCTGCGCAGCAAACGGCTGCCGCATCGGGCATAGCGACAAAACCGTACTGAACCCATTCCTTCGCGCAACGCGCGAACCGCGCGTCCAAAGAAATGCCCGTCATGCCTTTGTACAGAGGCTATTGACGGGCAATTTGCGAGATTGTGGGCAAGACGCAAACGAACGTTCTACGACACTCCTCTGAGTGCAGAGTGATTTGCTGTCATGCCGCCGCCAGTGATCCCATGGGATGCCAGGGCGGGAGGCCAATCGGCTCCGTATCCAGCAGACGCCAGCAGTTCGGGCGCGACGTACCGCTTTTCCACTACGACTTCGTAGTTGAATTGGTCGAACCAGGCGTCAGTCATCAGCATGAAGCCTTTGTCGCCCACTTTGTCGCCCCAACTGTTTTCTACGCGCCATTTGCGGGGCTTGTCCGCCTCGTCCAAATCCACGCCTGTAAACACCATCGCGTGCGTCATCAAACTTGCGCCGTAATCCAGCCGCTCGGCTTTGGTCATGTGGAACGGAACGCCGTACACGCCCTCGAAATCGTACAATTCCGTGTCCATCAATCCCAAATCGCGGTCAAACATCTTGCCCACGTCGCAGCCGAACCAGACGGGCTTGCCATCCTTGATCATGCCCACGCTCGCTTTTTTCAGCGCGTCCATTTCAACGTTCAGGTAGCGGACGCCATGCCCGCCGATCACGTTGCCCAGATAGTTGACCGTGTACATGCGGTTGTACGGGGTTTCTACAGTGGGGCAATGAATCAGGCACACCATATCGTCGAGATCAATGGGCACGTATTTTTCGCGGAACTCCAAGCGGCGTCAGGGTTCCGTCGCGATGGAATTCCTTGTCCTTGTCGCGCCACTGCCATTCAAATTCGGTCGGCGGCTCGCCCAGGTGCATGCACAACATGCGGTACACTTCCGACAGCATCTGCGTTTTCTGCTCGCGCAATACATCGAGTTCCAGCCCTTCCCGATGCCCGCTGCGCAGGCGCGCGGCGTATTCGCGCAGTTTGTTGGTGATGCGGTCATTCATCAGGTGGCTGGCGCTGCTGCTTTCGGTTTCCGGCATGGCTTCTTTGGGAACCACGCCGTACTTCTTAATCAGGTTGACGAACATATCCCACTGCCCGCCGTCCTGTATCGGCGACTGCATCAGCCAGGCCAGCAGGCGGCTGCCCACGTCCTCATGCAGCGTACCCAGAATGCTTTCCAGAAAGAAATTGGATTTTTCCAATTTATCCCACAGAAAAAGATAATTCTGCGACAACTCGAATTCTTCCAGGTTCATCATTTCCGCCGCTTTCATGCGGAACAGGTTCAGGCCCGCGAACATCCAGCAGCGCCCGCTTTTGTTCTGGCTGGTGGCCGCGCCCGCCTTGACCAGATGCGAGTACGTGTGGTTGGCGCGCGTCACCGCCTTGCGGTTCATAGCGATTTGCGTGAGCGGCGTTTTCGTAACCGCGTTCAGCGACACCTGATGCTGCGGATTGGCGGCAAACGCCTCCTGAAACCGCGCCAGTTCTTCCGTTCCAATCCCATACATGGCTCTGACCAGAGTATCCAATATCTTGCTCCTTTTCTCGTACAGCGATAATGGTTCTAATTCGCCACTCAGGTACTAAATTCCTTATATTAAACTGTTTGCGCAGTGAATTTGCCGCCTGATTTTAGTCGCGTCCTGTATTCAGCAGGCCATTGCAGGGCGTCGCCACACATACACGCATTTACGCGCTTCTTCGCGTCCGTGTACGCCCATTTGCTGACTGCTGTTGCCTTTGCCGCAGGGCAAAACCCAGATGGTTTCCACGTCAAAACCAGAAGCGACAGCAAAGTCCGCCAAAATCAAATCTACGGGAACATGCGCTCCCATATAGCGCACGTTGTCGTTCACCATTACGAAAGGCGCACCCGGCTTGAGCAATCGCGCGCACTGGAAAATTACCAGCGCCATTTCAAAAAAGTAGTTTCGCACCATACGCGGAATTCCGGTGTTGTTGATGGTTTTATTCGCTTTACATAGTTCCAGATAGGCGAGAATCCGTTGCAGCGCTTCCTGACGCTCAAAAGCCGTTTGCGCCGCCTCGTACACATCGGGGGAAAAACGGGCTTTCAGGCCGTCTTTGGCCTTGTTTTCAACGGTGCAGGAAAGCATCGCCTGCCGCAAATGCCGGATGCCTTCTTCACCAACGCCCATCATAGCGAGTTCAAGCGCGTAAGTCCGGGTATAATCGTAGCGGTTGGCATAGGGCGGCGAGGTGACGATGCCGTCGAAAGACGCCGCATCCAGCGTCGGCAGAATATCCAGACAGGAACCTGTCAGCAGTTGTATGTTGCCGGGCGAATGCGCCTGTCCGGGGTAATCATCCTCGGAATCCAAGTCGAAAAGGCTGGAAGGAATACTGTCGGCGCACAGGTCTGTTTCAATATCGAGCAGTTTGGGCTGAATTGCCTCGGAAAAGGTCAGGATTTTGCCTTTGTCAAACGGCCTGCTGCCCTGCCTACGTCCCGAACGGTAATCCCAGCGCAAATACTGTCCATCCTTGCGCGTGTAACTGATAGCCTCCAGTACGCACAACGCGGCAAAGCGCAGGATACGCCCAACATCAGGGTCGGAGTGCAGGCTTGCGTCATGCAGGTAGCGGCGCAGTTGGCGTTCTGTTTCCGCGGGAAACGCGCCATTTGTGATTTTCAGATGCGCGAAAGGAACGACTGCGCCCTCCTGTTCCCAACTGCGATTGGCGCGGAACAACCGGATAGCCTTTGCCATACGCGCAGAATCCGCCTTCAACAGCAATTGGCGCGCGGCGATGCTTTCCGCGCTGCTCGGCAGCAACTCTATACCAACGGCGTTCATGCCCGCCGCCGATGCCGCGAACAACGCGGTTCCCGCCCCGGCGAACGGCTCTAAAAGCGTACCCTTCGTCAAGCCGACTTTCTCAAAAGCGTAGCGCATCAAGGCGGCGGAAAAACCCTCTTTGTACTTGTACCAGCGATTCCCGATCTCGCCCTTGTTCGCCTGAAAACTGACCAGACGACGATCCAGATGCGGGTTGACAACCAATTTGGAAGCGTAGCGATCTGTAAGAACATCGTTCGCCTGCTGAATTTCATGGAGCCTGTTGGCTTGTTCGGTCATCGCCAAACGCCTTTCTTTCCAAGAACATAACTCTCATCAAAACGTAGTCAAAGCAACGCCTTTGCTCTACCCTGCCTGCTTGCGCTCCCAGGCGGCTTTACGCGCGGCGCTTAGTTTCGCCCGGGTCTCGTCGCTGACGCCGTAGGCTTGACGCGCCTCATTCAGTTTGGTCATGTTTTCCCGGCTTGCCTGCGAACGCGCGGTGGTGCGAATAGACGCGGCAAAACGGGCGCGCGCTTCCCGCAACAGCATGGTGCGCTCCGGCTCGTCAAGCTGCTTGATCTGCGCCAACAGCGCATTTGTCTGTTCGCGCAATTGAATTATCATGTCGTTGGTAGTCATGGTTTGTACTATTCCACAAGGATAGCACATAACTAGCTATGTGTCAACTAACAACGGAAATATAAAATTTGCTTGACCAAATTGCGCAAACACGTCAGGATGTCGAGAAAGAAGTGGGAGTGGAGAGTGAGAGTGAGAGTAAAAGCGCATATTCTCTCACTCTCACTTGCCACTCTCACTCTCCACTCTCACTGCCCCGCAAGAAATCCGTTCGGGACTCTTGGGAACCAGCGGTAAGCGTCTAACTGTGGACGACCAGCGCGTGGGTGAACCGAACGACATTGTTCGTACCGTTTCGATCCTGCGGATAGGTTGCGGCCACTTCTACCAGATACATGTCTCCCGCTTTCGCGTCTGCGGGCGTGATGCCGTTGATCGCAATCGGCGCGGGCCTGCCGGAAGGCAGCGTCACCGACAGGGAGACAGGCTGTACCGCTTTCGGATTCGCATTGGCGGGCGGCGCAATGGGCGCGGTCTTCAGGCCCGCTGCCTGAATTTTAACGCCCAGGTCAATGAGCGGCAAAGTCGGGCGTACGGCTGTCAGCAGGAAGGTAGGCACAAGGGCGTGTCCGCCGAGTTCGCGCAGGGTTTGAGCGGCCTGTATCACTGCGGGCTGCGCGGCATGGTCGGCAGGCACATGCTGCGTGGTAACATCCACGCGCACGGCCTGTTCCACCGGGCCGGGGCCGGGCAGTACAAAGCCCATATCCAGATTGATTTGCCAGGGCTTGCCGATGTAAATGAACTTCGAGTCGGTGTTGCGCCACGCCGCGCAACTCTTGTTGCCGTCCGTACCCGCATCCGGCAGGTGGTGAAAGGCGTTCTGGTTCGCATCGTAAAACACCGTGCTGTCGTTCTGGCAGACCGATTGCGAGTTGTAAATGCTCACCGCCGCGCAGCGATGCCGGCCCTCCGGCGCGCTGAGGAACGGATGTTCGGAAACCACGACCACCTGCCCATTGGCCGGAATGGTGGCGCTTTGCACATCAACAGGTGTTCCGATCTTCGACAGCGAATCCCACATCCAGAAGCGCACAACGGTATTGACCGCAGGCGTGGGCGAATCGTTATGAACAACGACCTGAAACCCGTAATTGGTATTGGGGCGCAGGATCGTGTTCGGGTCGCCCGGATCGCCGAACAGAGGCACAGCCAGATGTGTTGCCGGATCAATGAGAATAATGTCCGGGCTATGGTAGCCGCCGCTGACGTAGGGATGCGGGGGCGTGGCGTTTGTCGCCGTCGGCTCCACGCGGATGTCCACCTCGCCCGCGTCACCCGGCGTTTTGATCGTTCCCGTGATGTGGAAGATATGCGCCTGCGTTGCGGTCTTCGGCACGGCGACTTGCAGCCCGATGGAGTACACGCTTCCCTTGCCCAGGTTCACGGTAAGCGGCGCGGGCATGGAAACCGCAGTGGCGCTCCCCGTCAGGTCCGTCGGCGGGACAAGCAGGGGCTGCCAGGAATTGGCGGCGGGAACCAGGCTGCCGTTGTCAAGCCGTTCGGTCAGATTCAGCGTCATCTTTTCGGCAGTATTCAGGTCGCCGTAAACCAGAAACGACAGCAGGGTTTTCGCGCCGGGCACGACGCTGTACACGGTGATATTTTGCGACAGGCCGGGGCCGTTCGGCTTGATGGTCGCGTACAGGCAGCCGTGTCCCGCGGCGGGCGCGGTGAACTGGAACTGAATCGTTGCCAGGCCGGGGTCGCCGTCCAGAGCCGGAGGCACGTTGACCGGCGAAGGCTGCGCGATGTACGAATCCCCTCCCGGCAGGCCGATGCCGAACGCGGAATGGTTGACGTGAACTTGAACGCCAAGCGCTTCCACGGCGTCGCTGTTGGCAAGCGTGATAAACACATCATACGTTTGTCCGGGCAGCAGGAAATTCGCGTTCTGGACATGGTGCAGCGGCGTTTGATCTACAAACGTCATGTGCTGCGAAACGGTGTGGAATGAAACGGGCATTGTCTTGAATCCTTTCTCAGTGTTGACGCCTATGAGTGGAATGTAGGCGATTACAGAACCAGGGCGGAAGCAGCCACGCTTCCGCGCCCGGCTTTTGTCGCGTTACCCTGTCGGGGCGGTGTCGCCGGGACGCCAGCCGCGACAGGGACATTGGCGCTTCCTTACGGCTGCGCGGCGCTGCTGATGACGCGGTTATTGATCTGGCGAATCTTTTCCGGGTCCAGCTTTTCCGGGGGCGGGAACGGCAGTACGCGCGGCATGAGCTGATAATATTTGGGCGGCAGGAAATAGAACGCGGGCGTGGAGCGGATCCAGGCCGCGCCATAACCGATGTTGTTGCTGCCGTAAGCGATCCACATATACCCCTTGTCCTTGCCCACGCCGCAGGTATTGCCCCACCCGGTTCCCCACGAGTTCTTGATCAGCCACGCGCCCTTGCTGTCATCCCATCCGATCAGCGTGACATCGTGGTTGATGTTGTGGTACTTCTTGCCCGTGCCGGTGTCTGTCGAATACAACGTTTTATCCGGCAGGCTTTCCTTAAAGACCGGAGTCCCGCCTTCGCCCGTGTAAGCCTCGAACGCTTCCGTAACCAGCACGGCAACGGTTATGGGGCCGTGTTCGCAAAGGGCTTTCTTCATCTCGTAGGGTGTGGGAAGGCGCAGGTCTTCAAAACCGGATTGGACGTCCGGGGTGACATATCCCCATGCCACGGCGCGATACGTGGGCTTGATGCTCGGATTGCACGGCTCGTCATGCCCGGTTTCGGGGCACAGCGCTTCGGTCGTGGTGCCATGACTGACCAGGTACTCGAATACGCCCACGTGCCAGCCCCCGCCGCAACTGCCCGCCTTCTGGCCGTTGTCATAGGTGGCGCAGTTCACCATGTACTGCTCCGAAGTGTCCAGGCTTGCGGCGCTGACGTATGGGTGGCGAACCAGGTAATTGCCTTCATACGCGCCGATTGCGCCGAAGGCCCAGCAATCGCCGCAGTGCTGATCGCGCACCGGCGTTACGTCATGGTCAATGCGCCAGTCGAAAAAGGAGGCGGTGGGATTGGCGTTGAGCTTGAGTTCCGGCAAAACGATTTCAGGATGGATTTTGCTGAACTCCAGCAGCGCCTGCTTGTCCAGGGCGAGCAGTTGGCTGCTGATCTGCGCCTGCCGGGTGGCCTGCGCCGCAATGTCTTTGGGAGCGCGCGCAGCCGCCAACAGCGACAGCGGACGATCCAGGGCTGTGGTGTAGCCCACGCCGAAGTTCAGGTTCTGCGCTTTCAGGTACGCGCGGAGGGCTTGCAGCCTGGCTCTTATGGCAGGCGCGGCGAGTCGTTCGCGCTGTGTGTAACTCACGTTTGGGCCGGGAATGTTCTGGGCGAAGCCGCGGGTGGTTACGCCCATACCGGCCAGCAGGCCGGCTGCAGCCATCTGCAACGCGCGTCGTCGATTCGTAATCATTGGGTTTCCTCTTACCTTTTCTGTGCCGAGTTGCTTGTGTCCGTCTGTGCGCCGAAGGATCAGCGCGCATGTCTCCAGTCTACAAAACCACTCTTAACAATCTCCTAACAAGCCCTCCATTTTGAAAAAATGGCAAAAAATAGCCAAAGAAAAAACGAGGAGCGGAATTTCCGCTCCTCGTTTCTGCTTCAGGCAGAGACACAGGACAAATCTACTTCTCGACAATGAACATGCCGGTCGTCTGCACATTCCTGCCAATGTTATTCTTACCGGACACCACCGCGACGTAGAAATGAGCGCCGACGGTCGCCGGGGCAAAGGTCAGCGTGACTTCCTGCGGCCTGTCACCCAACTCGAACGCGATTTGTTGACGATGATCGCTCATCCCCAACTGCCGCGCTGACAGCCGCGCGGTATTGGCGGCTTCCAAAGTCGGCGGCATCTGCTGCAGTTTGTCATCCCGCTGGAACTTAATGGGCTGCGCCCGGTCTTTCGATTCCGACTGCGGACTTGACAAGAACATTGCCTGAGCGGTTCCTGTTCTCGGCAGCCTGCGCATGGCGGCTTTGGCGGCGGCCCCGACATTCAGCTCATAAATGGCGACAGTGACCATTTTCGTCGCGTTGGCAGGTCCTCTCCCCTGCACGGCCACGTTCGGTCCCCGCAGCACTGTCACCGTATAAGGGGCGCCCGGCCGGACATGCGCCGCGAGAGTGTCCCATTCCGGCAGGGTGCTGGAAGGCAGGAGTTCGCCTTTAATACAGATCCCGCCCGTCGAGCAATCCGATGGGGGTAGTTTCGGTATGGGACCCGGCGGGGGGGAACTGTTTTTGCTCTGACTCCACACACCCAGACCGGCCAGAGCAAAAACAGCTGTAAACAGGAAAACAACGGCAGCACGGTTTCGTTGCGCCAGCATGATTGTTCCTCTCACAATGTTTCCTGCCTGCAAACCTCCTCAAATTTGCATGGCAATGCCATTGTGGACACAGTTCCACTGCCATACAGCCCTAGCATTGGCTGAGTACAGCAAGTTATAGTTGTCGCAGAGCGCATAATTGCGCCCTCGAATAGTATCTTACCAACCAAGTCCTTACAAACTCCTTACAAGTCGAAAGAATTCGTAATCCTTCCGAAAGAATTCATACTTTTTTGCGTTCCGAGTTCCGGCCTCACTCCGCTCCTTTCGTGAAAGTCATTCGGGTTTTTGTTCGGAAGCGTAGGCGACGGCCTGTTCGCGGTTCATGGCAAGCCCCTGCGCCCACGCGGTTTCAAACGCTCGTATGCCCATTCCCTCCTGAATGGCCTTGATGTCGCGGGCGTGTTCGTCGCGCTCGGACGGAGGCAGGGGCGCTCCAAGCGTCTGACGCAGCGCAGTGGCGGCTCCCAGCAAACGCGCGGCGCATTGCCATTGTTTCTGCTCCAGCATCGCCTGCGCCATCACTTCCAGCACGATGGGAATGCCGCTATAGTGTTCCACTTCCTGCCGTATGCGCAGACTTTCCACGAACAGCGGCCAAGCAGAGGCAAATCCCTCGCGCTTCAGCACGATGCCGCCCAGGTTCAGCAGCACCACAGCCACACTTGCTTTGATACCTAGAGCGCGAAAAAGGGCAAGGCTCTGCTCGAAACAGGTTTGCGCCTCGTCCTGCTTTCCCTCGTCGCTAAAAACGCGCCCCAGGTTGACAAGCGCTGATGCCGCCTGCATGTCATCCCGCGCGCGCCGACTCATCTGCAGACTGGCTTCAAAACGCGATTGCGCCAGCGCAGCATCCCCCAGATTAAGCGCAATGATGCCTAGGTTATTGGAAACTCTGGCGACATTGAGCCAATCCTGCGCCTTTTGCCATGTCGCCAGAGCAAGTTCGTAAGAGGACTGCGCGGCTTCGTAATCCCCCTGCACCCGCAGCACGTTGCCCATATTGTTGCTTGCCAGGGCCATGCCATGCGCGTCAGGAATACTCCGGGAAAGCGTGAGACTATGTTCCAGGAACTGTTTCGCGGCGTTATAGTCGCCTTGTGACACCGCAAGGACGCCCGCGCCGTTGAGCGCTTTGGCCTGAACCAGAGGCGCAATATCCCCGGCATGTTCTGTGGGTTCCAGCCAGAAACGTCCCTCCTGGAAATGGTCGCGCCGTTCCCAAAAGCGATACAGCGCGCCCGCCAAACGGAACCTTGATTCGGCGTCATCCGTTCCGCGCAGGGCCGCGCGCAGATTGTCATGCTCGCTTTCCAGGCGGTTCAGCCACTCGGCCTGATCGGGACCGTTCAGTTCCGGCTCGGACTGCTCGGCCATTCCCAAATAATAGGCATAATGCGCCTGCCGTAATCCTTCCCGCTGCTGCTCAGAAAGCTGCTCGTCGGCGTACTCGCGCAGGGTTTCCAGCAGCCGAAACCGTATTTGCTCCCCACTCTCTTCCGCCACCACCAGCGAACTGTCCCGCAATTCCGCCAGATAGTCCAGAACATCAAAGGATGAAGAGGGTGTTGGGTGTTGGGTGTTGGGTGTTGGGGAGGTCTGTTCCCTGTTCCCTGTTTCCTGTTCCCTATCTTCATCCTTCATCCTTCCGCCTTCATCCTTAGCGATGGCTTCCGCCGCTTCCCATGTCCAGCCGCCCCGAAAAATTGAGAGTTGGGCGAGAAAGCGCTGCAAGGCGGGCGATAGGAGGGCGTAACTCACATCGAGCGAGGCGCGGAGGGAACGCTGGCGCGGCGTGATGTTGCGGTAGCGAGTAACCAGGAACTTGAAACGGTCTTCCAATTGCGCCAGCATTTGCGCGGGCGTCAGTATCTGCGCGCGAGCGGCGGCCAGTTCGATGGCAAGCGGAATGCCTTCCAGGCGGGCGCATAGTTGGGCGATGACGGGCGCGTTCTTTGCGGTCAACTGGAAATCTGCCCTCGCGTCCTGCGCGCGGTCTACAAACAAGCGCACACTTTCACACCCATTCAATTTCGCCAGATAAGCGTTGTGCTGAGACGGCGCAACCGGTGGAACCACGTCCGGGACTTGCATTGGCGGCACGGCGAATTCCCGCTCCTCCGCCAATCGCAGCAAATGGCGGGACGTAACCAAAATTGTCAGCGTCGGCGCGCGCTCCAGCAATTCTCCCACGAGCGCGGCTGCATCCAGAGTATTTTCCCCGCTGGCTGTGTCCTCCCTGCCGTTTCTGCCTTCCTCTTCTGCCCCCTCTTCCGGCGTGTTGTCTTCTTCTCCCCTGTTGCGCGCGGTCAGCAATTGCTCGAAGTTGTCGAGGACGAGCAGGGAGGGGCGACGGGAAAGCAAACCGGTCAGTTGATCCAGCAGGTCGGCTCCGGGCGCGCGGGGCAGGCGCAAATGCTGCCGCAGCGCGTCTGCCATGCCGCGCGCATCCGCCACGTCTGCCAGCGGCGCATACCACACCGCGCCTTCCATCGGTTCCACCATCCGGCGCGCGAGTTCCAGCGCCAAACGGCTTTTGCCCGTGCCGCCCAATCCGGTCAGCGTGAGCAGGCGGCACGGAAGGACATTCTTCTCCGGCGTCGAAGGTGACAGCAGCAGTTGAATATGCGACAATTCCTGTTCGCGCCCGACAAATCGCGTGGCGGAAAGGGGCAGCAGGTCGGCATGGCCGGGCAGGGCTTTAATCGGCGGAAAATCAGTTCTGGGCATATCAGGCCAGCAAACCTGAAACAGCCTTTGCGCGTCGGGAAAATCGCGCAGGCGGTACACGCCCAACGGTTTCAAGCGAACACCCGTTTCCGCAACGTCCTTTTCTAAAGTGTCCTTTTCCAGATCGTTGGTATTCGCCGCCATTTGAAACGCGGCTTCGGAACACAGGATTTGCCCGCCATGCGCGGCTTCGTTCAGGCGCGCGGCATGGTGAATCGCCAATCCCCGCGCATCGCCGTTATCCCACTGCACATAGCCGGTATGCAGCGCCATGCGGACGCGCGGCGCGTCCATTTCCATCGGCCACTGGCGCGCAGCAAGCGCCTGCTGCGCCTGAGTGCTGCCTGCCAGCGCGTTCGCAATGCTTTCAAACACGACAATAAACCCATCACCCGTTTCTTTCACTTCCACCCCGCCATGCTGCCGGAAAACGTCGCGCAGCAGCGCATGATGCTGCGCCAGCACGTCGGCAAACTTTTCTCCTCCCGCCAGCCATTGCAGCGTGGAACGCTCAATGTCGGTCAGCAGCAGGGTGATATGGGTTGAGGAAATTGCCGATTGCCGATTGCCGATTGCCGATTGAGGATTGGCTTCTTCCGTCTTCCGTCTTCCGTCTTCCGTCTTCTCTTCTTCTGTTCCCTGTTCCCTGTTCCCTGTTCCCTGCCTCTCCCCCTCTCCCCCTCTCCTCTTCTCCTTTTCTATTTCTGCGACAAGGGCGCGGGTGGCCGGGGAGGGCTTGTCGTCGAGCAGGCGGGCGAGATTCTGCTCCAGCAGAGAATATTGGCCCAGCGCGGCGTCATACTGGCCCTGCGCGCGGTAAAGCCGCATGAGTTCTCGACACGCTTCCTCACCGGTAGGGGCTGCGGCAACAAGGCGCGCGGCATAGGCAATCGCAAGGTCGGGCTGGCCTGTCGTTTTGAAATGCGCGATGAGTTGGTGGGCGGCGCGTTCGAACAACGCGGCGAGATGCTGGCGTTCCCGCAACACCCAATCGTAGTAGAGGCCGGGCAGGAGGTGGCCCTGATACACTCCGAGCGCCTGTATCAACAGTTCGGCGCGGGCTTCCGGGTTTTGCGCTTTGCCCGCTTTTTGCAGGATGGCTTTGAAATCGCTTACGTCCGTGTGAATAGCGTCAGGATTGAACTGCACGGTGGCCCGGTCGGTGCGCAGCACGGTTCCCGGCGCAACGCCGAGCGGTTCAAGACGGTGGCGAAAGTTGTTCAGCGCCGTACTCAAGTTGTTGCGCCCGGCATCGAGGGAAGCGGCGCGGGGCCACATTTCGTCAATCAGTATTTCGCGGGGATGGGGTTTGTCCGCGTAATAGGCAAGATAAGCGAACAAAGCTGCCATGTTCGCGGCGCGAAAGCGGGTTATTTCGCGCTCCCCGTCCGCAGCGCGCAATCTGCCCAGCAATTCAATGTGCCACATCGCCGCGTACTCTCCTTCCTGCGTCCCGCATGTTTTCAACAACGCCGCGTTCTTACCGAAGTTCTATTTACAAATATATTTGACGTTCGTGCTGCAATCCGCGATTTCGGCAAATGTAACGCGCCTTCCTGCAACAAATTTCAGGCGCGTTTCAAATTAATGACATTTCCTTGCGCCGGGGGTTGAAAACATTCGCCGGAACGCCGGGATTTTCAGTCTCTGCCTCAATTCGTGAAACCTGATTGACTCTTTTCCTGTTGATATTGTAAGCTACAGGCTGATAATGACAAGACAGAGCGACATTCCCGTCTTTGGAAACAAAGCGGCAAAGGATAAGCGCGGATATGATTGAAGCGGAATCGCTTGGGAAAGTGTTTGTGGACGCCAAAACCAAAACGCAGGTAAAGGCGGTCGAGGACGTATCGTTTACGGCGCGTCCGGGCGAGATATTCGGATTGCTGGGGCCGAACGGGGCGGGCAAGACCACGCTGATACGGATGCTGGCGACGATTTTAACGCCGACAACCGGCACGGCGCGTATCATGGGCTATGACATTGCGCGGCAGGCCGCGCAGGTGCGCGCCAACATCGGCTACCTGACGGGTTCCGCCGGATTGTACGAGCGGCTGACCGCCCGTGAACTGCTCAATTATTTTGCCGACCTGTACCAACTGTCCGCCGAAACGCGCGCCCGGCGCATTGCCGACCTGATGGACACGCTGGAAATCGGCGAATTTGCGGATCGAAGGTGCGACAAACTCTCTACCGGGCAGCGTCAGCGCGTTTCCATCGCCCGCTCCGTGCTGCACGAGCCTCCCGTCCTATTTTTCGATGAGCCGACCAGTGGCCTGGACGTGATGGCCGCCCGCACGGTGGTTCGCTTCATTCGCCGCTGCCGCGCCGAGGGCAAAACCGTTGTATTTTCCACGCACATCATGAGTGAAGTGGAAGCCTTATGCGACCGTATCGCGGTTGTGTACCGGGGCCGTATCTGCGCCGAAGGAACGCGGGCACAGTTGCAGCAGCAAGTCGGAGCCGACCTCGCAACCCCCTTTGAAACCGTCTTTTTGCGTCTTATCGGCGAAGACGAAGAAGCGGCGTCACAGGAACCAACAGCGCGAGAAGAACAAACGTCATTCGTCAGGCATTAGGCATCAGGCATTAGATGTTGGTACGGGAGTCCAGCCTAACGCCCAACACCTAACACCCTCAAACCATAGAACCCTACGGAGAATAATATGCAGCCCTGGCAGGTAGTATTTCGCAAAGAGTTTCGGGAAGTGTTTCGGGAAGCGCGTACCCGGTTCGCGCTGATTATTTCGCCCCTGCTGATTACGCCGCTGATACTGGCGCTGGTCGGCACGATGGCGCGTAAGCAGATGACGGACGCGCAAAAGGAAACCATTACGGTTGCCGTTGTCAATCTTGACAAAGCGCCGACCGTGCGCGGCCTGCTGAAAGGCGCTCCCAACCTGACCGTTGTGGAAACAGACCGGCCGGACGCGGAAGCGCAAATCCGCGCCCGTAAAGTGCGCGCGGCTGCCGTGCTGCCCGACGACGTGGAACAGCAGATTAAAGAACAGCGCCCTGTTGGCGTGACGATTCTGCTGGACAAGGGTTCACAGGCATCGCAGGAGGGCGCGGGGCGGCTGACAGGTCTGTTTGAGGAGCGAGGCAAGCGTCTGGTCGCGTCGCGCCTGATGGAAAACGGACTGTCGCAGCAACTTGCGACGCCTTTCGCTACGGCGCAGGAAGGGATTAGTGGCGGATCGAGCGCAAGCACCCTGCTGCTGGCGACGTTTCTGCCGTATGTATTGGCCGTTTCCACCCTGATGGGCGGCGTGTACCTTGCCAACGACTCGGTAGCCGGGGAAAAGGAGCGGGGCACGCTGGAAACATTGCTGGTGTCGCCTGCATCCCGCCGCGATCTCGTCTTGGGCAAATTTCTGGCCGTCGCGTCCGTGTCGCTGGTAAGCTGCCTGCTGTCGCTGGCCGGGTTCGTGTGGCCGTTTTACGTGAAGCTGCCGATGTTCAGTTGGATGACGCGGGAAGGCTTGTCCCTGCACCCGATGGCCGTGCTTGCCATGCTGCTGGTACAGATTCCGCTTGCCGTATTGGGCGCGGGCATTCTGCTGACCATTTCTACCTTTGCGCGTAACCAGAAGGAAGCGCAAACGTACCTCGCGCCGATTTTGCTGATTGTGACCGTGCTTGCCATGACCACGATGTTCCTGAAAGCGGAAACGCCTCTCTATTGGACGCTGGTTCCGGTTGCGAACGCGGCGATGGTCGTGAAGCAGGCATTGGAAGGCGTAACTAACCTGCCGTTTCTGATTGGCGCAAGCGTGGCGTCCCTGCTGTACGCCCTGTGCGCCGTGCTGTTCGCCGCCCACGCCTTCCAAAAGGAATCCATTCTGCTCAAAGCCTGATTGGATTTTCGATTTTCGATTTTCGATTTCACAACTATTTCTCCAGTGGTTAAAAACCACCGTCTGAGTAGCCTACGGCTGAACGTCCTACGGACGTAAATGCCCTTATGTAAATGAATCGCGTCCGTAGGGACATAACATGTTATGTCCTCTGCACCCCGGACATAACATGTTATGTCCCTACGCGGAACGCCATTCAGACGGGTATTTTCAATACCCGGCCTGCTCATTGGATTGAAAGGATACGCGCTTATGCCCCGCTTTGCTTATCGAAAGGCAGTTTTACCTGCCGCGCTTTGCCTGTTCGGACCGGCACACGCAGCCAGGGCGCAGGAAGTTGCCTCTGCAAGCCAGATGATTTTTCTTCCCAACAACGCCGCCATCAAGTTCGCGGTGCGCAATACCGCCATCATTGGCTACGCCGATAAGAGTGATTTCGACAACAAAACGCGCCCCACAAGCCCGACTGTCTCCCTTGTGGACGGCGGCAATATCAGTGGCTTCCTGAACGTTTATAACAAGAGCCGGGTGACAGTCAGCGGCGGCAACATCGGCGGGCACAGTGTTGGCGGTATAGAGTTCTATGATTATGGCTCAGGCCGGCTGGATGCCTACGACAGCAGCTCGGTCACAGTCAGCGGCGGCACATTTGAAATTTTGTCCGCCTCGGATCACAGTACGGTGACGGTCAAAGGTGGCAGCATTGGCGTCCATCAAGTTTCCGGCGCGGTGTATGCTTATGACCACAGCACGGTCACGGTTAGCGGCGGCGAAATGATGGAACTGGACGCTGCCGGCTACAGCACTCTCACGGTTACGGGTGGCCGGATTGACAACCGCCAGACTGCCTTCAACAAATACGGTCCCTGCCTGACTGCCAGTGACCGCAGCGTGGTCAACCTTCGCGGCGGCCATATTGCCGGCAGCCTGAAAGCTAATGACAGCAGTACGCTCAATCTGTACGGCACGGGCTTGAACAAAACGGTAAAAGACGCGAACACTCTGAGCGGGTACAGCCTGTACACGCTGTCCGGCAAACTCAGCGACGGAACCGACATCACCGGGAAACTGCTTTACGTGAAGAACCACAGCCAGGCGACAGTAAACTTTGTTGACACGTCCGCATCTCAAAACCAGACTGTTGCGGACAAATCGGCGCGTCCCTGAGTACCGGGGCCGGAGAAAAACTCAGGCGTAAAACAGCGGGTCCGTAGTGGCGTAGCAGGCAAACATGATAGAAACGTACTTTTGAAATACGCTGCGGTCAAAAGCGTGTTTGTCGGCGTAATGCTCCTCCGTTTCGATGCTTTGCAGCAGGTCATCGAAGAGCGTAGTTGCCAGTTGTTCTGCGCTCATGGCATTTACGGCAGAAACGGTGAGCGGCGGTAACAGGTCATAGCGGTAGAGTGGGTCAGGCTCGTTTGCGCCTGCTTCCGCTTGTGCTACGGATTGGAATACGTTGAGCTTCATGCAGGAATCCATGCGGCGGCGCGGATAGCCAATCAACAGCAGCGTTCGCAACTCCTGCCCAAACTTGTGAATGTCCAATGGCCGGTCAATCACCCTCAGATTGGCAATATCGCCGCGCAGCTCGGCGCAACGGCGGCGCATGTTGGCGCGGGCGTCGTTGATAATCTCTTGCATTTCCACGCGGATGGGATCATCAGCGCGAAACAGGTCGAATGTCTCAAACATCGCGCGGATTACGGTGCAATCGTTGAGCATATCCTCCAGCCGGTAGGTCATTGGCTTATTTCCTGCGCGTCCAGTTGCTGTGCCAGATACCTGCAAACCTCAATTTCCATGGCAAACAGCTCTTCCACAATGGTTTTCTCATCTGCGCCTTTTTGCTTCATCTGCCACAGAACATCGTAAGCGCCTTCTGTATTCCAGCCATGTTCTTTTTTGATTCGGTTACGAAACTCGTGACCGAACCTGAAAGGGTCGCCCGTGTCCATAATCTGAAGGCCATCATAAAAGGCGTAGATCCAAGTTCGCGCCAGTTCGCCATTGACAGCCCCCATGAACATCGCCGGTCGCTTGGAAACGCTTTCCAGAAGTTCGATGATTTTATCTATGTTTTCGCGGTTCATGCTGCGGCCTCCTGTAACTGTGTGCGAATACCCTCTCGTCGTTCGGCGGTTTTGCGGTCATACTCGATCCATTCGGCAACCGTCATTTGCCGTACATTTTCGATGCGCTGTATGGCCCACGCATTGTACTGCGCATTGAGATCGCAGCCAAGCCAGCGCCGCCCCAATTGTTCCGCAACAACCAGTGTTGTGCCGGAACCGGAAAAAGGGTCAATGATGAGATCGCCGGATTGTGAGGAGGCGAGGACGAATTTACGTACCAGTTCTTCCGGCTTTTGCGTGGGATGCGGCGTTTTTTCGCCCATGCCGTTGCAGGTTGTCGGAATATCAAGTACATCTTTGGGCTTTGCGCCCATTGGATGCGGCGTCCAGTTGTCGCGCCCCGCGCCATTGCCGTACTGACTGGCTGCCGCCTGCGGATGCGACGGATATTTGAGTGTATGCGCGCCGTAAGGAATGCGAATATCGTCAACGTTCAGCCGAACCTGCGCGGCCTTGCGCAGATGCAGAATGCTTTCGTGCGAACGCCCCCAATCCTGCCCCAAATTTGCCTTGTTTTTGTAATGCCAGACAATCCATCGGCACGACTTGAAAAAACGAGACGCCGGATGTTTCAAATCCGCGAGAATCTCCGAATACCCGCAAATGTACAGCGAGCCTGTCGGCTTCAACACCCGTGCCGCCTGCTCAATCCACGTCACAGACCACGCGATATACGCTTCCTGACTCTCGAAATCATCCCATTCCGCTTTGTTCACATTGTACGGCGGGTCGGCAAATACCAGATCGGCAATACCCGCGTCTAGCGAAGCCAGCCACGCAACACTATCGCCACAACAAAGCCGTCCATGTGGATGTTCGTAACAATGGACACGCGCATTACTATCTACAGGGACATTTTCAGCCTTCATCCTTAGTATCTTCCTCACTCGTGGCGTTGTGGCTGCCGAATGGGGCATAATCGGGAATGACGGCAAAGCGCGAACTCCACCGCGCGCCGGATACTTCCGGCAGCAAGCCGCCCCGATTGCCCCAGTTGAGAATGTGAAGGGGGTGAAACTCGGCAACGTCGAAAGCGGCAATGTCTTTCATGTTGTATCCGGGTTTGTGCGCCGTGATAAGCAGGCGTTCCACAATATGAATTTGTTGGTTCCATGTCTCGCTGTCGGGCGTTGTTTCCCCGGATAGGCGGCCCAAATAGAACTCAACCGAACCATGTGCCATCTGGTAATCAGGCCAATTCCTCTGCATCAGCCGAACGCTGAAAGTTTGCCGTTGCGCTTTGCCGATGTACAACAGTGTCTTCATGCCGGACGTTGCAGAACAGCCGTGAATTTGATAAATGCCGTAATCCGCGTTGCCGTCGAAAGCAACAATTTGCGTCAACGAAAATGGACCTTCCCATTGTATGTGTACAATTTGCTCGTTCATCAGAATGCCTCCCGGAAAATCTCAGGCGTAAAACAGCGTGTCCGTAGTGGTGTAGCAGGCAGACATAATAGCAACGGAATTTTGGAATACCATATTTTCTTGCCGGTAGGTCACAACTGTACTTCCCCCGCGTCCACTTTGTGCGCAAGCCGCTGCCAAGTTTCAACCTCAATGGCGAACAGTTCGTCTACGATTGCTTTATCATCCGCTCCACGCTCCTGCATCTGATGCGAAACCCCTCGAATCGAGTTGTTCACATCCCAGCCACGCTCCGTCTGCACATCGTATCGGATTAAAATTAAATCTCTACATCCCGGCAATTCGCCATGAAACGCCCACAGCCAGGCATGAAAGCCATTCATCCAGGCGTCGGCTACTTCCACGCTTACGACGCCTATGTACATCGCCGGACGCTTACGGGCGCTTTCTAACAGTTCAATAATCTTGCCTATCTGTTCGCGGTTCATGCGGCTATCTCCTGTAGCGGTGCGCGAATGTCCTCTCGTCGCTCGGCTGTTTTCTTGTCTTGAACCATGATTTCACATGATTAGAATGATTAACATGATGAAGACCGGGCCAATCATGGTAATCATCAAAATCATGTGAAATCATGGTTCAAGACAAAACGCGCAGCCGCAGCATGTTCAGGGCGGTTTGGGCGGAACGGGTGCGGACGACCTGCCGCGAACCGATGAAATTGCATTTTTCTACGTCGCAGCCATCGGGGTGGGCGACGCCGATGTAAACTAAGCCGACGGGTTTTTCCGCTGTGCCGCCTTCCGGGCCGGCGACGCCTGTGATGCCGATGCCGTAGGTGGTTCCGAACCGCTGCCTTGCGCCTTCGGCCAACGCCTGCGCCACTTCGGGGCTGACGGCTCCGACGCGGGCAATGGTCTCGGCAGGCACATTTACCAAATCCGTCTTTGCCGCGTTGCTGTACGCGACCACGCCGCCCATAAACGCCTGCGAACTGCCCGCCACGTCGGTTATGCGCTGCGCCACCATGCCGCCCGTGCAGCTTTCCGCCGTCGCTACGGTTTGCCCGCTTTTCCGCAACAGCGCGACGGCCACTTTTTCTATCGTCTCGTCGTCTTCGCCGTAAATCACGCTGCCCAGTCGCTGCCTGACCTGCTGCGCCCGTTCGACAATCAGCGCGTCGGCTTCGGCTTCGGTGTCCGCCCGCGCCGTGACGCGCAAATGCACTTCGCCCACTTTGGCATAGGGGGCGACGCTTGGGTTGGCATCGAGCATCAGGTTTTTCACTTTGTCTTCCACCAGGCTTTCGCCCATGCCCGCAATGCGCAGCGTGAGGGAACGGATTGTGCCCACATTGCCCGTTTTTGCCCGCAGATACGGCAGCGCGATGTTGTCCACAAGCGGAATAAACTCGTTGGGCGGGCCGGGCAGGGCAATGCCGATTCGGTCTTTACCTTCAAACGTGTTTTCAAACAGCAGGCCGGGAGCCGTGCCGTTGGGGTTGTCCAGAGCGCGGCCATGTACGGGAACCATCGCCTGCCGCAGATTGCTTTCCAAAAGCGGCGCGTTGCGCAGGGCAAAGAAATCGCGCAGTTTTTGCGCGATGCCTTCATCCATGCGCAGCGGGTCGCCGAACACTTCCGCAAGGCCGTCGCGGGTAATGTCGTCCATCGTCGGCCCCAATCCGCCGATGGTAATCACGATTTCCGAGTCGCTTAATGCCTGCCGCAATGCCGCCAGCAGCCGTTCGCGGTTATCCCCGACCGTTTGCCGCCGATACACGCCGATACCCACCGCCGACAGCGCCTTCGCCACATAAGCCGCGTTCGTATCCACAATCTGGCCCAACAACAATTCCGTTCCCACCGACACGATCTCCGCCCGCATAGCGCCCTCCATTAAAATAGGTTGCCTTAGCAAGTTGCTCCGGCAAGTTTCTCGCGCCCATTATACGCCTCTGCTCAGAAGATTGCAAGTGTAAATGCCACCTCTAAATGCTTCGCTGCTGTGCATGGTATACTATGGTGAAAGCCCAATGCTTTTGCATTGCGCGCTGGAGCGTCTGCGCGGAACAGAGTGGCGATTCGCCGGTACTGTTCGCCTACGCCACAACAACGCTTTTTTCTTTTGGAGAACACGATGAATTGATTTCGCTCTTTGTTGGGATGTTTGATGGTCGGCGGCGCGGGGCTGATGGCAACGACAAACGCGGGCGCTCAGGTAACGAAGGTTGGGGACGCCTATCAGTTTCACATAAAATATACCAAAGGCCAGGTTACGCGCTACCAGGCAACGACTAAAACCGAGTTGCCTGCCGGCGCCGGGGGCGCGCAGCAAACCAAACCGGTGGCGATGAATATGGTGGTCCCGGTTACGATGACCGTTGTAAGCGTGACAGGCAATAAAGCCACCATCAAGCAGGAAATGGGCGCGGTGACAATGAACGGGCAGGTGATGTCCAAGCCGCAAACGCAGCAAATTACGATGGACGACCGGGGGCAGATAGTGGGGAAGGTTTCCGGCGCGGGAGCCGGCATGGGACTGGAGCAAATGAGCGGCTCACTGCCCGACAAGCCGCTTAAAGTGGGGCAAAGCTATACGAGCAGCAAAACCGTGAACCAGATGACTCAAAACATTCAGATGAAGTCCACCAGCACCTTCGTCGGCATCAAAAACGTCGGCGGAAAGCAAGTGGCGGAAATGGCGGTTAAATTTTCCGGCACGGGAACCGCCACGATGAACGGCACGGGAACCAGTTACTACAACGTCGCGGACGGCTCCCTCAACAGCATGAGCATGACGACCACCATGTCCATGACCATACCGAACCAGCCGCAGAAAATGAGTATGAAGCTCAGTATGGACATGAAGACCGTAGGCAAGTAGCCACGTGCCGTAGGCAAGTAGCCACATACAAGCAAGCAGCGACAGGAACGCGAAATGTGTTCCTGTCGCTGTTTGCTTGTATACTAACGGCGCGTGAAAAGGCCGTTGTGTAGGGGCTTGATTCATCAAGCCCGGTTGTCTTGATTCATCAAGCCGCTCACGGCAAACGTATTGATTCATCAAGCCCGCTTACGGCGAGCGTATTAATCGTTTCAGCGCCCCGAATTGTCGGCCTCGGCCTGCTTTTGCGGCTGTAGCCAGATGCGGAACGTGGGCGATTTCACGGCGTATTTCAGGCCCGTGTCGCGCAGCAGACCGGAACCTGCGCTGATCGGCAGCACCAGTTTTAATGGGGCTTTCACCGCTTCCGCCGCCGTTCCGTGTGGGTAATAGAACGGAATAGTGGCGGTCAGGCCACTGCCTTGCAGCAGGTCTTTCATTTGCAGGCGCGTCTGCCACGCGCTTTCATCCACCTTTAATACGCTCTCGTCGGCATCGAACAACTGCGGAAACTCCACGCCCGTCTGGAAGAGGGACGCGGTTTTCGCGGACGCATTGCGGGCTTCCAGCGTCACGTTGTAACCGGGCTTTTGCGGGTCGAAGGGATCGGTTGTCGGCTCCACTTTCAGGACGCGCACCCGCCACACTCCGTTGTTGAGCCAGGTATTCGCCAGCCCTTCCACTCCTTCCACCTGATTTGCGCCGCCCTGATAGGGCAGGAACTGGACGCGCGCGTCATGCCCCTGAACGCTGACCTGCGCGCCCGCCGCTTTCAGCGCGGACAGGGGAATGTACAACTGGCCGTTCTGCTCGATAGGCGCAACCGAACTGGCTTTGCCGTTGACCAGCAGCGTCCAGGGCAGTCCCAAAAACAACAGCAAACTGCATGGCGGCAAGCCGTGCCGTCCAAGCCCGCGAAATAGCATGATAAATCCTCGTTTCCAACAGGCAAATCGCCGCGTACCGATAGGTAAACGGTTCGTTACATGACGTTCGCAGGATATTCGGCTGTTCGCGCTGCTTTCCGCAGGGCAGGCGAACGCTATTTTGCGGCTTTGGGCGCGGCTGTGGAGCCTTCGGCGGGTTTGGCGAAAATGGCGTCGTCAAAGGCCACATTGTTCTGAATCTTGTTGGTCGTGATTTCCGCTTCGCCAATGCTCGGCGAGACCTGGCGCACCGTAAACGGCTCCTTCACGCCATCCACCACGCGATAATCCGAAAGGTAGGCTTCTGTCGGAATGGAACCCTCTGGCTGATCTACCGTCTGGTCCACGCGCACAAGCAGTTTGGTTTTCACATCGTAGTATTGCGTGGCGGGCCGTCCTTTAGCGGGCGTCAGGCGAATGGCGTAGGCTTTTGCGCCGTTGACCGTTCGTATGCCGAGCATCTCCGATTTGGCGTAAAGTTCCTTCCAGTACAGCGGACCGTTGAAACGCGCCTGCGTCCGCATCTGCTCCAGCTCGTTGCCTTCCAGAGTGCGCAGGCCGTGCAGAGGGTCGCGCGCCCAGGCGGTTTTGCCATCATAGCCCTGCTCGAACTTGCCCAGCCCCGCAATCTCCTGCGTCACCAAAATTTTGTCGGGCGTTTTGGCTTTGGTCACGACACTGGCCGTGATTTTCTGCGCCTTCATGCTGAACGTGCCGTGAATTTCCGTGCTGGTGATTTTGGTATAGGCCGTCTTTCCCCCGCTTGCGGCGATAAAGTCGTTCATTACCTGAGTAACTGTCGGCGTCGCCGGTTCCGCCTGCGCGCCCCTGACGGCAACAAACGCCGGCAGCATCGCCATGCCGAGCGTGACCGTCAACAGCGAAGAAAGAGTGAAAATAGATTTATTGCGTGGCAGCATAGGTCAGGCTTCCTTTACAAATTTCGTGCTGGTTTAATGTTGACTTAGCGCAGGGGCTGAGATTTTGTAATTCATGCCCATCTATCAACTATCAACTATCAACTATCAACTACTTGACAGCGGTACTGGATGTTTGCGGTTTGGCAAGGTAGGCAAGCGCCGCGTCCAAAGTCGGGTCGGGATGGGCAAGCAGCAGTTGCGGCGTCAGGGTGACTTCAACGTCCGGCGTCACGCCCCGGCCTTCCAGCCGAACGCCTTTGGGGGTATGGAAGTCCGCGAAGGCGTACTGGAATTCGCCACCACCCGGCAGTTCTTCGACCTGCGAGGGCAGCACCATGCCGCCCGTTGCCCGCCCAAATACAACCGCGCGCTTGATCTCCTGCAGGCCGCCCGCCAGAATTTCGGACGTGCTGAGGGAGGCTTCGTCCGTCAAAATCACGAGCGGCCCGTCATAGTGGGGCTGCTGCGGGAAAATCGGAAACTTCAATTCCGTTGCGCGCGTTTTCATGGTTCCCAGATTGGTCGGACTGCTGACGAACATGCCCGCAAGCGCGGGAGCCATGCCGCCCAAGCCACCGGGATTGTCGCGCAGGTCGAGGATAATGGCGGGCGCGTTCGCCGCCGCCATGTCCTGTATGGCCTTGCGAATGGGCGTGAGCAGGGGCATCAGGAAGATATTGAAGCGGATGTAGCCGACGCCGTTTGCCAGCGTTCGGGTTTCCACTTCGGAAGGAATGGGCGGCAGCGCGCCAAAAGTCAGAAATTGTCCCGCAGACGCGCGGCGCGTCAGCGCAATGGTTTTAGCCGGGGAGCCGTCCGCGTTGGAGACGGTTATCTTTACCGTTTGTCCCACAGGCCCGGCCAGCAAGCTTCGCGTCAGCGCCCAAACCGCCACGCGCTTTTCCCCTTCGCGCAAAGCCGGTTTGCGGTCATTGATGCGCTTCAAGCCGGTAGCGAGGGGCTTGCCATTGATGGCGATAAGACTTTGTCCCGGCTTGATTCCCGCGTCTGCCGCTGCCGAATGTTCCGCCACGCGCGTAATCACGGGAGCGCCGCCGATCAGCAGGGCGGTGATTCCGGTTTCGCCGTCCCTTGCGCTGTCTGTCGCGGGCTTGCCGTTCGCCATATCCTGCGCTTCTTCGGGGCCGCGAACGCCCAGGTGCGACTGCTTCAATTCTCCCAGCATCTGGTTGAGCGTCTGGTAAAAAGCATCGTCAGTTGGGGCTTGCAGCGCTTTTGGCTCATAGCGCCTGCGCACGGCGTTCCAGTCCACGCCATTCATTTTCACGTCATAAAAACGATCCCGAACCCGCGTCCAGACAAGATCGAACAATCGGCGGCGCATGGCGACATTCAAGCGCGCAGGCTCTACCCGCTTCGCAAAACCGGTAAGAGGAACCGTCAATGCGCCGCACAGCAGCAACAGCGCGGCAAGTCGTGTACCATATTTCATGAGGTTAGACATCCATAGTGAATCTGCTTGAATTTGCATTGGGTACGATTGGGGATTCAATCTTTAAGTACCCAATTTTGTACGTTCCGGGAGCGGCGGACGTTTCACCTTGTTCGTCAATGCGGTGCAATGGGTATGCTACAATAGAACTACTGCGCCTTACAAAACACATAGCGCAGATAAAGAAGGGATTTACGAACGATGAGGATGCTAACGTGTGCGCTTTTCGCGCTGGCGGTTTTCGCGCTGACGGGTGCGGCCTCGCATGGGGAACCCGCTGCGCCATCCCGAAGCAAAGTGGTGGCGTATGTTCCCAACTGGATAGAATTGAGCCGGTTTGCGGACACCATTGACTATGCCCACATCACGCATATCAATCTGGCATTCGAGAACCCTGTGAATGCGAACGGCGATTTGTCCTTCAAGCGCGTCAATGACGCTCTGATTGCAAAAGCGCATCAGCGCCATGTTCCCGTTCTGATTTCCATTGGCGGCGGCTCGGCGTCGGAAGACAAAGCGCTGCTGGCGCGGTATTTCGCTTTGATTGCCGATGACAAACGCGCGGGCTTCGTGGCAAAGCTGGCCGCTTATGTGACGAGCCACAACTTCGACGGGCTGGACGTAGACCTGGAAGGCCCTGCCATCAACAAGAACTACGGCGCGTTCATTCAAGACCTTGCGGGCGCATTGAAACCCAAAGGCAAGCTGCTGACCGCCGCGCTGTCGCAGGGGTATGGCGGCAGCATGGTTCCCGACGAAGCGCTGGCGCGTTTCGATTGGGTCAATATCATGGCCTACGACGCGACGGGTTCCTGGAATCCCAACAAGCCGGGGCAGCACTCGTCCCTGGAGATGGCGCGAAACAGCGTGGACTACTGGCTTACTCGCGGCCTGCCGAAAGCCAAAGCCGTGCTGGGCGTTCCCTTTTATGGCTACGGGTTTGGCCCGCCTTTCGCAAGGATGGGATCGCGTATTCGGAAATTGTCGCGTCCTACCCCGGCGCGGAAAACAAAGATCAGGTGGGAACGACCATCTGGTACAACGGACTTGCCACCATCAAGGCGAAAGCGGAATACATCAAAGCGCAGGGCTTAGGCGGCGCAATGATCTGGTCGCTGGACAACGACGCGCCGGGCGACAAATCGCTGCTTGCCGTCCTGAGCAAAGTGTTCGGGCGTTGAAGAATCAACCCTCTGCACCTCCTGTTGACAATGACCATAGAAACAGAATACTGGTTTCATTTTGAGCGCGGTGATTGTCGTGCGTAGAACGCGATGATTAGGCGCCGATGATTAGGAGGATTAGCATGAGGGAGCAGACACAGGCTGGCGTTCGCAGCATCATGGTAATCATTGAATCATGCCTAATCCATGGTTCGACAATCACCGCCACTGCCCGACAAGCTGAAAGGGCGCCCAGTAGTAGGGATGGGCGTACTTCGGGTTACGCCGCAGTTCCCGTTCCGCTGTTCGCAAGGCTGTGCCCTTCGGCTGTCCGGCTTTGAGTTCCCGGTAAAACCGCGCCATCAGCAGTGCCGTTGCCGCATCATCCACGCTCCACTGGCTGAGTACCTGCGTCGGACAGCCCGCCACAAACAGCGCCCACGTCATGCCCACAATGCCCTCCCCGGAATGTTTCTCGCCCCGCGCTGTCTGGCAGGCGGACAACACGATCAAGTCGGCGTGTAAGTCCATGTCCAGCAGTTCGCGGGCAGTGAGGAACCCGTCTTCTTCACTCCCCGCTCCGGTTTTGGGCGGCGCGGCCAGGAACACGGAGGAGAGCAGGGGCGCGGCGTCGTTGAAGAAGGCATGAGAAGCCAGATGCAGGTACTTGTACTTGCCCGCTTCGGCCTTGAACGTGGCTTCCTGCGCCTGCTTGCCGGTGAAGATAGCGGCGTTGGGGTACAGCGTATGCAGCACATCCGCCTCGCGCTGTGTGCCGGGCAAAGCCGCAATGCCGCCCTGTATCTGTGTCAACAGGTCCCGTGAGGGTTTCTCAAAGGGACGAGAAGGTTTCTCAAAAGGGCGAGAGGGTTTCTCAAAGGGACGCTGACCGGGAATCACGACGCTGTCGCCAAACCGCTGCGCATCGCCAAAATCAGGATTGGCAAGAACAAAAACATCGCCCGTTATGATTCCCGCCGGACGCGCCAGCAACGCCGCCTGCGCTCCCGTCGCGGAGTAGGCATAGGTAATCAGGAAGCGATCAGCGAGAAAAGTTGAGGGTTGAGAGTTAAGAGTTGAGGGCAAATGCTCCTTTTCTCCTTTTCTCCTTTTCTCCTTTTCTTCTGCCATGAGCGCCGCGAACGGCACATCCCACAATGGTCCGTCCGGGCAAATCAGCAGGTGGGTTTTGCCGGACAGGCGAGGCGACAGGGGCGCAATCAGAGCCGCGTACAACTGCCGGGAAAGCGGGCGAAACGGCTTGTTCGGGTCGGCGCAGGCGTCACGGAAAGCGGCAGATTGTTGGCGCAATTGTTCGGCATTGATGGGCAGGGTATGCGCCGTTGTTTTCCCATCCGGCGTGACCACGAACACGGCCACGCGGTCTACTTTGTTCTTGTCCTTGCCTGAGCGCAGCACAGCATACTCCAGCAGAGCGGCGTTAGACGGAAGCAGTTTTGCGGCTTCTGCTGCGGTCAGGGTATGCGCCACGCGCTGCAGGGCCAGGTCGGGATGCAGGGCGTACAGCGTATCCGTGTATTTGCTTAATTCGCGTTCTGCCTGCCGCAACTGCTCCTGCAGCGCCTCGAAACGTTTCTTGCCGCCGGCCTCGTTGCGCGCGCCTTCGGCAATCATCTGCGCGTTCAGCGCGTCGCAGGCATGACGCAGTGTTTGTTCCCGGTTCCGCTCCTCATCGGTAAGGGCTTTCTGGAGGGATGCGCGCCCACCGCCAAGCGTATCCAGAAGGGCGCGCGCCTTCATCTTCTGCGCGAGAGCAAACGCTTCCTGTGTTTTGCGCGCGTCAAGCAGCACGTCGGTATATTCGTAGTAAGCGCCCAGTTCGCTTTCCAGGTACGCCACCTTCGCCTCGGACAGTCCGCCCAGATTTTCTCGAATGGTTTCTGTCAGCGCGACAGCCTGTTCCAGAGCGCGTACCGCTTGCGGCAGGTCATGCTGCTGCCGATAAACCGCGCCGATGTTGCTCAGCGTCGTGCCTTCGCCACTCTTATTTCCTACAGCGCGGAGCAGTGGCAAGGCTTGATTGTAGAACTCCAGGGCTTTCTGCCATTGACCGATGTTGTCGTAAACCGCGCCGATGTTGCTCAGAGTCGTGGCTTCGCCGTCTTTATCGCCAACAACATGGAACACCAGCAAGGCTTGGTTGAAAAACTCCAAGGCTTTCTGCGGCTGATCCATATTGGCGTAAACCGTGCCGATGTTGTTCAGCGTCATGGCTTCGCCGCCCTGGCCGCCGACTTCTTTCCACAACGGCAAGGCTTGATTGTAGAACTCCAAGGCTTTCTGTGACTGCCCGATGTTGTTGTAAACCTCGCCGATATTGTTCAGCGTTGTGGCTTCAACGCTCTTATTTCCCACCGCGCGAAGCAGCGGCAGTGCTTGATTGTAGAACTCCAATGCCTTCTGCGGCTGCCCCGTGCTGCGGTACACCTCGCCGATGTTGTTTAGCGTTGTGGCTTCAATGCTCTTATTTTCCACAGCGCGGAGCAGCGGCAAGGCTTGATTATAGAACTCCAAGGCTTTCTGCGGCTGACCAATTTTGGCGTAAACCGCGCCGATATTGTTCCGCGTTGTGGCTTCGCCGCTCTTGTCGCCGACTTCTTTCCACAACAGCAAGGCTTGATTGTAGAACTCTAAGGCTTTCTGCGACTCCCCCGTGGTGCGGTAAACCTCGCCGATGTTGCTTAGGGTCGCAACTTCAACGCTCTTATTTCCCGCAGCGCGAAGCAGCGGCAGTGCTTGATTGTAGAACTCTAAGGCTTTCTGGGGCTGACCAATCTTGGTGTAAACCGCGCCGATGTTGTTCAGCGTTGTGGCTTCAACGCTCCTATTTTCTACAGCGCGAAGCAGCAGCAAGGCTTGATTATAGAACGCTAACGCCTTCTGTGGCTCCCCCGTGCTGTCGTAAACCAGGCCGATGTTGTTCAACATTGTGGCTTCGCTGTCCTTGTCGCCGACAACATGGAACACTGGCAAGGCCTGGTTGAAAAACTCCAAGGCTTTCTGCCGTTGACCGATGTTGGCGTAAACCAGGCCGATGTTGTTTAGAGTCGCGGCTTCAACGCTCTTATTTTCCATAGCCCGGAGCAGCGGCAAGGCTTGATTATAGAACTCTAACGCCTTCTGCGGCTGCCCCGTGTTAGCGTAAACCTGGCCCATGTTGTTCAACGTAGTCGCTTCGCCGAGTTTGTCATCAAGCGTATGCGCCAGCATCAGCGCTTTGTTGTATCCTTGCAGCGCGTCATCCCAGTGATAAGCGTTCGCGGCTTTGTTTGCGGCAAGCAGCAGTTTGAGGACTTGGGGCGCAATGGCAGGCGGCTGTCCGGCGCGCGCGGACGACGCAGGCGGCGTTTGCGCGTAAACCGGCGACAAAACGACAAACGGCAGGCGCAGGAGCAGCGCCGCCGTAATCAAAAAACGAGTTCGCAATCGCATCCACATTTCTCCCTGTCGGAACCACGCCGCTTTCCAGATGCCTCCCGACGGAAACCAGAAATACAGGCATCCAACATCAGCCGAATACCGAACACCCGATACCCCCATTTCAGTATAGCCCATCCGCCGCCGCGAGGCTGTGAAACACGTCATACGGCGAGGGCGTAAGACAGCATTTGCGCGAAGGACAGGCCGCGAATATCCCGCTGAAAGTGTTCCTGTTCGCAGGAACACCGGATGGCAGACTGCGCCAGATATTCGGACACGGACGGCGACAGGTGCGAGTTCAGGTCGAGCAGCAGGTGTTCTGACACGGCAAACAGGCGACAGGCGCGTTCCGGTTCGCCCTGTTCAGAGGCTACTTCGCCCATATCGGAAAGCGTGGTCGCCACGCCGAAAACGTGTCCCAACCCACGTTCCAGTTCCAGCGATTGGGCATAAAAATTCCAGGCCGCGTCCCAATCTTTTCGCTCGTAAGCCAAAATGCCCAGATTCGTGAGCGTTTCCGCCTGTCCTCTCCGGTCCTGCTGCGCGCGGCGCAGAGTCAATGCCTGCTGCAAATGCTGCGCGGCCTGTTCCCGATTGCCGTTGGGGTCGCGCCGCTCCACAAGGGCGAGATTGTTGCGGACGATACCTTCCAGAACAGGGTACTGCCCGTCTGCCGCCATTTGCAGCGCATTCGCGTAGTGTTGCCGCGCCCCGTCGAAATCTTTTTCCGCATACGCCGCGCGCCCCAACAGGTTTTCCGCCCATCCCACACCCCGAACATTGCCAACGGCCTCTGTCCGACGGTGCGCCTGCTGTGCCAGTTCCCGCGCTTCGGGCTGCTCATTCAGTTCCAGATGCAGGCCCGCCCGCTCCAACAGCAATTCCAACAGCAAATCCGAAGGCGCGTCCGCCGTCGTTCGCAGCGCGTCCAATCCCGCCTGTACCGGCGCGACGGCCTGCGCGCGATACCCGCTCCGCGCCAGCGTCACGCCCACCGTGAGGGCAAGTTGGGCATACAGCCCAGGCCGCCCTGCACTTCGCGCCCATTCCTGCCCGCTTCGCAGGTTGGCAAGATTGCGCGTCAATTCCCGCAGGGCATCCGCTTCCCCCGCCTGCCGGAACTGCGCCATCCGCTCGCTTCCGAACCGGGCAAAGTAGTTCCGCATGGCGCTGCCGCGCCGCTTCCCCATCCGCCCGCTCGCCAAGCCGCTCAAGAGCATACGCCCGCAGGCTTTCCAGCATCACGAACCGATCCTGCTGCGTTTGCGCGTCCGTTTCCATGCCGAAGAAGGAATGACGCCGCAGTTCCATTATGCTTTCAAATACGTCAGCGCCTTCGCACACGGTTTCGGCATCTTCGAGGGCAAACCCGCCCGCGAACACCGCCAATTGCGCGAACACGTCCCGCTCGTCCTGCGCCAGCAGATCATACGACCAGTCAATAGCGCCGTGAAGGGCGCGCTGACGCGGCGGCAGATCGGGCGAACGAGATTGGAGCAGCCGAAACCGCTCCTGCAAGCGCGGCAGCATTTGCCGGGGCGTCATGCCGGTAATGCGCGCGGCGGCGAGTTCGAGGGCAAGCGGAACGCCCTCCAATCCGCGACAAAGGGCGGTCACATCCTCCCTGTTTTCGGGCGTCAGGGCAAAATCGTCGCGGCAGGCGCGGGCGCGGTCGGCAAACAGGCGTTCGGCGTCCCCGATGGGAAGCGGGCGCAGTTCCACAACCGTTTCCGCCCGCACTTCCAATGCGCGGCGCGACGTGACCAGCAGCGACGTTTTCGGCGCGGCTTTGAGCAGGTCGTTGACAAACGCGCCCATGCCGTGTACCTGTTCGCTGTTGTCCAAAACCAGCAGCATTTCCCGTTCGCGCAAAAACGCAAACACCTGTTCGCGCAGGGGGCTGTTGGTTTGGATGTCGAAGCGCAGCGGCTGCGCGATCTTCAAATAAAGCTCATCCGGCGTATGCGCGTCTTCCAACTCAATCCAACAAACGCCCTGCGCGAAACGTTCCACGCACAATTCGGCAAGTTGCAGCGCGGCGCGGGTTTTGCCCATGCCGCCAAATCCGGTTAGGGTCAGCAGCCGCGTTCGGGGCAGGACAGGGGCGGCTTCCGAAGCCGGGAGAACTTGCGCTTCCCCTGTCAGCCGCGTCAGCCAATCGGCGATCTCCTTTTCGCGCCCGATGAACGGGGTTGGCGCGGGTGGCAGGTTATGGCGGGTCGGGTCCAGCGTGTGGAGGGGCGGAAATTCGGAAGGCAGGCCGAGGGCTGTCACCTGCCACAAGCGCTCTTCGCCCACACCCTTCAAGCGGTGCGTTCCCATGTCCCGAAACGTTATAGCAGTCGGCAGGCCGGGACGGGCAAGCGCGCGGGTCGTATCGGACACCAGAATTTGCCCGCCATGCGCCGCGCTCATCACCCTTGCCGCGCGGTTCACGGCGGGACCGAAGTAATCCGGCCTGCCCACATCGGGGCGGAAATAGGGTTCGCCCGTATGCAGTCCAATTCGTATCTTGAGCGCGCCGACTTCCCCCGGCCAGACAAACGCCAGCAACTCCTTTTGCGCATCCATCGCCCATTGCGCCGCGTCGGAAGCGAGGGCGAAGACGACAAACAGCGAGTCGCCCGCCGTGCCGACTTCCTGCCCGTTCCAGCGCGCCACGCTTTCGCGCAGCAGGCGAAAATGCGCTTCCCGCGTCGGCTCAAAAGCAGCCCGCAACCGCTCCGACAAATCCGAGGAGTTTTCTATATCCGTAAAAGCCAGCGTGACGATGCCGGTCGGGAAATCCATGCGCGTGTTCATCCATTTCGCAAAAACCCTTGCTTATACCGCATGGAGGTTAATTCGCGCTCTGTCGTGCCGACTCCTCTTAAAGCCTATCCCAATAGGCGCGGCATTTGCGTCTGTAGGACGCTTGTACTTTCCTGCCGGGGATTGCAAAGCCCCGGCCAAGTGGTAAAAGCTTTAAGGAACAGAAAAAAGTGCCAAATAGCGCGAAAAAAGGCGAACCCTTTGCCCGATACAGTCGTCTAAAAAGTAGAATAACGTCTACATTAAAATGTTAGACACAGGAAGGGAGGTGCCAGTCCTATGTTTCACCCCTCCCGTTCGCCCTGACGCTTACGAGGTCACGACGCCTCTCTCCTACAACTTGACACAACGAGACATCGGGCTGGAAGCGCTGTATTGCCAAGATTTCGACGATGCCTCTACATATCCTTTTTTACATACTCTCATCCTTCATCCTTCATCCTTTGCTTGTGGTTCGGAAAAGGATAGATGAACGGACCTTTACGACAAAACAGACACGACGGCTTCTTCCGGCAGGTTTTGGAATTGGGCGGCGTAGAGGCGGGAGTACGCGCCGTTTTGGGACAGCAGTTCGTGGTGGGTTCCGCGCTCTACGATCTGGCCGTGTTCCATGACTAAAATCAGGTCGGCGGCGAGGATGGTGGACAGGCGGTGCGCGATGGCAAACGTGGTGCGTCCGGCCATCAGCGGTTCGAGGGCGGATTGAATGAGGCGCTCGGATTGGGTGTCGAGGGCGCTTGTGGCTTCGTCCAGAATTAAAATGCGGGGGTTCTTTAAGATGGCGCGGGCAATGGCGATACGCTGTTTTTCGCCGCCGGACAGTTTGTAGCCGCGTTCGCCGACAACCGTATTGTACCCTTCCGGCAAACCGGCAATGTGGTCGTGAATAGCGGCGGCGCGGGAAGCGGCTTCTAATTCGGCATCCGTCGCTTCCGGGCGGCCATAGCGGAGGTTGGCGGCAATGGTGTCGTGAACCAGATACGTTTCCTGCGTCACCATGCCGACAATCCGGCTCAACGATTCCAGTTTGATTTTGCGCACATCATGCCCGTCAATCGTCACGCGGCCCGATTCCACATCGTACAGGCGCGGAATGAGATACGTGAGCGTGGTTTTGCCCGCGCCGGATGTGCCGACAAGCGCGATCAATTCCCCCGAACGCGCGGTAAACGCTACGTCCGTCAATGTCGGCTCGGCCTGCTCCTTCTCATACCGGAACCCGACATTTTCAAACGCCACGTCGCCCCGAACATCTTTGGGGTCAATGGCAACCGCGTCCGGCGCGTCCTGAATGTCCTGCGGCACGTCCATATACTCGAAAATGCGGTCGAACAGGGCCATTGCGCTCGTTACTTCCACCTGCACATTAAGCAGTCCCGTGAGCGGGAAGAACAAACGGGCTTGCAGCGCAGTAAACGCGACAATGGTTCCGATGTTGAGACGCGGGTCGTGATGCGCGACGGTAAGATAGCCGGCCAGCCAGTAGACAAGCACGGGCGTAATGGAAAACGTCAGGCCGATGAGGTTGAAGAAGTAGCGCATCACCATCGCCTGCTTGATTTGCAGTTCCGTCAGGGCGGTGTTTTCGCGCGAGAAGTTTTCCAGCGACAGGCGCTGCCGCGCGCTGATTTTCGTCAGCAGGATGCCCGACACGGAAAGCGTTTCCTGCATCGTGGCGTTGAGTTCCGCCAATTGCGCCTGTGTTTTGCCCCGAATACCCCGCGAGTAATCCCCCACTTTGGCGGCGATAAACGCGAAAATGGGCAGTATGCCCAACGGAAAGCAATGTCAAGCGCCAGTCCATCGTAATCATGGCGACAAGCGTGGAAAGCACGGTTGTCAGGTTGGAAAGCACATTCGCGGCGGTGTCGCTGACAACCGATTGGACGCCGCCTACATCATTCGCAAGCCGGGACTGGATTTCGCCCGTGCGCGTTCCCGTGAAAAACCGCAGCGACATGCCCTGCAAATGGTCATACAACTGGTTGCGCAGGTCACGCATAATTCGCTGTCCGACGAGGATACTCAAGTACCCGTAGCCGAGCGCAAAACCCGTTCCCGCCAGTGTCGCTCCAAGCGTTATTAAGGTATAGCGCGCGATCAAATCCAGACGCCGGGCGAGCAGGCCGTCATTAATGATTCTTTGCAGCAGAAACGGCGGCAGCAGTCCCAATGTCGCGGAAATCAGCACCGCCACGACAATCCATGCCACCTGCGGCTTGTACGGGCGAAACGTCCGCATCACGCGCCCCAGTGTTTCCTTCTTAATCGGTTTTTTAGGCCCGGTCGGAACCGGTCCGCGCATAGCCATCATAGTTTTCTTTTGTCTTCTTTGTTGTTTCGGTTTTGTTTTCGTTTGTTTCGCGTGTTTCGCGGTTCTATGAAGATTGCACGGGCGGCAGCAGTTGAGAAACGAGTACAACCGCGTCAGGACGGGCAAGCGGCGCGACGGTTTCATTCTCGCCGTACTCCGTCACTTCCGCATAGCCGGCAGGAGTCGGGTTGCGGTGTACGACAAGACGCCTGCCCACAATATCGGCCACCCAGTAGTCCTCAACACCGGCGCGGGCATACAGCAGGGCTTTGTTGCGCAGGTCGAAGCGCAGCGTCGTGTCCGACACTTCTACCAGCAGCAAAATATCGGCAGGGCCGGGGTGGTGGGCGGCAAACGCGGTAATGGGCTGCGAAAGCGCGACGCCGTCCGGTTCAGGATTGTTGAATTCAGGATCAACCGCGTCCACATCAATAGCCAGTTGGCAGCGCGCGTACATCTCGCCAAACACCCGTATAATCCAGGTGGTGATCAACATAACCGTGAGCGCGTGTGGTGGATTCTGCGGCATTTTGAAGATGATCTCCCCGTTAATCAACTCGTAGCGTTCGGTCAGCAGGCCGTTTTGTTCCAGAAACGCGCACTCTTTGCGCGTCCAGCGCTTGCGGTTGGGCGTGGGTTCCCACGGCCCGCCGCTGTCCGACAACGGAAATAAGGTGTTTGCCATCGTGTTTCTCCCGAATCTGGTAATGTATTTTCGCTTTGCAAGTGTAACACAGTTTGCCACTGCCTGACAAGCCGCGAATTCGGAATGGTTCGCAACAAGGATTTACCACAGATTAAACGGATGAAACGGATAGACGCCGATGGGTATGGAGAAAGCCTGCTTCCATTCCCATCAGTGGCTATCCGTCTTGTATCTCTATCAACTATCAACTTTTCAGAGTTTGCCGGGCGTGAGTTTGTGTTCCTGATTGAGAACGGTGGCGGCATAGCGCTGCCAGAACACCTGCACGGAAACGCTGCGGCAATACTTTTCAAAATCCGCTTCCACCTGTGTTCCCTGCGCCCGCTGCGCCTTGACAAGCCGCGCTTCCCGGCGGCATTGCGCCTGCACCTGCGCGAACGGCAGGGTTTGCGCCGGCGTTTTCTCCTCGCAGCGCATGATCCACCACGCGCCCATCAGCTTCTGCGGGCGCGTGGTTTCGCCCGGCTGCAGGCCGAAAATCACGTCTTCCAGGCCGCGCACCTGTCGCGCAAGGGTGCGCCCGCGCAGGATGGGCGGCATTTCGCCACCCCGTGACGCGCTCCGATCCTTGCTGTAGGTTTTTGCCACCTCAACAAAGGGCGTTCCCTTGCACAGCGCGTTTTCGGCCTGCCGCGCCTGCGCTTCCGAGGGGGTGACAATCACCGCCATACGAACCGCTTCGGGGCGCAGGAAGCGGGCAGTGGGGTTGTGAGGGTCGGTCTGTTCGCGGTAATACGCATGCGCTTCGGCATCGGTCACGTCAACGCCTTGCGCCACCAGCTTCTCTTGCAGGCTTTGCGCCTGCGCCATCTGCCGCGCTTCGTCAGGAGTAGGCGGGCGCGGCGCGGCAGAAGCCAACGGCGCGGCGGAAGCGAACGCGGCCTGCGCGCTGATTTGTTCGGCTTTGGACTGGATTTCGGCGGGCGTGGGCAGGAGATGCCGCTCCTGCGCGTACTGGCGCGTCAGGGACTCCGCCACCATCTGCCGCAGCACTTGCGGACCGGCGACGGCTTCCAGACGGGCGTAAAAGTCCTGCGCGCCAATGGTTTCCGAATTGACCGTCACGACAACCTTGTCTGCTGCATGGCGCTGCCGCATTACCAGAACGCCGAGCGTCGCTCCCAACACGAACGCGCACACAGCCGTCAGCCAGGCAGGGATGCGAACATTCATGGTTTTGCGCGGCGCGTTTCGTGAGGATTTGAAGCGTCGGCGCGGCTTTTGAAGATGTTCACTCAACACATCCGTCGCATTTACAGCATCGGGCGCGGCAGGGAAAGCATCGGCAGCAGGCGTGTCTTCATTATTTGCATCAAAGGACATAATCAGTTCCGTTTCCAAATTAGAAGGGTGTCAGGTGTCAGGTGTCAGGTGTTGGGTAAGGATGAATCCTCTCCTGCTGTTCCCTGTTCCCTGTTCCCTCCCTTGTCTTCTCTGCTTCTTTTCTCGCCTCTGCCTGCTTCCAGGCGGAAAGCGCGGGCAAAAGCTGGCGGGCAAAAGCGTTCAGGGTCGCTTCGCTGTGGGGCGTGGCGGGCGTGGTCAGGCGTACCAGAATCGTGCCGCGTCCCTGCGTTTCGATCCGAAATCTTTGCAGTTGGGAGAGCCACCGCGAAGCCGGAGCGTCCGGCGTGTCCCACCAGAAAAGCGCGTGGAGCGCCTGCCCGTTCTGATGCGCGGTTGCCGAACGCATCGCCTGTCCGTCGAGCGTCAGGGAATGAGCATTTTCCAGCGTCCAGCCCCATCCGGGCAGGCAGGCTTCCGGGTCATGGGCATCCTCAGCGCGTTCCGCCGAAACCAGCGTTAACTCAATGGCGTCGCCCTGCGCATTGGCGTAAATGCGGTCAATGAGAGTGGCTGTCGGCAGCGATTGGCGCGTAAGTTCGGGTATGGGAAGATCAACGCCGCCCTGCCATTCCCCGATTACACGCGGAAACAGGCTGGCGTCCGGGCGGGGCAGACGCCGCGCCGCGCCCGTGGGCGTGAGCAGATTGGCGGCCAGAGCCAGCAGCATCAGGAACAAGCCCAGTCGCGCGCAAAGCGGGGGCGAACGCATCCCAGTCTCCTTCCTATCGCTGCCATCAGCCCGAACGAAACTACGAGGACGGCCAACTCCGCAGGGTCGTGCAGTCCCTGTTCCCACCGCGCTCCGCCCCAGGTCGCGGCGGCAATCAGGACGCACAGGCGGGCGATGTTGGCGAACAGCGCAATCGGCAGAACCAGCAGAACCAGGCTTGCGCGGCGCAGATTGCGGATGGGATACAGATACCCGTACAGCGTGGCGAACACGATCAGGGCGGTCAGCTTGCGAAAGCCGCTGCACACCTCCGCCACTTCCAGCGTCATGCCGGGCACATGCAGCACATTGCCCTGCCGCGCGATGACAAAGCCCAATGCCTTCGTGATGCCTGCCGCGCTTGTGGCGCTTGCGCTTTGCACGGCATGGCTCAGGCCATTCAGAACCGGAGCGGGCAGATTGGCGGCAAAGCCCAGGAACAGGACGGGAAAGCGGACAATGCGCCATAAGGCCGGACCGTGCAAAATCAGAATACCGCCGGCAAGGGTGGGAAGCAGCGACAACATTCCCAGAAACTCGATCTTGAGCGCATGGCTGACTGCCTGCGCCGACAGGCCGAACGCAAGCGGCGCTAACCCCCACGCGCTTGGCTGCCGGGGCGCGTCGCGGATGGCCTCGCGCTTGACCCACAGCAGCCAGCAAACGAGGGGAAAGATAAAGACGCCGTGCGCGTACTGCTCGGCCATGAACCAGCGCCTTGCTGTTTGCGCCACGACGGGCGCGTAAAGGGCCAGCAGCAACGCGCCGAACAGCCAGTCTATCGCAGCCAGGCGCGGCGTTTGCGCAGGCGGGCAATTGGCCCCAGTTCCTCCAGTAAAGCGATTCATTTCGCTGCGCTCGTCCATAGAGGTCGCCTCGCGTCAGGGAAGTATCAGGAAGCAAGGGAAGATTCGCGGGCAACTATCGGGGCGCGGCGGCGCAGTTGCCACCATGCGCCCATGCCGCCTGCCAGCAGCAGCCCGCCCAGCGACCACACCGACCCGAATTCCGGCGTGGGCGATCCCGCTGCCGCCACATCAACATGCAGCGTTCCGGTGCCTAGATCGCGATCCCCGCTTCCGCCGACATTGTGCCCGCTGAAGGTGGCATCAATATCGTAGCCTCCTGCGGGAACAGTGGGACTGAGAGCAAGGGAAACTACATCTGTGTAGGTCATGCTTGACATGGCGGCCAGTGTGAAGGAGCCGTCTCCCATGCCGGTGCCGTTGAAAAAGCCGAAATTGCCGTAAGTGGTGAAAAAGTTGGAGTCCGTTGAGTTGAACGTGGCTCCGTTGATGAGCAGATCCATGGCAGTTCTGTTGGTCAGCATGGCGGTGTAGTTGACGGTATCGCCCTGCATTGCCATCATGGTATTGGGAGTAAACATTACGCTGATATCAACGGCTTGCGCGCGGGCCGGCCTGTCCTGCGCCGACAACAGGCACAGCACAAACAGGAAGGCGATACAGCGCGGGAGGGAGAATCGGCACACAGAGAATTGAGTACGCACGGACGTTCCTTTCTATTGCAAATTTATTGCAAGCAACTCTGTACAGGAAACTGCTTTATTCGGGCAATGGCGACTGTGTACTACGGACTGCATTGACGCTCCCAACATTGGGATGGAATTAGTTTGACACGGATTTCTGTCCCGATGACGCGCTTGCATGCAAGTTGCACCATCGGGCAGAAATTCCGCGCGGGCGCGAGACACTTGCGCCTCGCGCTCCCGGTTACGGCACGTTGATGTTGAGGCCGGAAGAGAAGGTGAGGCTTGCGCCCGCGCCGCTCTGGTAACTGCCGCTCATCACAAACGGCTGGTAGCCCGACGCAATGGCGCTTGTACTGGTGAACGTCAGCGTCACGCTCTGCCGATTGCCTGCGCCCAATCCGAACGGGCCGGGAAGGGGCGTTTGCGCCTGTGTGGTACGCAACTGCCCCCGCGTCACGCGAATGTTCTGCAAAGCCGCCGTTCCCGCATTGGCAAGCGTGAACGTGACCGTTACTTTATTGGCGCTCACCCGCTGCGCCGCGATGTCCATGACGAGCAGCCGCGCGGTTCCGTTCGGATCGGAAGTGACTGTTACGTTCACCGGCTTGGTGTCACTTAGTCCTACGGCATCCGTCACTTTCACGCTGAACGTATAAGTTCCGGCAGTCGTAGGCGTCCAACTGACCTTGCCCGTGCCGTTGTCAATGGCGACACCCGAAGGGGCGTTGACGAGCGAGTACGTCAGCGGCGGGTTGTTGCCCTGCTGCGCGAGCGTGGGCGTGAAGGTAAGTGTCTGGCCTGCGAGGACGCTCTGATCGGGAATGGCGTTGAGAATGGGCGCGATGTTTGTGCGCGTGACCGTGACCGTGACGGCAGCCGAGCCGGACGCGCCGTAGGAATCGGTGACGGTCAGCGTCAGGACATGCATGCCGACAGGCAAGGTGAGCGTTGGCTGAACGGTGTTGGCGAGAACGATGTTACCTTCGCTCCACTGGTACGTGATGGGGTCGCCATCCGGGTCTAAGGAAGCGGAGCCGTCGAGGGTGACAGTCGCACTCGTGCCGGGTGTGAACACGTTCTGGTTCGCTCCGGCGACGGCAGCGGGCGTCTGGTTGGGTTCCGGGTTGACCGTTACCTTCGTCTGAGCGGCGCTGGACACATGCCCCGGATTGGTGACGGTGAGGGTGAAGGTGTAGGTTCCTGCGGCGCGGGAAAGTGTCACCTGCGCCGTTGTGCCGACAACGGTATTGTTCTGGTCCTTCCACTGGTAGGTGAGTGGCGCGTTGCCGGAGTCGGAGGAAGCGGAGCCGTTGAGGGTAAAGGTGACAGTATTCGTAGCAGGGTTGCCGTCATGGGGCACGGTCACGCTCTGATCCGCTCCGGCGTTGGCGGTGGGCGTGCTGGTGGCGGCTTCAATGGCGGTGATAGCGGTGTCGGTTGCGCCGAGTTTGTCGGTGACGCGGATGCAGGCGAGGTAAGCCCCGGCAGCGGCGGGAGTGAAAGCGAGTTGGCCGGTGGCGGAATTGATGGTCATGCCGGCGGGCGGGTTGACAAGGCTATAGGTGAGCGTGTCGTTGGGCAGGTCGGCGTCCTCAGCGGCAGCGGTGAAGACGACGGGAACGCCCACATAGCCGGCAGCCTGCAAGGGCGTGGTCAAGCGGGGCGCGGCGTTCTCCACGAGCGCCAGGCTGTGCGCGCCGCCCGCCGCAATCGCCGCGAAATGGCCCTGAGCCGAAGCGGGAACGCTGGTCTGCCCATTGCCGTTTAAGCCCCAACCCACAATAGTTCCGTCGTCTTTGAGGGCCAGACTGTGAAAGCCCCCGCCGAAATCGCCACCACATGTCCCTGAATGGAAGCGGGCACATTGAGTTGCCCGTTGGTGTTGGAACCCCAGCCTGTAACGGTTCCATCGGGTTTGAGGGCCAGGCTGTGGTAGGTCCCTGCCGCAAGCGTTTTCACCGGGCCGAGATTGGTGGGGGGATGGGATTGCCCATAGGAATTGTCGCCGGAACCCGTCACCTTCTGCGCCTGAGTTGGCGCGGGCAGTCCCGGCAGGAGCAGGCACAGCAGGCACAACAAGCCCAGCAGCCGGACAATGGCGGGCCTGCCGTTCGCAATCAAGGGCATTTGCGCGACGGATCGTGTCTGGGTGCAGCGATGAGAGAATGGTTGTAACATGAGAGATTCCTCTTTGCGAAAAATTGCAACGCCTCTACTTCTCATTGCGTCTAACGAACGGGCAGAAACAACGTGAATTAAACAAATATAACCTGTTTTGGCGGTATGGCCTGCATTGTGCGGAAAAGTTGAACAGGGAACAGCCGGTTGGGGATGTTTCCTTCATAGAGACCAGGAGGCCGTAACATTCATGTTGCAAGCGACAGCGGAGTTGGAAGCCGGGCGGCTCGGAGAGTTTTTGAAGGCGCTTCGGCAGGAGCGCGGATGGACACTGACGGGATTGGCGCAGCGGGCGCAGCTTGCTAAAGGCACACTCAGCTACTGGGAAACGGGCGCGCATCAGCCGCGTCTCCCGGAACTGGAGGTGGTACTGCAGGTTCTGGAAGTCACCCCCGATCAGCATCGAGAGGCTCTGTCCCTCATCCCTGCGGCCCGGACAATCCGCCGTTTGCGCGAGGCGGATCGGGAAACAACGCCGTCATGGCTGGAAACCGCAGGCATGGCTCCGTCAGGCAGTCATCTGCTGCGCGCGCTGCGTCTGAGGCGGGGTTGGCCGCTCCAACAGGTCGCCGCCGCTATCGGTATCCATCATGGGACGCTGTCGCGGTGGGAGCGCGGGGAGAGTTGGCCGGCTCCAGAGCGATTGCGGGCGCTGTGCGCGGCATTGGGAGCGACCGATGCGGAACTGCAGGCGCTGGCGCAGCGGCATTACGGGCTGTTTGCCGCGCCGGAAGCGGAATGTGGGGGGGAGGCGCTGGAAGTAAAGCTGGAAATCTTGCGCGGGCAGGTTCAGGACGGGCATTACGCGCTGCTGGATCTGGAGTTCCTGTCGCTGGAGGCCAACCTATGGAAGCAGGCGCGCAAACGACCGTCCGCGCGCCTGCTGCTGGCCGAGGGATATGCCTGCCATGCAAGATGGCTGGCGTGCCAGGGGCGGCTGGCGGAAGCCGGGCCGCTGGCAGAACAGGCGCTGGACCTGATGGAGCGGCGCTATTGCGCGCAGCCACACTTCATGTGGGCGGTGTTTGTGTCCGCCGACTATGCGACCGGTATCGGCCATCGGAATCGCTACGGGCAGGGAATTGAGTTTCTGCGCGCGTGGCTTCCGTATCTGAAACACCCCGAGGAACGCGCCTGGATATATCGGGATATGGCGGATTTTGCCAGCGGAGGCAGGCAGCATGCGAGCGCGCTGGACTTTGCGCGCTGTGCCGAGGAAGCGGCGGAAAGTTCCGGGGATGCCGAATGTCAGCACCTCTGCCGGCATATCCATGCAGGCGTTTTACTGCGGGCGGGGCAGCCTCGGAAGGCGCTTGCCCTGCTCCCTGCCGCCACGTCTCCCTTTTATATCCATGCCGCCTGCCAGGAAATGCGCTGGACGGAGGCCCTGCTGGAAGCCGGGGACCATACGGACGCCGATGCGTGGCTGCGTCGCGCCTACGCCACCATTGATACCTATGAAATCACCAAGATGCGTCCTTACGCCGACATTCTGGCGCGCAGCCTCTGAGCGCTATTTACTTTATGCGAGCGGCGCGAACACGATTTTGCGGTACATGTCGGCAAGGGAGATGGAAACGCCGAGCGCGGCGAATGTCAGAACATCCGTCGGCTGCTGATAATCTGAAATCATCCACTGCGTCGCGTTTTGGCGGACATAATGGCTGACGAACATGCGGTCCTGCGCGATTAACACATAGTCCGTCAGCGTGGGAAGCTGCTTGTACTCGTCGAACTTTTCTCCCCTGTCTTCGCGCTGCGTGGAGGGCGACAGCACTTCCACGACAACGGAGGGGTTGAGCAGGCAGGGCGGGTTGGCGGTGTCGAATTGTGGAGGGCCGCACAGCGCGGCAACATCGGGATAGCGGTACTTCGCTTCAGAAACGCGCAGCCGGATGCATTCAAAGTAAACATTGCAGGACCGTTCGTCTATTTCACGATCAAATTTGACATAAACATTGCCGGCAATTTGATTATGCTCAGGCGACTCGCCGGACATGGCGCGTATATCGCCATTTGCCAGTATTTCCACGCCGTCTTTGGGGATGGCATAAAAGTCTACATACTCATAGCGAATTTCCGAGTCGCGCTCCCATTCCAGATATTTCTCAACCGACATCACAATCGCGCCAGGCGGCATATAAGGGGCGCGGGAAAGACACAAGCGGCTTGCAATCCGGCGCTTCGGCGTATGCGGGCAGGACGGGTATGGTTTCCGCAGACATAAGTTCCGGCTCCTCCACAATCTTGCATACGGCGATTGTTTACCCATTTATTATACCGCAACTCAGGCCCAATCAAGGTTCAGTAGCGACGCTTGTGTTCCACCGTCACCTTTGAAAGTATACGGATAGTATGCAAATAAGGTACGCTGATAGACGTACTAAGAGGATTGCGACACGCGCAGAATAGCCGCCGTTAAAATGCGTTCACCTTTGAGACTGAACCTTCAGCACATAGCGGATTACGCAAATTCTGAACACCCGAACACCGAACACCTGAACGAAAGAGGCGAAATATGTTTTCCAAACTGCTTGTTTGTTCGGACGGCTCGGACAGCGCTCTGTTCGCAATGCGGGCGGGAGCGGCGCTTGCCAAACATTTTGGTTCCGAAACGCAGATATTGGATGTGTTCAATCCGGTGTACATAGATGCCGAAAGCGTGGGAGTATGGGGCATGACGGTGGGCGAAAACACGATTGCGGCTGCCGCCACATCGCAGCATAAGGCGATTGCGGCGCAGGCCGCATCCGTTTTTGAAGCCGCCGGTATTCCCTTTACGGTCATGCAGGAGCTTGGGCATCCCGTTGGCGCGATTGCGGACTTTGCGAAACGGGCCGGTTCCGATTTGATTGTAATTGGCAGCAGGGGCCTGAACGAACTGCAATCCGTCGTCATGGGCAGCGTCTCCGGTGGCGTTCTGCACCATGCCCACTGCCCCGTTCTGCTCATGCGCGGGGAAGGGATGCCGCCGGGAACCGATTGGTTCCAAAACATTCTGCTGGCTTCGGACGCTTCTCCATCCGCGCATCAGGCGGGAGAAGCCGCCCGCGCGTTGGCAAAACAATTTGGCGGTTCGCTGACAGTTGTAAACGTCTGCGAAAAACCCAACATGCTGGCGGAAGTGGCCGACGCTTATGGGGAGTTGTATCCGGCTGAAGTCGCAAAGCGCGTTCACAGCGTCTTACAAACGAGCGTGGTGGATATTGCACGGCACGAAGGGATTGTCTGTACGCTGCGGCAGGAAGAAGGCCATGCGTCCGAACAAATTTTGCGCGTCGCCGACGCCATCAAAGCCGATTTGATTGTGATGGGCAGTCGCGGTTTCGGCGGGTTTCAATCGCTGTTGTTAGGCAGCGTGTCCGACCGGGTTGCCCACCATGCCGCCTGCCCCATTTTAATAATCCGGTGAACATGATACACTATAATAGACAAGCCACTTAAATCTGGTACTGCCGCGTTCACCGGTATTTTCAACTTGAATATTGTACAACCCCACGTTTGGAGAACAATGGGCCGCGGGTCTAACAGCCGGTATTTTATATACCGGGTGAACGTGGAGACGTCAGGTTCAAAAAGTATGGCCGCAAAATAAAACGCGTGTGCGGGAAACTTCCCTTTCTAGAGGTTCGTATGTCTTATTACGAACAAAATACGAATTTAGTCGAATAGGCCGTTAGGAGAAGGAGAAAGTATGCCTCGCGTTGCTGCGCCCTCAGATGTGCGCGAAGCCATTTTGGACGCCGCTATGCGCCTGATGGAATGGCACGGCTACCGTAAAATGACGATGGAAGACATTGCGCAGGAAGCGCAAATCGGCAAGGCCACCATTTACGGCTATTTCAACAACAAGGAAGATGTCGCGTTGTCTGTCATTGACCGCAAGCGCAAGGCCGTGCTGGAGCAATGCCGCGCAACCCTGGCAACCGACGCGCCCCCCGACGCGCGCCTGCGGCATATGATCGCCGGTATCGTCGTGTGCAGTTTTGATTCGGCGTCTCGCTATCGGCAGAGCCTGGACGAAACCCTGGCGTCGTTGCGCTCCGTCGTGCTGTCGCGCCGCGATGCCTGGAATGAAGAACTCGCGCAGCCCGTTGCCGCCGTGCTGCAGGAAGGCTGCGACCAGGGCATTTTCGCCAGCATGGATGTGCAGGCAACGGCGCGAACGCTGATTACGTGCATAAATGGCCTGAGTCCCACCAATCTGTCGCCGCGCGAACTCGGCTCCCGCGAAGAAATCGCAGCCCGCGCGCATCAGGTGATTGATCTCGTTCTCATAGGATTGAGAACGCGCCCGTGAACCCAATTATCTAGCTTTAGAGAATTCGCTTTTCGTACAATCAACTTGTCTAAATACTGATTTTACAACACTAAAAGAACCGTTACAAAAACCCGTAACCACGTTTCGCAAGGATACGCATTATGTCGGATACTACCCTCAAAAATTCTGCTCCTGCCGGATCGCCGCAGAGCGCGCAAACCGCGCCGGCCAATGCCGACGCTCAGGCTGCAAATACGGACGCTTCGCAAAACTCCGACACCGCGCAGGAAGCCGGTACGCAAACCGCCGCCGCGCCCAACAATGCCGCGCCGAACGATGCCGCCAAACCGGAGGCTTCACCGGCAGGAGCAAAAGAACCGGAAAAGAAGCGTCCCGCGTGGGTCAAGCCCCTGCTTGCCGCCATCGGGATTGTGGCGCTGATTTTCGGCGTTCCGTGGGCTATTCGCTACTGGAATTACTCGCATACGCATGTGTCTACGGATGACGCCAACATTGTCGGCAATCTTGTCAGCGTCAGCCCTATCGTCAGCGGAACCCTGCAGCAATTGCTTGTGGATGAAGGCAATGTGGTGCATCGGGGGCAGTTGGTTGCCCGCCTTGACCCCGCCGGGCCGCAGGCCAGTTTGCGGCAGGCGCAGGCTAACTACACCGCCGCCCTGAGCCAGATACCGCAGGCCGAGCGCAATCTGCGCTATCAGCAGCTTGCGACGCAGGCCGCCATCCGCCGCGCGCAGGCCGGGCTAAACGCGCAAAAAGCCAAAACAACGGGCGCGCGCCAGCAGGTCGGATTGGCGGAAGGCACGACGAGCAATCAGGTGCGGCAGGCGCAAAGCCAGGTAAGCACGGCGCAGGCGCAGACCCAGGCGGCGCAGGCGAGCGCGGCGCAGGCGCAGGCGCAGGCAAGCGCATCCCAGGCGAACGTGGAAAACTTCCAGCAGGCCGTGCAGACTTCCCTTGCCGCGCTGCAAAACTACCAGCAGCAGGTGCTGACCGCGCAAAAAGCGGTCCAGGCGGCACAGGCGCGCGTTACGGCGGCGCAGTCCGAGGCGGACCGCGCAAGCAAGGACGAGGCGCGGTATCGCACCCTGTACGCGCAGGACGCGGTTTCCGCCCAGGTGTATGATAACGCGCGGGCGCAGGCGCGTAACGCGGCAGCCAATTTGCAGGCCAGTCAATCCCAGGCCGAGGAAGCGCAGTCGCAGGTGGAGCAGGCAAGGGCGGGCGTCCGTCAGGCGCAATCGCAGGTCGAGCAGGCGCGTAAAAGCGTCAGCCAGGCGCAGGCGCAGCAAAAAGCCGCGCAGCGCGCCGCCGATGCCGCCGAGCAGCAGGTTGCAGTTGCCCGCCAACAGGTAGACGTGGCGCGGGCCGGGCTGGGACTGGCAAGGGCCAATGGCGCCCAGGTCGGCATACAGGTATCGAATCTGGCTTCGGTCGCGCAGCAAAGCGGCGAAAATCAGGCGGATGTGGAAACCGCCCGCGCCGGCCAGGAGCAGGTTGAGGTTCGGCGCAGGCAGATCGAAACCTACCGGGCGCAGGCGCAGCAGGCGCAGGCCGCGCTTGCCAACGCGCAAATCACGCTTGGCGATGCGGCTATCTTCGCGCCCAACGACGGCATTGTGGTCAAGAAAAACACGAACGTCGGCGCGTCCCTGTCGCCCGGACAGTCTATTTTCACCATGACGCAGGGCGATTACGTGTGGGTGCAGGCCAACTTCAAGGAAACGCAATTAACGGACGTGCGACCGGGACAGGACGCCGAAATCGAAGTGGACGCCTTTCCGGGCAAGGTGTTCAAGGGGCGCGTCCGCAGCATCAACGAAGCGACGGGCGCGGCCACATCCCTGCTGCCGCCGGACAACTCCACAGGCAACTTTACCAAAGTGGTGCAGCGCATCCCGGTGCGTATCGAACTTGTGGCTGCAAGCGACGGGGATGATGCCAAGTACGCCCGCGAAAAAGACATTCACAGTCTGCGGCAGGGCATGTCGGTCAACGCCATCATTACCACAGGCGGCGACAATGATTCAAAGGGGAGCGGCAACCGTCAGTCCGATGGTTCCGATAACCACAATGGAAATGGTCAGGGCGGCATGGGATCATCCGGCGGCAATGGCAGTGGCTCTTCCGGGTCAGGAAGCGGCGGCAATGGCGGCATGATGGACAATTCCAACGGCAACGGCAACTCAGGCGGCAATGGCGGAACTTCCAACGGAAGCGGTTTTGGCATGAACAACGGCGGGCAAATGGGCAATGGCATGAGTAATGGCATGCAAAACGGCGTGGGCGGCAGCGGACAATCCAATGGCGCATCAGGTACGAACAACGCCGGGAACCTTGCCAACCCAGGCGCAGGCCAGTTCAACGGTAATGGACAGAACAATGGACAGGGCAATGGCATGGGGAACGGCCAGAACAACGGCCCCGGCCTGAATGGAAACGGCAGTAACGGCAACAATAACGGCAACGGAAATAATGGCGGCGGCAATAACGGACAATCACCGGGTTTTAACGGCAACAACAACGGCGGATTGGGGCCGCAAAACGGCAACGGAAATAACGGCGGCACAGGGAACGGCAGCAACATTCCCGGAGCCGGAACCGGGCCGAACGGCATCAACGGAACGGGAACGGGAACCAGTCAGGGCACGGGGCCAGGCGGTTCCAATACATCATCTCCGGGCGTCGGGAACGGAGCCGACGGCGCAGCCGGAAACGGTAACGCGACAGGAGCAGGCGCGGGAACAGGCTCAGGCGCGGGCGCAGGTTCAGGAACCGGCAGCGCGGGAGGGGGCCGCTAATGTCTGCATCTAAATACAAGTTCCCGGTGTTCGGTATTCAGGTGTTCGGTGTTCGGAACAGAGTGCCCGCCACCATCGGCCTACTGGTGACAGGATTATCCGTGTTGTCCCTGCATACCGGTAAAGCGCAGACGCCTGCGCCGACAACGGCGCAAACGCCCGTACCGGCAACGCCGCAAACCCCTGCGCCGACAATGCCCGCGCAGCAAACCGACACGCTGCCCATCAAGCCGTTGCCTGTGCCAACGGGCGTAATCCCGTTGCCGCAAGGCCCGCCGCCGACCACGCCGCAAGGCACGGTTCCCTCACCCGCGCAGCCGCTGCCCAATGGCGATAAGCCCCTGCGCATGTCGCCCAATTTAAGTGGTATCAACGGTTACGCGCAGGATCGCGCCCTGACCTTGCAGGATGCGGTTGCAATTGCGCTGTACACAAACCGGGAATTTGCCCGGGCGGCAGCCGCATTGGAGCAGGCGCAGGGCCGAACGAGTCAGGCGCGGAGCGCCTTAAACCCGGTTGTCAGCGCCAACGCCAACCTGACCGGCTACGACGCGCCTACGGTCGCTAACTTCGGCGCCCTTTTCAGCAGTGGGCAGCCGGGGGCCGCCGCGCCGCCGCCCGTGACCATCACGCCGCAGTTCTTCCCGGTGCTGACGGCTACGCTCGCTCTGCCGCTGGATGTGTCGGGAACCCTGCGCGCGGCGATCAGCCAGACGCAGTTTCAGGAAGTGGCGGCTCGTATTGACATCAACCGCGTCCGCAACGACGTGGTGTACAACGTCAAAAACGCCTTTTACAATGTGCTGCGGGCGCAGGCGCAGATCGCGGTGGCAACCGATAGCCTGAACAACGCCCTGAGCCGCCTGAACGACGCCAACAAAAACTATGCGGCGGGCACGGCTCCCCGCTTCGACGTGATTTCGGCGCAGCGCGATGTGGCAAACGCGCAGCAGGACTTGATTAACGCCCGCGCCCAACTCAGCGTCAATCTCGCCGCCTTAAAAAATACCATTGGCCTTGCGCTGACGACCCGCCTGCGCATCACGGATCAAAACGCGGTAGATTATCCGCCCGGTATCCTGCCGCCGACCGTGCCGCCCATTGGACCCAACGGCCAGCCCATCGGGACGCCCGCCGCGCCCGGAACCAACGCCCCGGATACGCCTAACAAGATTGTGCCTGCCGCGCCGCCCAATCCCATAGATACGCCGCAGCCACAACCTGCGCCAACCATAAACGGCAGCGCCATCGTTCCCTTGACCACACCGGGTACAAGCGACGTGGAGGACACGTTTACGTTCGGGCCGGAATTCGACAGTTTATTGCAGGAAGCCTTGCGGACGCGCCCGGAGATTTTGGAAGGGGACGCGCAGATCGCCGCCGCGCAGCGCGGGGTGCAGTATGCGCGGCGCAGCCAGTTGCCCTCCGTGAACCTATCGTTGAATGACTCCTACCAGCCCACTCCCGCCGCCTTTGCCCGCCAGAATGAGGGTTCGGTGACACTGGGTGTAACAATGCCTATTTTCGACGGCGGATTGGCGCGGGCGCGGGTGCGGGAAGCGCGGGGCGTGGCGGCCGGCGCGGAAGTAAATCGCCGCGCGTCCGTAGACCAGGTACAGGTTGACGTGCAGCAGGCATATATTGCGCTCGTGCAGGCGCGTAACCGCGTGGCCGTTGCCAACGTGGGATTGTCGCAGGCGCGGGAAGCGTACCGATTGGCGCGGGTTCGCTACAATGCGGGCGTGTCGCAGTCAACCGGCGTTTCCCCGCAGCTGGAACTCAGCAACGCCCAAACCACGCTTGCGCAGGCGCAATCCAACCAGATCAACGCCCTGTACGACTACAACAACGCCCGCGCGCAGGTAGACCGGGCGGCAGGGCGCTTCTCCTTTACCGCCGCCGCGCCCGGCTATCCTGCCCCGCCGTCACCAGCCGTGCGCGGCGCAGCGCGGTAACTGCGAATACGATCTCACCACAGAGGCACAGAGACACAGAGGTTTCACAGAGAAAAGAAGTTAGAGAAAAGAAGTTAAAGAAGAAGAGAAGAAGAGAAATATGGCTACGGCGATTGCAGAAGCGAAAAATACGGGGGCGGCTCCGAAAGCGGCGGCGCAGGCGGGCGGGGGACAACATTCCGACATCAGCGAATATCGGTGGCTGATCCTGCTTGGCCTGATTACCGCAGCGATTATGGAGGTTCTGGATACCACCATTATCAATGTCGCGCTGCCGCAAATGGCGGGGAATTTAGGCGCGACGTTCCAGGAAGTGGCATGGATTTCTACGGGCTATATCCTGTCCAACGTCGTCGTTTTGCCCCTGACCGCCTTTCTGACGGCCACCTTCGGACGGCGCAATTACCTGACGTTTTCCATTTTTGTGTTCATCGTCGCCTCGTTTTTGTGCGGCGCGTCGCACACTCTGGGCGAAATCGTGTTGTGGCGCGTGGTGCAGGGAGCGGGCGGAGCCGCGCTGCTGTCTACCGCGCAGGCGACCCTCCGACAGATATTTCCCCGCGAGCAGCAGGCGCTGGTACAAGCCATCTTTCTCATGGGCGTTATCGTCGCTCCCACGCTTGGCCCGACGCTCGGCGGCTGGATCACGGACAACTATACCTGGAACTGGTGTTTTTTCATCAACATTCCCATCGGGCTTATGTCGGCGTTCCTGGTCTACACGTTTTTGCACGATCCGCCGGGGAACGTGCGCCGCACCGGGGCGGTTGACTTCTTTGGCATTGTGCTGTTGGGAATCGGGCTGGCCTGCCTGCAATACGTGCTGGAAGAAGGGCAGCAGGACGACTGGTTCAACGATGTATTGATTTTGCGCCTGTCCATCATTTCGGCCATTTGCCTGACAACCATGCTCTGGTGGGAACTGTCGCCGCGCAACAAAACGCCCGTCGTAGATTTCCGCGTATTGAGAAACCGCGACCTGTCCGTTTCCCTGTTTCTATTTATCTCGCTTGGTTTCGGCCTGTACGGGGGAACCTATCTGTTTCCCTTGTTCGCGCAAAACCTGCTCGGTTTTACCCCCACGACAACGGGACTGGAACTGCTGCCGGGAGGATTGGGAACGGCGGCAAGCGCATTAATCTGCGGGCGGCTTTTGAGCAATCCCAAATCCAAACTGGACCCGCGCATGCTGATTTTCCTCGGCGTGTCCATTTTCGTGGCGTCCATGTGGCGCATGGCGCACCTGACCACAGCGGCGGGGGAAAGCGACGTGCGCCTTGCCCTGCTCTTGCGCGGCTTCGGCCTGGGCTTTCTGTTCGCGCCTATCAACAACGTCGCGTATGGCAACATTGATCCCAAAATTGCGCAGCAGGCGTCCGGGCTGATAAACCTGGCGCGGCAGTTGGGCGGCTCGTTCGGCATCGCCATTCTGGGCACGTACCTGACCAACCACACGCAATTCCACCGCGTTGATCTCATCGGCAACATCTACGCCGGTAATCCGGCCTTGCAGTCGCGCCTGCAAGGTCTGACCAATACATTCATGATGCGCGGCATGTCGGCGGATGCCGCCCAGCATGTCGCCTATGCCACCATCGAACGCAGCTCTGATGCGGCAGGCGTCCATGCTGGCGTATAATGACTCGTGGCTGCTGATTTTGATCGTATTCGTCTGCGCGGCCCCGGCCATCCTGCTGCTGCGCAAGCCAAAAGGCGCGGCTCCGGCAGCCGACGCGCACTAAAATGAAGAGCAGAGAAGGATTAGCCGCGAATAAACGCGAATAAACGCAAATACAATCTAAAAGCGTAGCCAACTCCGCGCGTTTGCTCTTCTTTTGGTTTTTCTCTGTGGCCCCTCTGTGTCTCTTGCCTCTGTGGTGAAGGTTACTATGATTATTCTTGGTATGGACCCTGGAACGGCGACAACCGGCTTCGGGCTGGTGGAAAAGCAGGGCAGTAAAATCACCTACATTGCGCATGGGGCGATTTTGACCGCCAAAGAAATGGCGATGCCGGATCGTTATCTTGCCATTTCCACGCAGTTCAACCGCCTGCTCGATGTTCACGAGCCGGACGTTCTGGTGACGGAAAAACTGTTTTTCAGCAACAATGTCAACACGGCGCTTTCGGTTGGCGGAACAATCGGCGTCCTGTTGCTTGCCGCCGCGCAACGCGGCCTGCCCTGGGTGGAATATCGCCCGATGGAAGTGAAAATGGCGGTCGTGGGCTACGGCGCGGCGGACAAAAAGCAGGTGCAGTACATGATTACGCAGCTGCTTTCGCTGGACAAAACGCCCAAACCCGACGACGCGGCGGACGCTCTCGCCATCGCCGTCTGCCATGCCCACTCCGCCACCATGCTCAACCTCACCAAACTACAGAAGTAAACCACGGAGAACACGGAGGGCACGGAGAGGAGGAAAAGCGAGGAGAAGGAAACCGCGAAAGAAGCGAAATAAACGAAAAAGAAATACGAAAAGCCTCCAAAGCAGCAAAGTGGTAAAAGCAGGGCAAAGCCCCTGTCGCAGTTCTTCCGATACATTGCTCTTGTTCTTTGTTTCTCTGCGTTCTTTGCCTCTTTGCGATTCCCTCTCCTCCCTTGTCTTTCTCCGTGTCCTCCGTGTTCTCCGTGGTTTAATCGTCTGTCAGCGCTCCGGCAGATGGTGCGGGATTTGCTCTATTTGGGCGAGCGTCAGGGGCAGGGTGGCGCGGCGGCCTTTGTAATCGAGGGTGAGTTGGGTTAGGGGCACGGCGATTTCGGCCTGTGTGACGTAGCCCTGCCCATCTATGACCACGCGCCGCGCGCCCAACAAATGCCCGGCGCGATCCGTCAGGTCAATGGCTCCCTCTTCAAAATCCTCCTGGTCGTCCGCCACTTCATCCACATAGCCATGTATGCGCCCGATCAACTGCCCATCCGACGAATAGACTTCCAGCCCCATCGGATTGTCGCCGCTAATATCCTCATCCTGCATCTGCTGCGTTGTTCTCATGGTTCGCTCCATTACTTTTCTTGAAAATCCGTATACGCTGTAAAGCCGTCAAAGCCCGTGAGTTGAAACTCGCGGCTGTGGTAACGTAGGGACATAACTTGTTATGTCCTGACTGCTCGTTATGTCCTGCCTGCGCATTGTATCCTGCCTGCGCGGACTGAAGGCGTTAAATGCGCGCGTTTGCAGTCGGACGGATACAAGCAGGCGCATGTTTCCCCTTTTCACCCCGCAGCAGGAGTATCAATCCTGTGCGACATGCGTAATGGGTGTATACACAGCAACGAGTTCAACGCTGTATTCCCGAACGCTCAACTACCATAACCCCTAAAACTATAGAACCATAGAACCCTAAAACCTTAAAACCCTAACCCAAAGGAGATTGGCATGGCAACGCTGGAGGAACTGACCGCTTTAATTGAGGCGGAAGCGCGTAAGGGCGAGATTTCGCTGGATACGGACGTGTACGCGGAAGCGAAGAAAGACCCGCATAAGCCTATTTTGTTCGGCGGACAGTTGGATGCGCAGTTGGCGTTTTTTGCCCGTGATTTAGGACGGCACGAGGTTTTACAGGGCGAACCGCTGATTGGGGATGCGGGGCAGCGCGTTCGCAAGGCTGTGTACCGGTATTTGTTCGAGACGGCTCCGCCCGCCCAAGATGCCCGCCTTGCGGCTGCGGTGGAACACGTTCTGCTGACGAACACGGTTCCTTACAAGCCCGTCGGCAACAAAGCCTATCCCACAAGCGTCAAGGAACGCCTGCGCCCCTATATCGCGCAGTTGCTTGTCTGCCATTTCAAGGGCAATTACATTATTACGATGGGAACCGAAGCGTTCGATTGGTTCAAGCCGTATGCGGATCGTAAGGAGTTCGATGCTTTTTGGAAACAGCCGGACAAGTTCGAGTCGGAGTTTGTGTGTACCTTGAAAGCCGAATGTGGCGGGCAGATTGTGGAAAAAACGGTCACGCTCGCCCCCTTGCCGCACCCTTCCCCGCTCAACCAAATGTGGCTGGAACGCTTTCCCGGCCTGCTGGACAAACGCCTGGCCGAGTCGCCGCTGAAAAAAGGCCAGGGCGTTTAAGGGATAAAAACGGCTGCGCCGGGACGTATACAGGAATATGTTTACCGCGTTGCGAACTATGATGAAAATGGTTGTTGCGGGAGAGGACAAGACTTTGATAAGAAAGGCCGACAGGCGATCTATGGGAACATGTCGAGCGGGCTTCCTCCTGCTTACCGGGGCGTTGTCGGGAGGATTGCTGATGCAAAATCCAGGCGGGGCGCAGGCGGCGGTGACGGTAAAAACCGTTGTTTATAATGGCTGGAAGGGCGCGCAGCAGCTTTCCAACGGCACGGTAGAGATTGTGGTCGTGCCGCAAATCGGGCGTATCATGCGCTACGGGTTTGCGGGCGGCGCGAACGCGCTGTGGAACAATACCGCGCTCAATGGCAAAACCACCGATTTGAACGCGCCCGGCAAGGATTGGATCAACTATGGCGGCGACAAGTTGTGGCCCGCGCCGCAGGAGCGCTGGGGCTGGCCGCCGGATCGCCTGTTGGACAGCGGGGCGCAAACCATCAAGGTTCTGCCCAACCACCATCTGCTGCTGACCGGCCCTGTCGTGAAAGCGCTGGGGATTCAATTCCGCCGCGAAATCGCGCTGGACGAAACCGGAAGCGGCGTGTCCATCACGAATACGCTGGTCAACACGGGAACGGCGGACGTGGATTGGTCTATCTGGCAGGTGGCGCAGATTGACAATCCCAGCGAAGCGCGTTTGATGCGCAATCCGCAGGGACGTTTCCCGAACGGCTTTTTCACGTTCAGCGGCATGGATGTGGACACGGAATCGCTGACCGAAACGGATACCGCCGTAATGCTGAAACGACATGCGACCCGGAGCGCCAAGATCGGCGTGGACTCCCCGACGGGCCAATTGCAGGCCGTGACGATGGGCGGCACGTTCACCTTTACGGCGCATTACGAAATGGGCGCGACCTACCCGGATTCCGGCTGCGCGCAGCAGATTTATACCAACCCCGACCCGAACAAGTACGTGGAGCTGGAACTGCTTGGTCCGATGCTGCCGCTCAAGCCCAACGCTTCCCGCGTCTTCGTCACCCACTGGAGCCTGACGAAATAACGAATAGGGGGCTTGATGAATAAGCCGGTGATAGCACGAGCGGGATAACGAGGGGATTTGCGGAACAACACAGATAGAAAGGTGTTGTCCATGCCCGCAAGTAATTTTGAAAACAAATTAGTTTTTAACTGTTCGCAGGCGCATTTCAGCGCGATTGAAAAACTGCCAGTGTCGGTGTCTCCCGCGCGCCTTGCGGCGCTGCTGGACAAAATGATCGTCGGCTTGATGGCAATGATTGTGCTGACGCTGGCATGGCCGGTCAGTATGGCATTTCGGGCGCAGCCGTCCTTACCAAAACTTGCTCCCCGCGAACGCATGCAATCGCTGCCGGGCAGGGGTAGTTGCTCCTATCACGCCACGCCCACGCAACATGAAGCCGAAAATTTTCTTGCTGTCCAAAAAGAATTGACGTTTTAGGCCGCGACTGGCTCTTGCACAAAGCGTTGTTGCGCTTAGGTCAGAAGCGTCTGCTCGACGTGGGGCAAAGCAGCGTTCTTAAAGGTTTCCACAGCGGCTTCAATGCTGTTGAGGGTGTCGCAGTGACCTTGCAGAACATAGATTTGCTCGGTGGTTTCGGGCAACGGAGTGCCGTTGTCATCTTCTAACATCAAGCGGATGCGGGGCATAACTCCTGAAAGGGTGATGCACATAATTTACCCCATCAACGCATTTTGGACAGCAAGAAAATCTTTGAGGCGCGCAGGGAACACCTACCGACACTGACTGCTTCCGGCAGCCTTCATTTCTTATGCAGTCTTTTTCGTCTTTCTTTCGTTTAGTTCGTGTGTTTCGCGGTTTCTACTCTCTTTTCCTCCGTGTTCTCCGTGTTCTTCGTGGTTATTGTTCTTGCCGTCGCCGCGCAAAGGCTTTGGCTTGCGGTCACTGCCCCTGTTTCGTGTACGCCACCAGAATGCTCACGCGGCGGTTGGAAAAGTGCGTGGGGTCTTCCGGGTGCAGCAGTTTGCGATCCGCATACCCGCGCACGGCAATTACCTGTGAGCCGGGAAGCCCGTGTTCTTCCATCGCGTGACGGGCGGCATTTGCCCTATCGGTAGATAATTCCCAGTTGGAATAGCCGTTTTTGCCGTTCAGGGGGCGGCTGTCCGTATGCCCTTCGATGACAACCGGGTTCTTCAAGCGCGCCAATTCATGCGCCACCACATCCAACAGGCGGATGCTGCGCCCTTTCAAGGCCGCGCTGCCCGTATCGAAGAACAGGGACGAGGTACGCTCCAGCAGTTCGATGCGCAGTCCCTCATCCGTCAGGCGCACCTGTACGCTGTCTTTGAGGCCGCGCAGTTCCGGGTCCTGCTCGATCTGCTTCATAATGGCCGCTTCCGTCTGCTTGAACGCCGCCTGCGTCCCGTTCGCGCCCTTGCCGCCATCTCCCGGTATAACGGGCGCGGGCTTCCCCGCTTCCATCTTCAAGCCTTCGCCGCCACTCAGGGGATTTTTGCCGCCATGTGAGGTTTTCATAAAGCCATACGGGTCGCGGAAATACGCCGCAATCGCCTGCTTGATCGGCTTGTCCAGCCCGACAATCCACATTACCAGAAAGAACGCCATCATCGCGGTCACAAAGTCGGCATACGCCACTTTCCACGCCCCGCCATGATGCCCGCCCCCGCCCGATTTCTTCACAATGCGTATGATCGGCGCATCCGATCCCGGCACGTCTGCCATTGGTTTCTCCTTCGGAGAAGTTGATAGTTGATAGTTGATAGTCATTATTCGTTACTTCTCGCCTCTTCTAAAAGAGATAACAACAGAGTGTTGCCCTATCAACTATCAACTATCAACTATCAACCTCTCTAAGCCGCTTTCGCCTCCGCGCTGCCGCCGCCCGTGTTCTTGCAGGTCGCTTCCATTTCGGCGAAGGTGGGGCGAACGTGCGGGTCAATGTTGCGGCGGGCGAATTCCACCGCCGTCATGGGCGCGTCGCCCCGCGCAAAGGACAGCAGGGCGCACTTGATGGACGCCATGTACTGCTTTTCCGCGTTGGCCTGCAGGGTCAGCGCGGCGGCAATCGGGGCGAACACGCCATACGCCACCAAAATCCCGATAAAGGTTCCGACAAGCGCGGCTCCGACTTTATGCCCGATCTCCTGCGGTGGCCCGCCAATCGCGCCCATCGTGATAACCACGCCCAGCACCGCCGCGACGATCCCAAAGCCGGGCATAGAGTCGCCCAGACTGGTGACGATGTGAGCGGGGTGCATCACTTCCTCGTGCGTGGTTTCCAGATCAATGTCCATCATGTCGTTCAAGTCGAACGGCTGCACCGACCCGGTAATAATCACTTTCATCGTGTCCGCGAGAAAACTCAGCGCGTGATGATGCCCGGAAAACTGCGGATAGTTGCTGAAAAAGGAACTCTCATGCGGGTTTTCCACGTGCTGATCCAGCGACACCAGCCCTTCCCGCCGCGCCAGCATGAACAGGTCGTACAGCATTTTCAGCAGTTCCGAATACCGCGCTTTGGTAAACGGATTGCCTTTCAGCAGCCCGATGACGGCTTTCAGGGTTCCGATGACCGCAGACAATGGATTGGCGATCAGTACACTCCCCAGTCCCGCCCCGCCGATGATAATAAACTCCGTTATCTGGATCAGCGCGCCCACTTTGCCGCCTTCCATAACAAAGCCCAGCAAAATACTTCCAAACACCACCACAAGGCCGATAATGATGAACATGCTTTTACTCCTTATCCCTTCTGCCTGTGGATTGTAGGCTGTTGCCGGTGTTTTCGTCAGGGCAGGGCGCGGGCAATTTGCAGACGAGACATTCGCGTTCCCCTTCTTGACAATGCGCAGTTTGCCTGTTTTGCCTTCGGATACGTGCTGTGACTGCCGAAAAACGGGGTTCTCTAATGTAGAATCAGTTAGAATTAGCCGGATTGCCACAGAAAACGCGGTTTGGCATGAATTATGCAATGATAATAGGTAGAATCTACAAACAGCGGTTCGCCCTCTGTCCACTGCTCTGCCGCGCCGCTCCAATGCTGAGAACGTTTCCTGCATTTCCATGAATGTGCTTTGAATGTGCTTTCCCCGCCGGAATCGGTCTAAACCCCTTTTCAAGTTGTGCCGATAATGCAGCATCAGGCGCTTCTTTCACGCGGTTTTGACCGTCCGGCCAATTTTTCCGCCGCAATGTTTGAGGCAAGGGCGACGCTTCTTGCAGGCGCAATGACTTTTGCCGGTGCAATAGAACTGTTGAGGCAATAGGAATTGCCGGCGCAATAAAAATTGCAGCGCCCATTCTTGTGTGAAAGAACTTGTGTGAAAGAACCTGGAGGATTTTGCGATTATGAATATCTGTGTTATTGGAACAGGCTATGTCGGCCTGGTGACGGGCTGCGTGTTTGCCGACCTGGGCAACGAAGTGGTGTGCGTGGACAACAATCCCGCCAAAGTCGCCATGCTGGAGCGGGGCGAGATGCCCATTTATGAGCCGGGCCTGGAAGAAATGGTCAAGCGCAACGTGGATGACAAGCGCTTGTTCTTCACGGGCGATCTGGCCGAAGGCGTGGAGCGCTCCGACGTGGTGTTTATCTGCGTGGGCACGCCGCCCATGGCGAACGGCGACCCCGACATGAGCTACGTGCAGGAAGCGGCCAAGGGCGTCGCGCGTTCGCTGAACCGCTACAAAGTGATTGTCAACAAAAGCACCGTTCCCGTCGGCACGGGCAACATGGTGCGCGAGATCATCGAAAACAACCGTCGCCGCAACGTAGACTTCGATGTGGTCAGCAACCCGGAATTTTTGCGCGAAGGCAGCGCCATCAAAGACACGCTGGAACCTGACCGCATCGTGATCGGCGCTCCCAATCAAGTGGTGGCGATGAAGATACTGGAATTGTACGCCCCCCTGGAGCGCCCCATGATCATTACCGACGTGGCAAGCGCCGAAATGATTAAATACGCCAGCAATGGCTTCCTTGCCACCAAAATCAGCTTCGCCAACTCCATCGCCAACATCTGCGACGCGGTGGGCGCGGACGTGCTGCAAGTGGTCAAGGGCATGGGCATGGACAGCCGCATCGGCAGCGCGTTCCTCAATCCGGGGCTGGGTTACGGCGGCTCCTGCTTCCCCAAAGACAGCAGCGCCCTTGTCCGCACGGCGGAAAAAGCGGGCGTGGAGTTCAAGCTGCTGCAATCCGTGATTGACGTGAACAAGGAGCAGGCCGTTCGGTTCATAGACCGGCTGCGCGTTGCGATGGGCGGCAGCTTTGACGGCAAAACCGTCGGCATTTTGGGACTGGCCTTCAAGCCCAATACCGACGATATGCGCGACGCCAAATCCGTCGAAATCATCGGCGCATTGCTGGCCGAAGGCGCGGAAGTGCAGGCGTATGACCCGATTGCCATTGACAACACCAAGCGCATCTTCCCGCAAATCTGCTACGCCAACAACGCCTACGAAGTGGCCGAAGACGCCGACGCGCTGGTCATCGTGACGGAATGGAACGAGTTCAAGCTGCTCAACATGGAGCGCATCAAGACCGCGATGAAGACCCCGCTCCTTTTCGATGGCCGCAACATCTACGACCCGCTCAAGCTGCGCCGCCTGGGCTTTGAATATCACTGCATTGGCCGCACGACGGCGGTGTTGAAGTAGTAGTCAGTAGTCAGTAGTCAGTAGTCAGTAGACAATGCTTTCGTAACTCAGCGCTTTCAGCGGCAACAGCTTGCAAATACGAGGTTCTACTGACTACTGACTACTGACTACTGACTACTTCCTGGAGGTTCCCATGTCCTTGCTGGAGAAAATGCGCAGAACGGCGCGCAATGAAGATTATGACCGGGGCATACGCCTGTTCGATCAGGGGCAGTACGCGGACGCGATTGCCGCGTTTGAGCGGGCGCAGGCCATACGGCAGGACCCGCTCAATGCGAAACTGGCTTCCTTTTATATCGGCGAAGCGTATGCCCATCTGGGACATGCGGCGTTGAAACGGGGGAATTGGGCGCGGGCGCAGGAGTGTTTCGCGCGCGCCCTTGACATCCATCCGCACTACGCCGATCTGCATTACCATCTCGCCGTCGCCTGCAAAGCGCTGGCGGATCGGGAAGCGGCACTTGAGCGCCTTGCGCCATGCGCTGGAAATCAATCCCGGTTTTGCCAAAGCGCATTTTCTCGAAGGACTGCTCCGTTACGAACATGGCGATTACGAGCGCGGCATTGCGTGTGTCCGGCAGGCATTGGATTGCGACCCCGGCTTTTGCACGGAAACGTTTCTGTCCGGCTTGAAGTACCATGAGGCCGGGAAATACCGGGTGGCGCTGCAGGCGTTCGAGCAGGTGTCGCATACCGACGTGGACGATATTCTGTTCCACTTCCGGCTTGGCGATGATTTCCACAAGCGCGGCCTGTACGCGGATGCCGTCAGCGAGTACCAGAAGGCGCTGACCCTGAACCCGAATTACGCCGATATACGCAACCACTTAGGCATAGCCTACAGCGCGCAGGGACTGGCGACGGAAGCCATCACGGAGTTCCAGTACGCCCTTGCCATTAACCCGCGCTACGTGGAAGCCATGCTCAACCTCGCCCTGACGTATGCGGAGCAGGGACAAAAAACGGAAGCGCATCGCCTGTTTACAGAAGTGCTGAAAATCGAAACGGACAACCCCGTCGCGCAGCAGCATCTCCGCGCCGGCGCGCTGCGCGCCGCCTGACGGCTTTCTTACTTTCCGCTAAAACGGCGCGGCTATTCCAACCGGATAGCCTCGCCGTTTTTATGTTGTTCAGCCGGGAGGCTTCTATCCTTATCCGGCCACCTTGTCCCTGCAAGTCGTATTTCAATCCTCTGTTCAGCCGGGAGGAGACCCTCATCCGTCGGGGCAACCTTCTCCCTGCAAGGCTTACTGCGCGGCAATTTTTGTGCCGCGTCCCAAACAGATTTAGACGTCTTCCAGTTCCTTCTTCACTTTGTTGCCGAAGGCGCGTTTGAGCAGGACAAGGCCGAGAATCAGCAGCAGGATGCCCAGTATGTCTATCACGACACCCGTAGACTCCTGAATGAATTCCATCACGCTTTTGTTGCTGCTCAGGGAGGCTTCCGCGCCGACGAGCAGGATTTTGCGGACGCTGGAGATAATGCCGACCACGAGGAACTCCTGCATGATGGCCTGAATATCGTGTGTTTGCAGGTACGTGATGATGGTGCGCAGCAGTTCCAGCAGAATGACCACGAAGAGGATGTTACTCAGCAGTTCCAGGCTGTTCTTGACGAACGGGTCTGCCGTTTCCACCGCATGTTCGCCCGCCGCGCTCATAGACTCGCCGCCGGACCTGGTAGGCATGGTTTCGCCATGCGCGGACGCCCGGGTTGTCCCACTTGCCGCCGGATGTTCCGTACCGGTTTCCGCCGGATGTTCCGCCGTGATTTCCGAACCGGAGCTGCTCTTGACGGCTTCGGCGGAATGGGGCGCGACCACCGTTTCCATCTGCGTTCGGGCTTCCGTATTCGTGGACGCGGGCGCAATTAAAGGAAGCTGGCGCAGGAAAATAAAGCCCATGTGGATAATCACGGTGGACGCCATCAGGATGAAAAAGGCGGCTACAATAACGTGCGCCCAGTTGTCCAATCGTTCCAGCAGGCGCACCGTGCCAAACATAACCGCGCTGTTTGTTTCCTCGTGGGTGTCGTGCCGTTCGTGTGTCGTCATACGGGCCGCTCCTCTGCCACATCAATTCAATTCGGGTGAACTAAACGGCGAAGGACTGAAAGTTCGTAGTTTCTGCATTCCTATCAACTACGAACTATCAACTGTCAACTGTTTAGCCATTGCAAGTTGCGCTTGCAGTGATAGCATACCTGATTTGCTGATGATGAGGAACTATCAACCGAAATCAAGCCGGACGCCCCCGTCAGATTGTGGTAGTATACGCATATAGGATTATTTGTTATCCTGTTGACACGCTTGCTTCTTACGCGCCCTCTTCCGTTTACCCAGGCGGTTTTCGTGCCGGGAGGATGTTACCACCGTGAACGGAACCGAAAATTTATCGCCGCTGCCTGATGCGCTTCTGCCCGCGCTGTTCGCTCCGGTTTCCTGTGACGAAGCGGAACTCGCTGTGGCAGGCTGGCGCGAGATCGTCACGCGCATCCCTTCCGCGCTGCTCATCGCCCTTGCCCCCTCCGGGAAAGTCGCTTACTGCAACCCGGCTTGCGCGCGGCTGCTGCGTCTGACGATTGGGGAGGGCCGCCAGGCGCCTGCCGAAGCGTATGTATGGCAGCATTTTCTCGGCGAAAATGGACAGCCTTGCAGGCCGGAAGAGCATCCTGTCATGCGCGCCCTGCGGCAGGGAAGCGAAACACATCAGCAGGAGATGCGGTATCGGCACGAGGATGCCCTGCTTTCCTACGTCAGCATCAGCGCCGCGCCCCTGCGCAATGGGCAGGGCGAGATTGTCGCCGCCATTGCCACCCTCGACAACATTTCCGCCCGTCGGCAAAGCGAACAGAACTTGCGTCGGCGCTATGAGGACCTGCTGGACAGCATGGAAGCCCTGCAGGTCACGCAGGAAGACCTGCTCATCATGCGGACGGAACTGGAACTGGAGCGGCAGCGCTATCAGGAGTTGTTCGAGTTTGCTACGGATGGCTATCTGGTCACGGACACGAACGGTATTATCCGCGAGGCCAATACCGAAGCCTGCAAGCGGCTGAACCTTTCCACCGGGTATATCAAGGGCAAAATTCTCGCCAACTACATCAGCATGGAAGATCGCGCCGGCTTTCGCGCCCTGCTGAACCGGATGGGACATGAGCCGGGGCGCGTGGACTGGGAGGGTGGCCTGCTTCCGCGCAAGAATAGCCGACACGACGTGCAGTTGACGGTTGCCGCCGCGCGAGACCCGCAAACCCATCATGTTACAGAACTGCGCTGGCTGATGCGCGACATCACGCAGCGCCGCGATTTGGAGCGAGCAAGGCAGGCGGATCAGCAGCGCCTGCTGGAACAGGAACACCGCGTGGGGGTGCAGGAAGAGCGCGCCCGCATCGCGCAGGAATTTCACGACACCCTTGCGCAGGGCTTTACGGGCATCTCGTTTCTGCTTTCGACTGCCGCAAGCGCCCTGCCCGCTTCGCCGGAGCAGGCTAAGGCGCAAATCGAGCGCGCCCGGCAGGTGGCGACCCAGAGCATTCAGGAAGCGCGGCAGGCCATTCGCGCCATGCGCTCCCCCCTGCTCGAAGACGACAATCTGCCCGCCGCGTTTGCCGCGCTGATAGACCAAACTACGACCACTTCCGGCCTGCGCGCCCGGTTTGAGATAAAAGGCGCTCCGCGCGCCCTGCCGCCGCAGGTAACGAGTGATCTGCTGCGCATCGGGCAGGAAGCCATCACGAACGCGATCAAGCACAGCCATGCCGGTGAAATCCACCTGTGCCTGGAATATGGAAAAGAGCAGGTACAATTGCGCATTGCCGATGACGGGCAGGGGTTTCGCGCGGAGGCCACAAAGCCGGAAGCGGGCTTCGGACTCATGGGGATGCGCGAACGCGCGCAGCGGATCAACGGGCATTTGGAAATCGAAACGGCAAGCGGCAAAGGCACAAAAATTGTCGTGACGGTTCCGCCCTCCCCCGGGGTTTTTGCGTAGAATAAATATATGTTAATCAATACAAATGTTAATCGTTAATTCGTCAAAACTTACACATTGTGTGAATATCAGATAGACGTTGATGGAGTAAGAGGACGTTTCATGCCTGAACATGACATTATTGCGATTGGAGCCTCGGCGGGCGGCGTGGAAGCGCTGAAGCATCTGGTCAGCAAATTTCCCGCCGATCTTGCAGCCGCTGTTTTCATCGTGGTTCACATTCCCGCTACGAGCGTCAGCATACTGCCCGAACTGCTCAGTCGCTGGGGGCCGCTGGCCGTCACGCCGCCCACAGACGGCGCGAGGATCGTGCCGGGGCACATCTATGTGGCTCCGCCCGATTTTCATTTGTTGCTGGAACCGGGGCGCATGCGCCTGCTGCGCGGGCCGCGCGAAAACCACACGCGCCCCGCCATTGACCCGCTGTTTCGGACGGCGGCGCAGGCGTATGGCAAGCGCGTGGTGGCTGTCGTGCTGTCGGGGATGCTCAATGACGGCACGGCGGGAATGATCGAAGTGAAGCGTTGTGGCGGCCTTGCCATCGTGCAGTCGCTCGAAGACGCGCTGTTCGGCGACATGCCCCGCAGCGCCCTCAACAATGTGGCGGCAGATTTTGTGCTGCCGGCTGCGCAGATTGCTTCACAACTGGTTCAACTGACGCTGGAAACGCGCCCTCAGAAAGAGGAAACACTTATGTCTCATCCCATTCCTGATGCCGGCAATGGCGCGTCCACCGAGGGGCAGTCACCCGCTTCCGATGATTTGTCCAACAAACTTAGCGCGGAAGATTCTGGCAAAATGGACGAACAGCAGGCCAACGCCATTGTGCTTCGGGACACTGAAGCGCAAATCAGCGGGGAGCGCGATGCTGTTACCAGCATTTACTCGTGTCCCGATTGCGGCGGCGTGTTGTGGCAGATGAACGACGACGGCTTTATCCGGTTTCGCTGTCACGTCGGCCATGCGTTCAGCGCCGAGTCCCTGCTGCATCAGCAGTCCGAAGCCCTGGAAGAATCCATGTGGTACGCCGTTCGCACCCTGATTGACAAATCCAAATTGTCGCGCCAGATGGCCGAGCGCGCGCAGGAGCGCGGACACGGTCAGGCTTCGCGCCATTTCGAGGAGCAGGCGCGCATTGCCGCCCAACACGCGGGCGTGATCCGCGACCTCATCGAAAGCGGCGCAACCAGCAAAAACCTGGAACCCTCCGAAACGCCGGTTCCCATGCTGTAGGGATTGGTGGTTGGTGGCTGGTGACTGGTGATTTACTTGAATTGTATGCTTGTGGCAGATATAAAGCAGACAGTTTCTCAACCAACCACCAACCACCAACCACCACTGGAGACTTCCTTGACCCTTCCGAACGTAAACGCCGAATTTGAAGCCCTGCTGGATTATCTGAAACGGAGCCGGGGGTTTGACTTTACCGGCTACAAGCGCGCCAGCCTGGTGCGGCGCGTGGACAAGCAGATGCAGGCGGCGGGCGTGGAAAGTTACGCCGATTACGTGAATGTGCTGGAAGCCAACCCGGAAGAAATCACGCGCCTGTTGTCCACCCTGCTCATTAATGTCACCAACTTCTTTCGGGACGCGCCCGTGTGGGAGTTGATGCAGTCCGACATTATTCCGCAAATCCTGGCTTCCCGCCCGCCGGAACAGCCCCTTCGCGTCTGGAGCGCGGGTGGGGCGACGGGCGAGGAAGCGTTCACGCTCGCCATTCTGCTGGCCGAAGCGCTGGGTATGGACGAGTTTCGCAATCGCGTGAAAATTTACGCGACGGACATTGACGAGGACGCGCTCAACCAGGCGCGGCAGGCCGTGTTTACCCCCCCGCAGGTTGCCGAGGTTCCCCCCGCCCTGCTGAGCAAATACTTTGACCAGTCGGGGGATCGCTACGCCCTCCATAAAGACCTGCGCCGGGCCGTGATCTTCGGACGGCATAACCTGGTGCATGACGTGCCCATTTCGCGCCTGGATATTCTCGTCTGCCGCAACACCCTGATGTACTTTAACGCCGAATTGCAATCGCGTATCCTGGCGCGGTTCCATTTCGCGCTCAACGACGGTGGTTTTCTCATTCTGGGCAAGGCCGAAACCCTGCTTATCAACAGCCATCTGTTTGCGCAGGTGGATTTGAAGCGGCGCGTGTTTTCCAAAGTGCCCAATGGCAACGGCGGGCGCGGGCGCATGGCGTATGCCAGCCCTGCCAACGGGGAAGAGGGCGTTTCCCACACGGGATTGCCGCCGCGCCTGCCGGAACTCGCGCTGGACACGTCGCCTGTCGCGCAGGTGGTCGTGGATAATCAGGGATTGCTGGCGCTGGCAAACGAGCGGGCGCGTTCGTTGTTTCGCCTGACGCCCCGCGACATGCAGCGCCCTTTTTATGAACTGGAACTCTCCTACCGGCCTGTGGAACTGCGCGCCTTTATTGACAAGGTAAACGCGGAGCGCTACCCGGTTATGCTCAAGGAAATCCTGTTTCGCGGCAGTGAAGGCGAGATCACCTTTTACGACGTGCAGCTCGTGCCGCTTGCGTCCGTTCAGGCGGATGCGCAGGGCGTGAGTATAACTTTTCAGGACGTGACGCGCTACAAGCGCCTGCAGGAAGAACTGGAAGCCTCCAACCGCGAACTGTCCGCCGCGTATGAGGAAGCGCAGTCGGCGGCGGAAGAACTGGAAACCACCAACGAAGAATTGCAGGCCAGCGCGGAAGAACTGGAAACCACCAATGAAGAACTCCAGTCCACCAATGAAGAGATGGAGACGATGAACGAGGAGCTGCAATCCGCCAACGAGGAATTGCAGACCATGAACGAGGAACTGCGGCAGCGCAGCATGGAACTCACCGAAATCAGCGAGTTTACCGAAGCCATTCTCAGCAGCCTGTGGGGCGGCGTGGCCGTGATTGACGCGGACATGCGCGTCCAAAAATGGAACATTCAGGCCGAAGAGATGTGGGGATTACGCAACGCTGAAGTGGAAGGCAAAAATTTCATGGGCCTGGACATCGGGCTGCCGGTGGAAATGCTGATTCCCCAAATACGCGCGTGTCTGTCGGGCATCTCGCGCGGTGAAACCGTCACGCTGGATGCCAACAACCGCCGGGGCCGCGCGATCCGATGCAAGGTAAACACCACGCCGCTTATAGATCGCAGCCAAAACATTCGCGGCGTGATTTTAATTATGCAAGACGTGGAAAGCGGCGCAATGCCCGCCATGCCGGACCAGGATGGCCGGACGGATGGCGCTGTTCACGGGGCAGACGGGCATGACGGTCAATACGCAAATAGTGACGCGCATTATGCGGACGGAAACGACCATCAGGCAGACGGTGACGGGCATCACGCAGGCGACATACGCAACGCACCGACAGCAACGCCAGCAGGCAAGGCCAAACCTGTTCGCGGCGCGAGGAGTAACAATGTCTGACAGCACCCTGACCGGGATGTACGAACAGTTGATGAGCCTGCACCGGGCGGCTTTTGACGGCGCGTATTATAGCGCGGCCTACCATGCGCTGGCCGCCGCGCTGCATTGCGCGGGGGACGCGGGCGATGTGGGGCGCGTATCGCAAGTGGAACACATAGCGACGGAACAACTCGCCTGGATTGACGCCAATGTGCCCGCGTATGAACACTCGTCACAATCGGCAGAAACGCGCGGCCATGTCAGCATTTATACCATGCTCGCGCGGCAGGCTCATGCCAAAGCGCTGATACTCCAGCATCCGCATAAAATCTCCCGCGCTCTGATTCCCCTGCAACATCCACGCCAACCCCATGTCTAAATTAAAAATTTTTCCGGGATAAAATCCCCGGCAGCACAAAACAAGCGTCCTACAGACGCGATGCTGCTGTTTGTTTGCGTCCGCAGGACGCTTACCATTGCCAATGACCGCTTTTTGGGAGCCATTTATGCCTGACCGCCGAGAAACAAATCCTGCTCGTATGCCGCATTTTCGCCCCGCCGTGTCGCGCCGCGAGTTCCTGACGCGCGCCGGGGGCGGTTTCGGCAGCCTCGCCCTGTCCTTCATGCTCGCGCAGGAAGCATTAGCGGAGGGAACAGGAAAAAGGGAAAAGGGAAAAGTTGTCAATGCAATGGCTCCCAAAGAACCGATGTTTGCGGGCAAGGCGAAATCGGTCATTTTCCTGTTCATGTACGGCGGGCCGTCACAGGTGGATACGTTTGATCCCAAACCCGACCTGATTAAATTTCACGGCAAGGGCATGGATACGGCCCTGCATAACGTGGGCGAAATCAAAACGTTCGGCGGCGACAGCCACGCGCCCCTGATGCGCAGCCCTTATGCAGTTCCGAAAGTACGGCAATTCGGGCATCGAAGTGTCTGATTTGTTTCCGCACGTGGGAAGCTGCGTGGACGACATTTGCTTTGTGCGTTCGCTGTACGGCGACAGCAACAACCACGCGCCTGCGCTGTTTGAAATGAATACGGGTTCCATTTTGCAGGGCTATCCGTCCGTCGGCTCGTGGGTCACGTATGGATTGGGCAGCATGAATCAGGACTTGCCCGGCTTTGTCGTAATGACCGATCACCGGGGCGGGCCGATTGGCGGCGCTCCCAACTGGTCAAGCGGCTTCATGCCCGCCACGTATCAGGGAACCGTGTTCCGCGCCTCGGGAACGCCGATTCTCGACCTGGCTCCGGGACCCGGCGTATCCCCGGAAGAGCAACGGGCCAGCCTGGATTTACTGGGCAAACTAAATGAGGAGCATCTGCGCGCCAATCCCGGCGACAGCGACCTGGAAGCGCGGATCGCGGCATACGAATTGGGATACAGGATGCAGGCGCATGCCCCCGAAGTGGTGGACATCAGCAAGGAAACCGAGGAAACCAAAGCGCTGTACGGGCTGGACAACGAGCGCACGGAAAAGTTCGGGCGCAAGTGCCTGCTGGCGCGGCGGCTCGTGGAGCGGGGCGTCCGCTTCGTGCAGTTGTACAGCGGCGGCGGGCATGGCGACGATACGTGGGACGCGCACGGCGACATTGTGGGCAATCACGGCAAGCACGCGGGCGACACGGACAAGCCCATCGCCGGCCTGCTCAAAGACCTGAAACGGCGCGGCCTGTTGGATTCTACGCTGGTTGTCTGGGGCGGAGAGTTCGGGCGCATGCCGATTTCGCAGGGTGGCAGGGGCCGCGACCACAACCCCGGCGTCCAGACCGTGTGGATGGCGGGCGGCGGCATACAGGGCGGAACCGTTGTCGGCAGCTCGGATGAAGTGGGCTACAAAACCGGCGAAGACCCGTACCACATCCGCGACCTTCACGCAACCATTCTGCATTGCATGGGCTTAAACGACATCAGCCTCACCTACTTGTACAATGGCCGCTACCAGCGCCTGACCACGAACGGCGGCACTCTCATCAAAAAGGCATTGGCGTAATTCCCCGCGCCTTTATTCTTCCTCAAGCGCCTGACGCTCTAAAAGACGATTTTCCGCATTGAAACCAAAAATCCGCGCGGTCACGCGCCCAATATCTGTTGCGGGGACTATGTGCCGCCGCGCATCGAAAGCGAAGTGTTCTGACCAGACATCCGCGCGTGGATTGAAAAAGCGAATAATCTCCGAATCCTCGGACGAGCGCACCGAACCAATGTCGCTGCCCTTATTGCGATTACAAAAGAAACAGGAAAAAGCAAGATTGTCCAGTTCCGTCCTGCCCATGTGCTTTTCGCTGATGATGTGATCCACTTCACATCCAAATTCCGTGTCGTCTTCATGGATGCCGCAATACTCGCAACGATTCGCCGCGCGTTCCCGAACAGCGCGACGCAACGCCTGCGGAATGTACGTCACGCTCATTCTGCCGTCGCCTGTTTCTGCCGCGCCTTTGCCTTTACCAGTCGCATGATATGTTCCAGTTGCGCGTAGTGGTCCAGTTCACTGCGCTCGTCTTCCGTCAGCAAACCGGCCTTTTCACGAGCTACCAAATCCCAGACGCGCGCTTTAGCCTCGTCTGAGGGGGTGAACTCCAGAACCTTTGGTGCGCTCGCCAGCATAGCGATAATGTCTTCCGACGCAGGCATCGTCTTCAATGCTTTTCCTCCTTATCCTTGATAAAGTTTTCGTGTTGTGCAATCACGTCTTTCCTCCAAAATCCTGTGATAGTATAGCATAGTTCCTTACAGTGGCCGCTGCCAACGCCTGACCGCGAACGGCGGCACACTCATCAAAAAGGCATTGGCGTAAGTTCCGCCACAAGCGAGCGCCAATAGCGTCATTGACGCGCCCATTATCTTTTGTTATAATAAAGCCTGAGCCGCTGCCAATCAGTCGGTTCAGGTTTTATATTTCAGGTCTACACAGGACTATAGCCATGACAACACTGCAAGCCCCGCTTTCCCCAACTATTTCATCGCATGAGAACCTGGAACACGACTTTGCCGCGCTTGTGGATTGGTGGCGGCGAGAGACAATCATGCTGTCTTCTGTTCATAAGATGGCAATGCATCCTGCTTATCAGCGAATTATCGGCATGGGCAAACCGGCACTCCCCTTGATATTGCGCGAACTGCAAAATAGTCTCGATCATTGGTTTTGGGCATTGAACGCGATTACAGGTGAAGACCCTGCGAAACCGGATGACAACATGGCGGCTGCGCGTGAAGCATGGTTACAGTGGGGAAAGGCGCGGGGATACCTTACGTAGATGGCAACCGACCCTTTTCTCGAAAGTTTGTTCCCGAACCTTGCGACAGACGACTACCACGTAACAAGCCCCCGGACCCGAGCGTACAACTGTATTGCATAGGCGGCAGGAGATGCCGAACAATGGTGGGAACGCGAACTGGAACTCCGGCCCGGTTACTGGTTCCGAGCGCTTGCCGACATTACCGGGGAAACTCCAACGGGTCCGCTCGACAATTTTGAACGGGCGCAAAAAGCCTGGCTGGATTGGGGCAGGCAACAAGGCTACGTGATGTAAACGTTTCATCATAACGTTTCATCATAAGGATAAGTATCATGCAGCAGATCACATTGGAGGAAGCGGCTTTACGCCTGCCGCAACTGATTGCCGAACACGAAGCGGGCGAAGAAGTCGTTATCACGCGCGATTGTCAGCCGGTTGCCCGGCTGGTTATGTTGCCGCAGATGCCGATACATCCAAAACGCGGCAGCGCAAAGGGCATGAACGTTTATATTGCCGATGATTTCGATGCGCCATTGGACGATTTCAAGGAGTACATGCCTTGAATCTCCTCCTGGATACGCATAGCTTTTTGTGGTTTGTTCTGGACAATCCACAATTGAGTTCCACTGCCGCCGATACTATTGAAGATGTGGATAACCAAAGCTACTTGAGCATTGTCAGCGTATGGGAAATGGCAATTAAAGTCAGCATCGGCAAACTGTCTTTTCCACAGCCATTAGACGTGTTCATTCCCGACCAACTTCAGCGCAACGGCATACAACTGCTGCCTGTGCGCCTGCCTCACGCGCTGCATGTGGCGACATTGCCGTTTCATCATCGAGACCCGTTTGATCGCCTCCTTATTGCGCAAGGCCTGGTAGAACCGATGCCCATCGTCAGCGCCGATGTCATGTTTGACCGCTACAATGTCATTCGCCTCTGGTAATCACTTCCCTCCGGTTTGTTTTTCGCCGCTTTGTGCCGCTATCCTTCTGCTGAATTATGACAATCAGGAGGAATTGGCAGGCGTTTTGGCGAACAATCCTCATGCGCGCCATTCGGCGGCGTATCGGTCAGCATGACCATCCTGCAAAAGTCATTTTAGGAGAACGCATCTTGGCCGCAGAAGGCACGGAACCAAATACGGCGCAGGGCTTGGCGCAAAGCGCGGAACAAGGCAGGCGCAGCCGTTGGCAGGGATTAGACCAGTATCGCGGATTGTTCGCGTTTGTGTTTGTTTTCATCCTGGGGTGCATCTTCACGCCGCATGTTCGCGGCTCCAATACATCCATTTTCCTGCTGCCACGCACACAACTGGATATTCTCTACGAGTATTGCGAATACGGCCTGCTGGCAACCGGCATGACGCTGGTGATTTTGACCGGCGGCATTGATTTGTCGGTCGGCTCCGTCTTAGGCTGCGCGGCAACGCTGTTCGCGCTGCTGACGATTGGCTACGGCTGGAGCATTGCGCCCGCCGTTGCCCTGACGGTCTCTGTTCGGACTGGCGGCGGGCGCGGTCAACGGGCTGTTGATTTCGCGCTTTCGGATGCAGCCGTTTATCGCCACGCTTGCCATGATGACCGGAGCGCGCGGGCTTGCCAAGCTGATTTCGGGCGGCATCAAGGTGCAGCCCGCCGCGCAGCCCTGGTACAAACTTACGCAGGATACGCCGCCTTTTTTTCGCTGGCTGAGTCAGGCCTGGCCGGGTATCGGCATCAAGCCCGCCGCGTTGCTGTTTCTTATCCTGCTGGCGATTATGGCGGTTGTGGTCAGCCGTACCTCGTATGGGCGCAAATTGTACGCGATTGGCGGCAACGAGGGCGCGGCGCGCTTGAGCGGCATCAATGTGGCGCGCGTAAAACTGCTGACGTATGCCCTGTGTTCGTGCTTTGCGGCCATTGCGGGCATCGTGAACGCCTGCCGACAGGACATCGGCGACCCGGAAGCGGGCGTTTCCTTTGAATTGGACGCCATTGCCGCCGTCGTAATCGGAGGAACCAGTTTGTCGGGCGGCAAGGGCGGCATGGGGTTCACCCTGCTTGGCGTCTTGATTATCGCTTATATCAACAAAATTCTCAGCCTGAACGCCGTTCCCATCGCGCCCCGCATGATCGTTCAAGCGGGCATTATCCTCGTGGCCGTGCTGATTCAACGTCAAAACCGAAGTTAGATAATGTCGTTTACCAAAGGAGTTCGACACGCATGAAACTGAAAACCAATATTAAACCGCTGGCGCTGGCATTTACCTGCCTGGCGTTCGCCGGATGTAACAACAATCAAAGCGGCGGTTCCGGGGGTTCTGCCGGGAGCGCGGACAGTGGAACCAAAGGGGCGGGAACGAGCGCCTCCACTTCTGCCGGGCAAACTTACACTATCGGCATGTCGCAGTGCAATCTGGGCGAACCCTGGCGTGTGCAGATGAACAAAGAGATTGAAGAAGCGGCAGGCAAGCACCCGGAAATAAAACTGATCGAGCGTGACGCGCAGAACAAGAGCGAAACGCAGCAGGCACAACTGCGCGAATTCGTGCAGCAGAAAGTGGACTTGATTATCATCAGCCCCAAAGAGTCGCGCCCCCTGACGCGCCCGGTTGAAGAAGCGATGGACGCGGGTATTCCCGTCATCGTGCTGGATCGCGCTGTCGAGGGCGACAAGTACACATGCTTCATCGGCAGCGACAATGTGAAAATCGGGCGCGAGGCGGGCAAGTTCATGGCGAAAGCGCTTGGCGGCAAGGGCAATGTCGTGGAGTTGAAGGGGCTGGAAACCACTATCCCCTCGCATGACCGGCACAACGGCTTTATGGAAGGCATCAAGGGCACGGAAATCAAAATCGTTTTCGACGCCGACTGCCAGTGGATGGAACCCAACGCGCAGCGCGAAATGACTTCCGCCCTGTCTACGCACCCCGATATTGACGCCGTGTACGGAGCCAACGACCCCAGCGCGCACGGCGCGTATATGGCGGCCAGACAGGAAGGCAAAGGCCGGGAAAAAACCATCAAGTTCGTCGGCATTGACGGCCTGCCCAACGAAGGCCAGCGCTACGTGAAAGACGGCATCTTGGCCGCCACGTTCCAGTACCCCACCGGCGGCCCGGAAGCCATAGAAACCGCCCTGAAAATTCTGCATAAAGAACCCGTCGAAAAGAAGATCACGCTCGGAACCAAATTGTACACGAAAGACACTGTGGATAAGGGCGGGGAAACTCTGTGAGGCATCAGGCATCAGGCATTAGGCATTAGGAAAAGCCTTGTTCAACTTGTGCATTGGCCTAATGCCTAATGCCTGATGCCTGATGCCTTCAAGGAACTTGAATGACGCAAAGCGAGGAAGCCGGCCCGGTTCGGCACGACCCGTATGCCGCGCTGCAATTCCCGGATTTCCGGCGGCTGTTGGCGAGCAGTTTTCTGTCCACATTGGGCGACCAGATGGCGAGCGTGGCGGTGGGCTGGCAGCTTTACGAGCGGACGCATACGCCGTTTTCGCTTGGGCTGGTGGGGTTGGTGGAAGTGCTGCCCGTGATACTGCTGTCGCTGCCGGGCGGCTATGTGGCGGATCGGGGCAATCGCAAGAACATCGCCGTTGGGATGCGCTTCGTGCTGGCGCTATGCTTTGGCGGCATGGCGCTGGTATCGCGGCAGAACGCGCCCGTAGGCTGGCTGTACGTATGCCTGTTCTTTATCGGCGTGGCGCGGGCGTTTTCCGGTCCCGCGTCGTCCACGCTGATGCCCCAGGTCGTGCCCGGAGAAGTGTTCACGAATGCCGTAACGTGGGGCAGCAACGCCTGGCAGCTTGCGTCGGCCATCGGCCCCGCATTGGGTGGCCTGACAATCGCCCTGACGAATAGCGCCACGCCCGCGTATATGGCCGCGATGATGGGCGCATTGACGTATGCCGTTTTGGTCGCGTCCATTCGGGGCAATCCCGGCGTGGCGCGGCAGGAAGCGCAGAAGCGAGAAACGCCCTCGCTGCAATCCCTCGTGGCAGGCATCGAGTTTTTGCGCCGCACTCCCGTTCTGATGGCGGCGATTACGCTGGACTTGTTCGCGGTTTTGTTCGGCGGCGCGACGGCGCTGCTGCCTGTGTATGCCAAAGACATTCTGCATGTCGGGCCGACGGGATTGGGCTGGCTGCGGGCGATGCCGTCTATCGGCGCGGTCAGCATGGCCTTGTTTGTGGCGCACCGCCCGCCATTCAAGCGGGCGGGCAAAGCGTTCTTGTGGGCGGTGGCGGGCTTCGGTATCGCGACAATCGTGTTCGGCGTGTCGCATTGGTTCTGGCTGTCGCTTATAATGCTGTTCGTACTTGGGGCATTGGACAACATCAGCGTGGTCGTGCGCAGCGCCCTGCTCTTATTACGCGCCCCGGACGAAATGCGCGGGCGCGTTTCCGCCGTAAACAGCATTTTCGTCAGCACTTCCAATGAATTGGGCGCATTCGAGTCGGGCACGGTAGCGGGTTGGCTCGGTCCGGTCTTCGCGGTTGTCAGCGGCGGCATCGGCACGCTGCTCGTCGTCCTGGGTGTCGCCTGCGTCTGGCCGCAACTCCGCGAACTCGGCGAACTACACGAAACCGTTGCCGAAGGGTAAATTTGCAGCGGATTATATTTCTGCCGTTCTATCTGTTTTGACTTTTAAGGCTGTTTTTGTCTTCAGCCTGCCTGAGAACTTTGACAACAGCCTGAAGTTCTTGCCGCCACATCTGGCCGCAACTGCGCGAATTAGGAGAATTGCACGAGCCTACTCTTGAACCTGCCACAGATGCTAATGCTTCGATCCTCTAATAACGAGCAGACGGACAATCCATTGTTCGTGGTAGAGTTGCGCCAACTTCAACGCGGTACAGCCAACCTGACAATTAAAACGCCTGTCGTTCACCTGTTGTACCGTCGCATTAATATCCGCGCCAGCATCCAGCCATTTCCTCACCTCCTCGGCGCGGTTTCTGGCTTCCTGTTGTATTCGTTGAACTTCTTCCTGCTCTAAACGCTCCTGATGTACAATATAGCGAAAGGTTCTGAGGAAATCAGGTTTTACCGTACACGAATAGTTATGTTCCTCATTGTCTAATTGTTCCTCACGATATTGCTTCCAGCAGGTGTCCAAAAGCGATCTCATCGCATCTTTATCAATCTCGCAGCCCACAAGGAAATTGGGAAGTGGTCTATTTTTATCACAGAACATCAGCACTGGTACATCAGCCATGCTGAAAAAGCGGATGTCTATGTCAAGCCCATCAATAATGAAGGAATACTTTTGCTCCTTCTGCATAGCATCTAACGTTGCCATGACGAAAGCGAACAGGTAAACAAACGGCCTTTTAAGGAGGTGCAAGACAACTTTCATTGGGTTCGCTCTACTTACCGGCTTTAGACCGGATCGTTATACTCCGCCGCCAACAACTTCTTCAACGCCAATAAGTTCCTATAGGGTTCTGATGTTTCAGGTGACTGACAACGCTCTACGGCAATAAAGTCAGGATGCTTTGTTCAAGACGAGAGACTTTTCCGGTGAAAGCAACCCTGCGTCGCGCATCAACTCCAATGTTTCTGCAGCAGTGCTGGGATGGCGTCCGCTCAGTATGAAAATCGCCCAGAGCATGGTCCAGCAAATGACCGATTTCATGCGTCAATGTCAACTCAGGATACGGCCCGGAACGGGAAAGCGCAAACTGTCGTTGGTACTCTGCTCGCTCCGGCATGTACCCGCCAAAACGCAGTGGATCGTTCGTGTAAACGATAGGCATTTGCGGCAAACCGGAAACATCATGAATGGCGTTCGATCCTATCCAGAACACGACGTACCAGAGGTTCCATATCCCCTGGTGGAACTTGCAGCAAATTACCGAGGCGCTGATTGGACATGGCTTGAAATTTCACTGCGCGTCAAGTTCTTTCCTGCTGAAACTGTGCCTGAGAAATTTAACAACGGCCTGAAGTTGTTGCCGCTTTGCATTGCTTTGCTCTCTCTTCAAACGTTCTTGCGCCATTTTCAACGCTGTATTTCCCCGGTTGTTCTGAAGGGAAGCCTTCGCCCCATTCTGTAACAAAAGTCGAACGGCGGCAGCATTGCCCTGGTACGATGCATCAATCAACGCTGTCATGCCCCGATTATCCTGGGCATTCACCTGTGCGTCGTATGACAGTAAAAGTCGAATAATGCTCAAAGCGTTTTTCGTGTCGGAAGCGTTGCGATAAGGGTGATTGGCGGCTTCAATAAGGGGAGTGACACCGGCATACTGGCGTAATGTAGGATCAGCGCCATGCGCAAGCAGCATTTTCACAATATGGGTATTTGTTCCCTCGGCTGCATAACCCAGCGGAGTATTGCCATGAGCGTCATATTGATTAGGATCGGCTCCACGAACCAAGGCTTGCTGAACTGTTGCGCTTCTGTCCAAAATCGCGCCGGTTAAAAGGTCTGAATTGGCAACAGCCTGTTTTTGTTGTGGCGAAGCAGCCGAAGCGGCTATCCCGCCACATACTATTCCGTATAAAACCGCCCCGCTCCACAGAACGGCTCGAATAGGTAAAGCAACAAAAGGCATTGTTCTCATTACAAATTTCTCTCGTTGTTTTCCGCCGCAAGCAACTTCTTCAACGCCAGCAACTCCAGAATGTGGTTCTGGTCTTTGGGGCGGTTGGCGGCGCGCTTCATGGAAATTAAGTCTTCTATGGAAGCGACGTGAACTGCCAATCCGTAAAGAGGCCGTATAACGCTTCGCTCCCACAAACCCTCAAACGAGTCTATGCCGGGTATATTGCTCAATATATCAACCGGGCTGACGCTGGTTTCGAGCGTCATATTGGCCGCGCCTCGCAGTGTCTGATCATCCCATACAAAAGGAAGCCCTTCGGGAAATCCTCGCAAGCGCGGGTTCAAACCCGACAATGCTACTCGCATCGCGGTAATGTTCTGCCTGTCACGCGCATAGCCAACATCAATGTCGAATGTGACGTAGGCGCTGCCAAGCGCCGCCATTGCCAAACCGCCGATGACAACAAAGCGAACATTATTGGCAATCAGCGTTTCGAGAACCGGGCGGAAATCAGGTGGATTATCGGGCACGGCGCATCTCCATAATCAACGGCATCGCGCGTCTCATTCTTTCAATTCGCTCCGTAGGCGTTAATTTCAGGTTTTCACGTAACAGGGAAAGGTCAATTCCGTTTTCATCCTGGTCGCCGAACCCGCTGGTGAACGCTTTGAACTGCGCCCACTGCTCCGGCGTCATACCGAGATGATCTTCCGGTTCTTCTGCTTCGACTTCCTGCGCGGCTTCGTTCATGGTTGTTCCTTGCTGACTTTGCATGGCGTCTGCTTCTATCAAGAGGCTTTGTTCAGCACAAGAGGCTTTTCCGGGGAAAGCAGCCCCGCGTCCCGCCTGAGTTCTAAGAGATATGCGGCATTGGAGGGATGATGCCCACCCATAATATGTTTATCGTACAATCCCCTGTCCGGTTGTGTCAAGTGGTTGTCTGTAAAGTATTTGGTGGGAGCCAGGACTTTGCCCGCGTCCCTGACCTTACATTCGCGGCTCGGTGGGCAGTCAAGGGCCGACCGGCTAAAGAATACACAGGAGTTTTGAACCCCATGGCGGATTCGTCGTATACGTTCGAATCGTTTCAATTTTCACACAGAGGACTCGAACCCATGGACGATAACGTAATGCGAGTGCTGCAACTGCTGCAAGACGGCAAAATCTCGGCGCAGGAAGCCGAGTCGCTGATTTCCGCCCTGACACGGCCCGTTGCGGCTAAGGATGAAGGCGGAAGGATGAAGGATGAATTGGATGCACACTCATCACTCATCACTCATCACTATCCTCCCTCTCAACCCTCAAGCGAATTATGTACTGGACGGGCGGGCATCCGTACCTGACGCAGCGCCTTTGCCGCGCCATTGCCGAGTCGAAAATCGAAAATCGAAAATCGAAAATCGAGATGTAGACCGGCTATGCCATGACCTGTTTTTGTCGCACAGCGCGAAGGAGAGCGACGACAACCTGGCTTTTGTGCGCAACCGCCTGCTCAAGAGCGAAGCCGATCTTACCGCTTTGCTGGACCTGTACCGGCAGATGCGGCGGGGCAGGCGCGTTCGGGACGACGAAACCAATCCACTGTGCGGCCATCTTGAAGATGTCGGGGGTATGCAAGGTGGCGTCGGGCTTGCTCACCGCGCGCAACCGCATCTACCATCAGGTGTTCGATGTGGCGTAGGTGGAGCAGCACCTCCCCGATGCCGAACTCCGAACTCCGAAGGCCGCCTTTCGGCGGGGTCTGATAATGGCGGGCAGCCTGCTGGTCGCCGCTTTCCACGCCGGCCTGACGAAACTATCGGACGGCAAAGCACAGGAGGAAACGACGGCGTATTTTCATACTCCCCCATTAGGGATCGAATGAGCGCTGAATAATTCCAAAGGAAAACTTTCATGCAGCGATTATACCAATGGATCGCCGTTGTCGCGTTAGCCGGCCTGGTGTTAACCGCCTTCACGAATCAAACTCTTCGCGCCTCACAAGAGGAGCAGGGTGAGGTCACCATCCCTTTTACGCTTACCGCTTCTAACAACATCGTCGTAAGCGCCGTACTCAACAACAAGGACACATTGCATCTTATGCTGCATACGGCAGCCAGCGATGTGACCTTAACTGAGGACGCGGCGCGAAAATCAAAGAGCGTCAAATTTACCGGCAGGAATAAGGTGAAGGCCTGGGGAGGCAACACAGACTCGCGCTTCAGCAAAGGGAACCGGGTTCAGCTTGGTCCTCTACAGCGCGGTAACATGGACATTTGGGAGGACAAACTCTCCGGTAACAACACCGACGGTAAGTTTGGCCTTAATTTCTTTCAGAAGCGGATTGTGGAAATAGATTTCGATCATCGCCGCATCGTGCTTCATGAAAACCTCCCTCGCAAAGTGGAAAAGTACGAGCGCCTCAAAATTGAAAACCAAAACGGACAGCTTCTGGTTGAGGGCAGTTGCCTGATGGAAGGGAAAACCTATACGCGCAAGTTTCTCCTTCATTCCGGCTATTCCGGGGGCCTCCTTTTAGACGATGCCTTCGCAGCGCAATCCGGCATAGACGGGAAAATCAAGATCACCGCCGAATCCAGCTTGAAGGACTCGTTTGGACACACGATCAAAGTGAAAAAAGGCTTGCTGCCCCTATTTGCGCTTGGCAGTTCTAACATCTCGGATGTGCCGGTAGGCTTCTTTGCGGGCGCCATTGGCACACAGAAAATGAGCATCATCGGCAGCGAAATCCTAATGCGGTTCAATATCATCTTCGACATTGCCCATAATGACCTCTACCTGACCCTGCGCCACCCTAAAGGAGGCCGCTGTCCTGATGGAGACACCAGATAAAAGTAAGACCATCCGCATACGCATGTTACTTGTGTCGGCGGCGGACGAGGGGAAGCAGCGACAGGGCAAATCCGCCGAGCAGAGCAATACAGCCGGGTTCGGGAACGACGTAGCCATGCGTATTGCCCTGCGCGTCGTAGTAAGTGCCCGAAATCCTGCCGTCGGAAAGGCCGAACGCGAATGTCCCTCCCGGCCCGGCAAGCGGGTTGTCTATCGCGGTAAAGTTCGCGCCATCATACAGGAAGCCGTGATTGGTGTGGCTCGCGTCCGTATAGGAGCCTAAGATTGTATTGCCCTGAATTGCGCTGGCATACGTGCCGACGTCAAAACCGGTTCCCGCATTGGGATCAGTGAACGTCGTATAAGTCGCGCCGTCATACAGAAAGCCGTGATCCGTGCCTGTGGCGTCCGCGTAGGTTCCGACGATCATGTTGCCCGCAATGCCGTAGGCCACCGTTTGCGTCGCGCCCACCGGGCCGTTCAGCGTCGTGAAGGTGTGGCCGTCGTACAGAAAACCCAGAACATGAAAGGAACTATCCAGATATTCGCCGACGATATTGCCGCCCGAAATGCCGTACGCGACGGTTTCCAGGCTCAGGGGAACGTCGAGCGTGCTGAACGCGGTTCCATTATACAAGAATCCGTGAGTCTGCCCCACGCCATCGGTGTATTCGCCTACGATATTGTTCCCGGAGATTGCGAAGGGATCGGTTGAAACACCATTCGGGTCGTCCAGCGGCGTGAAAGCGTGACCATCGTAGATAAAGCCATGATCATGCATCATGCTGTCTACATACCCGCCGACGACGCGGCTGCCATCAATGCCCCCAAAGGCTGTGCTTCCCACGCCGTTTGGATTATCAATCGTCAGTTGCGCCCCCGCTGTTACAGGGCAGCTACCGGCCATCAGGAACGCCAGCGCAGAACCGAGCAGGCCGGCCCGCGCGCTGCGAAGCAGGTTTTCGCGCTGAACCGTACGAACAAACTTGCAGCCGCCGCATATCAGAGAATGGAAAGAGAAAAACATAGACTTGTTCCTTATCGGCGCGACATCGCGGCCAATGATTGTGTTATCCGCAGAGGATGTGGGCGCTATTTCGCCCCCGATGTGGAAGCCGCGCCCTCTTTCGGCTTGTCGGCGGGTTTGGGATGGGGGATGTTGGGCACGAGATTGGGGTCGTACTTTGCGCCCTCAGAAACCTGAACCATGATAATGCGAACACGGGTCGGGAAGAACTTTTCGGGATCGGCGCGGGTGTGGGCTTTGTTGCCGTCCTTGTCCTTCATCACCAGGTCCATCTGCTTGATGCCTTCCGTCCAGACAATCGCGTCGTTCTCCCAAAACGACTTCATGGAAACGTCCTTATCAAAGACGCCCTTCGCATTGTAGGTATTGGTTCCCGTGCATCCGTATCCGTTGCCCTGCCCACGATTGGGAATGTAGCACAGGCTCCATTGCACAGGTTCGCCGTCGGCAGGCCGGTCCAGAACCTCGGTTCGGATATGAACCGTGCCGTTGCGGTAGTTAATTGGGCTTGTCCAGTCTTTCGGCCTCTTGGCATTGATCGCCGCTCCCTTGACATAGTAATGCGACTTGCTCGGCGTCGAATTATCCGCATCCATTTTCGTAAACGTAAAGGTGACATCGAACAGGACAAACTGTTCCGCCCGCGCCACGTTGGGCGTCAGCAGCAGAGTGGAAACCGCTATAGGAAGCGATAAAGTGACGAGAATCGTGCGTGATGAACGAATTCCAAACATAATACCTCCCGAATCAAAAGTTGATAACCTGTGAAAAATAGGAGGAACCTTTCCATTCACAAGGAGATGGGAAAGTTCCGGTTTCGTTATTTATCAGAACCGCTTCTATAACCTCCTTTTCCAATTCAGAAAGAAAAAAGATTTATGCTGATTGACACGCATTGCCACTTTCAACCACAAACAGTTTGCGGACGATTTACCCGCGTTCATTGCAAGGGCGCGAACGGCGGAGGTGCGGCAGATGATTGTCGTCGGCTTCGATATGCCGAGCAGCGAACAAGCGGTTCAGTTGTCGGAAGCGTATCCGGGCGTATTGTTCGCCGTTGTGGGCGTCCATCCGCACGACGCCAAAGATTGGAATGGGGAAGCGGAAGCGCGATTGCGCGAACTGAGCGACCATCCGCATGTGGTGGCGATTGGCGAAATCGGCTTGGACTACCACTACGACTTTTCGCCCCGTGACGCGCAGGAACAGGCGTTTCGCGCCCAAATGAAAATCGCGCGGGAGGTCGGCTTACCCGTTGTCATTCACTGCCGCGAAGCGTATGGCGACACGCTGCAAATCCTGTCCGAAGAAGGCGCGGACGAAACCGGCGGCGTAATGCACTGCTGGGCGGGAAGCGTGGAGGACGCGGACAAGACCGTCGCGCTCGGACTTGCGCTCGGCTTTGGCGGTACGCTGACGTTCAAAAACGCCGAAACGACGCGGCAGGCTGCGCAGCGCGTCCCGGTAGAAAGCCTGCTTGTGGAAACCGACGCGCCCTACCTTGCGCCCATGCCCCATCGCGGCAAACCCAACGAACCCGCCTATACCCGTCTCGTCGCGGAAAAACTGGCCGAACTGCGCGGCTTGACCCTGCCCGAACTCGCCACGCTGACAACCGCCAACGCCCGCCGCGTCTTCCCCCGCATCATGGAATGAACCACCAAGACACCAAGAACACCAATAAAGACAATAAGAAAAGCGAAAGAAAAGAACATCAGTTCAACCACAATTTATTCATCTGTTTTCTTCTTTTCTTCTCTTGGTGTTCTTGGTGTCTTGGTGGTTCAATTTCATCCGCGTTGCCGGGGGCCGGTTTGGACGACGACATTGGTATCGGCGAGGGCTGCGATGTAGACTACGACGGTCAGGACGATGCAGGCGACCTGGCTGAGGCCGATGGGGTGGTGGGTGCCGAAGCCGTAGGGGGAGCGCAGCAGAAAGAAGCAAACCGCGTCCAGTCCGAGGAAAAACAAGCCCTTGCCGATTTCGCCGTTGTGGAATTGTCCCAGGCCGGGCAGGAGCAGGGACAGCAGGCGGGCAAACCAGGGGTTGCGGTCAACGGCTTCCGGGTCAACGGCGTTCCAGTTTTGCTGTAAAACCAGCAGTTCGCCGTACTTGCGCTCCGCAGACGAGCGTTTGGGGTCGGCTTCCAGAGCGCGTTTGTAAAGAGCAAGCGCTTCATCAATGCGGGCCACGCCCTGCACAATGTCGCCGAGCAATTCCAAAGCGGCGGCGTCTTTGGGCACGAATTGCAGCGCCTCGCGGGCCTTGATTTCCGCGTCTCGAAATTTCTCTTTGCGCCGCAGCATGGCCGCATCGCGTAAGAGAGGTTCCGCCTGCCGCACTTCCTGCAGGGAGGACTCGCGGAACGGCGGCAGGTCGAGGGACACTTCCCGCACCGTCTGCACCTGCGCGGCGGCCTTTTGCGCCATCAATTCCGCCGCATACGCCTGCATGGATTCCAGGGAAGCGCGGGCGGGTTTGGCGGACTTTGCCGGCGTGGGCGGCAGGGGCAGGGGCGGCAGGGACGACGGAGCGGAAACAGCGGCACGGGCGGGAAAAGCAGAGGTATTCGTGGGAGCGGACAGCGCAGGCGCGGCCTCGGCATCAAACGTATGCGAATCGGCATTAAGCAGTTTTTGTATCTCGAAGGGTGACATGCCCATGCCGCGCAAGTCCGCCTCGATCTTCTTCCGTTTCGCCGCGTCCGCCAGCAACTTATCCGCATCGCCACCCACCGGAAGCGGATTGTTCTCAACTGGCGGGGGCGGATTGACGGTTGCCGATTGCCGATTTTCGATTGGGGGTTGTGGATTGGGGATTGCCGATTGTGATTTTGTGTCCATCTGCCCTGTCCCGCCTTCTGCCTGCCTCTGCCGTCTTGTTCCTCTGCCTGTTCTTTCAACTGCTGCGCTGCCGTCTACCCATCTACCTATCTACCGTCTACCTCTTCTGTCAGCGTTTCAAAGCGGGTAGGAACCCCGCGAACGTTGCGGGCTTCTTCCGGCAGCAGTTCCAGTTCCATACGGGGCGCGGCGGCCCAGAACTCTTCCAGCCGATAAAAGGCGCGCTGTTCGGCAGCCATAAGGTGACAAACCACGTCGCCGTAATCCAGCAGTATCCACGTCGCTTCCTGATAGCCTTCAATGCGGGGCTTGCGAATACCTTCTTCGCGCATGCGCTCGTCAATGCGGTCGGCAATGGCGCGCAGTTGGATGCTCGATTTGCCCGTGCAGATCATAAAGAAGTCGGCAATGATGGTCAATTCGCGCAGGTCGAGAACTTCAATGTCCTCGGCGCGCACCGCGTCGGCAGCGCCGACAATCAGGCGCATTCTTTCTTCCGTATCCAGATTGGAAGCCGGGCGGGCGGGCGGTATAACTTCCGTAAGGGGCGATTCGAATTCCTGCTCGTCCTGTTCGGCGTCCTCTTGAAGTTCAAAATCCGCGTCCTGCGTATCCAGCGTACTTGGTTGATCGGGCATACTTGCGCCCCTTTCCTGTGTCTCGGTCATAACGTTCCTTACTGCATTTTACGAAGCGGTGGTATCGGCAAGCGTATTGGTGTCTTCGCTGCTGCGCGCGGGCGGGGCGGCGTTGGCGTACAAATTGTGCTTGCGAATGTAATCAATCACGACATCCGGCGTCATGTAGCGAATGGGTAAGCCCTGCGCCATCCGCTGCCGCATATCTGAAGAAGAAATGCCTATCGCGGTGGAACCCAACAGCAGAATACGGGTCAGGTACGCGCCAGGCAAACGCTCCTTCAGGCTGCGCAGGTCGAAGCCGGGGCGCGTGGCGGCAATAAACGTCGCCAGCTGCACCACTTCCTCGTGCCGCTTCCAACTGAGAATATCGGCTACCGCGTCTACGCCGCTGATGTAAAAAAGTTCCGCGTCCGAGTGCTGTTGGCGCAGTTGCGTCAGCGTGTCTACCGTATAGGAAGGCCCGTTGCGCGTGACTTCAACGGGCGAGCAGCCAAACGCGCCGTTCGGGTGCGTGGCAAGCAGCGCCATGTTGTAGCGGTGTGAAGGCGCGGTAATCACATACCCTTTTTTGTGTGGCGGCACACCATTAGGCACAAACAAAACCTTGTCCAGCCCAAAGCGGCAGCGCGCTTCTTCCGCCACAAACAAATGTCCGAAATGGATCGGATCGAATGTGCCGCCCATAATTCCAAGTCGCATCACGCCATTCCAAATCCTGTTGATTCAAATCCCATAATTCCAACCCGCTTTATGCCAACTCGCCTCAATCTAACTTCTATCATCGGTCAACCTGCAAAAACCGAACCCCCGTCTTATCTATCTCAATCCCCCCCCACGTTTCCGCGCTCACGGCGATAGTGCGCAAGGATGAAGGAGGAGTTGATAGTTGATAGTTGATAGTTGATAGTTGGCTCCCTTCTGCCTTCTGTCTTCTGTCTTCTGTCTTCTCGTCTTCTCGTCTTCTCTTCTTCTCTTCTTCCCCAATGCCTTCCATCAAAACGGCCAGCGGAATAGCGGCTTCGAGTTGGCGGTTGTGGGAGGACAGGCGGATGCCGTTGGCAAGGGTGGTTGTGGCGCGGGCGGGGCGCAGGTTGATAAGCAGGGCGTGGGCAGCCGTTGCGCCGTTTGTGCCGAACGCGCGCAGATGCAGCGAGTAGGACAGGCGGCGGCTCACGGGCTGGCGGCAATCCAGGCGAACATATAAGTAATGGCTGTCATGGCAGGCATACAGGGCGCGAATGTCGCCACTGCCCTGCAAATCGCGCAGCACATTGTCGCGGATGGGATCGAGCAGGCAGGGCGGCAAGGCTTGCCAGTCCGCGTCACGCGCGTCCCCATGTATCGCGCCATCCGGCACGGTTGCTAAATGGGTGTCGGGCAGGTCGCCGTACAGTTCCGTGCTGCCGGCAAAAGCGTTCAAAAAGCGGCCCATCATGGCGGTTTGACTGGGATACAAATTGATGCTTTGCGCTTTGCGTTGGGTTTGGGCGGGCGTGAGCGGCAAAACGGTCCAGCGCGTATCGGCCTGCGCCAATTCGACAGGCGGCAGGAGCGGGGAAGCTGCATTAGATTTTTGCGGCAGGGGCCAATCGCCCCGATGCACCAGGTAGTGTTCCAGCCGGGTTTGTTTTGCCCACGCCGCATCCTGCGGGTCTTCGCGCAATTCCTGCAAGGCGCGGTCCACGAACGCGGCAGAAGCGGCGTGGTCGGCGTGGTCTTCGGAAGGGTGCGTGATCGTGACGAGCGTGGGCCGGAACGCGCGCAGGGCGGCTTTGATGTCATCCAATACATTCTGGCCGCAATATGCCGTTTGCGAACGAAACACCTTTGCATACGGCGCGTGATCGCAGCGCGTGGTCAGGGAGGTGTACAAATGGTCGGGCGTCCAGTTGTCGTTCCACAGGGCGAGCAATCCCTGATCAGGATAGCCTAAAAAATGTACGTTGTCCGCCGTGACGCCCAGGTTGGCAAGGGCGCGCAACGACTCCTGCTGGCGCAAATCCGCGAAACGAACATAATCCTGCGGCTCCACGCGCAGGCGTCCCGTCTGACACTCCACAGCGGCGCGAAAACCGTCGCCGTTGGTCAAGATCACGACCTGCGCTTTGCCGCCGGCCTGTACGGTCTGCTGCATCAATCCGGCGCAGCCCAAAGTTTCATCGTCGCAATGGGGGGCAAAAACCATCAGGCGGGTGGCGGCGGTGGGCGCGGGTAAAACCGGCAGGCGCAGTCCGGCGCGGGCGGCATTGGCCTGATGCTGGCGAACGGAAAACGCAAGCCCGGCAGCGCCAAAATAGACGCACGGCAGGGCAAGGCCAAGCCAGGAATAGCGGCAAAGCAGGCGGAGGGATGAACGCGAATGGAAGCGCGTGGGCAAGCGGTTCTCCTTCAACAGACACAAACACAACAGAATGAGCGCAGGGCAGCCAAAGCGTGGAAACACGAACATGCGCGAATGTTTGAAACACAATGATGTTAAGCGAACAGGAACAAAACAGGGGATGCAGCATAGCAAAGGCCACGCCCATCCCCCAATACGCTATTCAATCGCAGAGCGCCTGTTGCAAGCGAAACTCCCAAACACCGAATACCCAATACCTAACACCGATAATGGAACGGAGTGAAAGGGATTCGAACCCTTGATACGCTTTTGGCGTATACACGATTTCCAGTCGTGCTCCTTAGACCAACTCGGACATCACTCCAGACTGTCTGTTCATTATAGCATGACAGACGCGCCATGTCAAATAGTTGCGCCTCAATTCGCGGCAGGAAAAAACGCCTGATTAACGCGCTGCGGCGCAACAGCAGGAATCTGTTACGCCGCAAGGCTGAACGCGCCGTTTGGACGGCTCATATTGGGATGCATCGGGTTACAAAGGCGTGAATTCCAGCGCTCCCATGATTGCGCCAACCGGCACAATCCCCGGCGGCAAGGATTGGCGCAGGCGCAGACGAACCGGCCTGCCCGGATGCTGACTGCCCCAAATCCGCAAGTTCGGAATCAAATACAATGCCTGCGCCTGCGCGTCAGCGGGCAGGGAAGCAAAATCAAGGCCGTCTTGCAGCAACGCTGTACGCGCTCCGGTGTCTAACGCCGCGTAGAATTGCGCCAGTTTGTAGTGATTAAGCAAAGCCTCAACGGGCTCCCAAAAAGGATAGTCTTCCCAGGGAAGCGTATACTCTGTTGCCGTTCCATCCTCATGCGTCAAGCGCTGCTTTTTGGGCTGGCGTTTAACAAAGGCTTCCGTCGTTTCGCCGCTCAATTCTATTTGCGCGTATTTTAATCCCCATCCGATCTGCCAGGGAGAAAGGGCATTCACAACATCCGCTTGCCAATCGCACAACTTCCGCAAGCGCTGCTGCGTCAAGGCGCGCGTCGCGTCTGAGGGCGCATGTTTCTCCGGTCGCAAAGCAAGGAACGGCTGCCATCGCCGCAGTGTGGATGCAGGCACTTCCAGCCAATCATTACGATACCAGCGGTTGTCACGCACCAGGTATACAGAGTCGACTTGTTTCCAGCTTACGTCAAGAGCGGCTGCCAGGGCATCAAATTCTGCTTGTGGCGTCCGCTTGGGAGTGTCCGCCTTTTCCGCGCTTGTCATGCCGCTCCCACTTCGAGAGTAGTAATCGGCAACGTATTCCACATTGGCTGTATTTCCCAGCCATTGAAGCGTTTCCGTACGCCTGCGCTGCCTTTCCCGCAGGGTAACTTTGTCTGGTGGGGTGTTGCGCCAAACTTTGCTTTGCTGATAGGCGGCAAGCTGTTTCCAGCCTTCCGGCGCTTCTTTACCAAGACGCTGCACAATACCAGGCAAGCGAGACTGATCCGGCGTGAGCAATGGCATCGCAGCGCTAACTCCCGGAAGGTTGCCGTCAAAGGCGGTTCCGGTATCGCGTCCATCCGGCAGCGTAAAGCCTGCCATGACGTTGATGCCGCCATTGGTAAGACGCGCCATTGCCGCATCCGGGTTGAAATCGGCGGGCAGATTGGGCATTTTAAGCAGGTACTTGCGCGCGGCCTCCCTTGCTGCCGGAGGCAAGTCGGACATGGGAAGCACAAGAGCGCTTTCCGTGTTGCTCGTGCCAAAGCTGTTGCGGTAAAAGGTTGTCTCGTCCATTTGATTGGCAAGACGCTCCTGCAAATCGGGCGACAGCAGCTTGAAGAACTCTTGCCCTGCCTGACGTTGGGCGTGTTGTTCCGGGCTGATGTCAAACTCTTGAACCGCAGGCCGCTCACCGCGCAGATTTTGAAGCACCCAGGCGCGTTGAGCCGCCAACGCTTTCTCACGTTCGGATAGAAATAACTCCCACCACCTTTGCCGCCGCGTAACGGCTTGATTGGTCATGCGAAAGAGGTATCCACTCCCATCTTCCTTTGCGGTCCACTCTCCCGGCATGAGTTCCGCAAGCGCCTGCATCAATGTGCGCAGCGAACGCTGCTTCAGGCGCACTTGCAGTTTCTGACCATCACACGTCCGATTAACACTCAGGGTTAATTCTTTGTTGTTCAACGAGCGCAGCAATTCACCAAGTGGAGTTCCAATTTTTTCAAACGTAACAAGACGGTTTAGCCGCGCATCTTGGGTGAGCGTGTCCATAGCAGAAGGTGTAAATAAAATTTTACTCGCCGTGTTGGTTGGCGTCTGTTGCGCAACGCAAACACCTACGGGCAACAAAAGTACGTTGCCTAATACGAACAGAGGCAACTGTTTTTGTAGGTGGGAAAAGGCATTGGATGGAAAAAAGGTTGATTTTATCGCAAATCCCATATTAACAAACTTCATTCCGGCTGTCAGGGCAAAAGCCTCTATGAAGAGTCTTTTTACACGGTCTATTTTGTTGCGTTGCCGACTTGTCTTGGCGGTAAATCGGAAGCGATGTTTGAGCCGCTACAATGTCGCCGCAAACGTAGCGAGGGGAATGAAATCGGCGTCGGGCGGGGCTTCCTGCGGGCCGAAGTGCGCGCCGCCAACCTCGCCAATCGCGCCTTCCCCCGTCGGCTCCAGCAGCCGAACCCGCGCAATCGTGCCGATCAAATGCGACCCGCCTGTAAACTGCACCCGAATATAGTTGCTCGTATACCCACTGAGGAGTTGAGAGTTGAGGGTTGTGTCCTTCCCTGCGGGTGGACGCCCGGGTTGAGGGTTGAATGTTAAAGATTCCCGGTCTTTATCAGCGTTCTCCCCTGTTTCCGCCTCTGTCTCCTCTTCTCCTTTTCTCCTTTTCTCCTTTTCTTCCCTTCCCTCTTTCCCTTCTACCAGCACGTCCAATTCGCGGCCAAGATAGCGCTGTATGAAGGCTTGCTGCGTGACGCGGCAGGCTGCGGCGAGTTCTTTGCTGCGGGCTTCCTTTTCTTCCTCGGACACCTGCGCGTAGTCGGCGGCGGGCGTGTTGGGGCGGGGTGAGTAGCGGAATAAATGGGCGCGGGCATAACCGACTTCGCGTACAACATGGAGCGTGTTTTCAAAGGCGGCGCGGTCTTCACCCGGAAAGCCTACCATGATGTCGGCGGTGATGGCAAGGCCGGGAATACGCGCATACGCCGCCCGGCAGCGTTCCAAATAGAATTCCTGATCGTAGGGGCGGTTCATGGCGTTGAGAACGCCCGTATCGCCGCTTTGCAGGGGGATATGCAGATGGCGGCACAGCCTCGGTTCGCTTGCGAAAGCGTCCAGCAGCCTGTCCGTTACCTGCGTCGGCTCGATGGACGACAGGCGAACGCGCTCGATGCCTTCCACCTGCGCCAATCGCAGCAGCAGGTCGGCCAAATCGGGACGCGCATATTCCCTGTCCATCGCCCAATGCTGCGATTGCGTAGTAACGTGAAGCGCGTCCGAAGTTGTTGCCGACAGTCCCTGCTCATAAGTCCTGTTGCGGTCCGCGAAATCGGCTTCCTGCCCATACGCGCCGACAAGGACGCCCGTAATCACCACTTCTTTATTGCCGTCCCTCGCCAGCCGCTCCACTTCCGCAACCACTTCACCGACGGGACGCGAACGCATTACTTTGCGGGTGTAGGGAATGGAGCAGAAGGTGCAGAACACGTTGCAGCCGTCCTGAACCTTGATTGTGGCGCGCGTTCGGCGCGTGAACGGGCGGCGCGGTGGCAAGGGGCGGATTGGAAGCGATGTCCTGCTCCAATTGTGGATAAGCGCGAAGGACGTGGGCTAAGGTATCCAGCTTTTGGTGGTTGGGAACAAGCAGCGTGGCTTCTTCAACGGTTTCGCCCTTGATTTGCGCCATTTCGCCATAGCAGCCCGTCATAACCACAACCGCTTCGGGATTTTGACGCGCTACTTTGCGCACCATCTGGCGGGATTTGCGCTCCGCCGCCTGCGTTACGGAGCAGGTATTGATAACGTACACGTCGGCGGGCGTGTTGAATTCGGTAATGGTAAACCCACGCGCTTCAAAGTCATCCAGTATACGCTGCGTCTCGTACTGGTTCACCTTGCAGCCCAGGGTAGTAAAAGCGGCGGTCGGCACGGGCACACTCCTCAGATCAGGTGTTCAGGTGTTCAGGTGTTCAGGTATTCAGGTGTTCGGGAATACAAAAGTACAAAGGTAATTTTGACGCGGTAAGGTCGTGAACCGAATACCTGAATACCTGAACACCTGAACACCCATCTTTCCGCTATTCTACCATTGCGCGGGGCAATACGTCAAAGCGAGGAGAATAGCGCCTGACCTCAGAGGGAAACGCGCCTACTTCTTTTGCGCAACCGTGACGTGCAGATAGACTTGCTCGTTGGCAATCGCGTTGTAATTGGGCGCTCCCAATCCGTACTGCTCGTTGGCGATTTCCGCTGTCGGGACGGGCTGCAAAATGCCCGTCAGCGACACCTTATGACCGGGCATAATCTTCACGCGCTGTGGCCCGGCTCCGGCGTTCATGTCTTTGTCCAGCAGTACAAGCAGCTTGGAGTTCTCGTCCGCGCCCACGAAGTAAGCGCGATCCGTCAAGACGCGCTGTACGTTCACATCCGTCAGCTTCACATTGCGCCCCACCAGCGCCATGCGATCCGCAGCGTTGGTAAAATCCGTAACGTCGCTCAAAGGTTCACCCTTGCTGCTGGCCGTTGCGGTTCCGCCAGTGGCAATATCTTTGCCGCTGAACACTTTGGTATCTTTGCCCGGTGCGCCACTGCCTGCCCCACTCGTTCCGGCAACCGCGTCCGGGCTGGTGGTTGTCGCGGCGTCCGCTGTGCCATCCCCCACCATTCCCGCGCTGTCGGGAACGCCGGCCATGCTGCCGCCGCTTCCGGGCATTGCGGCGGTGGAATCTGCCGCCGCCATACCGGGCGTTGCTATCGTTCTATCAACCGGTTTATTGTCGTTGCGCGTAACGGGCGCAACCGTGTTTGTGGTTGTGTCCGTGTTGTTCGCTTTGTTGTTCCGGTACATTATCATCAGCAGCAACAGCAAGGGGGCCAGCAATATCAGGAACCACCAGGGCGAGAATTTCCCTTTGCCGTTGGGATAAGCGGTCGCGCCATCCTCGTTCGGCTTGACCGCGCTGGTTTCCGTCACGGTGGTCTTAGTTTCCGGTTTACGTTCATCCGCCATCTTCAGTTTTCCTACTCTTTCATCTTCAATACCGCTCAAATTCGTAGGGACACAACATGCTTAAATTTTGTGGTCGGTCGTCGTTATTGTGTCGAACGTCGTACCCGTTGTTGTGGTCTGTCCGGCGATCTGCTCCACTTCCACGTCCGCGCGGCGAACGGTGTCGTGAACAGTTTCGGTTCGCTCCGTGGCCTGCTTGCCGACAACCACTTCCTCGACAACGCGGGCTTCTTTGGCGACAACCGGCACTTCCGCCGTTTCCGTCACTTCGATCACGCCTTTGCGCAGGTTGTTCATCGTGGCCGCGTCTACGGGGCGATCTACGGCATGGCGCTCCACTGTGACATGCTCTTCGCGCAGGTTGATGCTTTCCTGCACGGGCGTTTCCGTCACGCGGGTATACACGCGAACGCCGCCCCGGTTGATTTCCCGCTTGCCCAGCACGATTTCCTCTTCCACGACGGGCAAAACCGTTTCGCCTTCCGTATTTATGGTCTGCGTGACGGGAGCGGCAGCAACAGCGGCGGTGGACATAGCGGCGGCAGCCATTCCCGTACCTACGCCTGTGGCGGTGGCTGTCGTTGTTGTGGTCGCGCGTACCTCATGGGCGTGGTGAATGTCCAGCGCGCCATGCCGGTTCATAATGTCAAGCGCAAGCTGCGCCTTGTCGTTCGTCGTACGCAAAAATTCCAGTGCGTCGCCCTGCTGAACGCCCGCAACGTACAATCGCGCATCCTCTGCGGGAACGCCATCGTCGCGCAGTTCCGCAAGCAGGCTGCTCATATCGCCCCCGCGCTGCTCCGCGCTGAAGGGTTCGCGCAAATCAATCTCATGCGCGGCAAACCCGCTGTCTTTTAATTCCTGCCGCGCCGCCTGCGCTTCGGCAAGCGTTTCAAACAATCCTACCACTGTCATTCCCATGATCGTTTCCTTCTGTTCCAAAATAGCTCGTTCTGTTTCAATCCGCTCGTTTCGCTTCCGCGTCAGAACGAGCAAAAGTTGCGATGGCATGGTGAGTGGGCAGCCTGTTGCCTCCATTTTCCACTCAACGCCTGACAGGACGCCCAAAGCCGTTGTTAGTTCCCGATATATCTACGGGTTCTACGGCAGGCGCTCCATAGGCGTGTAATAGCGTTTCAGCCATCGGCTCAGGCCGTCCAAACCCGGAAACAAAACCCGCTCCGTGATGTTGGCCTGATCCAATTTGTCGCGCACTTCCCACTTCACTTCGGCGGGAAGGATGATTTTGCCGCACAAATCGGGGTGCGCCCCGATCCAATCCGTCAGGTTGGCGGTTGGCGACGACATCAGCGAAAACAGCGAAAATTGATTGACGATACGCCCGTCAAAAGACGGCGGCTCAAAGAACGCCAGAAACGGCTCTTCCGCCAATCCATCGAACTCGCCAAGCGTTGTCCCGGCCTTGTCCAGCATTTCCGCCGTGAACACGTCCGCGCCTTCTTCCTCCAGAATGGCTTTCAGGCCGTCCGGCAGCAGGTGGTTCGCGCTCACAAAGTCAATGCGCCAGATCACGCTGTCGGCCTGCGCGTTGACAAGTTCATCGGTGGCGAAGTGCATGGCGACAAACGGCGAGTACGTCCAATCCAGCAGGCGCGTCGGCAGGCCGTGATGCTGTCCGAGCGCCAGCCAGTTCCAGATGGAGTCCGAAGGCATGTTGGCGGGCCGGGCGTACTTGCGAAAATTGCGCAGCATGTGCCCTTCCTGCTTCTCATAGCTGACGCCGAGCCGTATCAAACTCGAAGTCAGGTCGCGCTCTACATGCGACATACCCCGAAACGCGAACGGCGACCGAAACCGCCGCATCTCTTCCTGCCACGCTCCCGCGTACAAATGCTCGTTCAATTCCTGCCAACTGCCAACCCGTACTTCATCCATACCGCTCCAAAATGGAACCGCGAAACACGCGAACCAAGACGAAAAAAGGAAAAACAAAACGAACAAAAAAAACCGCAAAGAGGCAAAGCGGGCAAAGAGAAGAAGACCGTTTGGAAGGCGCTTCCCAGGCATTATTTATGCTTTCCTCTTTGCCTTTCGTTTCTTTTTCGTTTATTTCGTGTGTTTCGCGGTTCCCAACTCCTTGTTTTCTCTTTGTCTTCACTCTGCTGACAGTACACTCGCGCCAATACTTACCGCGAGGGCGTCTTCCACGAGCGCGACGACGGGATCGGGCAGGTTCAGTTTCTTGTCCAGCATTTTGCGCAGGTGATAGCCGCCATACGCCGTGCCGATGGCTGCCGCCGCGCCCAAGGCCGCGCCGATCCATGTGGGGCGCTTGGCGGTTCCGAACACGGCTCCGCCGACAAGCGCCCCCGATACGGCGCGGGCAAGCAGAGGCAGGGGCGCGATGCGATCCGGCGTTTTGGGCAGTTTGTCCGCAATCAGTTCGCCCGCCGACAATACTTTCAGCGTCATGGCGACTTTCGGCTCGGCAAGCGCTTCGGCGATTTTGCCCGCCGCGCTGTCCGGGTTCTTTTGCGCCATTTTGCTGCTGAACAACGCGGGCGCAAGCATTGTCCGCAGTCCCGCCACCCCGCCGAGCGCAAGGGCGCGAACGACAATTTTCAAGTCGCTTTCCTCGCCCGTCTTCCGCACAATCTTTGTCATTCACTTCTCCTGCACAACGTATTTTTCACTTTTGCCGATGTTTCCGCCAACGGCTCTGTTCCCATTACGCGCCACGCCGAACGATGTTTGCGCGTTCGTTTCCGACTTCGGGTACCCTGCCCGTAGTAGCATCAAGGAAAGGCTTGAAACATCGGTTTCAATCTCATTTCAAGGCTTGCAGACGTTGACAAAATTGTACGTAAATGGTACAATATAGCAGTTATTGCGAGATAAAACAACCCCATTTGCCATCCTTTTTCGCAGCGTTCCTTATGGTTTTGAGGATGGTTCTTCACCCGGCAGGCGGCGCGGTTTTCGCGGCCTGCGCGCGTTTATTTTTAGGAGAAACCGTTGGCAGATACCAATCTTCCACCCGAACCGCCCACCACAGGCCGCGCCCCCGGCGACGGCAGCAGCGACGGCGCGGGCGGCTCGATGCTCATAGACATCGAACTGGAATTGCGCCGCTCGTATCTGGGCTACGCCGTTTCCACGCTGATTTCGCGCGCCCTGCCCGATGTGCGCGACGGCTTCAAGCCCGTACAGCGCCGCATCCTGACTACCATGCGCGACTTAGGTTTGGGACCGGGAAGCGCCCGCGTCAAGTCCGCGCAGGTCGTCGGCACCGCTATGGGCTCGTATCACCCGCACGGCGACAGCGCTATCTACGGCACGATGGTTCGCATGGCGCAGGATTTCAGCCTCCGCTATCCCCTCATTGACCCGCAGGGAAACTGGGGCTGTTTCACCGGCGACACCAAGATCAAACTGTTGGACGGAACCGAAAAAAGTTTTGCGGAACTGGCGCAGCTTGATCCACAGGAAGTCTTCTTCGTCTACTCGGTTGACAGCAAAGGCGACATTGTTGTTGGCAAAGGCCGCAATTCGCGCATCACGCGCCAGGCCGCCGGTCTTGTCAAAGTGACGCTGGACAACGGCGCGGAAATCCGCTGTACGCCCGACCACCGCTTCATGCTGCGCGATGGCTCGTACAAAGAAGCGCAGTTTTTGACGCCCCACGACAGCCTGATGCCGGGTTACTTCGATACGGCTCCGGTTAAAGCGGGAATGAACGAATATCTGCGCGTGAAACAGCCTTCGACGGGGCGGTACGAGTTTGTTCACCACATCGCTGACGCTTACAACGCCGCGCATGGCCTCGCTCCTGCGTTTCACGACTCGACTGTTCAGCAATATAACTTCAACCGCTTCGACAACGCTGATGAAGTGGTAAGCGCGGCGCACAACTATAACCACCGGATACGCAGTATCGAATGGCTGCAAGAAGTGGCGGACGTGTACGACATTACTGTAGACGAGCATCACAACTTTCTGCTTGCTGACGGCGTGTTCGTTCACAACTCTGTGGATGGCGATCCGCCGGCCGCCTACCGATACACGGAGTGCCGCATGACGCCGCTTGCGGTGGAGATGCTGGAAGACATTGAGCGCGACACCGTAGACTTCATGCCCAACTACGATCAGTCCAAGCGGGAGCCGATGGTCGTGCCGGGCAAATTCCCCAACTTCCTGTGCAACGGCGGCGAAGGCATCGCGGTGGGCATGTCCACGAGCATGCCGCCGCATAACCTGCGCGAAGTGGCCGACGCGACCCTGTACATGCTGGATCATCCCGACGCCACGCCGGAAGACCTGATGAAGTTCGTGCCCGCGCCCGACTTCCCCACTGCCGGCCTGATTTTAGGCACGAAGGGCGCGAAGGAAGCGTACCGCACGGGACGCGGGCGCGTCATTATGCAGGCGCAATTGCAGATTGAGCCGATGGATGGCGGCAAGAACGCGATTGTCGTCACCGAACTGCCGTATCAGGTCAACAAGGCGCAGTTGATTAAAAACATCGCCATGCTTGCCAAAGAAAAGAAGATTGACGGCATCACAGACGTCAACGACTTTTCCGACAAGCACGGGATGCGGATGGTCATTGAATTGCGCCGCGACGTGCTGCCCAAGCGCATTGTCAACTACCTGCTCAAGCATACGGCCCTGCGCCAAACGTTCGGCATCATCATGCTCGCGCTTGTCAACGGCCAGCCCAAAATGCTGAACCTGGCGCAAGTGATCAATCTGCACATCACGCACCGCAAGGAAGTGATCGTTCGGCGGACGCGCTACGAATTGCAGCGCGCAAAGCAGGCCGCGCACATCCGCGAAGGCTTGCAGATCGCGCTCAACTTCCTGGACGAAATCATCGCCCTTATCCGGCGGGCGTCCAACAGCGAAGTGGCGCGAACCGAAATGGTGGCGCGGTTCGGACTGACGCAGATACAGGCCGAAGCCATTCTGAACATGCAATTGCGCCAGATCGCGCAGCTGGAAAGCCAGAAACTTGAGGAAGAGTACAAGGGCCTGCTGAAAGAAATCGCGCGATTGGAAGACATTCTCGTCACGCCCGCCCGCGTGGTCAAACTCATCAAGGACGAACTCAAAGGGCTGCGCGACAAGTACGGCGACGAGCGCCGCACGCGCATCCTGCCCCTCGAAGCGGACGAGATCACCGAAGAGGATTTGGTTCCCGAAGAAAAAACGCTTGTCACCATTTCCCGTGACGGCTACATCAAGCGCGTCCCGATGGACACGTACCGAACCCAAAAGCGGGGCGGGCGTGGCGTGGCGGTTGCCAACCTGAAGGAAGAAGACAGCCTTGCGCATCTGTTCACGGCGACCACGACCCACTACATACTGTTCTTCACGAACCGGGGGCGCGTGTACCGCCTGAAAGCCTACGAAGTGCCGCAAACCAGCCGACAGGCGCGGGGGCAGCACATCAACAACTTCATTCAGTTGGAAGGCGGCGACCAGGTAACGGCCATTCTGCCGATGAAGGACATGCAGGGCGAAGGCTTCCTGTTCATGGCGACGGAGTATGGCGAAGTGAAGCGCACCAGCCTGAGCGATTTCGCCAACCTGCGCGCCAATGGCCTGAACTGCTTCGATCTGGAAGAAGGCGACAACCTGAAATGGGTGCGGCATACGGACGGCAAGCAGGAAGTGATGCTTGTGACGCAAAAGGGCATGTCCATCCGCTTCAAGGAAGAAGACGTGCCGGAGCGCAGCCGTCAGGCGGGCGGGGTTCGGGGCATTGACCTGCGCGACCCGAAAACAAAGAAGCCGATTGATCTGGTTGTCGGCATGGATGTGGTCAGCGCGACCAGTCAACTGCTTGTCGCCAGCGAAAACGGCTTCGGCAAGCGCACCGACCTGGCCTCCTACCGGGCGCAAACGCGCGGCGGCAAGGGCGTGACAACCATGAATGTCACGACCAAGACCGGCCCGATTGTGGACGCGGTGGTTGTGGAACCTACGGACAAACTGATGGTGCTGACCCAAAAAGGCATCACCATTCGCATGGAAGTGGAAACCATTCGCGCGGCGGGGCGCAGCACACAGGGCGTCAAACTCATCAATCTGGATGAGGGCGACACGGTCTGCACCATCGAGCGGCTCGTGGATACCGATGAGGTAGAGCAGGAAGTCAACGCCGCCGCGCAAACGGGCAATGACGTCCAAAACGTCCTCATTGAGCCGACCAACGGCAGCGCCAACGGCAATGGCAAAGACGGTTCCAACGGCGCTTCGGGCAACGGCAAGAAGGCGAAGTAGCGGATACTGTAGTCGGCTGTATTCTGTAGAATGTTGAATACAGATGTACTCAACATTCTACAGGAGTTACCGGGGCTTTGCAATCCCCGGCAGGAAAATATAAGTGTCCTGTGGACGCGCTCTTCTATAGGGAGGCGCGTCCACAGGACATTTGTTTTGTGCAGACAGGAATTTGAACATTCCCGCCCGCCTCTACCGCAGCCGAGAAAGGCATGAGAAAAGCATGTAAAGGAACAAAAGCGCTTCAGTGACAGTCTTTCTCTACCGCCGACCATGTAATAAAGAATACCAATCTACAACGCGCCATCGGCAGCAGTTCCGCCGACATGAAGGAACAAACCACGATGAAACGGTCTTTTGTCAGCGGCATGAGAATCTGTGCCGGTTTGCTGTGCATGAATGTGTCTTTGGCGGGCGGGCAATCGGCGCAAACGCAGGCGAAGAAAGCCGCCAACACCGTCGCCAAAACTATTAATAAAGTGGCGGCCAAAGCCGGCAATGCGGGGCGCAGAACCGCGCGCAAGGTCACGGCGACGGCGGGCAGAGCGGCTCGCGTCACGACAGCGGCGGCGAGTAAAATGCTTGCTACGCCGGGATGGGAACCCCTGCGCGCCGCCTACGATTATGACGCCAGCGCGCCCGATGTAAAGGAAGAAACGTTTTACAAGGCCGACGCGCTGCTCATCAAATTGACGTTTACCGGGCCGGGCGGCAAGCCGGTTGTCGGCACGTTTATGCGTCCCAAAGCCGACGGAACGTATCCCTGCGCCCTTCTGCCGCACGGCCTGACCAACAACAAAGAGATTGCCATTAAGATGTTCGGGGAGGCGCTGCTCGCCAAAGGCATCGCAATTCTCGCGCTTGACGCGCCGGAACATGGGCAGGGCCAATCGCCTAACAAGAAATACTGGACGGAACAGGTGATTACCGTTGCCGTGCATGAGGGCGGGCGCAATTATCGCCGTGCCTTAGACTATCTTGCCACCCGTACCGACGTGGATATGCAGCATATCGGCCTGCTCGGTTACAGCATGGGTTCCATTACGGGTTCCATTTTAGGCGCGGTAGATGACCGGATCAGCGCGTTTGCGCTGTGCGTGGGCGGCGACCCGTTTCTGCCGATTGCCCACGCCACGCCCGATGATAAAACCCGGCAGGCTATTTTGCAGGTCTGCCCCAGTCTGTACATCGGCCACATCAGCGGCAAGCCCATCATCATGTTCAACGGGCTGACAGATGTGGTGGTTGTGCCGCCCGCCGCCAAACTGCTGCAAGTGGCCGCGCCGCAGCCCAAAGAAATCGTCTGGTACAACGGCGGCCATGACGTGCCCACTGCCATCCGCGCCCGCGCCGTAGACTGGCTGGCAAATCATCTCAAGGGCGGGGATGCGGCTGCGCCTGACAGCGCAAACAAACCAGCGGATAAGCCTGCCGATAAGCCAGCGGACAAACCAGCGGACAAACCTGCCGATGGCAGCAAGCCGCAGGCCGATCCTAAAAAGCCGGGCGGCCAGAAGTAACAGCCTGCGCCGCCGAAATAAAAACAACAATTTGGGGTCGCAAAATTCGGGCGAAGTGAACTATTGGTTTGTTCCTGCGTCAAGAAACCGACAACGCTTTCAGCGTGTTTCGTAACAACTTGACCAGGAGCAATAACAATGAAGACGACGAAAATCGGTTTCGCGGCGGCGGTGTGTGGATTAATTTTGACGGGCGCTGTCACAATGCACCCGCAGGATGCAGGCGCGCAGGGGCGGCGCAAAGCGGCACGTCAGACAGCCACAAAGAAGCAGGGCGAGTTCGCGCAACTGCTGTCACAATTGAACCTCACGCCCGATCAGAAGAAACAGGTTGCGACTATCGCGGCGGGCGCACAGCAGCAGCGCATGAGCATCATGCAGAACGCCTCGCTGTCTGCCGCAGACAAGAAAACGCAGGAGAAAGCGCTCAGCAAAGCAACGCGCAAGCAGGTCATCGCCATCCTGATGCCGGCTCAGAAAAAGCAACTCAAGCAGTTGATTGCGCAGCGCCGCGCCATGAAAACCGGAACCGGCACAGCCGCCACGCCCGGAACGCCGGTCGTCACGCCGCCCGCGACCACTGCGCCCAAAACCGGAGCCGCGACGCCTCCCGGCAATGGAACCGTCACCACTGCCGGCGCGAAAACGGAAGACGACGACGAACTCGACGGCCTTGACCTGTTCGCGTAACTCATATTCCAAGCAATTTACGGTGGCCGGGGATGGAAAATCCCCGGCCACGCGCGACACACCGAATTTGAAATGTACCCCGATAGTGGGCGTGGAGAGAAAGATGGCATTGCCTGGAAACGGCAGCAAAATAGCGCTAAATGGCGTGTGTGGGTTGCTGATTTGCAGTTTGGCGCTGCCTTGCAGTGGCGAACGGGACAAGAGCGCACCCACGTCGAAAGTGAACCGCGTCGTGCCGCAGGCGATTCATGCGCGCGATCTGGAAGGGCGTGACCAAACGCCCCTTGCCGCCACCAGCAACCGCGCTGCCGTGCTGCTGTTCATCACCAACGACTGCCCGATTGCCAACAGCTACGCCCCCGAAATTCAGCGTATTCAAAAAGCGTATGCCGGCCCGAAATTCGCATTTTACCTCGTGTACGTAGACCCCGCGCTGACCCTGAAGGCGGCAAAACAACACGCCCGCGATTATGGCTATACCTTCCCGGCCTTGCTGGATCACGCGCAGGCGCTTGCAAAATACACAGGCGCAACCGTGACGCCGGAAGCCGCGATTGTCGGCGCGGGCGGCAAAGTGCTGTACCGGGGCCGCATTGATGACCGCTACGTAGACTTCGGCAAAGCCCGCGCGCAGCCGACCACCCATGACCTGCGCGCCGCCCTTGACGCCATTGCGCTCGGCAAGCCCGCGCCACCGGCTGCCGGGCGCGCTATCGGCTGTTTCCTGCCACCGATGAAGTAAGGGGTAAGGTATCTTTAGTTGATAGTTGATAGGACATCCGCTCCTTCTGTCTTTCTGTTCCCTGTTCCCTTACTCGGAGTTTCCCATGTCCCTGAACAAACCTGCGCTGCTGTTGACGCTTTTGAGCCTGGCCGGACTGGCGGGCGGATTGTGGAGGCATAGCGTTCCTGCCGCTCGCGCGGGAATCAGCCCGGACGCGCCGAAAGAAGCGGCGTATGTGCCCCGTCCCAAAGGCGCGCTCACGTTTGCGCATGACATCGCGCCCCTGATTAACGCCAATTGCGCGAGCTGCCATCGCCCCGGCGAAGTGGCCCCGTTCTCGCTGCTCACCTACGAGGACGTGAAAAAGCGCGCCAAACAGATTGCCACGGTGACGCAGTCGCATTACATGCCGCCCTGGAAAGCCAGCGAACCCGCGCCCGCCGCCTTTTACGATGCGCGGCATCTAACACTCGAACAGATCGGGCTTTTGACGCAATGGGCGGACGAGGGCGCGAAATCGGGCAATCTGGCGCAAGCGCCCGCGCCGCCGAAGTTTACGGCAGGCTGGACTCTCGGACAGCCCGATCTTATTCGGGAGCCGGAGGAAGCGTATACCCTTGGAGCGGAAGGCAGCGATGTGTACCGCTGCTACGTGCTTCCCACCAATTACAGCGAAGACCGCTATGTGTCCGCTATCGAAGTGCGTCCCGGCAACAGCAAGATCGTGCATCACGTGATCGCATATCTGGACACCAGCGGCAAAGCGCGCGAACTTGACGCCCAGGACCCTGGCCCCGGCTACACCTCGCATGGCGGCATCGGCATCCTCCCCGCCGGGTCGCTTGGCGGTTGGGCGCCGGGCAACATGCCGCACCGCCTGCCCGATGGCGTGGGAACCCTGCTGCCAAAGGGCGCGGACATTGTGCTGCAAGTCCACTACCACAGGGACGGCAAGCCGGAGCAGGACAAAACGCGCATCGGCCTGTATTTCTGCAAAAAGCCCGTAGATAAGCGCCTGCGCGTCCTGCCGCTTATCAACGCGAGGTTGTTCATTCCGCCGGGCGACGCCAATTATACCCTCAGCAAGGAGCGCAACATCCCACAGGATATTACCGTTCTGGATGTCATGCCGCACATGCACCTTGTTGGCCGCTCCATGGAAGTACGCGCCACCTTGCCGGACGGCGCAAAGCAAACGCTGGTCAACGTGCCGGATTGGGATTTCAACTGGCAAACGACGTATCAGTTCAAGCAGCCGATTGCACTGCCGAAAGGCTCCCAAGTCAGCCTGCTGGCGCATTACGACAACTCGACGGGCAATCCGCGCAATCCCAACAGCCCGCCACAACTGGTGCATTGGGGCGAGCAAACGACGGACGAAATGTGCATTGCCTTTATCGGCTACACGGTGGACGCGGAACATCTCACGCAGGGCAAACCGGCGGAAGGAATGCCAGACTTCGGCAATCGCCAGAAAGCGGGCAATGGCGCAGTCCTGCGTCGCCTGCGCGATCTGCTCGGCGGCAGATAACTCTTCATTGCTGGTAAACTAAAGCAGCATAAAAGGCGGGCATGAGATTGATGTCTCATGCCCGCCTTTTGGTTCTGCCCATAACAAAGGCAACCGATTTGCGACAATAGGGTTGCGTTTGACCTCAAAGCCTTTACTCTGCAAAGAGGCTGTACAGCCGGTTTTCAATCTTTACGGCGGGAATGGCGGACACCGTATGGCAACTTCGTCCCGGCGCAACGCTTAAAAATGACAGCCGCGCGCAATCCTCAATAGCAAGCGCGCCGCGCAGCAGCGCGCCATACGTATGCCAGAACGCGCTTTCCAAAGGCGTCGGAAAATGGTTCTGCCGCGCATAAAAGTCGAGAGCCGCGCGCTCCCAGGATTGCAAGGGCGTATATCGTTGGTTCATTCTGTGATTTCCTTTGCTGTGGAGGATTCTACTGTGCCTGCCGCGCGCACAATCCGCATCAGGGCATCTATGTAACGCTGAAAGGCCGCGCGTCCGGCTTCTGTCGGCTTGTAGGACGAGTGGGGCTTGCGGCGCACGAACTCTTTATGCGCTTCCACATAGCCGCGCTCTTCCAGCAGGGCCAGATGCGTGCTGAGGTTGCCGTCGGAAAGCGCCAGTTCTTCCTTGAGCAGTTTGAAATCCGCCTCGCCAAGCGCCAGCAGGGTGGTCATGATCTTCATGCGCGCCTTCTGGTTGAGCGTATCGTCCAGCGTATCAATGGCTTCCAAAGCGGCGGCATGGGACGGGGCGTGGGGCGTTGCGGTGATACTGTCGGTCATGGTTTACAGCCTCCCGCCTTTTACCAGCCGTCCTTGCGCGAAATAATCAGCGCGTAGACGATGTGAAAACCGCCGAACGAGAGCGCCATCATCGGCAGGCCCAGACCGGGAACCAGCAGCGTCAGCGCGCCTGCCAGCAAAAACGATACGCCCAATGCCTTCACTTCCCGCTGCGAAAACTGCCCTACCGCGCAAACGGCAATGCCGTAACACAGCATCCAGAGCGGGTACACCCCGGCAAGCAGGTTATGCTGAAGCAAAAACAGCGTGAGCAGCGCCCCCGTGCCTAACCCCGGCCCCGCCGCGAACACCATCTGCTTGCCCAGACGCGACACGATGCGCTTGCCGACTCTGGCCGCGCGCCGCTTCATCAGCAGAAAGTCGGCTCCAATGGCAAACAGGATCACCAGCGACCAGGTGACAAGAAAGGGGATGCGAAAACTGTCGGATTCGGGAGGGCGCGCGGAAAGGGCGCGCGTGACCAGACAGCCTACAATAGATGCCGCGCCCGCAAGCACACCGGACGGCCCGGAAAATGTCGAATACTTGGTGGACCGCTCCATCAACTCGCGTATCACGCGCAGGTTTTCTTCCGCCTCGTGGGGATCGGGGTCCCGCATCGGCATATTGCTCGGCGGGTCCGGCTCCCGAAATTCTTCCAGCATCGTCATGTACTTTTCCCTTTTTCCTTTTTCCTTTTCCCTCTCCCTTTATACGCAGCCAAGCCCTTTGTAGTTCAAAGCGCTTTGAAAACTATTTTATAGTATAATCTGTGTGGAAGAGGTTGTCAAGGCGTAAATAAATCCCGAAAATCATTAGGAAAGTCATTGTTCGCGTGAACTCCTGTCCCGAAATTGCGTCCATGAAAGCAGGATTTCACTTGTTTCGTTTTCGTCTTTTCCCTTGCATAGTTTTGACGCGCAGCTTCTTGAAAAGGAATTTCAGCATGAGACTTCGTTATGCGGCAGCCGGGCTGTTCGCCGGCCTGAGCCTTTGCCAGTACAGCGTGGCGCGGGCGCAAAGCAAAACCGCTTTGACCCCGGCGCAGATTGACCAGATGATCCGCGCCGAGTGGAACAAGGAAGGCATTGTTCCGGCTGCCGCTGTGGACGATGCCCGGTTTTTGCGGCGCGTATATCTCGACATTGTGGGCGTGATTCCCCCCTCCGCAACCATGCGCGCGTTTCTGGCCGATACCAATCCCGACAAGCGCGCCCGCGCGGTAGACGCCCTGCTGGCAAGCGGCAAGTACGCCGACAACTGGACAGCCTACTGGGACGGCATTTTAATGGGCAAGGGACGCACGGACAACGCGCAGATTGTGGATCGCTCCGCTTTTAAGCAATGGCTGCGCGGCGAGTTTCAGCAGAACGTCCACTGGAACAAGTTCGTGTACGACCTGATTACCGCGCAGGGCGTCAACAGCGAGGGCGGCAGTTACGCCAAAGCGCTCGGCGTTCCCCAGCCCAACGGCGCAAACCCGAACATGGCCGGATTGCTGATGCAAAAACGCAATCAGGCGCAGGGGCAGGGCGGCATTGCGCAAAATCAGCAGGCGGGCGCAGGCGCGCAAGCGGGTGGCAGAGTGTTGGGCCGAGTCACACCCCCGAATGGCGCGGGCGGAACGGTTGCCGGGGATAAAATGGCGTCCGGCGACGACAAGATGATGGACGCCACCATGTCGGGCGGAAACGGCGCGCAGGTAACGACTGCCGCGCTGCCCGCACCCGTCAACGGCGCGACCAACTGGACATTGCGGTTCCGGGGCAAGCCGGAAGACCTGTCCGGCACGGCTTCCAAACTGTTTTTGGGTGTGCAGATACAGTGCGCACAGTGCCATGACCACAAGACCGAAAAGTGGAAGCAGGACGATTTCCGGCGCTTCACGGCCTGCTTTATCAACGCCCGCCCGGTTCCGGTAGACCCGACCATGACAGCCGCGCAGCTAAAAGGGCAGCTGCGGCAAGTAAATCTTGTGGAAACGCGCCGCCCTCCTGCCCGCCTGAACCCGCGTCTCAAACAGGCCAACGATGCCGCGCTGTATGCCGCGTCCGCGCCCACCGCGCTGGATGGAACCGACTTTACAGGTTCGTTCAACCGCCGCGCTTCGCTTGCCGAATGGATGACCTCGCCCAACAACGCCTGGTTCGCCAAAGCCATTGTGAACCGGATGTGGAACCACTTTTTAGGCCGGGGCTTCATTGAGCCGATTGACGATATTCGCCCGTCCAATCCCGTCACCGCGCCCGCCCTGCTGGACAAACTGGCGGCGGATTTCGTCGCCAACGATTACGACCTGAAACATCTGATTCGAGAGATTTGCGCCACGCAAGTTTATCAGTTGTCGTCCACGCCCGCCAAAAAAGCCGATCTGGACAACAAACTGTGGGCACGCTTCCGCCTGAAACCGATGGGGCCGGACGAATTGATGGACTCGCTCGTGGAAGCAACCAACATGGGGCCATTGCTGGAACGAGTTGCGGGCGGCAGGCTGGATCAAATCAAGTACGCCATGTCGCGACAGTTTACGTTCCTGTTCGACGTGGATGAAGAGTTCGAGCAAAAGGATTTCGAGGGCACGATCCCGCAGGCGTTGATGCTGCTCAACGGCAATCTCGTCAACCGGGGCGCGACTCCCATTCCCGGCACGGCGCTGGCCGATGTGCTGGCAAGCAATGACACCGACGAGGCCAAAATCGAGGAGTTGTACCTGCGGACGCTTTCGCGCAAGCCGACAAGCAAGGAAACCACCCGCTGGCTGGACTTCATTCACGCGCCCCGTCCCGTCGTGACCGCCTCCGAAACCAACGCGCCGCCCGCCGGCCCCGCGTTCGCCGGACGCCGCGCCGCCCGCTTCAACAACGGCTTCAATAACAATTCTAACGCCAACAATGGAAATAACAATGGCGCTGGAGTGAACAATAACGCCCCGGCTGCGTCAGGAAATAACAACACGCTTGCCGCCACTCCCGCCGACCGCAAGGCGCTGGCGCAGGCCGTACAAAACCGCAAAAAGGGCAGCAACAACGGCTATGACCCGCTCGCCCGCTTCGCGCCCCGCGCTTCTGCCATCAGCCAGACGCCGGAAGCGCAAGCCTACGAAGATATGTTTTGGGCGCTCCTGAACTCCAGCGAGTTCACGTTTAATCATTAAGGAAGTAGTCAGAAGTGAGTAGTCAGTAGTCAGTAGCCGTTCTGCTCATGACTTTGGCGAATATACAAGGCTCTGAGTAGACAGGCATTTCTACTGACTACTGACTACTCACTTCTGACTACTTTTTGGAGACCTCCATGCACCACACCGAACTGGACGAACTGGAAGATCAGGAAGAAGCGCGAATGCGCGAGGAAAACGGGGGGAGTTGCCCCGGCCCGATAGATTTGTGGAGCGCGGACTTGAACCGGCGCGGGTTTGTGAAACTGGGGATCGGCGGGCTGATGAGCATGCTGTTCGCGCAGTTCCTTGATCCGCAAATGGCAAAAGCGCTGGGCAAGGCGGGCGCGGCGAAGCCCAAAAATTGTATTCTGCTGTGGATGAACGGCGGGCCGAGCCATCTGGATACGTGGGACCCGAAAACGGGCGCGGCTACGGGCGGGCCGTTCAAAGCGATCAATACGCGGGCAAGCGGCGTACAGATTTGCGAACACATGCCGCAGATCGCGGACGTGGCTGACCATCTGGCGATTGTGCGCAGCATGACCACCAAAGAGGGCAACCATCAGCGGGCGCAGTATCTCATGCACACCGGCTACACGCCCAACCCGACCGTGACGCATCCGAGTCTGGGCGCGTGGGTCAACGAGGAATTGGGCAATCCGAACAGCGACATGCCGAACTTTGTGAGCATTTCGGGGCCAAGCTACAGCGCGGGCTTTTTGGGCGTACAGTACGGCCCGCTCGTGGTGCAGAACTTCGACAAGCCGCTGCTCAATGTGCAGTATGCGTCCAACGTGGATGATCGCCGCTTTGACACGCGCCAATCCGCGCTGAGTATGCTGGACAACGACTTCGCCGCGCAAACGGGCGACATCAAGGTGAAGGGGCGGCAGTCGGTTTATGCCAAAGCCGTCAAACTGATGCGCTCACCCCGCTTGAAAGCGTTTGAAATTGCTGAGGAACCGGATGCGGTCAAGGCGGCGTATGGCGACACCAACTTCGGCAAGGGTTGCCTGATGGCGCGGCGGCTGGTGGAATCGGGCGTTCGGTTCGTGGAAGTGGTGCTGGATGGCTGGGACACGCATCAGGACAACTTCAACCGCACCCAAAAGCAGATGGGCATTTACGACCCGGCAATGGCGGCTTTAATCAAAGACCTGAAACAGCGCGACATGCTGGACAACACGCTGATAATCTGGATGGGCGAGTTCGGACGTACCCCGAAAATCAACCCTAACGAAGGCCGCGACCACTTCCCCGGCGCGTGGAGCGCGGTTTTGGCGGGCGGCGGCGTTCGGGGCGGGCAGGCATACGGCGCAACGGACGCGGAAGGCACAAAAGTAGCGGACAAGCCGGTACAAACCGCCGACTTCTTCGCCACCGTCGCCACCCTGCTCGGCATGAACCCCGCCAAATCGTTCATGACTCCGGTAGGCCGTCCCATTTCCATCACCGAAAAAGGAACGCCCATCCGCGACCTCATCGCGTAGCGCCTGTTCCCATTTGCCTCACACAGCAACCCGCCGCCCGGTCACGATGCCGGACGGCGGGTTTTAAGCAGCATTGTTGCGTAGGCTTTGTCAGCACGGAAACATATCACCACAACAGAAACTTTACTCTTCACCGGTTTCCCGTTCAAGAATGTGGTCAATGTTTCTAGCTCCATGCAGTACGCGCATGATTTCGATGCCGCCGGGAAACACACGATAGAAAATCAGGTAGTTCTCAAACCCGGACACCTGCCATTGGCGAATGTCAGAAAGTTTCGGATTATTGACTTCCTTTACCTTACCTATACCCGGCATATCCAGAAGTTCGCGGAAACTTTCATGTGCGGCGTCGTAAAAGCGGATTCCGACTTCAGCGCTGGCTTCCTGAGCAAGATACACGCTTTCCTCATCCACGTCCTGTTCGGCTTCGGGCAACAGCTTGACACGTTTAGCCGCCACGCTTGCCTTCCTTTTCCATACGCGCCAGCAATGCAGCCCGCTTTTGCTGAATATACTCGTCCGTCACTTCTATAGGCGTTCCGCTTTCCAGCCCTTGCAGCAATAACGCTTCCAGATGCTGTTGCGCCCTGCGCTTCTGGTCTTCCCTGATTAGATCACGGAAGAACTCGCTGGTGCTGCTGTAGCTTCCCTCAGTCAGCCTCTCCTCAACGTAATCTTTCATCTTCTCCGGCAAAGAGATGTTCAACACGGCCATTGCAGTTCTCCCTCCACGTCTATAATCCACCAATTATAACACAGAATTCACAATTTTTGTGGTTTCTCTTACGTGGAAAAGGAAAAGACTGTAAAGTTTTGAGTCTTCAGTCCCTTGATGAAGGAAGATGAGCTACAGATATTTAATCATCTTACGAACGTTGTCCATCTGACAGGAGGATATTATGTGTTTATGCGCAAAGTCTGACGCTGAAATATTGCGGATGATTCAATCTGATTCGATTGCGAGCAGTTATCTGGTAAATGATTGTTGCTGGCGACGCATTTGTCAGGTGCGGGGCAGCAACTTTTCGTCTGTGAACGACAGCACATGGCGCGAAATCTGCCGACAAAGAGGCTCTGCGAAGTATTGACGGACGGAGGAACTCTCATGAGGATAGAAGACTGCTACAAGATACTAGAACTTCCTAATGGTTCCTTGCTCGCTGATGTCAAGATAGCTTATAGGGACATGGCTCAAATTTGGCATCCTGATCGTTTTCAGAATTCTCCACGTTTGTGTGAAAAAGCGCAGGAGAAGATGAAGGAGGTCAATGAGGCTTATGCGCTTATTCAGCAACATCTATCTCAATCCACTTACCAGCAGCCAAAAGCTGCGAAACAACAATCAACTCCATCGTACGACGCAGAAACCTACTACAACATCGGGCAACGTTATCGTAAACAAGGAAGTTTCCGAGAAGCGGTCGAAGCGTTTACGAAAGCCGTGAATTTGAACCCTGATCACCCACACGCACATTACTGGATGGGTTCCGTGCTTCAAAGACTGAAGCGGTACGATGAAGCTATTGCATCGTACAAGCACGCCATGCGCGTTGATCCCAATGACCCATTTGTTTTCTGTGGTTTAGGGGATGTGTGCTGGCAACAGTCCCGCTTAAAAGACGCAGTGAGATGCTACCAAAAAGCTATTGAGATTGCCCCGGAATGTGAAGTTGCTTACTGCAATTTGGGAGATGTATTCTGCCAACAGTTCCGCTTTGGAGACGCTATCAAATGCTATCAGAGAGTTGTCACAATAAACCCCAATAATGGAGAAGCATGGGTTGGCCTCGGTGACGCCTACTCAAACTTAGAATTGGATGACAGAGCCTTTGATGCTTACTTGACTGCTGTGAAAGCTGATCCAGAGTACGTGCCATCCTACCTGCGTATCGCAGGTCACTTTGAACTGATGGGCAGAGTAGATAGCGCTTTAGATGCGCTTGCAACAGCATTGCGATTGGAACCAAATTCTTCTACAGCATGGGCAATCATGGGAAGAATACGCTGCAAACAAGGTCGTTTTAGCTCGGCCATCAACGCCTACAAGATTGCGGTGAATTACAGTTCGGGTTGGGCTTTGCCTTACATAAAACTCGGCGAAATCTATCATCGCATAGGCAGTCCTACAGATGCTCTTCAAGCATTTGGCAGGGCGTTCGACTTGGAGCCTAACAACAAGGCATTACAGGAACCATACATTAGAGACTATATCATACGACGCAGCCAGATGTAGGCGTCAACTTGCAGGCAGAAGCAGGAGGGTCGTAAAGCCGATCTTCGCCAAAGTAGTTTCACTTTGGCTACCCTTATACCCTGAACGTTCGTTGGAGTCAATCGAAGCCACAGGATAGCGCGGTTTTGGCGGGCGGCGGCGTTCGGGGCGGACAGGCATACGGCGCAACGGACGCGGACGGCACAAAAGTAGCCGACAAGCCGGTACAAACCGCCGACTTCTTCGCCACCGTCGCCACCCTGCTTGGCATGAACCCCGCCAAGTCGTTCATGACTCCGGTAGGCCGTCCCATTTCCATTACCGAAAAAGGAACACCCATACGCGACCTGATCGCGTAACGCCTGTTCCCGTTTGTCCGACACACAGCAACCCGCCGTTCGGTCACGATGCCGGACGGCGGGTTATTTTGCTGAGGACTGGTGAAAATCTTGACGGCTATGTTACAATGAGAATGGAGGAAATACCATGACACAAACACTTGAAGCCGTTTACGACGGTTCCGTAATTCATCCGAACGAACCGGTACAACTGGAAGCGAACACGCGCATTCGCATCATCATAGAGTCGCTGCCTGAAGCCGACCCACAGTTGGGCAAAACAGGCAAGCCCCATTCCTTTCTGGACGCTGCTTTAGCGGCCAATCTGGAAGGGTTCCCGTCTGATTATTCGGCAAACATTGACCACTATCTGTACGGCGTCGAGAAAGTGCAGGAAACGGCGCATGACGAATAGAGTTTTTCTGGATACGGCGTTTGCGGTTGCCGCTTCAATAACGGCGGATGAGTTTCATGCTAAGGCTGTTGAAGTAGCAGCACAGATAAAGCAGAACAGTACACCCCTGATCACGACTCGCGCAGTGTTGCTTGAAATTGGCAACGCCTTGTCGCGTCAGCGTAACCGCGCTGTTGCCATTAACCTGCTCCAAACGCTGGAAGTTGATCCGCTCGTTGAAATTGTGCCGATGTCGGAGGAACTATACGCCCGCGCATTTCACCTGTATCGAACACGCCCTGACACAGAGTGGGGATTGGTAGACTGCTTATCTTTTGTCGTGATGCAGGAGCGCGGCATTACAGACGCGCTGACAACGGATAAGCATTTCAAGCAGGCAGGTTTTCGCGTCCTGATGCGAGAACCGTAGCAGCGTATTTTTCTTGCGCCACTTCTCAAAAGCAAGGCAGCAACTTGACACCTTCAGTCGCCCTGCTTGCCTTCCTGTTCCATACGCGCCAGCAGCGCCGCCCGTTTCTGCTGAATACACTCGTTCGTTACTTCTACCGGTGTTCCGCTTTCCAGACCTTGCAATAGCAATGTTTCCAACTGCTGTTGCGTCCTGCGCTTCTGGTCTTCCCTGAAACCCTACGCATCTTGTTCATCCGCGCCCTGTGTGCCGAATAACGCCTCGCCGGTGTCCTGTTCGGGACGGCTGTGCAGGGCAAAGAGGGGCAGCAGTTGGTGCAGCAGTTGGAGTAAGCCGTTGATGTCGCGGATATAAACGTGGTGCGGAAAGCGCACCAGATTGAGGATCGCGGCATACTGGAACGCGGTTGCGGAACCGGGTTTGGCTTCATACACCTTGATGTACACGTCGGGATACTGCCCCCAAACCTGTTCCTGCGAAGCGTAGCCCTGCTGCGCCAGATGATCTGTCCACTGCAGCATGTCCTGCGCCGCCTGCGCGAACGGCGCAAACAATCCGTTTTCAAACACATAGGTATCGAAATTTTCGACTGCCATAACATTGCTCCTTCAAACGTAAAGTCGTTCTTTAAGCAACGCGCAAACGCCGAAAAGGTTCCGAACAAGTGATAGGAGGAAGGGATAAAAAGGGATAAGTCAGGAGAGGATAAGGAGGGGAGGACAAGGCAGGCGGGCGTGTGCTATACTCCTTGACACGAATAACGCTGCGCAAGGGAGTCGAATGTGACAACGCCGCCACTGGTCGGGTTGATTATGGGGTCGAAATCGGATTGGGAAACCATGCAGCATACGGCGGAAACCCTGAGCAAATTGGGTATCCCGTTTGAAACTCGCGTGGTATCGGCGCACCGAACGCCGGACCTGCTGTTCACCTATGCGGAGGAAGCGGAAGCGCGTGGCCTGGAAGTAATTATCGCGGGCGCGGGCGGCGCGGCGCATCTGCCCGGCATGGCGGCGGCAAAAACTATCCTCCCCGTGCTTGGCGTACCCGTGCAATCCAAAGCGCTCAACGGCATGGACTCGCTGCTGTCCATCGCGCAAATGCCCGCCGGGATTCCGGTCGGAACGCTTGCCATCGGACGCGCCGGAGCCATCAACGCCGCCCTGCTTGCGGCGGCCATTTTGGGCTGCAAATACGCGCCATTCCGTGACGCCCTGCGCCACTACCGCGAACAGCAGACCCAAACCGTGCTGGAACACCCGAACCCGGAAGAAGACTGAGGAAAAGTTCACCACCCGCTGCGCTAGAGACACAGAGGCACAGAGAGGGAACACAGAGGAAGAAAAGAAGAAAAGAGGGGAGATAGGGAACCGCGAAACACACGAACCAAGACGAAAAAAGGAAAGACAAAAGAAATAGACGGGATTAATGGGATTAGAAGGATTAAACAGGATTACAAACTAGAGAAGAGAAGCCTGCTTGTTCTAAACATGCGCGGCGTCTTCGGATTTGCCCATGTTCTTTCTTCTTTCTTCTTTTGGTCTTTTTTCGTTTATTTCGTGTGTTTCGCGGTTCCTTCTCTCCTCTTCTTTTCTTTCTCTGTGTTCCCTCTCTGTGTCTCTGTGTCTCTAGCGCAGCGGGTGGTTAGTTCTCCTAATGAGGTAGCGTGATGAAGATTGGCATACTGGGCGGGGGGCAGTTGGCGCGGATGCTGTGTTTGGCGGGCATTCCGTTGGGGCTGGAGTTTCGGGTTTTGGACCCGTCATCGGAGGCGTGTGCCGCGCTTGTTGCAGAACATATTGTGGCGGAGTATGAGGATACGAACGCCCTGGCGCGGTTTGTAGAGGGCGTGGAGGTGGTCACGTATGAGTTTGAGAACGTGCCGCAAGCGTCGGCGGCATGGCTGCAAGCCCGCGTACCAGTGTTTCCGCCACCGGCAGCCCTGGAAAAGTCGCAGGACAGGCTTGTTGAAAAAACGTTTTTGCAAAGTTTGGATGTTCCCACCGCGCCGTTTGCGCCCGTCGGCAGCCGGGAGGAACTGGCAAATGCCATTGCGCAGATTGGACTGCCTGCCCTGCTGAAAACGCGGCGGATGGGCTACGACGGCAAGGGGCAATTTGTACTGAAAACATCAGAGGATGTGGAGAATGCCTGGCAGGAATTGAACGGGCAGGAATTGATTTTGGAAGGGTTTATACTCTTCGACAGAGAACTATCCATACTGGCGGTTCGCGGCAGAGCGGGCGGAACGGCGTTTTATCCTCTCGTGGAAAACCATCACAGGGAGGGAATACTACGCCTGTCGCTATGTCCCGCGCCGAATCACTCAGATGCGCTGCAGATACAGGCGGAAACTCACGCCTTGCGCGTACTGGAAACCTTGAACTATGTTGGTGTCCTTGCAATTGAGTTTTTTCAGCAGGGCGATCAACTCATTGCCAACGAAATGGCCCCGCGCGTTCACAATTCCGGGCATTGGACCATTGAGGGGGCAGAGTGCAGCCAATTTGAAAATCATATCCGAGCAATGGCCGGCTTGCCGCTGGGTTCTACGTCTCACAGGGGCGTTTCCGCCATGCTCAACATCATTGGAGAACTGCCCGACACGCGCAAAATACTGGAAACAGAACACGCGCATCTGCACCTGTACGGCAAAGCCCCCCGTGCAGGACGAAAAATTGGGCATGTCACTATTCGTGCGCAGAACATGGCACATCGAGATAACGTCATTGCCGCATTGCGCGAATGTGGGTTGTGAGAACAATACCGTTTATGTAAGCGCGGTGAGTAAATGCCGTGGAATAAATTCCCCGGAGATCGGCTTGTAAAACCTATGAAAAACCGGTGTGTTGCGTTTCTGGAAGCACGAGTACAGGAAAAGACGCTTGCGTAATCCCTTTTGCGCGGTTCGGAAGCCAGCCCTGATATTTCCCATGACTTGCTGCGGGCATCCGCCGGACGGGAAACGCTGGAAGAAGAACGCCACGAGTTACTGCGCGCCAATTCTCAACAGTGATTGTCTTGAACCATGATTAGGCATGATTTTGATGATTGTCATGATGCTGTGCAGCTCACGCTCTCGTCCGCCGCATAATCTCACTCCCTAAAATCATGTTAATCAGCCTGATCATGCTTAATCATGGTTCAAGACAAAGAAGACCACAGAACGAAAGGCAGTACAAAGAAAAATGCGTTTTGGAATGATGGGCGCGTGGGCGCTGCTGTCGCTGGCGATTGTGTCGGGCGTGATGGCGGATAAAGGGCAGGCGGGCAAGAAGACGGGCGGCGTCAAAACGGTGGGCGCGGCGAACCGGAATGTAACGGTGGCGCAGGGAGATGTGGTTCCTGCTGTCAGTCGGGAGTTTCGGGGCGTGTGGGTGGCGACGGTGGAAAACATTGACTGGCCTTCCAAGCGTGGCCTGCCGACGGACAAGCAAAAAGCCGAACTTGTCGCCATTATGGACAAGGCGGCGCAATTGCATCTGAACGCCGTTGTGTTTCAGGTGCGGCCCACGTGCGATGCGCTGTACGATTCACAACTGGAACCCTGGTCAGAATACCTCACGGGAACGCAGGGCCAAGCGCCCGAACCCTATTATGACCCGCTTGCCTTTGCCATTGACGAGGCGCACAAGCGCGGCATGGAACTCCACGCCTGGATCAATCCCTATCGCGCCCGCCATCCCTCCTCCAAATCCACGGCGCCCAACCACATCAGCAAAACGCAGCCCGGTATTGTGCGCAAATACGGAACGCACCTGTGGCTCGATCCGGGCGAACCGGATACGCAGGAATGGTCGCGGAGTGTCATCATGGACATCGTGAAGCGCTACGACGTGGACGGCATCCATGTGGACGATTACTTTTATCCTTACCGCGAAAACGACAAGAACAAAAAGGAAATCCCGTTTCCCGACGACGCCAGTTATAAAAAGTACACAACGGGGGGCGGAACGCTGGGGCGGGACGATTGGCGGCGCGAAAACGTCAACCAGTTTATCCAGAAGGTGTACAGCAGCGTCAAGGCGGAAAAGCCCTGGGTGAAGGTGGGCATCAGTCCGTTCGGCATTTACCGTCCCGGCCAGCCTGCGCAGATTAAAGGCTTCGATGCGTATCAGGAAATCTACTGCGATTCGCAAAAATGGCTGCGCGAAGGCTGGTGCGATTACCTGGCGCCGCAGTTGTACTGGCCGATTGCCCAAACCCCGCAAAGCTACCCGGTTTTGCTGAAATGGTGGACGGAGCAGAACGTCAAGGGGCGGCACATCTGGGCGGGCAATTATACCAGCCGGGTGGCGGATGGAGGCACAAAATCGTACAGCGTGGACGAAGTTGTCAATCAGGTACAAGCCACGCGCAGTCAGCTGGGAGCGACAGGCAACGTGCATTTCAGCATGGAAGTTTTGCTGCACGACCGTAAGGGATTGGATGAACGGCTGATGCAGACCGTTTACCAGTCGCCTGCCCTGATTCCCGCGTCGCCCTGGTTAAGCAACAAGCAGCCCGGTCAGCCCCTGACGCTGATACAAATTGACCCCAACACAAACGACGTCAAACTGGCGTGGAGCGCGCCGCAGTCCGATACCCCCGCGCAATGGGTGGTGCAGACGCGGCAGGCGGGAACCTGGAAAACGCAAATTCTGCCCGGCAAGCAGGGCGGCCTGACCATCAATTCCGCCGGCAACGCGCTGAACGTGGACATGGTGGCCCTGTCGCTCGTAGACCGCTATGGCAATCAGGGCAAGCCGTTCGTGTTTGAACTCAAGCCGACGGCAGCGAATGGAACTACCGTCAGCGTACAAACCAATGCGGCGCGTTGAATTCAGTTTCGCGTTACCGCCCTGTTGCAGAAAATGGCACGACGTTGTTAAACAATGCTAATCGCTATCGAGGTATAGAGTTGTTTGTGCCGGCGTTGCTTTGCGTGGCGTGTCCGGCAGGAGCGCAGGCGCAGCACAAAGCAGTCTCGGAAACGAAAGAGGTATACGGCAAATCGGTTCAGGGCAGGCCGCTGACGGCGTATATTATGGGAAATGGCGGCAATGTGACCTGCATTTTCGGCGCATTTCACGGCAACGAGCGAAGTAGCGTAGGCGTGGTGCAGCGATTGCGGACGTATCTGAAGAACCATGCGGAAGCGCTGGAAAACTGCAAAGTCGTCCTTGTGCCCTGCGCCAACCCGGACGGCTGGTACGCGAATACGCGAACAAACGCGCATGGCGTGGATTTGAACCGCAATTTTCCGTTCCACTGGCAGGCGAAAGCGGCCTCGAAAAATACCAATCCCGGCCCCAAGCCGGCTTCGGAGCCGGAAACGCAGGCAATGATGCGCCTTTTGTCGAAATACAAGCCATCTAAAGTCATCAGCCTCCATTCGCCGTTTCACGAACTTGTCTGGACAGCCAACAGTGGCCTGCGCATGGCGCAAGTAATGCGCAATGAAAACGGGTACAAAATCGCCGAAACAACCGGCTACCCCACACCCGGCAGTTTCGGCAACTACTGCGGCAAGCAGCTAAACATCGGCATCGTCACACTGGAATTGCCATCCCAAAGCGCAGACGCCGCATGGAAGACAAATCAAGCCGCGCTTCTGGCGGCAATTCACTTTGATGTACGCGAGGACAAAAATGAAGGTTCAAAGTAATAAAGAGGACAACAGACGGGAGCATTGCTCACGAATCCGGGAAAAGGACCCTCCGCCTGTTTCAATTCAATGACAGCTCATCATCAGGAAAAGTTGCTGTTGTTACCCTTATTTATCAACACAAAATGCAGAGGACAACAAGGGAGTTGAAAGAACGCATGTCAGATCAAGTTACGATAGAAGATCAGATAGACCCGCCGAATAAGGGCGAACATGATGCCAAGCGTAAAAGCCGCTTGACGACGGACGGCATCAGCCGCGCGCCCAATCGGGCCATGCTGCGCGCGGTCGGGTTCCATGACGATGATTTTGAACGCCCGATGATTGGCGTAGCCAGTTTGTTTTCGGATATTACTCCGTGCAACGCGCATCTGGACCGACTGGCGCGGCACGGCTGCGAGGGCATTCGGGCGGGCGGGGGCGTCCCGCAAACATTCGGAGCGCCCACTGCCAGCGACGGCATTATGATGGGGCATCAGGGGATGCGCTACAGCCTCGTGTCGCGGGAAGTGATCGCCGACAGCATCGAAGTCGTGTGCGGCGGCATGAACCACGACGGCATTTTGGCGTTCGGAAGCTGCGACAAGAACATGCCCGGCTGCGTAATGGCAATGGCGCGGCTGAACGTGCCGAGCATTTTTGTATATGGCGGCAGCATTTTGCCGGGCATCGGGGAAGATGGGCGCGACCTGGATATTGTCTCCATTTTTGAGGCTGTCGGACAGTATCAGGCGGGCACACTGGACGCGGAAGGCGTTCACAAAGTGGAATGTGGCGCGTGTCCCGGCGCGGGCGCGTGTGGCGGCATGTACACGGCCAACACGATGAGCAGCGCGATTGAAGCGATGGGCCTGTCCCTGCCCTACAGCGCGAGCAATCCCGCTGTGTCGGCGGCCAAGGAGCGCGAGTCGTTCTTGGCGGGCAAGGCGCTGGTAAAATTGATTGAAGCCAACACGCGCCCCCGCGATCTGATTACCCGCAAATCACTGGAAAACGCTTATACGGTTGCGCTTGCGCTTGGCGGCTCGACCAACGCCGTGCTGCACCTGATGGCGATTGCCCGCGAAGCCGATGTGGAATGGACGCTGGAAGATTTCGACCGCATTGGCGACAAGGTTCCGCACCTGGCCGACCTGCGCCCCGGCGGGCGCTATGTGATGTTCGACCTGCACAAAGTGGGTGGAACGCCTGCCGTCCTGCGCGCCCTGCTTGATATGGGGATGCTGCACGGCGATTGTCCCACTGTAACAGGCGGAACGCTTGCGGAAAATCTGGCAAATGTTCACAGCATCTATGACCGCCCGCAAATCATCTTCCGTCCGCTCGACAAGCCGATGTACGAGTCGGGGCATATCAAAATTCTGCGCGGGAACCTGGCTCCCGAAGGCGCGGTCGCCAAAACCGCCGGCTTGAAGGTGCGCAAGATTACGGGTCCCGCCCGCGTCTTTGACGGCGAGGAAGCGTGTTTCGCGGCTGTGCAGAACCGCGACATCAAAGCCGGGGATGTGATCGTGATACGCGGCGAGGGGCCGGTAGGCGGGCCGGGGATGCGCGAAATGCTATCCGTCACCGCCGCGCTGATGGGGCAGGGTTTTACCGATACCATCGGCCTGATTACGGATGGGCGTTTTTCGGGCGGCACGCATGGCCTGGTTGTCGGGCACATTTCGCCCGAAGCATGGGTCGGTGGCCCGATTGCCCTGCTGCGCGACGGCGATATTATCACCATTGACGCCGAAGCCAAGCGGCTGTCTGTAGACCTGACGGACGAAGAACTCGCGCAGCGCCGGGCCGTATGGACACTGCCCGAATTGCGCGTTCAGCGCGGCGCGCTGGCAAAATACGCGCGCTGCGTCCGCTCCGCTTCCGAAGGCGCGGTAACACTGTAGGCGAACCGCGCAATGCCTTGACAAACCGCTAAATACGCGAAACAAACGAAAAGAACGAACCGACAGGAGCGACGCCCGAACCGAAATAACGGTAACGAACGGGCGGATTGCGCGTCAATATCGAAGCAAGTCACCTATTGTGTAACTTGCTATTCCATTCAATAGTAAGCCATTCAAAGCAAGGTTCGTAGGGGCGCAATTTATTGCGCCCGAAACGGCAAAGTTCGCAGTGACGCAATGTTGTTAGCGGAGCTAGCACATATTTGAATGGCGCTGCATTTTTAGGAGCATCTTCTCTATGCGTCAAACCCAAGCGTTTAAAAAATTAGTTCACTATGCGATGGGCACATTGGCTTGCCTGACTGTTTTGCTGTTTCTGGCCGGATGCGGCGGCGGCACTATCGCCGGTGGCGGAACGCCCGCCGTGACGCAGACTATCGGCAGTGGCGGCGGCGAAATCGTCAACGGCAACGCCACGTTGCTTATACAGGCCAACAGCAGCAGCACGACCTCCACCACCGCGCTGTATTCCGTGCAGCAGACGACCTCGTATCCCTCCGATGTTCGCGTGGTATCCGGCACGGCTTACAGTTTCACCAGTTCCGCCGCTACGCTGTCGGGAACCGCGCGTATTTCTATTCGCTACAACGGCGGCGCGCTGCCCAAAGGCGCGCAGGAAAGCAGTCTCCAACTGTATGAGGTGGTGAGCGGAGCTTGGACGCTGGTTAGCGACAGTTCGCTGGATACCAACAACAAAGTGGTGTCCGGCACAGCAGCCACGCTGGGCGTATACGCGGTTCTGGCGTCTACGATTGTCACGACGACAACGGGCGGCGGCACGGGCAGTAACCGCGCCACAGCCCTGCTGTTCCTGTCCAACACCGGCCTGTCCAACGCCGGAACGCTGTACGCGACCAGTGTAGGCAGTTCCACTGCGCTGCCGATCAGCACAACGGGCGGACAAGGCAGCGAAAGCATCGGACACGCCGCCTTTGCCCCGGACGCCAAAAGCCTGGTGTATGATACGCAATCCACGGTGGGAGATTTGCTTGTTGTCGCGGCCCCGGACGGCAGCAGCGTACAGCAACTTCTCATTGGCGGCTTGCGGCCCGATAATCAGCAGGCGCGGCCCCGAACGCCCTCCTACAGTTCCGACGGCAAAACCATCGTGTTTATTTACGATGTAACGGGCAGCGACCAGATTTATACCATCAAGCCGGATGGAACCGGAATGACGCAGATCACGAGAAATTTCAACGGCTTCAATGCAGACAATCCCGCGTATACAAAATCCGGCCAGATTCGCTTTACCTCAACCACGACGAGCGGCGGCACGACGTTACAGTACAACCTCGTAAATGCGGACGGAACCGGACTGACTTCAACTCCCACATTCGGCCCCACTGTCGTGCCCTGGTACACGTATAGCCCGGACGGCAGCAAAATCGTGTACGTGGCGCAGTCCAGCAATAAATACGATATTTTCACTATCAACGCCGACGGCTCCAGCCCAACGCAGATCACGAAATTGGCGGCTCCGTCCATTGGAACCGCGCGCTTCAGTACGGACGGAACCCAGATCATTTTCGACGCCACCACAACCAGCAACTCTACCAACAGCCTGTACACCATCAAAGTGGACGGCACAGGCCAGCAAGCCTTAACCACCGCCGTTTCCGGCAGCCTCACCTTGCTGGACGCTCATTAATTCAGAACGTAAATGTCCAAGCCAGGCAACGTCTGAGTTCCCATTCAGGTTTCCGTTCTTGCTTCTCCCACGCCTTCCTTCACTTCGACAAAGAGAATTTATCCTTGACGCCAACTCACTTTCCACAACGACGCCCGTACACGGCTCCTAACACCATTCTCGGCTATCATGGCTGCACCCGCGCAACGGCGGAAAAGATACTGACCGAACAGCAGTTTGCCGTGTCCGAAAACGCCTATGATTGGCTCGGCAGAGGCATCTACTTCTGGGAGTACGCGCCCTACCGCACTCTAGATTGGGCGCGCAGACGCTTTGAACCGCTCGGACAGGACGCCGCCGTTGTCGGCGTTACCATCCGCTTGGGAAACAGTCTGAACCTGCTGGACACACAGAACAGCGGTGAATTAGTGCGCGTTTATTAGGGCATGGTGTCGTTCGTGGGCTTCGGTAACTTGCCGCGAAATACAGCATCGGGAGCGCACTTTCTGGATCGTCGCGTAATTGATACGTACTGCCTGCTTATAGAGGAACAAAACGCGCGACCCGTTCAAACGGTGCGCGGCAGCTTTCCCGAAGGACAGCCGCTTTATCCGGGATCGAAAATACTGGAATTAGCGCATGTACAGATTGCCGTGCGTGATGCGAGTTGCCTTTCCCGCCTACATCTGGTAAAATTTCCCTGATGAGCTATCTGATATACCGTGAAGCCGTTTGTGGAGAAATGTCCAATGGAAAAACTGAACTTGCCGCCCACCCACCCGGAAGTAACAAAGCGCGTACTGGAACGCATTTGCCAGATGACGCCGGAAGAACTGCTTGCGATGCTGGAATATCGGGAACCGGGTATTCCCGAAACGGACATGAACGGGGAACTGGCTGCCTGGTACCGCGAGGAGCGTGAAGAGCGCGAACGCCGCGAAGCCCAAAAGTCCGCCGCCTGACGCTCCTGCGCCACGCGCCTGCATCAAGGGAGAATCTACGTTGCAATTACAGGGTATTCGGGCGATGGTGATGGTGCAGGATATTGAGAAGGCGCTGCGGTTTTACCGCGACCTGCTGGGGTTCAGCGTCGAGTCCGAACAGGAAGACATTGTGCTGTTTGCGGAGGGGGTCGGCCTGCAGCTGGCTCCCGATGTGTCGCCCGACCTGCGCTTCGATCCCAACGCCGTTTCGCTGGCCCTGTTCGTTGCGGATGTCCGCGCCACATTCGCCGAACTGACCGGCAAGGGCGTCGCCTTCTTCCTGCCACCCACCAGCGAAGGCGGCTACACCTTCGCCATGTTCCGCGACACGGAAAACAACCTGCTCCAACTTATGCAAACGGTAGAGTAAACCACGGGGAACACGGGGACACGGGGAGGAGAGGGGAAGGACAAGGAGAACCACACAAAACGGATGAACCATATAAATACGGAGAAGGCTGATTACATCTTGTATCCTTGTGGATCCATGTCCTCTGTTTTATAATGGGTAAGTATCCCCTATTGTCCTACCCCTCTCCTCCCCGTGTCCCCGTGTTCCCCGTGGTTTACTCCGGTTCTTCCGTGGTTGGTTTTTGGCGGGTGACGAGGAGGAGGACTATGACCGTCAGCAGCGCGAGGACGCCGAACATCACGCCCGGTCCGCCGATGTGGGGGCCGAAGTCGTTGAGCAGAAAGTCCATGCGGTCTATGAGCAGGGCGAGACGGGCCATGATGGTCGAGCCGAAAATCGCGCCGAACGTGAACATCAGCAGCCAGCGTCCCAGTTTGGCGGAGCCGTTCAGGACGGGATGCTTTTGCTCAAAGGAAAAGAAGAAGTAGCTCAACACGCACAGCAGAATGAACATGAACAGCAGGTTGTTGAGGGCGTCCGGGAGCGTCAGGGCTTTCACGGCGGGATGATCGGACGTTGCGGATATAGCAGGATGCGGAATCAAGGGCTTGAACGACGTGGCGATTTGCGGCCATGTGTCGTTGACAAAGGCTTTGAACGCCTGCCCGGACGCGACGCCCAAAAAGAAGCCGACAACGAGGCGCGCAATCCAGTTGTTTTTGCGCGAGTAGATGAAATAGTACATTAGGCCGGGCAGGAGCGCGAAAATGTACCACCACTCGCCCTTATCATGCATCGGCTGCCACCATTTGACCAGCAGCACGTCGTTCCACGCCAGCGCGATCATGTAGCCGGTCGCCATGCCCAAAAACAGATGCTCGAACATCCGATACAGCTTGTTTTCCTTGTACAAAACCGAGTACAGGCCGAGCGTACAGATTGCGCCGAACCAGGCGCTGAGTGTGGAAATATGGGCGGCAAGCCAGGGTGAAAACGATGTCATGGGTTCGTGCCTCGCGGTTGGTTATTGTTTGGCGGATTGGTTTAATCCGAGCAGTCGGGCGCGCTGCCGGCGTTCCAGCAGCATGGCGACGTTGCCAAGCGCGATAAAGGTAATGATGAGCAGATGCGCGAACGAGGACGAATTGCTTGCCCGTGACGCCTTGCCGAACACGCCGAGCAGTTGCTCGTACTCGTTGCCGCCCTTCAAGCCGTTGAGCATCCCGACAATCTGTTTGCTGTCCACATAATTGTAGGCTTCGGGGGCCATAACTGCCGTGAGCGCAACGGCCATCGGCACATCGGCGGGGCCTTGCATGAACTGAATGTAGATGTTGAACGTGTTGGTTCCGGTTATTTCCAGCAGAAACGCCACATCATGTCCGCTGTTGATGCCCTTCATGACGGGCAAGGACTCAATCGGGATGCCCCGCGCGTCCGCGCCGATAGACGCGGGAATGTTGCGGACAAACGCCTGCAAAAAGTTCTGCTGATCGGTTTTGAAGCCGAAGTTGCACCAGTCAATGCCTTCCCGGTAGCCGTATTCCGTTTGCAGGCGTTCCGCAATGATCTGCCCCAGCGTCGCGCCCTGCGGGCTGGAAAACGCCAGCATCGCAAAGCGCAGCTTGCGCTTCATCAGGTGCCGCATCAGGGCTTCCGTTTGCGCCCCGTTTTCTCCCCGCGTTCCCGCCGACCAATCCATCCCTAGCAGCACGAAACTGCCGGGCGGCAAGGCTTCTATGCGGTCGTAAAGGGCGCGCGTTTCCGGTGAAATCGGAACCGGGATGCGCGTTTTGAGGAAGAACGGCGCGCATACCGCCAGCAGCAGCAGCGCATACAAAAACCGCCGGTCCACTTCTTGTAGAAAACGTAGTAGGTTCATGCCCATCCTGCGGATGAGGTTTCAGGTTGCAGGTATCAGGTATCAGGAAGACGCTGCATTTTAGTTATGTTACGCATAGCAGCATTGCCCCTGAAACCTGAAACCTGCAACCTGAAACCTATCCATTGTTGTCGAAATAACTGCCCCGTTCCAGGCCGAGCCAGATGCGCAGGGCGACGGCCAGGCCACCGATGCCCAGGCCGAAGGCGATAGCGCGGCTTGCGGGGGCGTTGGCTTTGGTTAAAATCCAGTCGCGGATGATTTCAAGGCGCAGGTTGTGCGTCCATCCCATCGGCCCCGCGTTGGCTTCGGGCAGGGTGTGCGTAAGCCAGGTTCCAATGGCGATCTGTCCGAGCATCACGAGGGTTGCCGTGACGAGCAGCAGGGTGGCCTCTACGGAGCGGACCCGGAAGGCGCGGTAGGACGCGGACACAATGTAAAAGGCCACAATGGAAAACATCGTGGCGTCCATGGTTTGCAGGCCGCCATCGAAAACCAGCGTGTTCAGATTCTTGTTAATGGCGTTCGGGTGGGCTTTACGCAGGATGCTGACCGTAAACATCACGATCAATCCTGCGAAAAAGACCGCGCTGTTGAAAGAATTCGAGCCGCCTTTGGTAATGCGCTTGCCGTGTACCTGCACCAGATTGATGATGCCCAACCCGACAGCAAACGCGGCCACAATACTGGCGACGTTGCCGAACGGCACAACATACGGCGTCAGAAAATTGCCCACCGCTTTCGGGCTTTGCGACGTCGGCATGGGATGCGTGGGCAGAAAAAACTCCAGCGCCCAGTACAGCCCGCCCAAAAACGTCGCGCCCTGTATCACATACCGGCGCAAATTCTGCGGCACGAGGGTAAGCAGGCCAAGCAGCATGCCTGACGCGAGCAGCGCGCCCACGATGTAGGCGTACCATGACGAGCCTGTTACGGGATGAAAAAATTGAGCGAGCAAGCGTTCATTCCTTTTACCTGACGTTGAGGATGACAGGAGTTACTTCGCCAAAAACTCTATAAACTTCGGCGCAAGCGTGGGCGCAAGGGTCGCCAGCGCGCAGCCGATAACCACGAGAGCAATTACAATGCCCTTGCAGATGTCCTGCCCGACGAGGCTGCCTAACAGCGTCGGTTCGCGGGACAGATACGCGCTTGCCGCGTAAAATTCGTCGCCGATAATCACGTAATCGCAGGCGGCAATGAAGAACGGGATTTGCGTCGTCGTGGGCGTTCCGGCTACCTGTATCGCGCCCGCCTGCTGCCCTGTTTCGGCAAAAATCAGGGCTTCGGCATAAAAGTAGCCGAACAGGAAACTGGCCGCCACCTGTTCGCGCCAGATGATGCCCGAAACCGCTGCGGCAAACGCGAACTGCTGATTGGACAAAAAGCGCACGTCACTCGGATTATACAGATCGCTCCGCCCCTCCGCCGCGTAAGCGTTCTGGACAATCTCCTGCGCGATGGGAAGGGTCGTCGGCTGATAGATGGGCACGATGGCGCGCGTCCCGAACTTGGCCGACGAACGAATGATGTAGTTGATGATGGACAGCGCTTGCAGCGTGTCAATGTCCGTGCCGCTTGTCGTGGCGCGGCCTAGCCCGTTGCAGCACAGCATCGGACGGCCCATTTCGGTAGCGCGTCCAATGGCTTCATCTATGGCCGTCAGCCCCTGAATCCGCCGGATAAACAGCGAACGCTTCCGGGCAGTCAAAATCATCGCCACGATAATCAGGCTGAACAACGGCACAAACAGGCGCACGGCGGTGTTAGCGTGTTCCATGGGCGCTCCGGGAGTAGAAGGTAGACGGTAGACGGTAGACAGTAGACAGTAGACATACCTGCTTGCTCATAGCCTTGTAGAAATCATAGGGTGGAAGCAGTGCATTTGCTGCCGTCTACCGTCTACCTTCTACCGTCTACCTCCTCCTCTATCCTCCGAATCAGCAACTCTATGTTGTCACGGGATTCAAACAGGCGGGCGTACTGCTGCACGTTTTGCGGGCCGAAGAGAGGCGCGAGAAAGCCGGAACTCAGCAGCAATCCCTGCCCGGTCAGAAACGCAAGCGGCTTGTGCATCTCTAAAAACAAAATGGCGGGTAGGTTCATGCGCCGCGCCTGAATTTGCTGCGCCAGGCGGTCAATCAAGGCGTCACGCCGCTCGTCCGTAAGTTCCGCATCCCAATCAAAGGCCGTCATGTTTGTGGATTCTCCAGGCAAAACTACGCGGCTGTGGCATTTTCATTTGCAGCGTTTCCACGCAAGTTGTTTTCCCCTGCACAGCCCTTATCTCTCAACATTGTCTTCATTGTCAACATGGCAGGAATCGGCAGCTTCGTCGTTGGCAATTCCTTTGTCTGCGAAATGTGCGGCAATGTCATCCGGCAGAACATGAGGAGCATAGTGAGAAACAATCGCGCAAACAGAAGCGTAGTCGCCGGGTTGTCCCTCCGGGGCAAAGCGCAGCAGGACGCCGCGAAAAGCATCTAGGCGTGACGGAACAGGCAGGGAAGTCAGTAGCAGCGCGTTGTGTCCCATGTTGCAGCGGCGCGCGTCCTTCCACGGCAACTGTATGCGGGACGTGAGCGAACTCTTGACATACTTCCGTGTCCGTGAGCCGATAGGTAATCGGAAACAGATACTCGCTGACGCTTCCCATCAACAGCAGGAGCGCCGCCAGCATGGGCAACAGTGTTCCGAACATCAGCCATACGCAAGCCGCGCCCACTCCGACAACCAACAGCAGAATTGGTAGTCGTTCCGGTTCGCGCCTCAGCAAATGAACGCGCCAGCACAAAGTCATAGCAGGGTGCAGAATGGGCGGCGTTGACGTTTCCCCGCATAAGGCTGAATGGTATTCTTTGGACAAGGGCGGAACATTCTCAGCGGAGAAAGATAAAATGGCGAAGTCTCAGGATGAAAAGTCTATTATAGCGGTTTGGCGTCATGCTGTCAACGTTATATGACGCTGAAAGACGCAACAAATAAGTAGAATAGCAGGAGTATGCGGGGATGTTTACGGAAATCAGGAACACCAACAGGCAGGCACAGCGATGCAGGGAGGTGTCAGCGTCAGCCGACACTCACCCCCAGCATTTGCAGCAATGCGCCGCCGAACGCGAGGCCGAGCGCGGCGACCACGAACGCCCATAATTTCCATTTGCGCAGGTGCAGCAGTTGCAGCAATAGTATGCCGCCCATGAAGCCGCCCAGGACGAACGCGCTTTCTATGCCGGCGCGGTGGACGGAACCATTCGATGCATGGCCGCTCGACATGCCCAATACGGCTCCCATGACCGCGATCATCACGCCGCAGGCGATACGCTCCGCAATACCGATGTCGGCGGCAATGCTGACCAGCAGCAGCATCAGTCCCAACGCGCCCGAAACGGTTGCCGCGCTCGGCGTGTAGCGCGCCAGAAGGTCCGCGCCGTGATGCCCGTTGCCGCCCGCAAAGGCGATTGCCAGCGCGGGCAATAAGGCCGCGCCGAACAGCGGCACAAACCAAACAGCGGCCTGCATAAACGAAGGCCGCGCGGGAAGCACGACAAGTCGCGTCGGCACGTCTACCGTTCCCGCGTTCGTTTCAATGCGAACGGTTTCGTGGAACTCACCCGTTTCCCATACGCGGGCAGAGTGCGCGGTCAAGGTCAGCGATTGTTTGGCACGGTTGATGGCGGGCGGATGCACGGTCAGCCAGTCCGAGGAATGAACCACGCGCCCCTCCACAATGCCATCCCCGCCCGTGACCCGCGCCGTAATCTTCACGGACGGCAGTTCGCCCTTGCGCACCGCCCCAAAATCCACGCGCCCCGGTTCCACCGTCAGGCGCATCGTCGAGTCGCGCCGCGCAAACGGCAGCCGAGCCTTGCGCTCCGCAGACGCTCCACTCGCCTGCGCCTTGTTGTTCGCACTCGGCTGATTCACATCCGCCACCATGCGCTCAGTAGTTGGTAGTTGATAGTTGATAGTTGATAGGCCACTATCTTCTGTTCCCTGTTCCCTGTTCCCTGTTCCCTCCCTTATCCCTTCTTCACCCCGTTCCCACCAGGGCAGGGGTTGACCTGTGCTGCTTATGGGAGTGGCGGGCATGTTTGCAGGAGGGCGCGCGGAGCCGGAGGGCGAGTTCAGAGGGTTGCCGGGCAACGCGCCGGAAAAACCGGGCAGAGGCGTATTGGCAGGGGAAGCGGGCGCGGCATTGTTGCGGCGCAGCAGGGGGTTGCGTCGGCTGTGGGCTTGGCGCAGAGTTTGCGAGGCAACCTGCTGCCCCTGCTGAAAGCGGATTAAATCGTCGCGGAACTCGCCCGCTGTGGGGTAGCGCTGCTGCTTGTCGCGGGCCAGGGCGCGTTCCAGAATGGCTTGCAGCATCGGGGGGGCATCCGGCAGGTACTCGCTTAACGGCGTGGGCGATTCGGATTCAAGAACGCGCTTCCACGCAAACGGGTCTTTCACTTTGGCGACCGTAAACGGGCGCTGATGCGTAAGCATCTCGTACAGCGTGACGCCCACCGCCCATATATCGGACTGATGATCCGAGCGGTCATCTTCGGCAAAATCTTCGGGAGCCATGTACGCATACGTGCCCGCGCCGCCCGCATACGCATTGGTGGCAAGGATTTCGGCCAGCCCGAAGTCCACGAGTTTCACCTGCCCATCACGCCCAATGAGAATGTTGGCGGGCTTGATGTCCCGATGCACCGTCTGCATCTGGTGCGCGTAGTGCAGCGCGTCCAGCACCTGCGCCACAATATCAAGCGAGCGGCCAATGGGAAGCGGCCCCTCGCCCCGCAGCAGTTCCTGCAGGTTCTGCCCGCGCACGTACTCCATGTCAATGACAACTTTGCCTTCGATGCGATCCACATTGTTGACGCGCACGATGTTGGGATGGCGCAGCCGATCCATCACGCGCGCTTCTTCCAAAAAGCGGCGCAAATCCCCGGCCTGCACGTCCACTTCCTTCAGCGCGACCTGCTTGTTGAGCAGGGTGTCTTTGGCAAGGTAGACAATCCCGGACACGCCCGAACCCAGCACGTCCAGCTTTTCGTATTTTCCAATCATTCCTAAAGGCATGGCAAATACATAGCTCCTGCGCGTCCCTCGCGGATGATAGCAACAGAATCTGAACCAGACTTCGGATGCATGTCTTCCTGAATTTTCTCTGCTTCCCGCATGGCTGTCAGCATTGCCTCATTAGGCCCTTGCGACACGCTTTGCGCCTGCTTCAAGGGAATTTCTGTTGTTAGTATCGTCAGGCGTACTCGATGCCCCATCAATTCCGCGTCATGGGCGCGTATATCTTCCCAAGCCCCTTCTAATGTTTGTGGCAACATGGCTTATAGCTCTCCTTCAACATACATGCCTATGTTACTCATGATCTGGCTCAAGAGTAGGCGGTTTGGAAGCGGCAGGCGATTGCGCGGGTGGCGCTGCCGGGGCTGTCGCTGCGTTAGACGAGTTTGCTGCCTGCCCGGTGTCGGGAACCGCCGTGATCTTTTTGAGAATGTGATTGTCAATCACGTAGATATTGCCGGATTTATCCACCGTCAGATTAGTTGGGAGTTGCAGCGCGCCCTGCGCGATGCTGTGAACCTGTATCACGCCGGATGGGTCGTACTTGTCAATGGCGCGAGTCGCAGGATTCAGTTCGTAGCGGTTGCCGCTGACGTCTACGGCAAGCATGGGCACGATCGGAGGAGGCTTGATCGAACCGTCCATGCGCTTGACGGGCTGCAGCAAGGGAACGGGCTTGCCTGCCGTATTGCCCAAAAGTTCAGTGAGCCACTCTGCGGGCCGGACGCGGTAATCGCAAGCACATCTCCGTTTATCGTGACTACCAGCAACTTTCCATCCGGCAAAACGTGCAGCGCGCCCTCCCACAAGGGCGAACGCCCGTACAGCAGCGCGGGCTTTCCATAAGCAAGCGGCTTGGAAGTCGGTTCAACGGCAACGGGCGGCGGTTTGGGCGCGGCGTTTCGAGGCTGGAGTTTGCCGGTCCAAAACAGGTACAGCCCCGCGCCTTCGGCAAGCGCTGCAAGCAGTAACAGGCCGAACAGCAGGGGCGACACGCCGCGCCGGGGAGTTGCAACGCCTCCGGCGTATTCCAGCCGCGCGGAATGGCGCGAACCGGATACGTAACGCTCTTCCGCTTCTTCCGGCGCTTCCCGCTGCGACGTTCGCCCGGAACCCAGGCTGCGCTTCCAAACCTGATTGGGATCGGTTACGTCCTCGTTCTCGCTCTCCTCCCAGGCATCCGCCATCGGCTCCCGCGCAGACGTGGCTGTGTCTAACGGCGTAAACGCGCCATAGTGCAGAGCAACAACCGTCACGTTGTCGGAGCCGCCGTTGTTCAAAGCCGTTTCCACCAGGCGGTCACAGGCGGTTTGCGGGTCGGGGCTGCCGGCAAGCAGACGGGCAATCGTGAGATCGTCCACTTCGATTGACAGGCCATCGGAGCAGATCAAAATCACGTCGCCGGCTTCCAGAGTACGTATAGTAATATCGGGCTTCACAGTCGAGCGCAGTCCCATCGCCCGCGTAATGGTGTTGCGGAAGCGGCTGGTAGCGGCCTGTTCCGGCGTCATTTTGCCCGCCTTGACCTGCTCCCATACTTCCGAATGGTCTTCCGTAATCTGGCTCAGTCGGCCCTGCCGCAGCAGATACGCGCGGCTGTCGCCCACATTGGCAAGCACCAGAAACCCTTGCTTGTCACCCCACGACTTGCGAGCATGCGCAATCATCGCGGTTACGCAGGTTGTGCCCATGCCCTGAAAACCTTCGTGCTGCTGCTTGTAGTTCCACACTTCGCTGTTGGCATAATTGATGCTGCGATTGAGCAAATTGGCGAGTTCATGCGGCAGATCATTGCCGGACAGTTCGGCAGTTCCAAGCCGCACTTCTTCCGGCAGGCTGTTAATCACGAGATTGGAGGCGATTTCGCCGCCCTTCGCGCCGCCCATGCCATCCGCAACCACGAACAAGCCCTCTAAATTCCCACCCAATTCTTCCCCGGAAAACACGGCGAAACTGTCCTCATTGCCGGAACGCTTACGCCCCTTATCCGTTTTGTAGCCGACGGCAATCGGGTTGAAGCCGCGCGTCGGCGAATTATCAGTTTGTATATCCATAAAAGACAGCCTCGGATGAATTCGGATTGTTTTAGATTGTTTTGTATGACTTCAGATGCCCCGGATCATTCGCGATCCCGCCGCATCAGCCCGATCAGCAGCGCAATGAACAGCAAAAACCCCGCCGCCATCAAATACCGCGCCATTCCCAAGAGTACGTTCATAGGAGTGCTTTCAAGAACAATGCTGAATGATGAGTGATGAATAAGTTCCGTTCATCACTCATCACTCATCACTCATCATTTCCCTCACGGTTGTCCACTCTCAAAGCGCAGGAGCAGGTCGCCCAGGCCGATGCGGTCGCCGTCTTTGAGCGGCTGCGCGTGGCCTGCGGGCATGGGCAGGGCGTTGAGCGTGGTGACGGCGTTGCCCAGGCTTTCCAGCGTATAGTCCGTGCCGTCGTTGATGATGCGGGCATGGCGCGTGGCGATGGAGCGATCCGGGAGTACGATGTCGTTGGTGACGCCCCGGCCAATCACCGTTTCGGACGCTAAGAGAAAATCATCCACGTCATGCCCTTTATTGGTCAGCACAAGGCGCGCGGTGCGGGCGCGCAGCGAACGAATCGGAGGCGCGGGGCCGGAACTGCCGTCGTTGTCGCGGATGGGAGCGCGTGGGCGCGGCGGTAGGGCCGTTGGTTGCCGCTGGCGTACGGGTTTCCACATTCGCAACCGTGCCGGATTCTTCCTCGTTATCAACGGGCGCTTCCATATCCATTTCGGCAGGACGCGCCTGCTGGAACACGAGCCGGGTCGTGCCGACTAAAATCTCGTCACCATCGTTGAGCGTTCGGTTTTCCACGCGCCGCCCGTTGACTTTCGTGCCGTTGGTGCTGCCCAAATCATAAACCGTGAACTTGCCGTCCGCGTCGAGTTCGATACGCGCATGGCGCTTGGAAATCTGCCCGTCGTTGTCAACGGTCAAATCGTTGCCGGATTTGGAACGCCCAATCGTCACATTGCCGCGCGCAATTCCGTAGCGAAAGGGCGGGCGATCCGGGGCATAAACGACAAGGGCGGCCCGCGTCACGGCGGGAACCGTGCCGCCCTCCTCGTCTTCCATCTGGCGCGACACGCTGGCAACCGTGCGGTCTTCGCCGTCCGCGTCCGCATGTCCGCGACTGCCGTTTGCCGCGAATTTCTCTGCCGCCGAAGCAGGCGAAGCAGTTTCCGGCCCGGTGATTTTGGTATTGTAGCGGCAGCGAACGCGCACTTTCTCGCCGCGCTTGTCGTTGAGTTCGGGATCGTCTACCTCTTTAATGGTGAAATCCAGCGCGCCGCGAATCACGTAGTTGTTTTGTTTGCAATAACGACGTATCGCGGACTCCAACTCGCCCCGATCCAAAAACGACAGCAGGTAGTCTTTTTCCTCGTCATCGTGAACGTTGATTTCCAGCACGTACTGGTTGGGCACGTACACGCGGTTATCGAAGCCCTCTTTGCGGTTGTCTTCCATTGCGGCCAGAATCCGGCGCAGAATGTCTTTGGGCCGCACGTCGTCACCGCCGCCGCCAAACAGCCCTTCGTACCACGATCCAAACGAGCGATTGATTTTCTCAAACAAGTCCATGCGCTTTTCCTAAATTCCGGCGCGAGTATGCCGAACCTGTAATCCGATCCCTTACCACTTACCACTTATCCCTTATCACTTCTGCCTACATTATAGTGCAAGACGGAATAAACGTCAATTCGGTTGCAAAATCCGCGCTATTCGCCTATAATGAGGACACAAAGAACAAAGGACAGCAAACACAGGAGAAACCAACATGCAGGGAACGGACAAAGACATTCAAGTAAGTTATTTTGTGCTGTGCGACCAGGTGATTACCGAGGCGCAGACAAGCAAGCAATCGCTCATTGGCATCTACTCCGCCCTGATGGCGCAGCAGTTGCCGGTTCTGGTAAACGTGGCGGTGGCGATGTGCCTGCGCGTCACGACCCCGCAGGCGCGCGAACTGGTTTTCAAATTCATCGGGCCGGACGGCGACGCGATTTTCAACTCGCCCAATCTGCCCTGCGATTGGAACGGCGTCCAGCGCAGCCTCAAGACCGCCAGTTTCGCCACGCTTGCAAATCGGCCTCAACCTGCAATCCCTGCCGCTTCCCAAGCACGGCGTGTATCAGGCGGAAGTGTACGCGGACGGCGAACTGATCGCCACCTACCCGCTTTCCGTCCTCGCGCCCCCGCCGCAACAGCAACAGCCGCAGCTCAACAACCGGGGCACAACCTGGTCGTAACAACGGGCGCTGTTGCCGTTCTGCTCTTGTCATCCTAACAAGGGGAGATTATGAAGCGTTTTCTGCTGATTTTGATTTTGCTTATGTTGGCGGCTCCGTGCCTGCGGGCGCAATCATCCTCGCAGCGCAGCCCGCAGGCCGATGCGAGTAAATTTCGTATCCATCCTACCCGAAGCAAAACATTCCCAACGGGAGTATACATTCCCCGCGACCTGCCGGACACATTCGTAGAACTACAGAAAATGCTTGACCCTGCCCTGCTTGCTGATATGAGGCGAGGCGCTGAACGAGACATGCTTGGCTACCATTTCGGATTGGGAATGTGGCTGCGCAACAATTGGGGATTGTGGAAAGGGCTGCGGCTTGCTCAATGGTTCAACAAGCAGGACATCTTTCATCCCGATGATATGTCCGGCATTATTCTGGCTTCGTTTTGGCGGCATCTCAACCATAAGCCGATTGATTTGCGCGGTCAGGTAACAACCTGTCAGGCTTACTGGAAACAGGCCGAAATCGCAGACAGGAAAGAGAAAAAGCGTGTCAGGCAGGCACAGGCGGCAATTCGCAGCCGAATGGCAGGCATGATAATTACAGGGAAGCCGCAGCAGATTCTTACGCTGCCGCCGCGCCCCCCTTCTGGCCTTCGCATCCGCTATATGGCTCCGTTCGCAAATGGCGTGCTGCTGACGGCCAAAATCAGCAGGGGCGTGAACGATGACAATTTCACTACACCCTGTTTTTTCCTCGATTTGCAGCAGCGCGTCGTACACCCCATACGCCTGCCTGAGATTACGCGGCTTGAAGAAGGCGTGGTGATCGGCGGCAAAGCCTACTTTCACGGCACAACAAACGGTACGAACGTTGTGCTGGAAGTGGATGGCAAAATTCATAACGCGCTTCCGCTTCCGCCGGGCGATGGCGCGCTGCGATTGGGGATTGACCATGACCATCTGCTTGCCATTCGTCCGCATAGCGTAACCCGATGGGCAGAAGAGCAGTGGCAATCTGTGTATCATGGCAGCGTCAGCCTGCCCCGGTGCGGAGTGCCGCCACAGTTGATTGGACGGCGTTTATACTTTCGAGATGAGGGGCAGAGAGAGACTGACAAGCGGCTCTCCTGGCTGAATTTGTTTGATCCGCGAAAGTTGATCTATTTTGATGAGGATACGGGCTTGGTCGGCTCGGACGGCCCACGATGGGAGAATGTCTGGAGCTATCTGGCACGGGGAAACGGCAGCCTGTGGATTGCCGCCGGCTCGTCTATCGTCGCCTCTTCCCTGCTGACATCGAAATAATCTGACGCTTACCACATCGCCCTGTTCAACGCGCAGACCAACTTTAGCAATGACTTTTTCAGCGATCCTCCCACAGATGCACAGGCCGAGCCGAGATCAGCAGATGTGACTGGCATGGAAGTTCAGGCTGATGGCAGCCTCCTGGCAATAGGTTCGCGCGGATTGTACCACATACAGGGCACAACGATCCATCCTATTCTGGCGTTTACAAACACCCACAAGAATTGGACGCCCACGCATTTGCTGACTCTGGACGCAAATACCTGGCTGGCTGGCGCGCACTGGGGCGGGCTTTATATGCTGGAAAAGCAGATGGACGGCAAGTACCGTCTATTCTCACTGGATGAGAAGATAGAAGCAGCAATCGCGCTGTAAATAGAACAGGTAGGTAAAAAGGAGGATACGCGCCATGATTAACTGTCCGAAATGTAATGCGACCCTGCCGGATTGGGCGGGGAAATGCCAGTTTTGCGGCAATACATTCACTTCTGCGCCGAAACGCGCTTCCGCCAATAACGAGGAGGAAACGCCCGGCCAGTCTCTGAACCTGAAGTGGGTTTGGCCCGCGTATTACGGCATTGCGGGCTGGTGGATCGTGAGCGGCTTGTACGATGTTATTTCCGCCCTTACGTCCAAGCATCCCGGCAGCCTGTTCAGCACGATCAGCATTGTCTTTGCCGTGATTACCTTGCTGGTGGGCGTTGGATTGATTGCCCGCGTGGAACTGGCGCGCGGCATCGTCAACGTGCTGTGCTTCCTGCAAATTCTGGATGGCGCTTTCGGAATGCTCGGTGGCTTTGTGTTTTCGTTCGCCATTCCCGTAGTCGGCGTACTTGCCATGATTATGTCGCTGCTCAAAATCGCGCTGGCGCTGGCAATGGTGTTCGTCATTGGGGAAACCGAATCCCGCGCCGCCAACATCTGAAAAACTACATGCCAAATCGCTTTGTATTTAGAAGCCAAAAATGCAGGGACACAGCAATGCTGTGTCCCTGCAAGTATTTGCATGTAAAAATTGTTCCCTTATGCCTCGCAGCGCTTGAAAATCAGGGTTCCGTTGTGGCCGCCGAAGCCGAAGGAGTTGGACAGGGCGACGTCTACCTTTGCTTTACGCGCCTGATTGGGCACGTAATCCAAATCGCAGTTCGGGTCGGGCGTGTGGTAGTTGATAGTGGGGTGTACGATGCCGTCTCGAATGGTCAGGACGCAGACAATGGCTTCCACCGCGCCTGCCGCGCCGAGCAGATGCCCGGTCATGGACTTGGTGCTGCTGATGGGGATTTTGTAAGCATGCTCACCCATCACCGTTTTAATCGCCATCGTCTCGGTCTTGTCGTTGAGTTCCGTGGACGTGCCGTGCGCGTTGATGTAATCCACTTCTTCGGGCTGCATGTTTGCGGACGCAAGCGCGGCCTTCATGGAGCGGATAGCGCCGCTGCCATCCGCGGGCGGGCTGGTGATATGGTACGCATCGCCCGTCGAGCCGTAGCCGACGATTTCCGCATAAATCTTCGCGCCCCGCGCTTTTGCGCCTTCCAGCGTTTCCAAAACGAGAATGCCGCTGCCTTCGCCCATCACGAAACCGTCACGGTCGCCATCGAACGGACGGCTGGCGTGTTCGGGATCGTCGTTGCGCTGTGACAGGGCGCGCGCCTGGCAGAACCCCGCCATAGCAAGCGGAGAAATGCTCGCTTCGGCTCCACCTGTCACCATCGCGTCCGCGTCGCCGCGCCGAATGATGTGGTAGGCTTCGCCGATGTTGTTGGTTCCCGTCGTGCAGGCGGTGGTGATACAGGCGTTGGGGCCGCGCGTACCCAGCACAATCGAAACCATGCCCGTGCCCATATCGCAAATAATGCCGGGAATGATGAACGGGCTGACGCGATCCGGCCCTTTTTCCAGCAAAATCTGGTGCTGCGCCTCGATGATGCCGATGCCGCCGATGCCCGAACCGATGTACACGCCGATACGATCCCGGTTGTCGTCGTTGATGGCAAGCCCGGAATCTTCCACCGCAAGAACGGCGGCTTTCACGGCAAACTGAATAAACGTCGCCATGCGGCGGGCGTCTTTCTTCTCCATGTAGGGCGCGGCGTCCCAATTCTTGATTTCCGCTGCAAAGCGCGTGGAATACCCGGTCGTGTCAAAGCCCGTGATGGGAGACACGCCGGAACAGCCCGCCAGACACGCCTTCCAGAAGGTTTCCGCTGATTGTCCTATGGGCGTCACCGCGCCGACACCGGTAATGACGACGCGCCGCGCCTGCTGCGTACTCGCACTTTCTGCGTTCATAATCCAATCCTCACCCGGCGCTGCCGCCGGGTGCAAACTCTCTTCATGGCTCCTCAATCTGGAGCGAAAGCAAGCGTCAGTTTGGTAGTTGATAGTTGATAGTTCGTAGTTGATAGACATTCGGGAACTACGAACTATCAACTATCAACTATCAACCACTTAGCCCTTGCCTTTTTCTTCAACGTAGGTAATGATCTGCTGCACGGTGGTGATTTTTTCGGCGTCCTCGTCGGGAATTTCCACGTCGAATTCCTCTTCCAGCCCCATGATGATTTCCACCACGTCCAGCGAATCCGCGCCCAGATCGTCCACGATGGAGGCTGTCTGCGTTACCGCATCCTCATCCACATCCAGTTGCTCCACCAGAACCTTCTTCACGCGATCAAATGTACTCATGTTCCCTGCTCTCCTTGTTAGTTTTCACGTCTGCTTTCATGTTGAAATTGTTGAGACTACTTTTTGCCGGGGGCAGCGGCGATCTTCGCGTTGCCACCCTTGCCGGCCCCGCTCTTGCCCAGCGCGGCGCGAACGGCTTTTTCCAGTTCATTGTCGGGCTTGTCGAAGCCGACAAACGAAGCGCGAACCACGCCGTTTTTGTCCAGCACGTACTGCGTCGGGATGCCCGAAACGTTGAACTGCTTGCCGCTCACGTCTTCTTTTGTCGAAATGAAGACGAACGTCAGTGCGGACAAACTTGCCTGCTTCTGCTTGACCCAGGTTTCAAAATCGGGACGGCCTTCGGCATTGTCTACGGCCAGCATCACAACCGGCAAGCCTTCCGCCTTCAGTTTCTTTATCACGGCCTGATTGTGCGGCATGGCGGCGTTGCATGGCCCACACCAACTCGCCCAAAAATCAATCACCACCACTTTGCCGCGCAAGTCCGACAGTTTTACGGGCTTCTTGTTGATGTCCGTCGCGGTAAAGTCCGGTGCCGTTGTGCCGTTCGCCAACAGGGGAGTGGATTTCTCATCCGGCTCCGGCTTCACGCCCGATGGCGGCGTGTACGCATAGATGGCTGCATCCACAGGTTCATTCAGGCGAATGTTGGTCAGCGTCGCGTCGTAACTAATGCCCGGCGTGTCGTTGAACGAAACGTGATTTAGATAGTGACGTACCAAGCCGTCCGGCCCGATAGAGTACGTCGCCGTATTTTCAACTTTTTGCCCGTTGTAGGACGAGACTGCGTGAACGAACACTTTGTCGCAGGTTAGGCCTTCTACAGATTCCTGCCCGGTGATGCGCGCGTCGCGCAACTCGTTCTGCTTGCGCGACGCCATAGCCGAAGCATACGCGGAACCAGACTCCGCGTAAAATCCGCCCCAGGGTTCCAGTATCGTGTGCATGTATTCAGGCGTGACGCGATCATCCTTGCGGTACATCTTTCCAAACTGCTTGTAATTGTCCTTGCCGTCACAGGCAAACGTGTAATCTGGCGAAGCAGCGGGCTTAGTCCAGCCACTCGCAGGTGGGCTGCCTGCTAACTCCCAACGGTCGTAGCGCATTTTGTTAGGCTTTTCCGCCGTCAGCGTCGCCAATTCAAATTGCCCATTAGGATTAGCAGGGCGCGGCTTGTCTCGCGTTAAAATGGTGCGGCACTCGGCGTAATACGTTCTCAGCGCAAGCATAGCCTGCTGATTCTTTTTCAGCAGGTTCAGCGCTTGTTCTTCGATTACAGGCGGCGTGGCGACGGCTGTGGAGTTGGCCTGCGGCGTACTCGCGGCAGGCGATTTTGTTGTCTGCGCGTTCGCAGCCGGCGCAACAACTGTGAGCAGACTTAGCCCAACCACAAGCCGTAGGGATGAATTCATTGTGCAGTCTCCATTTTTGTTGGCGACGGGCTGAACCCCTTCGCTGTATGGCGTTCCGCCGACTGTCCTTCGGACAGAATACTCTTTAAGCAACAAGTTGTGTCCGAAGGACACTGGGCCGCAGGCTATACAGCGAAGCACTTTACTGCGTCGTCGCAATGCCGCGCCTCACATAAACAGTCCACCATCTACCGCAATCACTTCGCCTTGAATGTACGCAGCGGCGTCCGAACACAAGAACGCAATCACCTGCGCCACATCCTCGCCCGTTCCCAACCGCCCCAAAGGAACCTGTTGGATGACCGCCTGACGCTGCTCTTCTTTGAGCGCATCGGTCATGTCGGTTTCAATAAAGCCGGGAGAAACGGCGTTGACGCGGATGCTGCGCGACCCCAATTCTTTGGCAAGCGATTTCGTCAGGCCGATAAGCCCCGCTTTGGACGCGCTATAATTGGCCTGTCCCGCCGCGCCCACTTTGCCGTTCACCGACCCGACGTTGATAATCACGCCGCTTCTTTGTTTCACCATGCGCGGCGCGACGGCCTTGCAGCACAAAAACGCGCCCTTCAAATTGGTATCTACAACCGCGTCCCAATCCGCTTCGGTCATGCGCAAAATCAGCTTGTCCCGCGTAATCCCCGCGTTGTTGACCAAAATATCCACGCGCCCAAACCGCTCCAGAGCCGCGCTGACCAGCGCCTCCACCTGCGCTCCGTCCGCCACATCCCCCTGTACGGCAAGGGCTTCGCCGCCCCCAGCGACAATCTGCGCGACCACTTCATTGGCGGCATCCGCGCTTCGGCTGTAGTTTACCACAACCTGCGCCCCTTCATGCGCCAATGCCAGCGCAATCGCGCGTCCAATCCCGCGTCCCGCCCCGGTCACAATCGCCACTTTGTTCTGTAACTTCACCCGGCCCACCCTTAAAAAGCATCTTAACCAGGGGAAAAGGAGAACACGGGGAGGAAAGGAGGCAGCCGTGTTCAGTTGACGATGCAAAAAGCTCCCTTTTCCTCTTCTTTATCTTCTTTTCTTCTCGTGTTCCCCGTGTCCCCCGTGGTTAATCCTTACTCCGGCAGTTTGTCCAGTATAATCGCGGTTTCCCGCGCGCCCGCCGCGTCCTGGACGCTGTAGGTCGTGACGGATTTGTCTATGCGCTTCATCAGGCCGCAAAGCACATCGCCACTGCCCAATTCTATAAACGTATCAAAGCCGTTGTTCAGCAACAGGCGCATGGACTCCTCCCAGCGCACGGTTCCGCTGACCTGCATCGTCAGGCCGCCCGTCAGGTCGGAAGGCATTTCCACGAACTGCGCCGTGACGTTGGACACAATCGGCACAGTGGGCTTGCGGAACGCGGTTGTGGACAGGGACGCGAACAGCGCATCGCCCGCCGACACCATCAGGGGCGAATGGAACGCGCCGGACACGGCAAGCGGAATCACGCGCTTCGCGCCCTTTGCTTTGGCGATCTCGCCCGCCTTTTCCACCGCAGCCGTTTCCCCGGAAATCACGATTTGCCCGCCGCCGTTCAGGTTGGCGACCGTAACCAATCCCGCGCCCGCATCCTTGGCTTCCTTGCAGGCGGCGCGGGCATCGTCGGCTTCCAGTCCCAAAATCGCCGCCATCGTGCCGGTTGTTTTCTGCGCCGCGTCGCGCATCAGTTCGCCGCGCTTGCGCACCAGTTGTAAGCCATCCGCAAAATCCAGCGAACCGGCGGCGACCAGAGCCGCGTATTCCCCCACGCTATGCCCGGCAACCGCATCCGGCACACAGTTACTTGCCGACGCTTCCCAACACCGCCACGCGGCAATGCTCGTGACGTACAACGCCACCTGCGCATTTTCCGTTTGTTTCAGTTCGTCTTCCGGGCCTTCAAAGCACAAATGCCGCAAATCAAAGCCGAGCGTCTGGCAGGCATGGTCGAATATCGTTCGCGCCTGCGGAAAATGGTCATAAAACGAGCGTCCCATGCCCACCTTCTGCGAACCCTGCCCCGGAAACAAAAAAGCCACTTTGCCCATATTGCACTACTCTTCCTTAATTCTGAGGCAAGAGCGGCAGGCGGCGTATGCGAATACGTCCTTCCTGCACTGTCACCACTGCGCCCTGCTGCAAATCCGCTTCACATTCCGGCAAAAGCGTTTGTATCAGCGCCGTAAATCCCTCTGCGCGTAATCCTTCTATGCGGATTCGGATCACAGAAGGTAACACGACTCCCGTGAGCGCCAGATGCGTATGAAAATCAGCATCCAGCGTAACGATAACCCGCTGATCGTCCAGCCCGCGCTGCAAAATTTCTGTATCTTCAGCGGTCGCCATGTTGATGTCGCCAACATGCACAGCGTCAATACCGATGCCTTGCAGCAGCGCGACGCGGGAACGTGGCAAACCCTGATCAAGCAGCAGTTTCATAAGCGGAAGGTAAAGTTATGATACGATCATCAAGGTACGTCGCCGCATAATGCAATGCCTGCTGTATGTCCTCCGGCTCTAGTTCCGGGTACTCGCGCTGGAGTTCAGTTCGGTCAGGATATGTGGCAACAAGTTCTACCACGCGCCGCACAGTCAAACGCAAGTCGCGCACGCACGGCTGCCCGTTCATGCGCCCCGGATGACTGAAAATACGAGTTAATTTCATTCTGTTTTCGCCTGCTTACTATCGTTTGAAGCACGAAGATAAGCCTATCCATACTACTGCCTGATCTAGTTCTTGCCATTATCTGCCATTGGCGCAAACGCCGGACGTAGTAAAATGAATGGCTGCTGCGCCTGTCGCAACGCTTCTTTTTCTTTCTGCTTCAAGCGGTACGCTGCACCGGCGCCGGATATGAACACCGTTACTTTGGCAAAGCCCAAGTCATAAGAGCGTTCAAGAGAGCTATTAACCGTCCATGTGCCTACCCACCCAAAATGCTTCCATTTGCCGGGAAATTGGATGATTACAACTTTATTTGGTCTGATTTTGATATGCAAACGTCTGCGTAACTTCATTGCGTTGCTTTCTTCATAGTATCTGCCGCCTCATAAGCATCATATGGCGACCAAACAGCGCACTCAGCCGGTAGAATTTGTCCCGCCAACTCTTCCTCTTTCGCCCGTTCTTTATGCAGTAATTGCTGAAGCGCATACGCCACTGAGGGGGAGTTTCGTATTTCCCACGCTATGCTTGCTTCGGCTAATTTCGCATTATCTTCAATCAACTCGTCCAGCAGGGTTTTCATCAGGCAGGCTTTGTCGGCGCGGGGCAGGGTTTTTATTTCGGCAATCAGTTCCGGCAGAGACATGGTTCCCTCTCCTTTTTCATTCGTCCTTACGCACTCGTCAGCGATGCCAGCGGATGATGTTGGCGGCCCACGTTAAGCCTGCGCCGAAGCCGACGGTGACAACGATGTCGCCGCGCTTGATTCTACCCTGTTGCTGCGCTTCCGCGAGGGCGAGGGGAACGGACGCGGCGGACGTGTTGCCGTAACGGTCCAGATTCACGACCACTTTTTCCATCGGCACGTTCAGGCGGTGCGCGGCCGACTCGACAATACGCATGTTGGCCTGATGCAACACGAGCAGGTCAATGTCGGCGGGATGCAGGCACACTTTGCGTAAAACGTCCTCAACTACTTCCGGCACGATGCGAACCGCGAATTTATACACTTCCTGCCCGCGCATACTGATGCAGTTGAGTTTTTGTTCCAGCGTTTCGGGCGTGTTCGGAGTGCGCGTCCCGCCGCCGGGTATCCACACGCTCTCAATGCCACTGCCATCCGCTCCCAACGACGACGCCAAAATGCCTTCTTCGACATTGCACGGCGTGACAACGGCTGCCCCCGCGCCATCCCCGAACAAAATACACGTTCCCCGATCCTGCCAGTTCAATTGTTTGGTCAGCGTGTCCGCACCAATAACAAGAATACGCCGCATCGCGCCCGACTGTATAAATCCCGCCGCTGTCGCCAGTCCATAGCAGAAGCCGGAACACGCCGCGCCCAGGTCGAACGCCGCCGCCCGTTTTGCGCCAATCCTCCCCTGCACCACGCAGGCTGTTGCCGGCCAGATGTAATCGCCCGAAGTGGTCGCGCACAGCACAAGATCAAGGTCTTCCGCCTTCATATTCGCGTCCACAAGCGCCCGTTCCGCCGCTACTATCGCCAAATCCGAAGTGGCAGTTTGCGCATCAGCCACGCGCCGCTCCCGTATCCCCGTGCGGCTGGCGATCCACTCGTCATTGGTGTCTACGGTCTGCGCCAGTTCGCTGTTTGTCAAAATCCGGTCGGGTACGCACATTCCCAATCCGGCAATGCCTGCATTTTGCATAATGAGGAAATGGAGCTTTCTGGAAGGTTTCAGGTATCAGGTATCAGGTGTCAGGAAGTCACTATTTGTATATCAGGCATATTACTTGAAGAAAGCGCTTGAGTAGCGCTTCCCTGACACCTGAAACCTGAACCCCTTACTAAACCGATGGCGGCGAAGGCATGTCGCAGACGCGCTTGCGAATCAGATCAATGATGTTGTGTTCGATGGCGCGTTCGGCGGCGCGGCAGGCGTTTGTGACCGCGTAAGCGTTGGAGCGGCCATGCCCGATGATGCAGATGCCGTTGATGCCCAAAAGCGGCGCTCCGCCCCGCTCGGAATAATCAATGCGCCCCCGGACGCGCTGCAAAGAAGGACGCAGAGGCGCGACAAGCGGCATTTTCCATGCGCTTGACCCCAGTTCCGACTTAATCAAGCCCATAATCATTTCCGCAACGCCTTCGCTGGCCTTCAAAAACACGTTACCGACAAAGCCGTCGCAGACAACCACGTCCGTTGTGCCGCGAAACACGTCCCGCCCCTCAACATTGCCGTAATACTGAAACGGAACCTGCCCGTTCACGCCCTGCGCCGCCTGTTGAAACAGGGCGCGCGTCCGCTTGACGAGTTCGTTGCCTTTGGTGTCTTCCTCGCCATTGGAAAGCAGGCCGACGGTGGGATTGGGAATGTCAAACACGGCTTCCGCGTAAATCGCGCCCATCAGGGCAAACTCGTACAAATTGTTCGGGTCGCAGTCTACCGTTGCGCCCGCGTCCAGCAAAATGGTTGTGCCGTGCGCGGAACTGCACGGCAGGGGCGTGGCAATCGCGGGACGGTCAATGCCGCGTATGCGCCCCAATGTGAGCAGCGATACCGCCATTGCCGCGCCCGTGTTGCCGATGCTGACGAGCGCGTCCGCCCTTTTTTCTTTCACCAGCCGCGCCGCAACCACAATGGAAGCGTCCGGCTTCTTTTTGAACGCGGCAGTCGGCTGATCGGTCATTTCGATCACCTGCGTGGCCGCAACGATTTCCACGTTGGAAGGGCGCGATTTGCAGCGCGCCAGTTCCGCCTGCAAAACGCCCGGTTCCCCGACAAGCAGATAATGCATCCGAGACGACTGCGCGGCGGCGACAACGCCGCGCGCGACTTCGCCCGCGCCCATATCGCCGCCCATCGCGTCCACAGCCACGCAGCGAACGGAGTTGTGGGTCGCGTCCACGGCGTTGGGTGGGGAGGGTTGTGCTGCCGTCTGAGTTGTGGTCGGAGCGGCTGCCATGTTATGCCTGCGTTTCGTCCGGCGCTTCAAAGACCTGCCGACCTTTGTATTTTCCCGTAGACGGGTCTACATGGTGCAGCAGGGTAAACTCGCCCGGCTTTTCAAAGCTCGGAACCAGCGCGGGATGGTGCGTCAGTTTATAATGGGTGCGCCGCTTGCGCGTGCGCTGATTGGAATGGCGTCGTTTTGGCAGAGGCATGGTTGGGTTATCCTTTCGGGAAAGGCATTAGGCATTAGGCATTAGGCATTAGGAAAATGCCTGTCTCGTCTTCGCCGCTTAAAATAGGCACAAGGCTATATGGCAACTTCCTAATGCCTAATGCCTAATGCCTAATGCCTACTCCTCCTTGTTCAGTAATTCACTCAATTTGGCGAACGCCGGGTTGATGGGCGTTGGCGCAGTGGGATCCAGTGCCGCGTCCGCGTCGGGTGCTATGGGAAGCACCTCTTCGGGGCGGCGGTGACAGTGGGCGCACCGGCCATCCGTCTGCGTGGGCGGCAGCGGCTGGGTCGGTTCGTCCAACAGAATGTATTGGCGCAGCATTTCGGTCAGGTCGAAGACGTGTCCATCAAACAGTTTACCCGCAACCGGGCTTTCGTCTTCTTCGATTACTTCCACGTTTTGCGTGGTGCGCGGTCCCGACGCCGGAATGACGCAGTTCAAACGACTCGTCAATTTCCAGCGCGAGAGGCTGCTCAAAGTATTCATTGCACCGGCTGCACGGCAGGGCAACGTTGGTATTGGCCTTGCCCGTCACCAGCAATAGCCCGCCCGTGTTGTTGAACGTAATACGCCCTTCAATCGGGCGCGTACATTCCACATCTTCATCTACGAGGGGCGGTTCCTGTATATCATAAGGCAGGTTCTTGCCCACCTCGCCCAGTATTTCGGTTATGTCAAGGCGCATAGCCCCCTCCGGGGAGGCATCAGGCATCAGGCATTAGGCATTAGAACAATCCCAGAATGCGTTACTACAAAAGTAAGTGTTGGATCGGCACAAGAGGGAATGTCCTAATGCCTAATGCCTGATGCCTGATGCCTTATCGTGGTTTCTCCAGCATTTCCCGTCCGCGTTGCACTTGCAGCGTGGCTTTGCTCAGGACGTTCTCTAAGTTCATCAGCACGTCGCGGGCGTAATCGTCGGCGCCGCGCCGGACGGCCTGCGCTTCGTGTTCGGCGCGTAACTGCACATCCTGCGCCCTTGCCTGCGCCTGCTGCGTGATGGGGTGGTCGGCTATGAGATGCGCGGCCTGCGCCTGCGCTTCCGCCAACGTTTGGCGGCTGTGTTCCCGTGCCTGCGCCTGCACTTCCTGCGACTCGCGCTCGGCGGCTTGCCGGGCGAGATCAACGGCGGTATTGGCTTCGGCGGTCAGGCGGCGAGCTTCGCTTTGCGCTTCCTGCCGTTCCTGTTCGGCTTGCTGTTGACCCTGATCGCGCAGGGCGGCGGCTTCTTTTTTGCCCCGCTCCACGTCGGCGAGGGCTGCCTGCCGCGCTTCCTCTTTGATGCGCTCCGAACTTTCCAGCGTTTCTTCGACGATGCGCTCCTGATCGCGCGCCAGCTTGGACGCCCGCTTCATTTCTTCGGGCAGGTTGGCGCGAATCTTCATAATGGTCATGTGGAACTTGTCGTCATCAAACCCAAGCAGGCTATTGAACGGCCCCTTGCGCGTGTTTTCCACCTGATCTTCCAGTTCCGTCAATAATTTCAGAATATCCACGCCGCCGTGCATCGGCGCGGCGAACCGGGGCGCGTCCATTGGCGAGCGGGCGTTTCCCGGCGCAATCCCGGCTTCCACAACAGGGGCGTTGGCAATCGGAACGGCTTCCACATCCGGTTTCGGCTCAGGCTTCCGGTCTGAATTTTTGTTGGAGACGTTGTTGGACAATGTTCGGTACCAACCCTTCCAGATTTCCCCCATGACGGGCGAGTTCTTTAACAATGCTGGAACTCAGCGCGGCGTACTCGGTTCCCGCCGGCAAAAACACGGTTTGTATCGCGTCGTTTTGACGCCGGTTCGCCAGCGCCATCTGCATCTCGTACTCAAAATCCGACACAAAGCGCAGTCCCTTGACAATCACGGTTGCGGATTGCGACGCGGCATAGCGTACCAGCAAACCCTCAAACGAGTCTACCTGCACATTGGCATACGGACGGCAGGTTTCGCGCAGCATCTCCATGCGCTCGTCAACCGTGAACAGCGGCGTCTTGGACGAATTCCGCGCCACCACCACGCGCACGTCGGCAAACATCCGCGCCGCGCCCGCGATAATATCCAGATGCCCGTTCGTCACCGGGTCAAAACTGCCGGGAACCACTGCGCAGGTCATAGCTGCCTCAGCTTACATTTATCAGGTCAAAGCCGACTTTAGCGCGTTCTAAGGCGCGGCGCAAGGGCTGGTTTTCCGGCTTTAGCAGTTTTGGGTCGGACTCGACGAGAGCGAAGGCGGTTTCCCGCGTTTCCGTCAGGATGTCCATGTCGCGCACGATGTCGGCGATATAGAGTTCCGGCAGGCCGGATTGCCGAGTCCCATAGAACTCGCCCGGCCCGCGCAGCTTCAAGTCCTCTTCGGAGATTTTGAAGCCGTCCTGCGTGGCGGTCATTACTTCCATACGGGCGCGTCCGTCTTCGGTTTTCGGTTCGGCCATTAAAATGCAAAAACTGGCGTGTTGCCCGCGCCCGACGCGCCCCCGCAACTGATGCAACTGCGCCAATCCGAATCTGTCCGCGTCTTCAATGATAATCACGCTGGCGTTGGGCACGTCAATGCCGACTTCAATCACGGTTGTGGACACGAGAATATCCAGTTCGTGCTTTTTGAACTTCGCCATGATCGCGTCTTTTTCGTCCGGCTTCATCTGCCCGTGCAATAATCCGACGCGGTACTGCGGAAACACTTCGTTGGCGATATGCTCGCTGAGTTGCGTGGCGCTTTTAGCCTGTAACTTTTCGCTTTCTTCCACGAGCGGGCAGACGACATACACCTGCCGGCCTTCATTGAGCAATCTTTGTGCTGCCGCGTATACTTGATTACGTTTCTCCTGCGCTTTCCAGTGCGTCGTAATCGGCTTGCGTCCCGGCGGCAGTTCGTCCAGAATGGATACGTCCAGGTCGCCGTACAGCGTCAGCGTCAGCGTTCGCGGGATGGGCGTGGCCGTCATTACGAGAATATGCGGGCGCTGTCCCTTGCGGGCAAGGGCCTGTCTTTGCAAGACGCCAAAACGGTGCTGTTCGTCAATGATGACGAGTCCGAGTTTGGCGAATTCAACGCCTTCCTGTATTAGAGCGTGTGTGCCGACCGCGATTCGGGACTGCCCGCCGAGCAAGCGTTCCCGTACTTCGCGCTTTTCCTTAACGGTCTGGCTGCCGATGGATAGTTCTACGGCAAGTCCAATCGGTTCCAGCAAGCGGCGCAGGACAATGGCATGCTGCTGCGCCAGAATTTCCGTTGGAGCCATGAGCGCGGCCTGATAGCCGTTTTCTACCGCCATGAGAATAGCCGCGAGCGCGACCATTGTTTTGCCGCTGCCCACATCGCCCTGCAAGAGCCGGTTCATCGCGTGACCGCTCGTCACGTCCCGGACGATTTCGCCGATGGAGCGCTGCTGCGCGTTGGTCAATTGAAACGGCACGATTTGCGCCAGGTCTTCTTTTAACTTGTCGGGCGCAATGGCAAAGCGGATGCCGTGTGTTTCGTGGGCGTTGGCTTTGCGCCGGACGGCGAGCAGCACTTGCAGCAGGAAAAACTCTTCAAAAATCAGCCGTCGGCGCGAGGCGAGTAAATCCGCGTCGCTGTCGGGAAAATGGATGTTGCGGGCGGCATGACGCGCGCCCACCAGATTGTGCCGCAAAATCACGTCCGCAGGCAGGGTTTCGTCAATGGCATCGCTGTAATTTTGCAGCGCTTCCCACACCAGCTTGCGCAGGCGGATTTGCCGGACGCCTTCGGTTGCCGGATAAATGGGAACGATGCGGTTCGCGCCCAGCGCGTCGCCATCCTCGCCCAATTCTTCCCATTCCGGGTTCGCTATTTCCACCGTCCAGCCCGAGCGCTTAGCCTGTCCATACACGACAATCGGCTTGCGCGACAGTTTCAACGCCCCGAATGTCCGCTCGATGTAGGGCTGATTGAACCACGTCAGCGTTAAAGCCGCGCCGTCATCGTCAATCAGCACTTTGGTAATCGCCATTTTCGGCTTCGGGTACGTGGTGCTGACTGCAATCACAATGCCGCACACGGTCACAAACTCGCCCGACTGCACATCACTGACGCTGCGAAAATTGGTGCGATCCTCCCACCGGCGCGGTATATGGCGCAGCAGGTCGCCAACCGTGCGCAGGTTCAGTTTTTCCAGCGCGGTCGCGGCTTGCTGCCCCACGCCTTTCAGCAGACGCAGCGACTCGTCCAGGCGGGGCAGGGTATTGGGTGTTGAGTGTTGGGTGTCGGGCATGGGCTAAATACAGGCGCGATGGCTTAGTTTATCCCATGATTGTATCAGACGCCCGATTCGATTGTCAATGTTTCGCGTTGCCATGTTGCCGTGACGCGCCCCGATAAACGCGAAGCACCTGTTTTCGCCTCCATCGAAAGACACACAACACAAAAGACGGCTGTGGCTACGCCGTCAACCCGCACAGTATACCTTAAATAGCCGCCGTTTGGGTAATTTTGTAACAGCAAAGTTGTGCCTGTACGCCTACCCACAATTATTAATGGAGATGAACTCAGTTTAGAAGGAACATCGCCGCCAATGGTGAATTTAGCACAGGGAGGATACAATGCCGAGTAAAGACACAATTCATGATGCGGTTCGTAACGCGCTTGTCAAAGATGGATGGACTATCACGGACGACCCGTTTCGCATTCACTACGTAGATATAGATGTTTATGCTGACCTGCGTGTTGAAAGAGCGGAAGGTGAAAACGCCAGCATCCGTGCCCTCGTCATTGAAATCAAAAGCTTTCTTGACCCATCTGCGGCTCACTCACTTGAGACTGCTCTCGGCCAATATGAAGTGTACCGCACATTGCTGGAGGAGGTTGCCCCGCAGGAGCGGTTGTATCTCGCAATCAGTGACACGGTATATACAAAGCGATTCCAACGCGCATCCTTTCAACTTATTGTGCAAAAACATCATATTCGCCTTGTGGTTGTGAACGTGGAACAAGAGGAGGTTATCCAATGGATAGAATAACGTGTTACCGCCAACGAATCAAGCAGTATCTCATGGAACATGCCAAACTGATGTGGGAACAGCCCGTGCAGGGATTGGAAACCTTTTGCATTTTGGATGAGCAAACAGACCAGTACCTCTTGCTTACGGTTGGCTGGGAGAAAGGTAAGCGAAATAACTATACCACGCTGCACGTCCGCATTAAAGACGGCAAAATCTGGGTGGAGGAGGATTGGACGGAGGAAGGCATTACAATAGACCTCATGGAAGCGGGGGTGCCTAAAGAAGATATTGTCCTTGCGTTCAATCCACCAGAACTGCGCTATCTTACCGAGTTTGCCGTGGCCTGAAAGCCATTGCTGAATTGCGCCGCTAAGGTAACAAGGAAGCGGGAACATCCTTTGCCTTCAGAAGCGGGGCTGTTAAAGCAGACAGCGCGATTTTTTGCCTGCCCGCATTATCGAAATTGGCGGGATCGAGCCAAGTTTCAAATGCCGCCTGCAATTGCGGCCACTCCCAATCCATCACGGCAAACCAGGCGGTATCGCGGTTGCGGCCTTTGTATACCAATGCCTGCCGGAAGATACCTTCAAAGGAGAACCCCAGGCGCTGCGCCGCGCGGCGGGATGGCGCGTTGAGCGCGTCGCACTTCCACTCGTAACGCCGATAGCCCTGCGCAAACGCCTGCTGCATCATCAGATACATGGCCTCGGTTGCCGCCGGTTTTTGCTGGAGCAGGGGCGAAAAGTTGATGCCGCCGACTTCTATGGAACCGTGCTGTGGCGCAATGCGCAGGTAACTGGCAACGCCGACGGCTCGTTCCAGCGCGTTGTCCACAATAGCGTAAACAAGTGGGTCTGTTTCCGCCGCCGCTTTGGTCAGCCACGCATAGTAACTGTCGAAATCGGCAAACGGCTCTGAAAACAGGTAGGTCCAGTTACGCCCCTCCATATCCAGCGCGTTGGCGTCGAAAAGCGAGCGGGCATGGCGCTCCGGTTCCAATGCTTCCACGCGGCAGAAGCGCCCGCTCATCGGTTCCCGCGAGGGCAGGGGTGGCGGCTGCCAATCGGGAACCGCAAAGCCGATAGGCTGGTTGAAGCGGTTGAGCGTTGTGTCCTTCCCTGCGGGTGGACGCCCGGGTTGAGGATTAGGGGGCTTGGGCGTTGGGTTGTTTGGCATGTTGATGTTTAAGGCGTGGCAATGGATGGAATGTACTACACCTCGGCGTAAATAGACCAATGGTTCTCCGGTCGCAGACCGGCTGGCCGCAGGCCCATGAGACGGGTCGTTCACGACTCGGCTACCGTAGGCGTATTTACGCCGCAGTGTAGTGTCTGGCATGGCTGTGTTCAGACATGGTTCTGAGCGTTCGCCTTGGTGTCGAGAGGGCAGGCAGTCAAAGCAAGAACACCTGAGTAAGGTTCGATTCGGCTGCGGCAACTTCCTTCTGAAACATTACTTTTTCATAAATCAAACTTGAACGCAAAAAATACGTATCCAGGCAGGTATATTTACGGCTGTCGGCGAAACATTAGAATGTTTTTGTACCTATCAAACCGTCGTGAGGTAAAGCACATGGATGCACAGATTTCTCAAACGATCCCTTCCGTAGAAGACATTGCCCAAACTTGCGCGCTGCCGGAGCCGGTTCTGCGTAATTTGAAGATTACGTACAGCTATCATCTGCTCTCACATGGAGTAAGAGCGCTCCTTCAAAACCCCAACATCAACTGGTGTACCTTTGCCACCTGGGCGTCACGGCAGGCGGGCGTCACCATTCGCAACGAAGAATTTCCCAAATTCCTGCGCGACCGTTGGGACCAAGACGCGCGCCTGGAACGCGCGCTGCTCCGAATGAACCCCGATCCTCTGGAATCTTTTGAAGAAAGACTCCTGCTTCCATTTCTGGACGGAATCATTATCACCATCAAACATACCACTCTCGGCAAACATATCGAACACACTGCCGGGGATGTCAGCAAGCACATTGCGAACGGCAATCTCAAGGTGTTTGAAGAGTTGGCTCCTCACTTTGAGCGCCTGATAACCACGTTTGAGGGCGCAGCCACATTCGACGCAGATCAACACGATGCGTTCCTGAAGGGCTTCAGGCCTGGAAGCGTTGAGGAGAAAGATGGACAGGATTTACTGCGCCAGGCCTTTTCTCACTATATCTACGCCATTTATGAGCTGGAACAAAAGCAGAAAGCCGAGCGCATTCTCTTGGCGAACACGCTGGTCGGCCTGCACGAGCAGAAGCGGCTTAGCCTCAGATTGAGTCCGCGTTGAACGCTCCGATTAAAGACACGCTGGGAGCGCGTATACGCGAAACAGTGCAACGCTTTATACCTGGAAGCCATAAACATTTGGAAGATGACCTTATCAAGATGTTCAATCCGCTTCTGACGGAGGCGGAGGATATATGGCGCTCCGAGGCTACGCGCCACATGATGACGCTCAAGATTGCCGATGAGGTTCTCGATCTTGGCAGTCATTTGGCCGCAATGAATGGAATAAACCTTTATCCGCGTGATCTGGAGAATCTGAAAAATCCTGATGTCGTCGTGTTCATGAGCGAACACTATACCCCCTGGGATCCTGAACACCAGGATCAATTGCCCCCGCCGGGAAGCACCGACTGGGCCGTTCTGAAACAGCGGATGGACTACATCATTGGCCTGTTTCGATCCCGTCAACAGAAGGCTACGATGTACAACCTGCCATTTACGCCAGAGCAGATTGCGGAGATACGCGCCGGGCGCGTCCCGGAGGGGCCGCTTGGAAATTAAATGCGCCTATCAAGAGTTGAAGGCGGTCCTACGGGCAACATATACGAAAAGGTAGTGACAGGGATGTTATGTTCAAATTGTCAAACGGATATGCCCGAAAGCATGAAGTTCTGCGGCGAGTGCGGCGCAACGCTTCTGAAAATTTGTTCCCGGTGCGCCAATCCCAATCCGCCCGCCTATCGCTTCTGCTCGGAATGTGGCTTTGCGCTTACGCCGCCGAATCGTGATGTGGGAGCGACGCCGGAAGTGAAAGCGCCCTCGCCTGCTGAGGCCGTTGCCCGACCCGGAAGTTCGCCGACTCCCGAAGCGGAGCGCCGCCAACTGACGGTCATGTTTTGTGACCTGGTTGGGTCAACGCCGTTGGCAGAGCGGTTCGACCCGGAAGATTTGCGCGACGTGATACGGGCTTATCAGAAAGTTTGCGCGGACGTCGTTCAAAAATATGGAGGGTACATTGCCAAATATATCGGCGATGGCATCTTAATCTACTTTGGTTTTCCTGAAGCGCATGAAGACGACGCGCAGCGGGCGGTACATACCGGATTGGATATTGTTGCCGGGATGTCCGTCTTGAACGCGCGCCTTCAGCAGCAGGTGGGCGTCACCTTGGGTGTGCGTTTGGGAATTCATACCGGACTAGTGGTGGCCGGGGAGATGGGCAGTGGGCAGACACGTGAGCAATCCGCCATCGTGGGCGAAACGCCCAATATCGCCGCGCGCTTACAGGGCGACGCGGAACCGGATACGGTGGTTATCAGCGACGCGACCTACGCGCTGGTGAAAAGTAATTTTCGGCTGCAATCCCTGGGGATGCGGCATTTCAAAGGCGTCTCTCGAACAACCGAAGTTTTTCATGTGCTGGAGCCGGCACACTCCATCGAAGAAACGCTCCTGCCTGCGGAAACCGGACCTCTCATCGGGCGCGAAGCGGAATTAAAGCAGTTGCTGGAGAGTTGGGAACATGTACAAAGGGGAGTGGGGCGCGTAACCCTCTTGTGCGCGGAAGCGGGACATGGAAAATCGCGCCTGCTCCAGGCATTTCGGGTCCAAATTTCCGAGGAACCTCATTTTCAGTGGGAATGCCGGTGTTCGCCTTATTACCAATCCAGCGCTTTGTATCCCGTGATTGATCTGCTCCAGCGCAAATTGGACCTGCGCCTGACGGATAATCCCGCCGAAAGGCTGTCCAGAATTGAGGCGCTGGTACAAAGGTGCAATCTTTCCCTGCCGGAAGCCGTGCCGCTGCTGGCGTCGCTGTTGTCGGTTCCCTTACAGGAACGCTACATCGAATTAAATCTTTCCCCGTTGCGGCAAAAGCAGAAACTCCAGGAATGTTTGGCGGCCCTCTTGCTGTCTATGGCAGCGAACAAGCCCGTGCTGCTGGTTGTGGAAGATTTGCAGTGGGCAGACCCTTCCACGCTGGAATTGCTGGACCATATTGTCGAGCAAGGCGTCATGCCGCAAATCTGCCTCGTGCTGACGTTCCGCCCTGCGTTTATCCCGGCGTGGACTCCGCGCCCCCATCTTGCTCAGATTACGCTGGATAATCTGACGCTGGACCACACCAAGACGTTGATACAAAGTTTAGCGGGCGGCAGAACGCTTCCCGATGCGGTGCTGCAGCATCTGGCGGATAAATCGGATGGAGTGCCGCTTTTTATCGAGGAGTTGACGCGCAGTGTGCTTGAGGCCGGGCTGTTCGAGGGACAGCGCGAGGGGGAGGCGCTGACGGATACTCTCGCGGCCTTGACAATTCCCGTCACGCTGAAGGACGCGCTGATGGCTCGCCTGGATCGTCTGGGGTTGGTAAAAGAAACGGCGCAGTTGGGAGCGACGCTGGGGCGAGAGTTCCCCTTTGAACTCATTGAAGCCATTGCTCCCGTGAATGAAGAAATCCTGCGCAGCCATTTACGGCAGTTGTCCTCCGTGGAAGTGGTTTATCAACGGGGCGTGTATCCAAAATCAAGGCATGTTTTCAAGCACGCCCTGATTCAGAATGCCGCTTATGACTCCCTGCTGAAAAGCACAAGGCAGCGTTACCATCAGCGCATCGCGCAGGTATTGGAAGAGCGCTTTGCCGAGGTCGTTGCCGCGCAGCCGGAATTGCTGGCGCACCACTACACGGCAGCAAACCAAAAACACGCCGCCCTGGTTCACTGGCAGCGCGCGGGCGAACGGGCCATGCAGCGCGCGGCCAACGCGGAAGCCGTGGTTCACCTCCATAAAGCCTTGCAGTTGTGCCGAGAACTTCCACAAAATGCCGAGCGATCCGAACAGGAACTGCATCTGCATATTCTGCTCGGAACCGCCCTTGTAATGACGCGGGGTTATGCCGCTTCGGAAGTTCAATCCAGTTACTCCAGAGCGCGGGATTTGTGCGAACAGGCGGGAAACACGCCGCAACTGTTTTCCGCGCTGTGGGGCCTGTGGCTGTTCTACCAAGTGCGCGCGGAGTTGGCGCAAGCGCGGGAGATTGCAGAGCGTTTGCTGCTGCTGGCACAGGAAGCGCAGGACTTGCTCATGACCGTCACGGCGCAGGGAGCCATGGGAGCGACATTGACTTGCCTGGGCGAATTAAACGACGCGCAGGCGTATTTGCAGGAGGGGCTGCGGCAGTATGATGTTCGGCAGCACGGCGCGCAGGCCGCGCTTTATGGTCAGGACATCGGCGTACTGTGCTTGTGCCATCTGGCCTGGACGCTCTGGCTGTCGGGACATTCCGAGCAGGCGCGCAAACAGATAAAAGCCGCGCTGGAACTTGCGCGGGAAGTGAACCATCTGCATAGCCTGGCTTTCGCGCTTGACTTTGCGGCGGCTCTCTACGAGTTCCAGCAGGACGCGCCCCTGGCACAAAGTTACGGCGAGGAAACGGTACGCCTTGCAAGCGAACAGGGCTTTCCTTTCTGGCTGGCGGGAGGGCATACGTATGCAGGATGGGCGGAAATGGCGCAAGGCCAGTTCGAAAAGGGACTGGCGCAGATGGCGCAGGGGTTTGCGGCCTGGCAATTTACGGGCGCGTTGCTGATGCAGCCGCACTATTTGGCGCTGCGCGCGCAGGCGCTTGTTAAAACTCAGCAGTTGCCCGAAGCGCTGGAACTCCTGGAAGCCGCGCTGAACGCGGTTGCGGCAACGGGGGAATGTTGGTGGGAAGCGGAACTATACCGATTGAAAGGCGACTGCCTGCGGCGACTGCCTGCGTCTGATGCAGAGCAGGCAGAGGAGGCAGAAGCCTGTTTCCTCCGCGCCCTGGAAAGCGCCCGAAAGCAAACCGCGCTGGCATTGGAATTGCGCGGAGCCATCAGTCTGAGCCGACTGTGGCAGGAGCAAGGAAAACAGGCCGAAGCCCGCGCGCTCCTCACGGGCGTTTACGAGCAGTTTACGGAGGGTTTTGAGGAGGCCGACATGCAGGAGGCAAAGGCGCTGCTCACCGAGTTAGCATTGGCGTGATTATCATTTGAAATGGAGGACTGGCCTTTTCAGGAACTGCCCGCCCGATCCGCCTAATTGTCGGGAACAAATGCGGCTGCATCGAATGTCGTACCGGCAGGTAATTGGTCGCTTTTCGCGGCAGAAGGGAACAACAGTTATGGCGAACGAAGATGTGGTTGAAGGCAAAATCAAGCAGGTCGAAGGCAAAGCGCAGAATGTTGTCGGCGTCGTTGCCGACAGCCCCGAAACGGAGGCGAAAGGCAAACTGAAGCAGGCCGAGGGCGCGATTCAGGAAGGCTTCGGCAAAGTGAAAGAAGCCGTCAAGAACGCCATTGACGATAAGAAGTAATTCTTGCTTTTTGCGCGAACGCTGTAGATTCTGTTCATATTGACAGCGTTCGCGCCGATTTGTATGCAGGCCCCGCTGAAAATACCTGAAAATAAGTGTTGACAACTGCACTTTTCTGTGCGACAATACTATTGTCTACACGACGACACGAAAAATTTTGATTGCATCCCGATCTATGTCGCTCCGAAGCGGTTTTATTCCGTTCCTCCGTTGACCATTCTTCCGGCTCCTTCTCTCTTTCCTGACGCTCGTTTCTAGATGGTGAAGATTGCTTAACCGCTTGACAGGCTTCATCCACTTTTTGATGTCGCCGGGGCTTCGGTCCCGCATGGCATCCAGCCTTTTCCCTATGGCGCGTTTCGGGCGAACATTTCGCCAGAAGGTTCCGGCGGGAAAGAGAAATAGGAATACCCCAAATGGCAACACGTATTTATGTGGGCGGACTGCCCTACACCGCGACCGAACAAGACCTGCAGAACCTGTTCACCCCGTCCGGCACCGTTTCCTCCGTGACCCTCGTGACCGACAAGTACACGGGCCAGGCCAAAGGCTTCGGCTTTGTGGAAATGTCCACCGACGCGGAATCTCAATCGGCCATCAACGCCCTCAACGGCACGCAGATGGGCGGACGGACTCTGACGGTCAACGAAGCCAAGCCCCGTGAAGATCGCTCCAGTGGCGGCGGTGGCTACGGCGGTGGCGGCGGACGCAGCAGTGGTGGTGGCGGCGGCTACGGCGGCGGCGACAATCGCGGCAGCGGCGGCGGCAATCGCTGGTAGTTCATGGCGGCTTGCACTTAAGCCGTTCTGAAATGGAACCGGGCAGAGGTAATTCCTCTGCCCGGTTCTTTTGTTGTTTCGTAGAACCCGGCATTTTATATGCCGGGTTCTACACGGCGAATTCGATGCGCTGGCTCTGAATTGTCACCTTGCCGCGAGGGCGGGCGTTGGCGTGACGCTGCCTATTTCCGAGCGAACTATGAGCGGGGCGGCAAATACCAGTTCAAACAAATCCCGGCTGTTCTGCGTGCCCCATATTTCCAGTTGGCAGTCGGAAGCGCAGTTCAAGGTAAGTACATACTGCTCCGGGTTGTGGGCGCGTTCCAGATGAATGTCCTGCACCAGATTCAGGTGGCTCCGATCCATTCCCTCCGCAATACGCAGAATGGCCGCCAACGCGCCAACCACATGCCGCTCGTGAGGGGTAAATTCGGCCATGTTGGGATGCTTCTTTTTCGGCAAGCCCTTGCGATGGTACAGCGCGACATTGGCAATGATGTTGATTTCCGTGTTGTCGAAGCCGAGCAGGTCGGAATTGCGCACGAGGTAATAGGCGTGTTTCTGGTGGTTGGAATGTGACAAAAACGTGCCGATGTCGTGAACAATCGCCGCGTAATTGAGCAGTTCCCGCTCCTCGTCGCCGTAATGGTGCGCCCCCAGTCTCGCCAGTTCATCGAACAGGCGCAGGCACAGGTAGGAGGTATGCTCCGCGTGTTCGGCGTCGTAGTTACAGGCGCGGGCAAGCTGCAAAATGCTGCGCCGCCGCACCGACAGGCTTTGAAAATGCTGCCGCGCCTCATCGCCGCGCAACAGATGATCCAGCAGAATTCCGTCCCGCAGGCCGCGTTCGCTGGTTGTCAGCCGTTCCGCGCCGAACGCTTCCATCACGGTTTGCAGCACGGCAGCCCCACCAATGATAATGTCGGCGCGGTTTACATCCATGCCGGGCACATTGCGCCGCGCTTCGAGTGGCAGCCTGCATAACATGCGTACCGCGTCGCGCAGGTCACTGAGCCGAAACGTGATGTTGCGCCCGCTGACCGTTGTGGTATCAGGACTGAACCGCGCCACCACTTCCGCCAGGGCGCCAATTGTGCCTGCGCTTCCCATCGCCAAATCGAAATTCGCGCTGCGCACCTTGCGCGCGACCTGCGCGGAAATGGCGCGAACGTGGTCCTGCATCCGGGCGTAGGATTCCGGGCTGACCGGGCCATCCCCGGTGGGAAAGTGGTTGGACATGCGAATCGAACCCAGTTTCATGCTTTCCAGCACTTCGTAGTTGTCCGCTTCCGCCGCGCTCAGGGAACCGTCCGCGTTGCCGCCGTTTCTATTGGCGTTGCGCGCGCCGCCAACGATCACTTCCGTACTGCCGCCGCCGATGTCAATAAGTACGGCTTTGCGCGCGCCCAGGTCTATGCCGCTGCTCACGCCGAGCCAGATAAGCCGCGCTTCTTCCATGCCCGAAATCACACGCACTTCCACGCTCGCTTCTTCCTGAACGCGGCGAATAAACTCGTCGCGGTTTTCCGCTTCGCGCACGGCTGAGGTCGCAAACGCGACGATTTCCTGCGCCCCGAAACCTCTGGCGACTTCCGCAAACTTTACGCACACCAGCGCGCCGCGCGCAATGGCTTCGGGCGTCATCTGATTGGTTTCAAACTCGCCTTCACCCAGCCGCACCACTTCCCGATGCAGCGCAAGCGTGGTAAACTGCAAGCCGCCTTCAGCCCGCACAACCGCCAGCCGAATCGAGTTGGTTCCAATATCTATCGCCGCGTACACGGGTGTATTCGTATCCATAAATAATAAGACAAGGGGACTGCTGCCTTTAGGCGGCAGAGGAATTGTCTCCCTGTTGGGAAACCGTCGTTTCAGCGACGGGCTTCCCAATCAAAACCCCTTGTCCTCCTCCTTTCTTGCGCCAAACGGAAACTATCGTTTGGCTATATGCGTGGATAAGCGTATGCTAAAGGCGTTCGTCTACAAACTCTATCCTGACCGCGAACAAGCACAATCTATGGAGCAGATGCTTGAAACGCATCGTTGCCTCTACAATAATGCGCTTGAGGAACGGAAGAACGCCTACGAGCAGGACGGGCGTCCCGTGAAATACGCCGACCAATCCGCATTGCTAAAAGCCGAACGTAAGACAAATCCTTTTCTCGCCTGTACGAACTTCTCTTCCTGCCAGGCGACTTTACGCCGACTGGATAAAGCCTTTGCCGCCTTCTTTCGTCGTCTTAAATCCGGCGACAAACCCGGCTTCCCTCGTTTTCGCGGCTACGGACGCTTTGACAGCGTAGAGTATCCTGCCTATGGAGATGGCTGCAAACTAAACGTTGACGCCAGCCGTGTGTATTTCCAGCACATCGGCCTGATTAAAGTCAAACTGCATCAGATTGTTGAAGGCGTCATCAAGACCATGCGTTTCAAACGGCAGGCGGACGGATGGTTTGTCATCCTCTCCTGTGAAGTGCCTGACAGGGCGCAGGAACCCCATGAGAACCCTGCGGTCGGGATTGATTTAGGCTTGAAAGCCTTCCTCGTGACCAGTGATGGCGAAGAAGTAAGTGCGCCCAAGTTCTACCGCAAAGCGCAGGCAAAACTCCGCAAGGCGCAACGGGCTTTGAGCCGATGCAAACGCGGCAGCAATCGGCGCAAGAAGGCCGTACAGCGCGTTGCAAAAGCGCATCTGCATATCGCCAATCAGCGCAAGGACTTTCACCACAAGACCGCCCTGAACTTGATTCGTCGGTGTGGGCGCATTGCTCACGAAAAACTCAACATACTTGGTATCGCCCGTACCAGACTGGCGAAATCCACACTCGATGCAGGATGGGCACAGTTCCTCTCTATCCTCCACAGCAAGGCAGCATGGGCCGGCGTGGAAGTGAAAGCAGGGATGCCCGCAACACCACACAGCAATGCAGTTGTTGTGGCAGCCTGCCTGATGTGAAACTCACGCTGTCTGACCGCGTGTATTGCTGCGCCTCTTGTGGACACACGACAGACCGTGACCACAACGCCGCCTGCAACATTTTAAGACGGGCTTGGACTGAGCCTTCGACCGGCAACGTAAGCCAATAGGCTAGGCGTAGGTCGAGAAGCCCTCCCCTTTAGGGGAGGGAGTAGTCACATAATGAACTTTCCAGCCTTTGCCGGTGATTGAAAACCACCGTTTGAATAGCCTGCGGCTGAACGTCCTACGGACGTAAATGCTTCTATAGAAGTGCATTGCGTCCGTAGGACGCTCGGCGGAACGCCGTTCAGACGGGTATTTTCAATGCCCGGATAAATGTGTCCGGTAGTGAAATTGCCGATGGTTAGTTGCGACGAAATAAGGACTGTCGTGGAGATTGTTCAGCGCTCATTCAGATCACGGAAGCCCGGAAAGGTTTCTCCCGTTTCCTGCGTCAACGACCGGCGTACCCACTGCGTATCTTCAATATGATACGTAGGTTCGGCCTGGAAGTGGCGAACTCCTTCCATGACATTCTGCCGATACAGGCAGAAAAATTTATAGATGTGGACTTGCCTGTGCAACTCATGCTGGTTTACTGGCGTAAAATAGTTAGACTTCAAACTATTTTGTCAGGAGAAACAACGATGAAACCAACAACCGTCCGCAAACGCATTGCCCTCGCCGGCACTGCCTGCGGCTTGCTCTACGCCACCAGCCTGGTCGCTGCCGTCACGCAGGCGCAGGGTACGAGCGAGGCCGCCAAACCTGCCCCCTCCCCTGCGCGGCAAACTCCGCCTGTGAAACTAACGGGAACCTGGCAAGTGGACCCGATGCACACCAATATCAACTTTGCCGTGCGCCATTCCGGCGTCAACCTGGTGCGCGGGCGCTTCAATGATTTTTCCGGCACGATTGTCGCCGACGGCGAACATATCAGCAAGTCATCCGTACAAATTGCTATTCAGGCCGCCAGCATTGACACCGGCGTTGTCCCGCGTGACAACCATCTCAAAACCGCTGATTTCTTTGATGTCGCCACGTATCCGCAGATCACCTTCCAGAGCAGCCGGGTGACAAAGAAGGGCAGCAGTTATGTCGCGCATGGCACGTTCACCATGCATGGCGTTTCTAAAGAAATTGACTTGCCCTTTCAACTCTCCGGCCCCGTCAAGGACGGCTTTGGCACGCCTCGTATCGGCGTACAGTCCAAACTGCGGATCAACCGCCAGGATTATGGCGTCAAGTGGAGCCAGGCGCTGGACAATGGCGCGCTGGCAGTCGGCAACGATGTGGACATCGAGATCAACCTCGAAGCCATTCCGCCCAAGCCGGATGGTCAAACAGCAGAGAAGACTGCCGCCAAATAAGCAGAAGACGAAAGGCATGTGCCGAAATTAATCTAGCAGGAGTAAAGATGCTATGACACCACTGGCGCAGCCCGGCTCTCTCACGGAAGCCGAGCGGTTTATGTTCGATGTAACGGGCTACCTTGTTATTCCTGACGCGCTCACATCCGAAGAAGTCACCACTTGTCTGGAAGCCGCCAAACGCCTTCATGCCCCGCATCCGCCGCAGGAATGGCGGCAGATTGGGGCGGCTTACGAGCAGGAACTTGCCTTTGAACCCTTGATAGACCATCCCTCCGTGTTCCCCAAAGTACGCGCGCTGTTGGGCGACTACTTCATTTTGCAGAGCAGTTGGTGTACCCTATCGCCACCAGGCTTCAAGGGCGGCGGCTGGCATCAGGATGGTTCCGGCGTGTATGAGTTCCGCCGTTTGGCAACGCCCACGCCCTTGATGCAGTTACGAGTCGGCTTCTTCCTCACGGATCAGAGTGAGCCGGACATGGGCAACATGGTGATGCTACCCGGCAGCCACAACAGCAGCGTACCGCTTTCCAAAGAAATAGCCGCCGATGCCCTGCCCATTCGGGATGTTATCTGCGGCAAGCCGGGAACGGCTTTGCTGTTCCATCAGGGCGTGTACCACTGCGGAACCTGCAACCGGCGCGATTATCCGCGTTTCATTCAGCACATGGTGTATGCGCCGCCGTGGCTTGTTCCCTCAGATCGCAGCAGCAACGATCCCGACTTTCTGGCGCGTACCACTCCCCTGCGCCGCGCGTTGTTGGGAGAGTGGAAGCGCCCGGAAGAGCCGTTCGGCAGGGGCTATGCCAGGCCACCTTTTGAGGATTAGCGCGTAAGGTGGGGTAAAGAACATGGAAGCGCCGGTGTCCTCTGTGGTTTTGTTCGATGGAGAGTGCAACCTCTGCAACCATTCGGTGCAGTTCATCCTGCGCCGTGATCCTGCCAGGCGCTTTCACTTCGCGGCCCTGCAATCTGCCGCCGCGCAAAGCCTGCTGCGGCAAGCCGGGCAAGCGCCAACCCTGTTGCCCGACTCGGTAGTGCTGGTAGAGCAGGCGAAAGTGTACACCAAGTCTGCGGCGGCGCTGCGGATTGCCCGGCGGTTGCGCGGACTATGGCCTCTCGCGGCTGTCTTCCTGCTGGTTCCCGCGTTCCTGCGCGACGGCGTGTACGACTTGATCGCGCGGCATCGGTATCGGCTGTTCGGCAAGCGGGAAGCCTGTATGCTGCCGTCTCCTGAACTGCGAGGACGCTTCTTGAGCGAGTAAGCGGGCGCGTATCCGGCAGGAAACAAACAGGTTTCCTCTCAGTCTGTCACAAATTTCTATCGCTTCCCGCGTTGTCCTCGTCCGGCGCGTTCAGCAAGGTGGGCGCGGGACGGGGCGCAGGCGGCGGCGTATAGGTGGAAACGGGAGCCGGGGTGGCGCGGGTGGAGGCCGCAGGCAGGGATTGTTCCGCAGCAAGGAGCAGGGCGGAAAGCAATCCGGCGTCCCTCGCGCGCTGCACGTCGGCATCCTCCAGCGTTTTACCGGAAGGTATGACAATGTTGCCCCGAATATCCGTTACGTCCATCGTCAGGATACGGCCAAAATACCGGCGCACTTCGCGGTAATCCTCCACGCTGTCGAGCAGCCGCGCTTCCTTCGCGTTTTCCGTTTTGGCGTACTGCGTTTGTACCGCTTCGCGCGCATCCTGCGTCTGCGCTTTCACGACCGCGCCCGCCAGCGCCGCCATTTTGCCCGCCTGTCTTGCGCGTTCAAGGGTCGCGTCGTCTATACGCTGTCCCGCTTCCGCCAGCACATTGCCGGCATCGTCGGTAACGGCGACACCCGCCACCTTGCCCCGCGCAAAAGCGGCCTGCTGATCCCCGACCGCTTTTTCCGCTTTCCCGCGCATCCCCTTCCACCAGCCGCCAATGCCGCCCGATTCTTCTGCCATGCTGTTGCTCCTTCCTGTTTCCCTTTCATCTCTCCTGCAAAAATTCAACTCGCCTGCAAGAAACGCCTGTACTTTGCTTACGACTCACACGTGAAAATGCGCAGCCAAAAGAGACAAAAACAAATAGCCCCTCTCCTGCAAGGCGCACAGTCAGGAGGGGGGTGGATTAAGAGACGTTAATATAAGGGCGCTTGCCGAAATCAGGCGGCAAAGGCCGTCGGCAGAGAATTGTTCGCAGTGTGGGCTTCGAGAGTGGCGGCTTCGGCAATGTCGGCGCGCAGGCACTCCCGGCAAAACTCTCCCAGTTTCACGATAGCCGCGCGTTGGTCGGCAGATAAGTCGAGCGGACACGACATGGCGAGTTCCAGCAGACCCAGGGCTTCTTCTTTTGTGAGCCGCAAAACGCACTCTTCCACGCAACTGAGCATGGCAGGGTCTCCTTTCCTAATCTAGGACGCCCCTATTGTCGGTTATGAAAACCAACTTTTACAGCAGTATTTTCTGCAGGAGAGGACGATTTATACATAAAGATGGCGCATACATTCTTTAACTAGGACGCCTGTGCCGCCAAAATTGTTCACTCTCCTGCCGAAATCGGTGTTCGGTGTTCGGTGTTCAGGTATTCAGGTATTCAGGTATTCGGTGTTCGGTGGTTGGATCATTTGGCATATTCCTGCTCCAAGTTGCGTACAGCATATAGAGGCTGTCCTGCAAAGCGCTGTATTCGTGCCGAGAATTTTCCGAATACCTGAACACCGAACACCTGAATACCCGCAATTTCGGGATGTTTGATGCAATGGACGAACGCAACAGCCGAAGCGTTACAAAAATTTCACTGCGCGCGTTTTCGCAATCCTGGCGGACGGTCAGGCAATTGTTACGGCGATACCCTGCTTATTGGAGTGCGCTTCTTTCAGCAGGCTGCCCAGAAGCGCCAGTAGATCATCGGGAAGCGGGCCGAGGTTCAGCAAATGGCGTACAAAACTGATACATGCGCCGACTAGTCCGCCCCGCCGGGTTCGCCTGCCGGGTTTACGGCCCACCTGCGACAAACTGCGCCCCTTCCGCGACAGCAGGGGCAGATAGGCCGCGCAAATCTGCAGGGTTTCCGCAGGCGTGAGCAGGCCGGCAATGCCATCGTCCGCTGCCATCCACGCCTCGACGGGCTTGCCGCCACTGATTAACGCGCCCAATGTTTCCGCCGTCTCCTCGGCCCCCTTGCGCCGCGCCAGGGCCGCCACAAACCGGGGAAAGGAAGCGTCTACGGGAAGCGCATCGCCCTCACAGCACAGGCACAATACCAGCGCGTTACGCGCTTCTTCCAGCGTCAGCGATTGTTCCGCAACCGCGTCCGCGATGGCCTCGATTTCCGCGCCTTGCCCAAACGCGGCAAACGCTTCCGGGGTTGTCGCCGCGCGCAACAACGGGCGCATTGCCAGAAAACGATCATAATCAAAACGGTAAAAGTTCCAGGCGACTTGCATAGTGAGTAAGTGGTAAGTGGTAAGGGATAAGGGATAAGAAACTGCATTTACTTATCCCCTACCCCTTACCCCTTATCCCTTCCTAATCGAACAGACCGGGCAGTTCCTCTTCGCCAAAGGTGGCAGGCGGTTCGGGAAGCCATTGACTGCGGGGCATATCTACGCGGTTGGGGTCGCGCTCCAGAAACGTGACGCCCTCCCGCTCCAGCAGGCGGCGCTGGAGCAGCCCAGCTTCGGGACTGCGCTTGGCAATCGGCAGGGTTCCGCCCGCGCCGACCACGCGCTGCCAGGGCACATCGGCGGGCGCGTAGCGCATCGCGGTTCCCACCTGCCGCGCCGTAAACGCAATGCCCATCGTCGCGTCCGCTACCTGCCCATACGTCATCACCTTGCCCGTCGGTATAGAACGCACAACCACATACACAGGCGCAAACAGCGTCAAGAAATCGCCGCTCTCTTCTTTGGAAATTTCTTCGTCCGTTTCCTCCATGTTAAAACGTGACCTCATGGCCGTTACGCGCCGCCGTGTAGCAGCCTTCCAGCAACTGCACCAGCGCCCACGCATCGTAAATGCTGATGGTCGTGGATGTGCCGTTCTTGATGGCGGATACCCACTGCTGCATCGGGGGCGGAAGCGCGGGCGGCAGAACCGTCGGACTAATATAACCCTGAATATCGCCGCTCTTGAGTTGGTCGCTGATAAGCTGGATTCGAGGGCCGTTGGGAGCCGCTTCGATGCTCAGGTAGCCGCCCGTGCCGTAGATTTCTAAGGGGTTGGGGCCGAAGCGCTGCACCCACGACACGTCCAAGATGCCAATCGCGTTGTTGCGGAACGTGACTACAGACACCATGTTGTCGTCAATATCATAAGCCTGGCTGAAGTTGTTCATCTGCGTGACGACGGACATAGGCTCGCCCAAAAACCACCGCATGATGTCCACGCGGTGACAGCCTAAATCGAAAAACGCGCCGCCGCCCGCCTGCTCTTCATCTCCGAACCACGCCGAACCCGCGCTGAACCACCGGTCTAAAGCCGCCATGTGCGCAATGCGGGCGCGCATCATCGTCACCTGTCCAAGCAAACCCTCATCCAGCACTTTCTTGGCGAACAGAATCTCCGGGCGAACGCGGGAGGGGAGAGAAATCATAAACTTCACGCCATTGTCTTCCACAGCCCGCATCACGTCCGTCGCGTCGGCAATGGTAATGGTCAGCGATTTTTCCGTAAAAATGTGCTTGCCCGCCTGCGCTGAGGAAATAAGAATGTCCCGATGCCGATTGGTGGGCGCGGAGCAGACAACCGCCTGGACTTCGGGCATTGCCAAAACCGCGTCCAGATCAGGATTGAACGGCAGGCCGCGCTTGTCCGCTTCGTTGCGGCCCCGCTCCTCGTCCTCGTCCCAAATCACAACCGCCTGCAAGTCGGGATGGTCGCGCACCTGATCGGCGTAGCCCCGCGCATGAACGTGCGCAAGGGACAACAGCGCCACTCCTATTTTTTGGTCGAACCCGTTTCCATCCATAGCGTTTCCATCGCTCCTTTGCTGCTAAAAATTATATCTGCCCGCACAGTTCGGCATGGGAAGGCAGGATTCCTTTGTGGGATTCGCCCCAGAACATACTACAATTAGCGAGTTCAATCCGAACCCGGCTCTATCGCTCTCCTCGCCGGCATCGGTACAGTGGGAGCCACTATAGATGATGCGCCTCCTCTACATTCAATATCAGTATGGGCAGAGAGCCTTACCTCACCGGAACAAGCCCGTGAGTTTATGGGCGAGAACAAACTCAATTATGGATTGTACTGCCGTCTAAGTGTAAGCAGAATTCGCTCTCTAATCACTCTTGGACTTGTACACCCTGTGTTAGATGTAGTATGGGATACTTTGTACATAGAGGGAACGGATAAACGTGATACCCGCCCTGGTGCAGAAAGACACTCCGGTCTTACAGGGCTACGTAGGCCGCCTGGTATGGAGAAGCGAATTTACAAGACACTTCGTACAAGGCTCGCAGATATGGCAAACGAAGATTTGAGAACCTACCCATAACAGAGTGTAGGCCAATAAATACTTCGCATGATTTTTCGTCTCCTTGTGTCGAAAAAGAAGTGGAACGGTGATCTTTTCCGAAGACGAACCCCCTGCAAGTACACGCTCCAAACGGCAAACAGCGGCATGAAGTCTGCAACTCCGTGCCGCTGTCCGCGTTTCCGATGGTGAGAGCACTGGGACTCGAACCCAGGGCCCACGCCTTAAAAGGGCGTTGCTCTACCGACTGAAAACGGCTGTTTTGCGCGGCTTTTCCCTTCTCGAACGGCATCAAGTATCTGCTTTATCCGCTGATGGAAAATTGCGAGACTTGCAGGGGTCTCGTGCTTCTTTAAAGTCACTGAAAGTCTATCCCCTACCCTCCCGATGGCACAAGCTATATGTTTGTAAACGCCATTGTGTGCGTAAGTTTGCGTCTACTGAAAGTGTCGCCAATTAGCGAAACGTCTCTCTTTGCCCGTTTGCCGTGAAAATAAATGTAGCATTTTCGTGCAAAAGGCGCAAAAGTGTCCGTTTGGCATGAATTGTGCAATAGTAAAAAAATATCCAGAGGGAAATACTTCCCTCTCTGCCGGGTGGCGTATTTCTCTCGTCGCTACTTTGCTGTTGCTTATTCCAAAGGAGTTCTCTTGATCAGTTTCAACAAACTCTCTGCCGCGTTCCCGGCAACTCTGCTTGCGGTAGGTCTGCTCGCCTCCCGTCCCGCCCACGCCCAGTTCTTCAACAATGCAACCGGGCTTACCAGCCCCGCCAGAACCCTCACTTTCAACGAAGTCAGCGTCCCGGACGCGCAGCAACTCACCACCCAATTCTCCACACAGGGCGTCACCTTCAGCGGCCTGCTCTACTATGACTCGACAGATTTCACTAATGTACTCGGCTCCACAGGGTTTTCCGGCGCGTACACGGACACATACAATCGAAACACGGCTACCTTCACTGCCGGGCCATACGACATTATCTTCAATACCCCGGTGTCCGCCGCCGCCTTTGCCGCCGTAGATCTGAACAATTCTTACACGTTCACGGCCCTGCTCGGATCAACAACAGTGGACAGCGCCACGTTGATTGTTCCTACATCTCCAGGAGCAGGCTTCGTCGGCTTTCGGAACGAGACGTTCGACCGTATCCACATCACAACACTGTCCAGCAGCGGTTTGGCGCTAGACACCATTCAATTCACTCCCGCCGCTGTTCCCGAACCCGGCTCCATCGCCCTCCTCACCGGCATGACCCTCGCCGGAGCCGCCTTCCTGCGCCGCCGCAAACAGGCCAGCAAAACCGTTTAGCGCCCTGCCCACAGCAGGAACCAGTCTACACAGTCAAACAGCCACAGGCCGCCTATTCGCGGTTCCTGTGGCTGTTGTGTTTTACCGTTTCTCCAATGGAGAAAGTTGCCGGCAAGGGCTGCAATGCCTGCCATCCAACAACACAAGCGCCCGGTTCTCAAATAAGGAACCGGGTGCTTATCACCATGAAAGCGCGAATATCGCCAACAGAGAACCAACCCAAGCAAACTATTTTGCAAGATAATCTGTAAAATAGTATGTGCAAAGGCTTCTGCCGAAATGGTAAAAGCGTTGGCTTTGTTGTCCCATCCAAGCAATCCTATCCTTCAGTTCTTCTTGTCCCTGCGAATTGAATATGTCAATTCCCCAACATCCTGAACCAATGGCACACATGATTACCCCGTCCGCAATAGGAAATGTAGGTTTATGAACATCCTCATCAAGGATCAGTTTGCTTGTTGACAGGTCATTGCGGTCTGCCATTTGCGCCAGTGCGTTCTTTACGGCGGTTTGGTCATAGTGAAACGTTACTGAATGGCGCAGATCACCCACATACTTCATAAACTCTTTTTCTTCGTCGGAGTCTTTCCGCCAACAGGCTTTGAAATACTCGTATGCTGCCTTATCTTCTAAGTTCAATTTACTAAAACAGGGCATGAAATCCTGTTCAGACTTTGCAATGTCTTTCACGATGTGAACACCTTCGCGCACATGTCCAGCCTGCATACGCATTGCATAAAGTCGGAAACTTAAAGTTGTTCGCTCTGCTTTAAAGTAGTCGCTCAAATAAGCATCAGCAGCCTCTGAAGGTTAAGAAACGTCCGCATCTGAGCCGTAAAGATTACCTAATTTTACAAGAAAACTGGTTTTCGCAAGGTCACTTACTGCCATCGCCAGTCTGACGATCAAAGCCCCATGTGTCGCTCCTGCCAGTTTCTTGCAATCTAATTCAAATTCCACCGGATAAATTGGCTCAATCATAATTGTTTAGCCTACTTCGCTCTACTGTTTCACCGTGTAGTCAAATGTTGGGTTTGCTTTCTGTATGTTCGGGCATAATTGAGCGAACAAGGATGTTTCCTAATCGGGTGACTTCGTATCCCCGAACCTTCATGCTGCCAGAGGCATCAAATTCAAGCGCACTCGTTATTCCGCCAGCGTTGTAAAGACGGTCTAGTAATCCCAACTTCGCTAAATGGTCTGAATAGCTAATCTGAATTGCCCGCTTTTGTTGTAAAATGAGGTCGCCCAAGCCTGCAACGATTGGTTCTAGTATATCCACATGTTTCCCGCGTATATCGTCAGCAAAGCCTGCAAACTGCCTATCATAATGATACTTCAGCCAGATCACTTCAATGTCGTTGATTTCTCCAAGTATCCGTAGCAAGTGTTCGCTTCGATGTATTCTATGTCCTCCTGAGACAGACTGGTAGCAATCAGGCTTGCGATGTGTTCCCGGCGCTCATCACTCAACGAACGCGCCGCCTGACGTATGCCTTCTTCCAGCAAGTCCGTAAAATTCTCATTATTTACCTGAGAACGAACAAATTCTTGTTCCAGCCCGCGTAGCTTTTCTTCCAGCACTTCCGCGAACTTTACCAAACGATCCACGCGCTGATTAGGAATGACTGTCCCGGCAACCTCTGCCAACAGCGAACCTGCAAACGGAACCAAACCGAGTGCAGCTTTGGTTGCGGAGGCAACGTAGTCGGTTCTCTGAGTCGCTAGTTCATCATGGTTTTGTACCATATTGCACTCTATGTTCTTGCAGTAGACTTTCTCCAATGGAGAAACCTGCCCCGTTTTCTCCTCGCGGGCGCGGGCAAGGGAGTGTTCGGGCTTTTGGGCGGGATTATGCCTGTACAGGGCTTAATTCGGCTGCTGTACCCAAACGAACGATGGGGTAGAGTTGGATACTCTACCCCATCGCGCTTATTAACCAATGGTGAGAGCACTGGGACTCGAACCCAGGGCCCACGCCTTAAAAGGGCGTTGCTCTACCGACTGAGCTATGCTCTCATATCTGCGCTATTTAATGCTTTCGCGCCTGCTTCACACTCTCTTATGCTACCCCAACTTGCCGAATCTGTCAACCTCGTTTTGCAAATGGAAGGGGCAGCAAACGTTCCTTGCCCCTTCTTTTTTCACAGCAGGCAGCGCTATGTGTGCGGGGCGGGGCGCAAAACGCTTGCCAACACGCCGTCTACAATGATGGTCTGTTCGCGGGCAGGGCCGACCGATAGCGTGGCGATAGGAATGCCGACGAGTTCCTGTACCCGGCTGACGAACGCGCGGGCATTGGCAGGAAGTTCTTCCACTGTACGCGCATTTGACAGGTCTTCCGGCCAACCGGGCAGGGTTTCATAGACGGCTTTGAGGTCTGTGCGGAACGGCAGATCGGAAGGCAGGTCTTCCAACCGCTCACCGCTCGTGGTTTCATATCCGACGCAGATTTTCACTTCGTCCAAGCCAGCCAGCACGTCCAGATGCCCCAGCGCCAGGCAGCTCAGGCCATTTACCTGCACCGCGTACCGCAAAATCATCGTGTCCAGCCAGCCGCAGCGTCGGGGGCGTCCGGTTGTCGTGCCGTACTCATGACCCCGTTCGCGGATGTAATGCCCGGTTTCGTTCAGCAGTTCCGTGGGAAACACGCCCGCCCCGACCCGCGTGGTATACGACTTCGCCACGCCGATAACCCCGTCAATCATTGTCGGGCCGACCCCGGTTCCGATACACGCGCCGCCCGCAATCGGGTGCGAGGAGGTGACATACGGGTACGTGCCCAAATCCAGATCGAGCAGTGTGCCCTGCGCGCCCTCAAACAACACGCCGCCCCCGCTCCGCGCCACCCGGTTCACCAGTGCCGCCGTGTCCTGCACATACGGGCGCAGGGTTTCGGCGTAACCCTGATACTCCTGCAAAAGCGCGTCCGCGTCCAGCCCCTCATGCCCGTACACTTTGGTCAGAATGGCGTTCTTTTCCGCCAGCACCGCCCGCAAGCGGATTGCGAATCGCGCCGGGTCCACGAACTCGCCCATGCGGATGCCGATTCGCGCCGCCTTATCCATGTACGCCGGTCCGATGCCCCGGCCCGTCGTGCCGATCTTCTCATTGCCCCGGCTTTCCTCCTGCAGCTCGTCGAGCAGGCGGTGGTACGGCAAAATAATGTGCGTGGATGTAGATATTTTCAGGTTGCTCAGGGAAATGCCGCGCGCCTGCAAGCCATCGAGTTCGCGGACAAGGACGCCCGGATCAATGACCACGCCATCCGTAATCACGCAGAGGATGCCGGGATGCAGAATACCGGCGGGGATGAGGTGAAACTTGTACTCTTCGGTTCCGACCGTCACGGAATGGCCGGCGTTATTGCCGCCGCCATACCGAACGACCATCGCCGATTGGGACGCGAGGTAGTCAATGATCTTGCCTTTGGCCTCGTCGCCCCACTGCGCGCCCACGATCACAATGTTTGCCATGTTTTTCTATCGCTCTCCTGCCCCGAGGCTGACGACACCGCATTTACAATGATGAATGATGAATGATGAGTGATGAATAACAGCCCCATTCATCAGTCATCACTTATCACTCATGATTTCCACCGGGGCGGTCCGTTCCTCCCTTTTCCCTCCGCCAGGTTCGCCATTTCAAGAAGCCGAGACGTGACGCGGCTTCTCAAATCCGTAATGGACGTGAGAGGGGATTCGGAGGCGATTGCTGTGCCCCTCAAAGGAAAAATGGATAGCATACGCTATCCATCCGAGGGCCTGGCTAACCACTTTATTTAGTATAATCTACCCGACAAGCGTTTGTCAAGGCAAGACAATCTTGCCCAATATCGCCGCCGACTTCGCGCCCGTTGCGGACGGCACATTCGAGGGGCGTCCGTGCAGCGTTTCGTAGGCCAGCAGCGCGAACGCGACGGCTTCTTTGGCGTCATCGGGCAGGCCGAACTCGGCAGAAGTGGTAATTCGCGCCGGGGCCAGCAAGTCCCTTAGCATTTGCATCAGGGGCAGGTTCGCAGTTCCGCCCCCACCGACAATCACCGTGTCTATTGGTCCCTGCGCCGGCAGCCAATCCCGGCAGGCGCGGGCAATAGTTTGGGCCGTCAGGCGCGTGGCTGTCGCCAGAATGTCTTCGTTTCCACAGCCGAATTTCTGCGCTTCCTGATAAAAGCGGTCGGCATACGCCTGCCCGAACTGTTCGCGCCCCGTTGTTTTCGGGGGCGGCAGGGCAAAATAGGGATCGTCCAAAAACAATTCCAGCAGGGGCGCGCAGATGTTTCCACGCCCGGCGAAAGCGCCTTCCGCATCATATTGCCTTGCGCCCTCAGTGATACGCTGCATCAGAGCGTCCAGCAGCATGTTGCCCGGCCCCGTATCAAAAGCGATTACCTCTTCCAATCCGCCCCCTGCCGGAAGATACGTCAGGTTGGCGATGCCGCCGATGTTCTGTACGACGCGGGTTTCCGTTGCGGAGTGGAACAGCGCGTAATCGGCAAACGGCACAAGCGGAGCGCCCTGTCCGCCAACGGCCATATCCGCCGTCCGAAAATCCGCCACGACCACGCAGCCGGTTCGGGCGGCAATCACGCTCGGCTCCCCAATTTGCAGCGTTCCCGTCACGGCCTGTCCCGCAATTGTAAGCGGCGTCGGCTGATGCCACACGGTTTGCCCATGCGACGCGATGCAGCCAATATCGGCAAGCGAAACGCCCATTTTGTCCGCCGCCACCTTCGCCGCTTCCGCAAACGCTTCCCCTAAGCGCACATTGAGCGCGACTATGGTTTGCAGCCTCGCGTCCGGGCGGCAGGCGTCCAAAATCGCCGCCCGCAGTTCCACAGCCCAGGGAACGCAGGTAAACCCGGGCAGCGTCCACTTTAACCCATCGCCCTGCCCTTCAAACTCCACCAGCGCAGCATCAATGCCGTCTACGGACGTGCCCGACATCAGGCCAAGGAGCAGCATCCGGTCAGGGAACAGGGAACAGGGAACAGGGAACAGCAAGGAGACAGAACGGGAATCTTTCTCTTGCGAATTCCTTCTGTTCCCTGTTCCCTGTTCCCTGTTCCCTAACGTCTCCTCACTCATTAAAATGAAACTCCTCCCACGTCACTTTGCCCAACTCGACCAGTTTCTTTAGTTTCTTCTGGGCTGAAGACAGTTCTGATCGGTTGGACTTGAACTCGACGAATACGATACGGTCTTCCTCGAACTGTACGCCGTCCACAGGCGTTCCGAGAAAGCGAAAATTGGCGGAGTCATACGGGTATTTGTCCATCAGGGGGAACCATTGTTCCGTGATGCGGCCATAGGAAGCGGACAGGCTGCGCTGCCGCGTCTTTTGCTCTTCCAGCAGCTTGAGCGCAACATCCAGGCGGCGCTTGATCCAGGCCACATAGCCCCACGCGCCGCCACACACAGCCATCAGCACAAGCAAAGCGATTTTCGTACCCAAAGCGGTTCCTTACTCCAACGCCTGCCGACTTACGCAGCAAGGCTTGCAACGCGGTATAATAGAGCTATCCAGCAAAATTTACATTTTAAGAGGTGAGTTCCTTTGCCGACCTATGGTTATCAGTGTACCGAATGTAAGCACGAATTTTCCGTGTTTCAGGCGATGAAAGACGCGCCTGTTGAAATTTGTCCGCAATGTGGCAGTAAAGTGAAGCGTCTGCTATATCCCGTCGGCATCGTCTTTAAGGGTTCCGGCTGGTACGTCAACGACTCGCGTAAGCCGGACACAAGTGAGTCGGCGAGTTCCGAAAAGGCGGAGGGAGACAAAACAGGGGATAAATCCGGTTCTGAAACCAAAACGGACTCGACTGATAGCAAAACCGACAGTAAAACCGCCGATAAGCCCGCCGCGCCTGCCACCCCCACCACGACGGCAAGCAGTGGCGCGACTGAGAAATGATGTTTCTACATAGATGTTATTCATCTGCGCAGGCTGCGTTCGCGCAGTAGGGTGTCCGCCCACGCGGCGTCTTCGGCGGCAAGCGGCGGGATTGGCTCCCGCGAATAATTCACTTTCCGGTCATACCGCCCCTCGTCATAGAGCCTGTTGAAGGGTTGCTGTAAGTCCAGGGGCACGTCGGATAATTCCTGCGTAAGCGGCACGGCAATACAGGGCAATCGTTCGCGCACTCTTGTAGGCCAAGCTTCAAAATCCCAGCCGCGCCCGCCCCGATGCAGGCAGGTTAAATAATCACGGCGGGGCGCGCGCGGCAGCACAGATTCGGGTACAGCCACTGTGTACTCGCCATCGCGCAGCAAGTCAATTTTAATAAGGTTCGTTTGGCTTGCCAGCAACTCCTGCTGTTTCCGCCGGTACGTTTCCCATCCGTCATTGGAAGTGTTTTTGTTTGTCGGGCTGAGTATTTCAATCACCGTGACAATCTGTTCGCTGTGAATGTTGATAACGTTGACAAACGCCTGGCGCTCTTCCAAAGTATCCACTCGCAGGCGAAGCGGCGTGTCTATTTTTCGCGGTTTTCCAGAACCGCCACGCTTCGCAGGCGAAGCGTGGTGTCTATTTTTCGCGGTGTTTCCAGAACCGCCACGCTTCCGCTGCGTTCCAACAGGACAAGCGCGCGTTCCTCCTGAACGATTACATCAGGAATAATCGCGCTCATTTGCCGCTCGATCAGGCAGCGTACTCCCGTATCCGCAACGTAATCGGGCGGCAGCACGGCATTCAGCGCGGCGGCAATATACGTAATCAGGGTGTTGTGAACGCCCTGCCAAATAAACGGGTCTTCCAGATAGGGATCCATACCGGGGAACGGGCCGGGCATTTGCAGTTCCTTTCTTTTAAGCGCCACACTCAGACGCGCAGGCCACGTTCGCGCAGTATTGTGTCTGCCCAAAGACTATCTTCAGTGGCAAGCGGGGGGATTGGCTCCCCCGCGTAATCCGCCATATCTTCGTAACCCGCTTCCTCGTAACAGCGGTTCAAAACGGCCTGTAAATCCAACTGAACATCGGACACGCCGGCATCCAGTGGAACGCGGACGCGGGGCAGGGGTTGCCGTATCCGATTGAACCAGACCTCGAACGTCTGGTAATCTTCCCGGTTTTGCCCGGCGCGGTGCAGGCAGACAAGGTAGTTCCAGGGAACGCCCTCCGCTTCCAAAGCCGCCAACGGCGCGGCAATCGTCGGTGTGCCTGTCCGCAACAGATCAATCTCAAGCAGATGCGTACTGCTGTTTAAAATCGCTTCCTGCTTTTCAAGATAGCTTGTTCGCGCTGAATTGCCGAGCATTTTGTTGGTGGGGCTGAGAACTTCGATTGTGGTCACAATCCGCTCTTGATCTACAGCGTCCACAATATCAATATAGCCTTCGCGCTGCGACTCCGGCGGCGGGATTCGAAGCAGGCGGGGCGCGTCTTGTTCGTCCATAACCGCGAGGGTTCCTGTTGACGGCGTAGATGGCGCAGGCTGTCGGCGTACAAACACGTCGGGAATGATGGTTCGCTCTGGAGGAAGAATAATGACACGCTCTTCCACTTTGGCGATGTAACCGTTCGGCAACGCCGCGCGAATTGCCGAACGGGCAAACGTAATGAAACTATGGTGCAAATCAGACCATAGCATCGGGTGTTCCAGATAGGGGTCCATACCGGGAAAGGGACCAGGCATACTTTTGCTTCCTTTCGCTGTGGGAACACGCCAATGCCGTTCCCTTGCAACCACATACGCCATTCATACGTAATTTCCTGCAAGAACAGTACCGTTCCTGCAATCCTTCCACTCCATTTTCCGAACCAAACCCGGATGAATAAGGCAGACTTGACGTGAAAAATATGTTGCTGCTGGGCAGCGTGTTTGCGTTTGTGGGCGTGGCGCTTGGCGCGTTCGGGGCGCACGGACTGCAAAGCGTCTTAACCGCGAACGGAACAGTAGAAACCTACAAAACGGGCGTCCAGTACCATCTTGTCCACGCGCTGGCGCTTGTGCTGCTGGCGATTCTGGCAGACCGGCTGCGCGACAAAAAGAAGGTGGAACTGGCAGGCTGGCTGTTTGCAGCTGGCATCCTGCTGTTTTCCGGCAGCCTGTATGTGCTGGCAGTCAGCGGCGTGAAAATTCTCGGAGCCGTGACCCCGTTGGGCGGTTTATGCTTCCTATGCGGATGGGCGCTGCTTGCCATTACCGCCGTCCGGGAGTAAACCCGCCCAAATAAACTCACCGGAAAACGAATTAACAAGAAACGGAACTTCCATGCTTCCCATTATTGACACGCATCAGCATTTGTGGGATTTGAGCAAACTGCATCTGCCCTGGCTGGCGGGCGGCGGCAAACTGGCTGCAAACCACGTTCTGGCGGATTATGAGCGCGAAGCGGCGGGTTTGAACATCGTCAACACCGTATACATGGAAGTGGATGCCGAGGCAACGCAGCGCGTTTTGGAAGCGGAAATCGTTCTTGGCCTGTGCCGCCAGAAAGACACGCTTCTTGTGGGCGCAGTAATTGGTGGCGACCCGCTTGATTCGGGCTTTGCCGCGTATGTGGAGCGCTTTTCAGGTGACAGGCATGTAAAGGGCGTTCGGAAGGTGCTGCACGGCGGATTGGAACGCGGAACCTGCCTGAAACCGGAATTCGTCCGCGCAATGCGCTTGTTAGGCGCGCGCAAATTGTTGTTCGACCTGTGCCTGCGCCCAAACGAACTGGAAGATGGCGTGAAACTTACGCATCAATGCCCTGACACGCGCTTTGTTCTCGATCATTGCGGCAACCCGAACATTCACGCCGCGCTCGATTCGCCCGAACACATAGGCTGGAAGCGGGGCATTGCGGAATTGGCGGAGCAGCCCAACATCGTCTGCAAAATCAGCGGCATCATTGCGCAGCTAAAACCGGGGGAAGATGCGTCTTCTCTGCTCGCGCCGTTCGTAAACACCTGCGTACAATCCTTCGGGCATGACCGCGTTATGTTCGCAAGCGATTGGCCCGTGTGTACGCTTGGGGCTTCCCTGCGAACGTGGGTGGAAACACTGCAAGCCATTGTCGCCGATTGGAACGAGGCCGATAAGCGTAAATTGTTTCACGACAATGCCAGCCATGTTTATGGACTGAATTGAAAGTTCAAAACTTCTTCTTAACTCTGCCGGGGATTTTCAATCCCCGGCAAGACAAAACAAGCGTCCTACGAGCGCGATGCTATTCTTTGAATTGTGCGTCCGCAGGACGCTTGCACTTTCCTGCCGGGGATTGAAAATCCCCGGCGCAATACCTTGAATTAGAAACGCGCCTATCTGCCGGTTAAGTGAAGGAAATCTTATGCCTTTTGTGGATCAGGAAGTTCTCGCATCTATTGTTCAGGCCGCTGTTCCCGAAGCGGTTGCCACGCGCCATTATCTGCACCAGAATCCCGAACTCAGCCATCAGGAACAGGCCACGTCTGAACTGGTGGCGGAGCGTTTGCGCGCGCTTGGACTGGATGAGGTTCGCGCCGGTGTCGGCGGTTATGGCGTTGTCGGGCTATTGCGAGGCAAGGCAGACGGCGCGAACGAAGGCCCGACCATTGCCTTGCGCGCCGACATGGACGCCCTGCCGATTCTGGAGCAAAGCGATCTGCCGTACAAATCGTGTAATCCCGGCGTAATGCATGCCTGCGGCCATGACGGACATACCGCCACTTTGCTCGGCACAGCCACGGCGCTCGCCCAATTGCGCAGCCAGCTTCCCGGCACGGTTCAATTCATCTTTCAGCCGGCGGAAGAGACCGTTGGCGGCGCAACCGAAATGTGCGCGGAAGGCGTCATGGACGGCGTGGATGCCATTGTCGCGCTGCACGGCTGGCCCGGTATGGCAGTGGGGCAGATCGGCGTTCGCCCCGGCCCCATGATGGCGTCCGCTGACACATTCGACATCACCGTTCACGGGCGCGGCGCACACGCGGCCATGCCGCATATCGGCGTTGACCCTATCGTTATCGGCGCGCACATCGTCACTGCGCTGCAAACCTTGTCGAGCCGGGAAGTCTCGCCTGTGGAGCCGGTTGTCGTGACGGTGGCGCAGTTTCACGCGGGCACGGCGTACAACGTGATCCCCGGCACAGCGGAAATCAAGGGCACGGTGCGCTGCCTGTCCCGCGAACTGCGCCCGCAAATGAAGGAGCATGTGGAGCGGATCGTGGCCGGCATTTGTCAGGCCATGCGCGCCGAGTACACGTTCGGCTATCGCTTCGGTACGCCCGTTACCGTTAATGATGCGGGCATCAACGCCCTTGTTGCCGAAGTGGGCGCGGATGTTTTGGGACGCGACAACGTTGTTGTTTTAGAATCGCCTTCTATGGGCGCGGAAGATTTCGCCGTGTATCTGGAACGCGCGCCCGGCGCAATGTTTCGGCTCGGCGTCGGTACAGACGTGACCCCGCTCCATACGCCCACGTACAATTTTGGCGACGAAGCCGTTCCCGTCGGTATCCGCTTGTTCACCAACATCGTCCTGCGCTACCTGAATCAGCAGGAACAAGTCAGCCGCGAATAAACGCGAATGAACGCAGATGCAAATTCAAAATAGACAGGATTAACAGGATTTTTAGGATTAAACAAGATTTCTTAGCCGAACCCATTCTCACAGGCGTTTTCAACCATTGGCTAAATGTGTCCGGTAATGAGACACGAAGGAAAGTACGGAGTTTGGCTTTGCCGAAAAGCACAATCATACGCAGCATTAGGGTGCAAAATCTGGATATACCGCTGTGGGAGTTGTTCGGGATTGCGGGCGGGGCGCAGGCGGTTGCCAACAATTTGCTCGTGACGCTGGAACTTGCGGACGGCGCGAAGGGCTATGGCGAAGCGGCTCCCCTGCCGCCCTTTAACGGCGAAACGCAGGATAGCGCCCGAAGTGCCCTTGCAAGTGTTCAGTCCGCGCTCATTGGACAGGATGCGCGGGGTTGGCGGCACATCGCCAGTCAGTTGAAAACGCAGATTCCTCATGACGGTTCCACGCGCTGCGCTCTGGAAACCGCCCTGCTGGATGCTCTTGCCCGGCACGATAACATTCCCCTGGTCGCTGTTTTCGGCAATGCCAATGCGTTGCTTGAAACCGACATGACCGTTACCACGCAATCGGGCGTCAGCAACGAGGAAGCCGTTGCCCATGCCGCCATTTCTGCCCAGAACATCGTCAAGCGGGGCATACGGACTATCAAAATCAAAATCGGCACGCAGGACATTGTGACGGATGCCGCCCGCATCAAGGCCATTCACGCCCATGCCCCCGACGCGCCCCTGCTGCTTGACGGCAATCAAGGGCTTGACCGCTGCCTCCGCTTTGCGGTTGCTTGCCATGCTGAGGGAGCACGGCATCACGCCCGCCGCGCTGGAACAGCCCGTGCCAAAAGATGATCTGGATGGAATGAAACGGATTACGCGGGAAGGCGGCGTACCCATTATCGCCGATGAAAGCGCGTCGGATGTGGAAGGCGTTCGGCGACTTGATGGACATGCAGGCGGCCAGTATCGTCAACATCAAGCTGATGAAGTGCGGCATCGCGGACGCGCTGGAAATCGCCGCGCTGTGCAAAACGCAGGGTATCGGACTGATGATTGGCGGCATGGTCGAGTCCATTTTAGCCATGACCGTATCGGCCTGTTTCGCGTCCGGTCTGGGCGGCTTCTGCTTTGTGGATTTGGATACGCCCCTGTTTATGACCGACAGCCCGCTGCATGGAGGCATGGTTTATGAGGGTGGAAGGCTGAATTTGAGTTCCATACAAAGCGGGCATGGCGTTGTTCCCATTGCCGGTGAACCTATCGATTCGTTTGCTCATGCGCCTTCCGATAAACTTTTCAACAACCTTCCTGATAATTTTTCCAGCGAACAGGAAAACGAACATGAAAAGGAATTTTGACGTTGCCAGAAGCCGAATCTTCAAACCGCTTTTATGTCAACGTTGACGCCGTACAAGCCAATGTCAGCCGGATTCGTGCCTTTATCGGGCCGCATGTCCGCCTGCTGGCAATGGTGAAAGCGCTTGCGTATGGCAGCGATGCCACGCGCCTGAGCCTGCATCTTCAGGACATGGGCGTAGATTATTTTGGGGTGTCGAGCGCGGACGAGGGCACAAGTCTGCGCGAAGCCGGGGTTCGCCTGCCCATTCTCGTCATGCAGTGCGCTCCTGATGAAACAGACAAGCTGCTGCATTTCAATCTCACGCCTGTTCTCTACTCGGTTGCGCTTGCCTGTACGCTTGAAACGCAATTGCGGCAGAAAGGGCGCGAACTGAACGCGCATATCGAAATAGATACCGGTTTGGGACGATTGGGCATTGCGCCCGGTGAACTGCCGACCCTGCTCCACACGCTTCAAAAATCCGGCTGTCTCCACGTCGAAGGCATTTTGACCCACTTCGCTTCCGCCGAAGACCCCGACGCCGATGAATTTACGCGCCGACAGATAGCCTGCTTTGAACAATCTCTTAGCGCTGCCAACATCCCAAAAAGTTCTGCCTTTGCTGACCATTCCTCGCCGGCAAAGCGTTCCTCCCTTGATGGCCGTTCCTCCTTGCTGATTCATGCGGCGGCGACTTCGGGCGCGATTCGCTTTCCTGAAGCGCGTTATGACATGGTTCGTATCGGGCTTGGCTTGTTCGGGCTGTATCCCTCGCCCGCCGTCCATTGCGCCCTGCCGCTTGTTCCCGCTGTTGCGCTTGTAAGCCGTATCGCCGCGCTGCAAACCCATTGCAAAGGCGACCGTATCGGCTACAACGGCACGTTTACGGTTCCGCGCAATGGTTTTCGCAAAGCCGTTCTGCCCATCGGCTACCATGACGGCATCCCGGCCAGCCTGTCCAATCAGGGTTATGTCCTCATCAACGGACAGCAAGCGCCCATTTGCGGGCGCATTTCGATGGACTCGATGATGGTTAATGTCACCGACATTCCCGAAGCCGAAGTTGGCATGGACGCGCTTCTTTATGGCTATTACAACGGCTGTTCCCTGCGTCCCGAACACGCCGCCCAATCCGCGCAAACCATCGTCTATGAACTTCTAACCCGTCTCGGCCCGCGCGTCCAACGTAGGTTTGTAGGGTTTTAGGTTTCTAAGGTTTTAGGGGCACGTCATTACGCCTTCACTCGCTAAAACCCTAAAACCCTAAAAACAATACCGTTCAAATAAGGCACTTTTCACCTCAAAAAGAACATTGTAGGGACACAACTTGTTGTGTCCGCGCTCTCATCTACCGGAAGAGGACACAACGACCGCAAGAGGACACAACAAGTTGTGTCCCTACCAACGCTTATTTGAACGGTATTGACTCTAAAACCCTACAAACCCTAGAAACCTAAAACCCTAACCTGGGGTATAATGATAGATACCATCGTGAAAAGATGGAACCTATTCGCGCGCCTGTGGGCGAGGAGCGGTTATGCTGCGTTACCTGAATATGTTTATTATCATTGGGCTGATACTGATTCTTGTCAGCCTTGCCGGATTTGCCACGCACGATCATTTTCTCATGGAACCCGGTCAGTCGCCACAAGATCACTTATCACTCGTCTATCTTGGGGCCGGTATTCTGATGCTTATCAACGGCGTGGTGTCTATCCGCATCGCGCCGCCGCCCGCCGAGCGCGCGCAGAAGCCGCAGAACACGGATACCGAAAACGTATCCGCCACCGATGCAGGCTAACGCAGTGTTCCCTGCCGACGTAAGAGAATATCAATAGACCTGCCAACGGGTATTGTATTTGCCGTTCTCGCGTGATACAGCGTATCGCATGGGAACGGCTGATTTTAGGATGGAGTGTTTAGTATTATGCGGAAAGCGGATGACATTGTACAGGAAGTGGTTTGTTCGGAAACGGGCAAGCCGATGCCCAAAATTCCCATGTGGATGGCCGGTATCAAAGTGCGGTTTGTCAGTGATGAGGCGCGGCAGAAGCATCCCACGCCTATGGGCCTTTTGGAAGCCGAGCCGGAGCGCCGCAGCCTGTCGTCAGGAACCGATCTGGACGACCTGAAAGAGTTAGGCGTGTCCGAGGTTCCGCTCGAAGAAGAGGAAGAACCCGAATTCGACGAGGGCAACGACGAGGGCGGCGAAGAGTATTAGGCCGACGGATGCTGGAACAAGCCACCCTGCCGCATGTTGACGGCAGGGTGGCTTGCTTGTTCCAGCGTATTGAAGTAAACGTTGCGGGACTGAATAATCTTGTCTTTACGGACGAGGAACTCAAGCGCATTGACGCCGCTGAGTATTCGTGTGTTAGAGGCTTAACCGCTTGCGCGTCTACTGCTTCCAGCCGCCGCCGACTTCTGTACCCGAAGTCATGGGCTGGGCAATGCTGCCGCCCGTATCCTCGTGAGGCGCGGCGTCCTGAAGCGACTTGTGGGTTACTTTCGCCATCATGTGTTCGGTCAGGCCGGGGAACAGATTATGCATGATGGTAAAGCCGGGTCCCCCCGCGCCGCCTACCGCAACCTCGTCTTTGGGATCGGTGACAAGGCTGACCAGCGCGTTGATAACCTGCTCCGGCTCATACACGGGCGGAATGGGAACCACCTGATGCCCGGTATAATCCGCCGCGTGTTCAAAAAACGGCGTGTCCATCGAAGTCGGCATGACCGTGCAGACGCGGATGCCCTCGATTTTATTGATGTCCAATTCCTGCCGCAAGGCGGCGCTCAGGCCGACAACGCCATGCTTGGCGGCGGCATACGAAGCGAAATACGGCGCGGGAACCTTGCCGATTACCGAGGCTATATTGATCAGGATGCCGCTGCCCTGCTGATGAAACTGCCGCATGGCGACATAGCTGCCGTAAATCGTGCCGAGCAGATCGGTTTCAATGACCTGTCTATGCTTTTCAAGCGGAACTTCCTCGAAGCGGCCAATCGCGCCGCCGCCCGCATCGTTGATCCACACGTCAATGCGCCCGTAAGTGGAAACAGCAGTCTGCGCCAATTGCTGCACGTCTTCCGGCTTGCTGACATCCGTATGAACCGCAATCGCCTGCCCACCCTGCGCCTGGCATTGCTGCGCCAGTTCTTCCAGCAGGTTGTCGCGCCGCGCCGCCAGAACCAGATACGCTCCGCCCCCGGCCAATTGCAGCGCGGTTCCCTTGCCGAACCCGCTGGACGCGCCGGTTATCACAACCACTTTGCCCTTCAAATCGCCATGTGCCATGATGTTTTGTTGTGTCTCCCTGTGTTGCGTATGCCGCCCGCCGCCTTCCACATTCCTTGCTTACAGGAACAAATGAATCGGCAGCCGCTGCCCTTAATTACAGGATTTACAACGCAGGGTTCCGCTCAAACGTCAACAAATGGCTATAGTCGTATAATTATATACAACGGCCTACGTAAGCATCAAACAGCGCGACTATCAACACTCCATCCTTTTCGCGCAGTAAAACACCCGAACACCCGAACCCCCAAACACCTGATGCGGTATTATTCGTCTATGGGCGTGTTGTCGAGCCAGTGTCCGACAACAATAGAAAGTCCCTGCGGCTGCGAATGAAAGCCGAGTTTGTGGTAAAACGATAGTGTGCCTTCATCTGATTGCAGGTACACATGCTGTCCCGGCAGGTCTTTGAGGAGGCGGGTAATCATTTGTGTGGCGATGCCGCGTTTGCGGAACGCGCTTTGTGTCCATACGTCTACAAGATAGGCGTTGCACACCCCGTCCGACAAAATACGCGCTTTGCCGATGATGCGCCCGCCGGCCCAGGCAAAACAAAAACTATGGCTGTTGGCAAACGATTGACGCAGTTGCGTCGGAGTGCGCCCGTTGTCGAAGTCGTCGGCGCGCAGGGCGGCTTTCAGCGCGTCCCAATCCACATCATCCAGACTTTGCGTGTAAGTAATTTCAGGTTCCATGTCGCTTTGTCGCGTAAGTGTGCCGGCCTGCTAAACCATCATAAGGAGAATACCATGCAGACAACCACTGTTTCCGCGCCCGATATAATGTGTGACGGCTGCGCTAATGCTATCAAGAAGGCAGTGGGCGCTTTGCCCGGCATCCAGAGTGTCAACGTGGACATTGCCACCAAAAATGTAACGGTCACGCATGAGGCGAACGTTTCCCGTGATGCGCTAATAGCCGCGCTTGAACGGGCAGGGTTTCCCGTTCCCGCCTGATTGTTCCTTCCGGCAGGCTTGAGGAGTAATTGGCGCAATGCTTAGGAAAAGGAAGAAGCAGCAGGAGCGATACTAAACAAAAGTTTGTGAAACTTTGCACAGACTGGCGCGTACATAAAGAATAAGCGGCGAAAACTTGTTTTCACGCCGCAGGAACTTTCAACAATCACGTATTCCGGTCGCAGACCGGCTGGCGGAACGCCCTGTAGACGGGTCGTTCACAACTCGGTCATTTTGTGGTCATTTTGTTGAAAGCAAGAGGCAAGTGCGGCAACGAAGCGGTTCGGAAGGAGAACGCGGATGTTGACAAACAAGGTTATTCTGTATGACGACAGTTGCCCGATGTGCAAGGTGTACACGCAGGGATTTGTTCGCATGGGCATATTGACGCCCGATCATCGCGTCGGCATGGCCCGCGCAAACGCGGACACGATGCAGCGGTTAGACTTGAAGCGGGCGCGGCACGAAATCCCCCTGCTCGACACGCAAACGGGCGAAGTGACGTATGGCATGGACGCCCTGTTCCTGCTCATCGGACACCGCTTTCCCATTTTCACGCCCCTGTTTCGCAACGCGCCCTTCCGCGCGCTGGTGTATGCCTTTTATCAACTTGTCACTTATAACCGCCGCGTGATTGCCGGCTGCGCCCCGCCCCGCGACGGCTTCGACTGCGCCCCCGACTTCAACCGCGCGGCGCGGCTGCGCTATCTTCGCTTTGCGCTTGCGAGTTGGGTGTTACTGCTTGGAAGCGCTGCTTTTGCCGTATATCATTCGCATTTGTTCGCGCTGTTTGCTCTGCTGCTCACAGGCGCGGGCGTTCAAACCGTTCGGTTCACGCAGGCATTGCGCAGGCATTGCTTCTGGGATAAGGCGGGCAGTTACGCCACCAATAATCTGCTGTTTGGCCTGCTGCTGACACCTTCCCTGCTGCCGCTTCCCGCTTCTCTACGCTGGATCAACTTCGGCGTGGCGGCTGGCATAACGGTAGTGGACGCGATCCGCCGACAGCGCAACTGCCGCCGCTGCCTTTCGCAAAAGGGATTGTGCCGCGAAGTTCATCACAAGCAGTAAGCGTCTCGAACCGTTTGGCCGGGGTTGCAATCGTTCTGTCAAAACGGCTACAATGCCGGGAGTGGTGGTTAGTAACGGGTGATTGGTGGTTGGTAAGAGGGAAGGCTGCGGGTGAGGGATTGCGTGATGAGAGCAGTGTGGATGTAGAGGCGTTGCGATTGAGGCTGGAAACACTGGTGCGCGAAGAGTGGGGCCTCCACGATCCTGATGCGCTGGTGTCCACGACCCTACGCGGCGACAATAAAATTGATATGAAAGTGGTATCGCGCTTGTTTGAGGGCAAGGACGGTCTGGAACGGGAAGCGTTTTTCTACCCTGTCTTTGATCCCGTGCCGAAAACCGAAATGCTGCACATGACGTATTGCCTGCTGCTCACGCCCCACGAAGCCGCCCGCAATTTTGCCATGCCCGGCGAAAGCGCGAAAGAAGAGAATACCGATAACTGGCAGTAAGGAGTCACAAACATGAAGTTGGGTACACGTTACATAGTGTTGAGCGCGTTATTGATGGCGCCGGGATTGGCGGGCTGCCGCAGTTCGGAAAGCGTAGACCCCGAAGCCGGTTCAATGGGTACGGCGGCGCAGGGTTCGGGCGGTACGGGCGTGGGCACTCGCAGCACACAGGGGCAGGGCGTCGTTCAAACCGGCAGCAGTACGCAGCGGATGAGTACGGGCGCGGGCGGGCCGGTTTCGGCTCCCGGCCCCGGTCAAAGCGGGCGCTGAACCGCAACTACAGGCTTCTACTCGGCTTTGCATATAAAATCTGCGCAAAAAAGATACCTTCACGGCCAGATTCGCTTGATTTGCTTCACCGCGTATGTTATACTAACGCGGGATGCAGCAAGACGCTATTATCGCGTGGCTGCGCCGAATACAATTCAGCCGGACAGAACAACGAGGTGCTGTCCCGAATAAGCGAGGTAGGATCATGGAAACCAATCAGATGGAATGGCAAAGCGCCGAAACATTGACGGCAGGCCCGTCGCTCGACTTCGTTCGCGCCGTTGCGGAACTGCTCGAAACCGACCCCAACGATATTCTCGCCGAATTGGGATACACGCCCTCGGAAGTGGAAGCGGAGCCGGTGTTGGTGGCTGCCTGAAATTTTGGGCGGATACGCGCTATAGAATGATGTTGGTTCCTGCGCTTGCCTGCTCGTTGATGTTCAGCGCTTGCATTACAATGTTTGTCGCGTGATAGATTACGCAGTTCGCTATCCCGCGATGATTATGATTATAACGGCAAAGACCGAAAAGTCTTTGCCGTTATTGTCTTTGCTCCCAATCCGCTCTAATCGCCATGAACCTTCACGTAAACCCTGCCCCGCAAGATCAAAGCGAATCACAGGCGATGGTTGAGACTTTCCCTGAAAATGACAGTGCAGCCCAACCCTCGGCTCTGGAACAAGCCCGTAACACCATTGCTCAGTCTAATACTGCTTCCGCTTCCTCCACACCGCCGACCGTAATAGACGCGCTGCACAACGCCGACACGAAAACGCGCGTTGACGCGCGCATGGCTACGCTGGAAGTGTTGTCGGCGTTGGACAAAGGCGCAGCGCAAAAGCGACAGTCGGCAGAGCTACAGCAGAGCGTGGAAGATATTATGCAGCGCTTGATGGCGGAAACGATTCAGGCCCGCAGGTTCAAAATTCTGCGGCGGTTGCGAATTGCCGGGTTCGCTGCGTTTGTGGTGTTTCTATTCTGGGCGTCGCACTGGCGTTTGGCCGGAAATTGGTGGCTGTGGTACGTTGGCGGCGGCGCATGGGCGGCAGATCAAACGATGGGCAAGCGCCGTAAAACCGTCAGCGAACTGCGACAGGCGGGCGATCCGCGCGCTGTCGGCGTCCTTGCGGTTGCCGCCCACGATGGAGAAACAGCCGTGCGCCAGGCTGCGCATCAGGCGCTCCGGGAACTGCTGCCGCGCGTCCGCGCCGATCATGCGGCAGCAATCACCCCTGCGCAAATGACCGCGCTGCTGGAACTCGCATTTCGCTCCGAGCCAGCCATGCAGATCGCCACGCTGCAAGCCCTGGAACAGATCGGCGATCCGCGCGCCATTCCCGTCGTTGAGAACCTGAGCCTGTCGCCGCATCCACAGGTGCGCGAGCAGGCGAAACAATGCCTGCCGTTCCTCCAAACGCGCGCCCGCCGCGCCGAACAAAGCGCTACGCTGCTGCGCGGCACGGCCAACCCCGCGCAGATCGCCGCGCCCCGCGAACTGCTGCGCCCGGTCGGTCAAACAGTTGCCAATACGCCCCCCGCCGAACTCCTTCGGCCTGCCGCTGAATCCGGCGAACGCGACAGCCCTGCAAAAACGGATGGAGCGTAGCTCACTTTTCGCAGGACTGTCACACGTTGCCAGACGCGCATATCATTCCTATCGCTGTCACGGCAAGCGGTCAAGCCATGCTTCCACATCGGCAAGCGTGATGTTGCCAAGCAGTTCTTCGGCCAACGCTTCGGCGTTTGCGACGGACAATGTTTGAACCCGCTGCAGCAGCGCAGGAGGCACAGAACCGAATTTGCGCTGCAGTATACGTGATACCACAGTCGTTACTCCCGCTTGAAGTCCTTCCTGTCGTCCTTCCTGAATGCCAACTTGTCGTCCTTCCTGAATGCCAACTTGTCGTCCTTCCTGAAGGCCCGTTTGCAGCCCGGCCTGGCGTCCTTCCTCCAGGCCTTTGCGCCAGGCTTCGCGGCCCACACTGCTCATCAGTTCCATCGTTTGCTCCTTTTCGGTTGTACTCAGCGTATCTACTGCGCGCTGATACCATTGCTCATCGGTTGTATTCAGTCTCAAATACGTTTCCATAAACAGGAAAATCAAATCCGACTTGGCCGGATCAAGTTTGAGCGTGAGCAGCAGGCGCAGGCATTGCAGTTTTACCCGCTTCTGGTCGCTCGGCGCAATCTTCATTTTGGTCATCAAGGCCACGGCAACCGGATTGGCCTGCTTCATAAAGCGCCGCCACGGCAGCCGGTTGAGTTGAATGGCGCGGAAGCGGAAGTCCAGTACGCGCAAGCCGGGAACGTTCATGACGTACTTGTTCGGTTCAGCGCGTTTAGGCGCATCGAAAGAGAACACGGCGACGGGGTAGATGGGCAAGCCGTACTTCTCGTGCAGACGGGCAAAATAACGTGAACATGCGCCGCGCGAACTCCGCTTGTGAAGACGCCTGGTTCTCTACATGGATCAGCAGACACGTTTCCTCGCCTTGCAGCCTCACCTTGACCAGAACATCCACAATGTGCTTTTCACCCGAATGGATGTCGGTGAAAATCTCCTGGCTCAGAAACTCCAGACTGTCCGGCTCCATTCTCGCGCTCACTTCGGGCAGGAACAGCGCGACGAAATCTACAAAGAACGTGGTCAGCAGCGTCTTGAACAAACGGTCATGATCTATGGTTGCGTCTGCATCCGTTATCGGTGTTGGCTGTTGCGTCATGTGGCCTCTTTCTACAAGCATGGATAAACAAAACTTCATGAAGGGAAATTTGTTGCAGTGGACGTGTCCGATTGCGTTCATATTCGCCATTCCGCGGCCCTGTTCCTGCTAAGGCCGATGGTGAAAAATCAGCCGGGATTTGCCAATAATAACGGGAGGCAGTTTAAGAACAGCGGCGAAGGGAATGGCACGGTATGGCAAGAATGGAAATAGCGCGTTTGCGGAATGGACGGGTACAGGTGGGATTGGCGGTTGTGGGCGCGGTGGGCGTGTTCGCGGGCGCGCGGCTTTCCAAAGCGCATACGGTCGGCAAGGACAGCGCGCTGACCGCCGAGTGCATTGATGGCGAATGGGAATTGCAGTCTGTGGGCAGCGACCCGATTGGGCCGAATGTCGAGTTGGGCGTCCTGTCGCAGAAAGTGATCTTTGGGCACGGGGCGGTACAGGGCGAAACACAGCTGCTTGCAGCAAGCGCGGCGGGAACCACCGCCATGCCGTTTCCCGACCTGAGCGTGGCAAGTGTTCAGGAAAGCGCGGACGGACATACCGTCACCGTCGCCTGGAGCGGAACCTACGCGATTCTGCCCAACAGCCGATTGGACCTGCATATCGGCAAAGCGCAGTACAAATTGGCAGGCAAAATCAATCCACAAACCCATTTTCTGGAACTGGAACAGGACGCCGTTCTCACGTATAAAGGCGCGGCGCTGTATCGCGCTACGCCTGCAATCGCGCGCAAATAGCCCTGCAAACATTCCGCGTATGCCTTCCCCACAAACATTTAGTCCTCTCGCGTTTGTCACCTTCCAACACTCCAACAACGGAACACGCGCCCCTCTTTGATCGTCACGTTAAAAGCGCTTGACAGGAACACGGACAATGCCCTCATAAGGTAAACTTTACCAGGGCGTTGTTCGTAGTTCATTAAAGGTATACTTTTGTCAGCATAATCGTTCAGGCTCGTGTATGTCTGCCCGCGTTCCGCCGAACGCTCCACGCTCCTCACAGAACCCATCCAACTCTATTCGAACGCATACAAAGGCAATCAATCATTATGGCTCTGCTGGAAACGCTGCCGGAAGAAGTCGAAAACACGCTGCGCGAACTGCGCGCCAACGCCGCTGTCACCAATCCTCCTGCGTCCAATGCGTTCAGCGCAGTTACAGAGAACGCCCCTGCCAGCCACGAGTCACCACTCACCAACCATCAACCACCAGTCACCAACGACGATGATGACAACCTGGAGAATGCGCCCATACCGACGGCGGAAAAACCGCTTGTTTTTGAAACCGATATTACGCCCGAAGGCGTGTTTCACCCGGAATGGCTGGTTGTAGACGACGCGCAGGTGTATGTGTTCGCGCGCAACGGCGGCAATCATGCCAAAGTGCGCCATGCGATTCCGCTCAAGCAAATTCAGGAAGCCAAAACCGATACGCTTGTCGGCAACGGCCTGATTCAAGTGCGAACGGACGCGGAAACCATTCCCCTGATGCGGTTTTCACAGGCCAACATCGGGGAAGCCAGCATTGTCGCCCGGCAATTGAACGCCCTTGCCAAAGGCGAGCCACCCAAGCAGGAAAAAGCCGAGGAGAAGCGCAAGAATTGCCCGAACTGCAAGCGCATCCTGCCCCAGGACAGCGACATTTGCCCCGCCTGCACCAACAAGCGGGCTGTCCTTCTGCGCCTGTTCCAGTTCCTCACGCCCTACAAAAAGCAGGTCGTGCTTGCCATCAGCCTGATTGTCGGTATTACCCTTGTGGACCTGCTGCCGCCCTGGGTCGCGGGCCGCATCATAGACACACTTAATGCCCAAACCCGCGCTCATGACACGACGCTGCGGCCCCTGCTCGGCTTTGTCGGCCTGTTTGCGCTTGCCCGCGTCGCCAACGCCTGTTTTGTTTACGGCCAGCGCCGCCTCAACCCCTGGCTTGGCGGGCGCATTACGATGGACATTCGCATGGCGCTGTACGACAAGTTTCAGCAGTTATCGCTTGCCTACTACGACAAGCGCAGTACGGGCAGCGTCATGGCGCGCGTCACCAACGATGCCGAAAACCTCTGGGACTTCCTCGCCGACGGCATCCCCTGGCTCATCAGCAACGTGCTGACCCTGATAGGCATCGGCTTCGTCCTGTTTCGGCTCAACTGGCAATTGGCGCTGCTGATGCTCACGCCCGGCCCGTTCATCTTCGGCCTGACGCGCTGGTTCATGCCCCGCGCCCGCCGCAAGTACCATGTCGTGTGGCGGCGCATCAGCAAAATGTACTCCACGCTCAACAGCACCTTAACCGGTATGCGCGTCGTGAAAGCCTTTGCGCAGGAAGGCCGCGAAGTCAACAACTTCCGAACCCGCAACACCAACGTTTTTCAGGCCAGTTATGAGGCCAATGCCTTTCGCGCCACATACGTTCCGCTGCTCGCCCTGCTGATGAGTACCGGCAGCTACATCATCTGGATCGTCGGCGGGAATCAAGTTCTCAATGGTGTTACTGTTCACGGCCATTTGATGACGCTCGGCCTGCTCACGATGTTCAACGGCTATCTCATCCAGTTCTATCAGCCGTTTCAGAACTTCTCGCAAGTGCTGGACTGGTCTACCCGTTCGCTGACCGCTGCGGAGCGCGTGTTTGAAGTGCTGGATACGGAACCGGATATTCGGGAAGCCGAAAACGCCACCCGCCTGCCCGACATCAAAGGCGAAGTGGAATTCCGGCACGTCGCCTTCACCTACGACAAAGCCAATCGCGTCCTCGACGACTTCAACCTCCACGTACAGCCCGGCGAAATGATCGGGCTTGTCGGGCACAGCGGCGCGGGCAAATCCACCATTATCAACCTCCTCTCGCGCTTTTACGAAGTGTCGGAAGGCCGCATCCTGGTAGACGGCGTGGACATTCGCAACATCGCGGGCGAAGATTTCCGCAGTCAATTGGGCATTGTGCTGCAGGAGCCGTTCCTGTTCCCCGGAACCCTGCGCGACAACATCGCGTATGCCAAGCCCGACGCGACGATAGACGAAGTGTTCCGGGCGTCCAAAGCCGCCAACTGCCACGAGTTCATTTTGAAGTTCCCGGACGGTTATGACACCTATGTCGGCGAACGGGGGCAGCGGCTTTCGGGCGGCGAGCGCCAGCGCATTTCCATCGCCCGCGCCATCCTGCACAACCCGAAAATCCTCATTTTGGACGAAGCGACGGCCAGTGTGGACACCGAAACCGAAAAACTCATTCAGGAGGCGATTACCCGCCTGATCGAAAACCGAACCACCTTTGCCATCGCGCACCGCCTGTCCACCCTGCGCAACGCCAGCCGTCTCGTCGTGATGAAAGAAGGCAAAATGGTGGAATGTGGAACCCACGAAGAACTGATGGAGAAAGACGGCGAATACGCCAAGCTCGTCAAAATCCAAACCGAAGTCAACCAAATCGCCGCTATCTAAACGTATGGAGCATGTTGTCTGGCGGTCACTGATAAATATGGAATGAGTTGAGCAGGCGAACCCTGTGACAGATTATCGGATTAATCCTCAAAATCAGCCTGCTCGATCCATTTGACGAAACGCGCAGAAACCGCATGACCGTCTTTGTAAGTTACTTCCGCGAGGCACATCAAGTCCACGCTGCCATCTTCCTGCGGGTATTTGGCAGTTTCAGGAATATTGTAATCTTGTATGCCGTAACAGGTGACGCGCTCTCCCCATTCGGTTACAATGCGAGGCTTGGCTCCGGGAAGCGCCGTCACCCATAGTTGGTGTTTCCCGAAACTTGGCCGTGCCATTGCCTCCTTATCCTCGTCAGTGTCGCCGACCATTGCCTCTGAAGGCACTACAATAGGAACGGTAACTTCCTCTGAGACGGATTGCTCCTCTTGCTGCAAGCGGCTGAATGCTTCTGCCATCGCGTTGTGCTGTAGAGGCTCGTCAGGAGGGAGTTGCGGTCTGGTCAAGGACTTTTCGCGTCGTGAGCGTTCTGATGTTTCTCGCCTGTGGGAACGCTCGCGTAAGTTGTCTCGCTGGAATCTTGGCACGGCTGTTCCCTTGTGGTCTATCAGAACGTTGGTTGTCCTGCTCTGTTCCTACGATGCGGCTGAGCCGATGCAGCCATCCAAGTGCATAAAGTCCTGCTTCCTGTTGCCGCCTCTCGTCGGGGTAAGTTGCCACAATTTCAGATAGGAATGGTTTGACCTGGCTCCGCATTTCAACCCAGTGCGGTTGCGAAGTGTCGCTGGCATGCGGATATTCCAGGAGAATCAGGGTTGCTGCCAGAGAGCGTCGCTTGAGATGAGCGAGAACCGGCGCAACCATCCGCATCGTCTGCGGGAGAGTGTCTGAAGGGGTCTGCTCACGGAGGTTTCGCAGCAACAGACGCACTTGCTGAATGAGATGCTCTCTGTCCTGAGTTTCAAGCATTTGCGGCATCTTTTCGGTACTCCCTCTTGAGAATTTCCGCCAAATTCTGCACGTCAGCCAGGCAACCCCACTCCTCTGCTTTCCCAAAGTAGTCGGACACATAGGAGGCACGATCCGCGAGGGAAAGGGAGGGAGAACCTTTACTTCCATCAAGCAGCCAGTTTATTCCAGATGCTGCATAGCCTTTGTGCCAATGAAGCCGAAGCACACCCATACCTCGATTCTTTGCGCCGCCTGCTTTGAAGTCGAAAGTATACGATTTTGTCAGTCCAAGTGAAAAGAGGAGCAATCCCATTTCCCAGGATTGAAGGTTTTGAAACTGTATTCGCACCAAAAACCTTGTTTGGGCAGGGATAACTTCTACACGTTCCCAATCTTCGGGATGCACCAACTGCTGTGGAGTCATATCGCGGTTATAGAGTTTATGAAAAATTGCGTCTTCACCACGCGGCGCATTTCGCCTGGGTTCGGTGCGCTGCCGAAATGTGGCTATTTCCGTTTGCACATCGTTTGCAATAGGGCTGTCTTCAACAGCGATCCGCCCCCTGTAGCCCATGGTTCCGAATAGCGAGCAAGCCGGACACTGGCTCGGGCAAGAGTCTCCCGTAAAACAGGAAGGACTGAATAATTCCACCATGCTTCGGAACGCGCCCTTCCATGAGGAGCCGGAAATTATGCATATCTCGCTGTCTCCATTAACCTGACGATTGAATGAAAACACCATCTGGCCTTCCATCAGGCTCAGTTCACCAGAGCCGACATGCAGTGGCGTCTGTGCAACTCCAATGAGGTTCCATTGTCCCGAAAAGCCCTTGATAAGATCATGATTTGGCAAACCATGATGCTTGGGCAAAAGACGCTCAACCCAAAAAAAGCCATCCTGTTCTTGATCGTCAGTCACGATTCGCATCTGTTTTCGCCTCCTGTATAGGTATAGGCTCGAGTTTTCGATAAATGACGCGCCCCTCACAGATAATCTCTCTGACACACACTTTCGATTGCGCGCCACTCTCTTTGTAACTAATCGGTTTGCTCACGGCATAGCTGCCGGTTTCGTTCAGGCGAATCAGTACGCCTTCCGTGCCATACCATGCGGCTTCGCAATTGGCATCGTAGGCGCGAAAGGTGAGGTCGTAAGGCAGAGAAGCCAGTTCCAGTTCATATCGTTCCACAGCCTCTTTTACGGCGACATTATGCAGTACGTCGCTTTGACGGTGCGTTTCTATGGTAACATGAAGAGTATCTTTGAACGCGCGAAGCGTGGATAAAAAGGCATCTGAAGTCCGCGAACCGCTGTATTTCCGCGTTCAATGTGCGCCCCTTCCTTGATAACGATTGACAAGGCAGGTGAATACATCATCGTACACATCTTCACGTGTGAGTTGCCATTTTCTGCCAAGCGGACTGGCTGAAGAAGTGACAGAGGAAGAAAGTTCTATCTGTTCATTCATGCTGCTGCCGCAAAGGCGGGCGTCACGCGCCAGTTCGCCGAACTGCTCTATCTGAAATCGTCTCCACCTCCAGCTTTACGCGCCCTAAGCCTCGGGATGTGCCGTAGCCCATGCGAATTGTGCCATCATCAATGCGGTCGAAGATCGTCAGTATCAACTCCATTTGCCACAAGTCGTAGTTTTCCAGTACAACCTCTCCGAAAAAACTTCCACCCGACAGCACTTCCATTTCAAATGGGCCTCCGCCTCCTACACTGCCCTTCCTACGGTTAATAGCGACATTAGTACGTGTGTTGAGAAATGGTTGGAGTGCCACTACAGCCTGTTCCCGCTCCTCTGGCTTTTGCGAAATACGCCAAGGAAGCAGATCGCCAAAGCGAACATGACTTGCCATACTCGTACTACCAAAAGTTGCGCAACCATCGCATCTGCCGCAGGTTTTGTCGGAGGAGTTGCAGACTACATTATTCATGGCTGTTACCAATGCTTCGACATTGGAACGTGTGACGCCTTTTAGCGAAGAACCGGGAATGTAGAGGGTCTCTCCGTATGCGGTATTTAGTCGTACAAACTCCATATCCGGGCGCATGGGGTTAAGACTCTCCCGCGCCTTGATGAGAAAAGAACCTTCCGGCGACAGTTTTATTTGTAGTTTCGCCGTATTTCTAAGACTGCTGAACATGCGCAATTCCTTTCTACTCCTGTGGCGTCAGCCGGGTTTTCAGAGCCTCGTAGTAGTGGTTCCACTCTCCATCCCCAAAAACAGTGCGATATGTCTGTTCACCTTTGAGGAAAGCAACAGGATCAAGACGTGTGATGGTTTCGATTCTAATGGATATCCGCCCCGTGCCGCGCGAAGTCTTGCCTCCAAGGAACGCAAAGCCCTCGTTATAAAGTTCGAAGCCACGCAGGAGCAGACCTACCTCGTGATCCTGTGGATTGTCCAGCACCAAGTCAAGTTTGAAGCGAACACCGGGGGGAACGGTCTCAAAATCATATTTCTTGCCCCCGGAAGCTGTACGAGTTTCCCGATCAATGGCAACCCCGTCCCGCACTCCAAGCATCTGTGGCAGCCAACAGTCAGGCGCGACAACCATGTCCGAAATAAATAGTCTCGCGCCGAAATAGGGAGCGCCGAACAGGTAACACATGTCGCACAAGTTGTTTAATATCACATCGGCTTTGTCCCAATCTTCCTTGTCACGAACGCAACAGGTTTTGTGTTCATTGGTATGCGCAACGGTGTCACAAGTCCACAGCAACTTGCCGAAATTCAAGCCGCGCACGACGGCTTCCAAATTCGCGCGCAGGGTTCCTTTGAAGGAAGAACCGGGAATTACAGGGTTATTGAAGTAATCCAGCAAAACCGGCGAGTCGCTTCCGGTGACGCCGAGCGAGCGTCCTATACCGATGTGCAGCGCCGTTTCGTTCTGAACAAAACCTGTCAGACGAACTCTGCTTGCCAAAACATCATTGGGTTTCTTGCTCATCCTGTTATCCTTTCTCGGCAAATTGCGCACCGTACCGGCAGAAGTAGCCTAAGAAGAGCCGGGACTTTTCAATATCGTTGTCAAATTTGTCGAGATTGTCAATGATGGTTTTGCCAAAAGTCCGATTGAGCGGGCTTTGACTTCAACTCATCTGATAGGTGATGTAGATTTTGATCTCCTGGACAGAAACGTAACCGGCAGCGGCAGTGCGAAAGTTTTGAAGCTGAGACTTTTTGGGAAATCTGACTTCCTGGTTCGCACGTAGTTTGTCCACCAGACTTACTGCTAGTTTCGCCAGCATATCTTTCTCATCATCCAATGCCTGCTGTTTCTGAAACCGCCTGCGCATCGCCTCGTTTTGGCGATTCAGTTCGTCAAGACGCTCTTGTTCCATCGCTCTGCTCCTTATTGGGTATAACGCCAAAATCGTGAAAGTCGTGATTCGAATAAATCCAGCCAAAACCCTGCATCCGCATCAAGCCAAGCCCTGTGGTCTCAAGTTCTGCAAGCCGTATGGCGAGCTGATCCCTTGTGTTCTCGTCATGGTCAACAGAAAGCAGGACAGTGCCACCGCGCTCCAATACAGGGATGAGGGGCTTGCGCTGCACAGCCGCCTCATTGAAGCCTCCCATGCGCGTCCAGCCGAGTTGAGCCAACTCCCACTGCCAGCCTTCGCGTTCCAGCAAGTCTTGTAGCGCCGTGTTCGGCGGAAGAACCAAGTCTGTCAGCAACATCAGAGAGAAGTAGGTTCGATTCTGTGGAAGAGCAAGCGCATACATTTTCTCTGCTGCCAATTCTTCCAACTTGCGATTGAGCTGCTTAAGACGTTCTTTCACCGCATCGAGATCACCCGGCACATGAGAAACATCATGGTGGATTTTGAGTGTTCCTTTGCCGAAACCTTTGCCTCTCGCGCCGCCAATGAAGACCGGCACCGTTTCAGGAAGAGCTTCAATGCTCTCATCTGCCTGAAGGAACCCGGAATAGGTAGTCTGCGAGTTCAGGGTTTCATAGATATAGAAGAAAGTTTCTTTTGCGTGTCCCGTTTGCCGGTTCAGCCCCAACTTTATCATTAACTGCCGGTCCGCGCTTGTCTTAAAACGATCTGCTGGAATTAATCCGCCTTTGCAATTAGGACAGGCATCAAGTCGTTCAAAAAGGGAAATCAGCGCTTTACCATTAGCCGTCTTCTCCGCCTGGTTTAGCAGGAAACGCAGTAAAAGCGTGTCAAATGGGCCATCTTTGTCAGGTTGCTGTTTGCATGCAACCGCGGTTGAAGGGCGTATTTCATCTAGTTGGACCGGATAAAGATGGGAAAATCGTGTACGCCGCAATATCAGTTCCGAAACATCGGCCTCCGGCAGTCCCTGGCGCGTCCATCCCCATGCGGCGGCTCCACGCGCGGTACTGCCCGGCAAAAAGTCGAAACTGTTGAGCAGGTAACTTCCGGTCTTGTGTCGGCTGACACGCATCGGTTCCGGCTGATTTGCATCACGCTCGAAGGTGACTTGATAGACTTTGGTTTTCCCCTTTTCCTCAAAATGTAAAGTTGTGGGAACTACAGGATCGGACTTCTTGACATTCAGGGCGATTTTGCCCATTCCGCGCGAACGATTTCCTCCGATGAACAATCCTTCCATTTCGCACCAGGCGAGAACCTTTTCAAAGTAGGCGCTCTCCTCATCTGAAAGAGGTTCGAGGACGGCGATAGCGCCCTGGTATTTCAGGTTCGCAGGAGCCGCTTCCTGGCTATAAAGTTTCTGGCCTTCCACTTTGCGAAGTTGGCGCGAGATGCTGACTCCCATTCGCCGGGCATAGGCATCTTCATCAAAACTTGGCTGGAACAGAGCATCTTGGAATCGCAGCTTCCCTACGCGGGAATTCGGTCCACCAAACAAGCGACAGGCAAGGCAGAGTTTATTTCTATCTTTGCACATTTTTTCTGGGTCAGGAGCGGGACAAATATAAATACCAATGCCACGCAGAAGACGCTCGAACTCGATGCGCAATGCGCCTTTAAGGGCAGACGCGGGGATAAACGGCTTGCTTCGCTTCTCCTCCGAATTGTCCTTTTTGGCAACTATTTTCCTTGCCGTGGACTTGTCTACAATGAAGGAGCTATGTTGCCCATCAATCAGGATAGGCGTTTCTGCAAAGAGTGTCAATGTATAGCTCATCACATCTCCTAAAGCGAGTTCATTTCGTAGAGTTCAAGGAGGTCGCCCACGCCGGTCGTCAATATGTTATCACCCTCGCGTGTTTCGATGCGATAGAGCATCTCGTCAACATTACCTGGCAGATACTCCCGCGATTTCTGATACTGCGCGTGGATGTAGACTTCCGTGGGGCTTGCAATTTGAAACTTGTCAAGAATTGAGCGGAAGGCCGCCTTCCTGTCCTTGACAACCCGCAGGAGTTGAACTAGTTCGTTCAGTTGCGCGCGCGTGTAGGGACGGCGCGTGAGATATTGCTGTCTTATCTCAATCTCTCCTGCGTCTTCGGCCTGCGGGAACGTGGTTCCCTGTGGCAAAGAGGCAGTGAAGTAATGGTCCCGAAGCGCCTTGATATTCCCGCTCATCGGACTGCCCCCTTTCAGGAGCATGTAGTCAATGGTAGACATTCCAAGTTGATAACTGCCCGTTTTCGCGCTCTTGAGAAGTGACTGCGCCATATCGAAGATGAAGTTGATAGGGAGTTGATGCTCGACAATCACTAGGCTGAGGCTTAGAGAAACATTTTGCAGCAGTTTTCCAACCTCTGTATTCACAAGGTATTGAGGAACGTGAGTCAGGCTCGTTTCAACCTGTTGCCACAGACTCATGGTGACATGGACACAGTTCTGTGCAGGAATCAGGAGAAGCAAGTCATCGCCGCCAATGACCGGGCTTTGAAATCTGCCCGGAACTTGCTTAAGAAATTCCTGCTGTAATATCCGAAAGAAATGATCGGAGAAGAGGCGTACTTCCCGCTCCTCATTACAGGCAAGCAATAATTTGCCGGCTTTGTTGACATCCGCGTAGAGACAGGCAATGTAAGAATTGGAAATATCACTGAGTGAGAGCGCCAGATTGCCCCGGTCGGAAATCAAGTTTCTCAGGTTTCGTCCTGTGGTTCGCTTTTTCAGACAGGACGCGCAAATCCATCGTTTCTCCTCGTTAGTGGGAAGTTTGACATCCTCCACAGAAGATGGGAAAATACCACATGCCTGACAGCGCGAGAAGTTTCCCATTGTCCACGCTTCCGCAGGCTCTTTACCCGCCTTCTCCGCTTTGCGTTGCTGAAGGCGAATACCCAGCAAGCGGAGCGCGTCCCGGAAGGCGGCTCCTGTTGGCGGCGTTTTGGGAATGGGAACATAAACCGCGCTGCACGATCCGGTAAGCGTTTCCTGTCGAAACTTCTGCTCCAGATAGCAGCATAGATCGCCTGCTCGCGTACTATCAATGAGGCGAATCATGCCGGAACCGCCAACCGCGTAGATAACTTCAAAAGGTTGAAATTCGTGTAGCCATGTCTCCAGGCTACCGCCATTTACCTGCGTGTCCAGTTGCTTTATTAGCTCACTTGCTCCAGTAATGTCGAGAGGGCGCTGTCCGGCGAATACAAACTCCTTGATACGATCTACATCGAAGGAGATATAGGCCGAATTTACTCCGTCACTATCCAATGCCATACCAGAAATCCTCTCTATTGATTGATGAAAGTTTCCATATCTTCGATGTTTTCATCAGTTAGCCATTTAGTGATCTCTTTAAGTCCAAAGATGGTGTGGTTCCCGATTTTATCGCTGCTCGTGAGAGATTTACGAATTGCTGAAACTGTATCCACCTTTTTGCCGCTCTCGTAATCATCGTATTCATCTGCCAGGCAAATGGTACAAGAACGCGCTAATCCACCACCCAACTGCCGCGAGCGGTGTATAGCCTCGAACATTTTCTCTTTACACTCATCGGGCTTCAATTTGGTAGTGACAGAGAAGTAATAAAGACGATTCTTGTGAACCACCAGCGCATCTGCTTCAAACTCTTGGCCTTCAATTTTGAACTTCTTGCCAGTGGTAACTTTACTGTCAGGCAATACTTCTTTCAGCCAGAACATGACAAGCCATTCCAGCCACTCATTCTTAAAGGCAAAGCGGAACTGCTCCTTGAGTTCTTCACTGAGCTTTTGCTTTGTGTCATCAGAATAGAAGATAGATTGCTGCCATTGCGTACGCGCATTGTCGGTGAGTAGTGTAAAAATTTGCGCCCATTCACTCTCCCCTCTCCAAGTTCCTTCACTTTCAACTTGGGCATGAAAGTAAGGAATTGAAGGTTCTAGTGGGTTCCACTTATCAGATGACTTCTTCTTGATTTTTGCCAACTCGCCGCTTTGATGTGCATTATAAAAATTCACACAATCTTGTTTGTTACAGGGCACATTGGGGCGCAACGAATGCGGATTAGCGCCGTGAAGTCTTTCGAGAGTGTCAAGTGTCAACTCTCTAATAGTTGGCTTAAGTGGATATGGGGTGCCGCTATCAAAGTGAAATTGCCCGTTTGTTTCTTGTAGATAGAATGCGCGGTCACTGCGTCCGGTCGTCATCCAGTCGTGGAGAAAGTAGGCAGCCATAACCTTTGTGCCACCGGTGTAGTTCAACGCATAATCGTCAAGATCACTAAGGTTCTCGCCATTCAGCTTTTTCAACGTCTCCCTCATTGCCTGTGGTGAAAAGGCTTCTTTGAGTTCGCCATCGGCATCGAATAAGCATCTAATCTCGTGCAGACCACTATCGCTTTCATGCTGCAACTGTTTTTGCAGGTGTTCAGCGACCTTCTTGGTTTGACTTGAGTAGACGAGACGGACAATCGGCTTTGCTTCTATGTTGGCCGTTTCTTGCTTCGATGGCATAAACTGGTGAATTCCCAACCAGATAGGCAGAGGATTCTCGCCAACCAAACAAACCATGTGTGTATACTTTGGCATGGAACGACCTCCGGGATAGTTGCTCAGGAATATTTTTACACAATCCATTTGGTTGCATTTATCTAACATGCCTTGACCATTGGAAGATGTAACAGAGTATGGGAAAATCGTTTGCGCCCGGGCAGGCTGTTGAAAGTAACAGGGCGTGGATATAGATTGACCGACTGGATATGCTTTTCCTCTGTGGTTTGAATAAAATTTTCTTAAAATCGCGCCAGATTGGGAACCGCAACAGAACTTTTCGCCTGTCAGGTTGGTTAGGGTAGAACACTCTCTTAAATTCAGCAGATCCTCCAATTTCGCTGGCCTAAAACCGCTTTGCGCCTCATCCATCTGATCATATTTATCAATTTGTGAAGTTGACGCTCATCTTGCAAAGATGATCATTCAATATCTACTTTTTATGGCGATAGACGGAACACGAGTGGTGTATTCTACGTCACTAGAACAATGCAGGTAAAACAAACAGTCACATTCCGGGAGAAAGTTCGACATGCCCATTAATCGTAAAACGCTGCAATTTGTCAATCAGACCATGCAGCCCAACACCAGCCGCGCCATTTTGTTTACCTCCGTCAACTTGTCCATAGATGCGCCACGCCTGGAAGATATGCTGGCCTATTTGCAGTCCGGCTTGATGACGTGGACGCAATTTCGAGACAAAGTCAAGAAAGAACTGGCTGTCCATTCTTTCAAAGAGTTCATGGACAAGATGCAGCCCGCTTTTTTTTATCGCCTACGGGCGGGTGGGCAAATCACGACCGAAGACGCGGAAGGCCAGGTCTACTCCCTTGATGAACTTCCGCATTATGAGTTCTCGCTGGAAGGCGGGCCGGGCTGGACCAAGATACTCATCAACGAGTTCCCATCCCTTCATCCGTTCGCTGCGCGACCTTATCAGCAATCGGGTGCGTTTGCGTCAGGGCGCGGATCGGGTCAACATTGACGAAGCGCTGTTTGGCTTCAAGCCCAGCGTACAGTACGGCTTGGTGAAAAAGTCCATGCAGACGCTGCATGCCCAGTTGGAAAAACTGCTGATCGAAATGAAGCGGGCCGAAGATTCCAGCGGCGAAGTGAAGATGAACAAGGACATCCAGCGTTCGCTGGAAGCCTTTGAGCGGCGCAAGTCCGAACTGGAAAACGCGCTGTCCGATCAACTGCGCACCACAGCCATCGCGGAACACGCGCTGCTGGAATCTTACAAATCTATGGTCGGGCCGAGTGGGGGCAGCGGTCAATCAAGCGATCAAAATTTGTTCCTGACCATCGGAACCAATGGCCGCCTGAGCGTCGAAGACATTCCCAAATTGCCGCCGCCCACGCGCAAGGCCATCGGCGCGGGCGCGGCCACCCGCACGGGAAGCACGGAACTGGTTCCCCTGCGCAACGCGCTGGAAAGCAAGCCCCTGGCAAAGCGCGACCTGAGCGAAATCGCTACCATCAAGGACAGAAAAGCCCAGCTTCCCGCCGTTGTCGGCAGCTTCATGAGCGAGATGGTGCGTCTGAAGAAGATTGACCCGGTTGTAGGAAACCTGCTTGCCGTCGTCCTCAACGATCCCAAAGAACTTGCCAAAGGTCTGACCGGCCCGGATGGAATCACCTACAAATTCGACGCGCAGGAATTGGCGAAAGCGCATGACGATTTTCTTGGCGTGTACAGCAAGGGCGTACAAAGCTTCCTCCGCGAAGTGATTCCTCTGTTTGAAACGATTATGGGAGTTTATTCTCTCTTCAACGAGTTTCCGCCGGACGTCATGGGCATACAGCCGGAACTTATCGTCGCCAACGGCGAACTGACCGACCTGTGGCAAATCTATCAGGAAGAGCTTGTCTACTACATGCGCCGCGCATGCCACCAGGCTGGCAACCAGTACCAGGACGCCATTTCCTTTGCGATTGTGCCGCATGTCGCTCCCTTCCTCGGCCAGGAACCGACTCCCCCCGGCGAGGGGCGCATCCGGGGCGGCAACTTTGAAGAGGATTACCAGCGTACCACAGAGGCCGAGGTCGAGGATGACCATATCCAGTTGGACGCGCGCATCGAGAAACTGCGCCACGAGCGCATCGAGCAGTTCGGCGGGTTTGGGCGCGTGGCGGGCGCAGCCGAAGTGATGGGCCTGATGGAACTGGGCTATGAGTGCGGCTTTCAAGTACTGTTCTCGCCCGAAGAAAGGCTGATTTCCGGGCGGGCGAAAAAAGTCGTTGTGGAAGGCGTACAAAACGATTACTGCGTGGACGACGTTGTGGGGCAGTCGTGGGCGGTTTCCGGCATTTTGTGCGCGCCCGATTTCCTGTGCCTGCCCCCGGACGGCGTACTGATCACGGGCAAGGTGGCGGACGGGCGCGAGGTAGCGGTGGAAGTGCCGCCCGTTGCCGTGCGCGCCTGCTATGTCGCGGCGGGACGCATCATGGCGAATGACCAGCCCAAAGTGCTGCAGGCTATTTCCAAAATGCAGCAACAGGTGAACCCGAGACTGCCCGGTATTGCCGTAGATGTTACCGCCCATCCCATATTCGCGCAGACCCGCGTACCGCTCGACGAGTTTACCGGCGACGACATCTATTCGCAGTTTTCGGGCGTGGATCAGTCGTTTCTCGTATTTCGGCATGTTGCCGGCAAAAACCCTGCGATTGTCGCGCCGCGCACGCTGTATCGCGTGGACATCGGCTCCGGCTATCGCTATCGCATGATTCACCACTACCGGCAGGAGGTGTATCTGCGCCGCCTGCTGCTGGCGTATCAAGCGTTTGAAGGCGGCGCGCTGCCCACGCAGGAGGAAATGGAAGCGCTTATCGCGGAAATTCTGCTGTATGTGGACGGCGGCAACAAGGGCTGGTACGATCCGCTGGGCAAGACCGTCAATGCGTTCCCCGGCCCGCTGAAAGAAGACGGCGTTGTGGTCACGCCCAATGACGTGGACGACCCTTCCGCCGGTTACAGCATCAAGCTGAACTTCAAAGAGGGCGTTGTCGGCGATCTGCATATTTCCTTCAATTGAACAACGACGTTAGCGACAAACCATTTTTCGGCCAGCCACTATTGATTAGCCACTAGGGACTGGTGACATTGTATGAAGATGCCGGCGTTCCGGTGTTCGGTATTCCAGGAGCGGACACTTCGACATTTTCATGCGCAAAGGCGAACGCTCTACATGCGCAAAGGGAAATGCCCTGCCGCATCCCGGCAAGCGCCTTTTCAAAATCGTCCTGGAACTAGTTTTGAACTCGAAGTTTGCAACTGACAAGGAGTAAAACGTTGAAACTGAAAATCAATGGCACCGAGATTCAGCAGGTGCTGCGCGCAACCGTGAACATTGGACATGGCGACAGCCGCGAACCGCTCAAAGTGCCCATCGCCGGGATGGTAGTCATTGTGCGGCTGACTGAAGACACGCTGCTCGCCGACTGGGTAAAGGCCAAAGCCGGCCCGGACCGCTTCAAGAAAGTGGAATTGAGCACGGAAAGCCGCGATGAGAAGCCGCAGCACAACTGGATAATTCCTCACGCCTGGGTCAGCAGCTATGCGGAAAACGAATGGGGATCGGATGTCACGGCAGGCGGCGTCGGCACGGACTTGCAGCTGACAGGTTCCACCATCACGGTCAACATTATGGCCGCGTTGCCCGGAACCGTCAACTACGATAGCAAGAACCTCATTGACGTCTCGGCCGGCACGGCAGCCGAAAACTAAACCGCGCCGGACAGGATGCGCAGGCGCTTCTTGAAGATGCCTGCGCATCCTGTCCGTATCTTTTTTCAAAGCCGGCCTTGTTTGTAATATCTTGTCGTGAGATGTCGCCCTGGCGCGACATTCGTGGAGTATCTTTAGATGTCGTTCGAGATCGTGTCGGGTGTAATCAACGGGCTGATCGCCAAAACGGAACTGGCCGATGTGTCCATCGTCCGCCGCCTGTACACGCACGGCACGGCCCATTGTACGCTCGGAACCGACGATCAGGAAGCCGATACCTACGCCGCTCTTGCCGAAAAAGGCGCAAAAACCCTCAACGCCGATGTGCTGCTGCGCTGGCATTCTAAGGATGACAGCGAAACGGTGGACTGCTTCCGGGGCTATGTGCGCTCCGTGCGCGCCGAACGGCTGGAACACCGCGCCTACTTCCACTTCGAGTGCGTGTCCTACAGCGCGCGCCTGGATCAAATCCGCAACTTCCGCGTGTGGGAAAGCTGTACGCTCAAAGATGTGTGCGATTACCTCATCGGCAAGAACAAGGGAGAACTTGACTTCGGCGAAGGCGGGGCGAGCGCAACAGGAAGCGTAAAGATACCCCTCAGCGTCCAGTACGAAGAAACCGATTTTGCTTACTTGTGCCGGATGCTGCATGCGTGGGGCATTCCCCTAGCCGTTGACGACCTCAACCGCAAAGTGCTGATCGGCAAACCGAGCGTTCCGGCAGGCGACGAGTTTCCGAGCGCGGATAGGCACTGGAATACGACCAGTCTGGAAGCGGGCCTGGTTCCCATACAAACAACCGCGCAGGGCACCGGCAGCGCGTCGCCGGGTATTGCGCGTTCTAAGGTGCTGGAGTTCAACGCGGGTTTGACGCGCGCGCCGGGGCACCTGTACGAACCGAAAGCGGACGCGCCCCATCATGCGCAGTACCAGCAGGAACAGAAGTTAGAGGATGCGACCAACCTGGATGTGAACACGGTTGTGTGCCGGGCGCGCTGGATGGGAGGCGTGTACGCCTTTGCGCCTGGCGCGTTGGTCAACTTTGCCGAACAACCCTGGCTGGTGCGCGACGTGACCATACAAGGACATGGCAGCGAAGCCGTGTCGCAGGAGTTCGCGCTCTTAGACAAACTGATGCCCCTGCTTCCCCGCTTGCGGCGCACCAACTGGCCGATGCAGTGCCTGTGGGCGCATGTGACCAAGAACAATAGCGACGATCCGACCAAGAGCGGGCGTATTCAGGTGGAGTTCGATTGGGAGCCGCTGGAAGCGACGCCGTTTACGCGCTTGTGCTGGCTGCAAACCGTCACACCATATGGCGGGTTGAAGGGCAAGACCGGCACGTCGGGCTTTCTGTCGCTGCCGGAAGTGGGCGAGCATGTGCTTGTGCAGTTCTTAGATGGTTGGGACAGCGATGCAGTCGTGATCGGGTCGGTGCGTGAACATGCGGCGCAGGGGTTTGTGTATGCGCCGGATGAAACCAAGTTGTGGCGGACACCTTCGGGTAATCTGGTGAGCATGACGACGAAAGACAAAGGCGCCACCGACATTGTAGAGATACGCTGTAAGGACAAGTTGATCTTTCGGGGCGAGATCGAGGGCGGCAAAGAGACAGTGGTGATGGACCTGACAAGTTCGGGGAGTGATCGTATTCACTTCGAGAAGGGGAGTGGCCCCGCGCAGCTTGACATCTTCTGTTCGGGCAGCATCTACATGCACGCCGACAACCAGTTGATGCTGGAAGCGGGCACGATCCAGATGAAGGCGACAAAGGGAACTGTCAAGATAGACGGAACGCCGCTCGTTATGATCAACTGTGGACCCACCTCCATGTCACCCCTGCACCTGGACACGAGTTTAGGCGTGGGAGCAGGGCCAGCAGGAGGCGCGGGAACGGGCACTGCGGCAACGCGTACTGTTGGAGGAATGGCCGTTACGAAGCTGCCCAACGGGGACACCAAAGTAGGCAGGGCTATTACCATTCACGGTACGCCCGCTTTCCAGGCGCAGGCATTGGATCGGCTTGACAAAATTGCCACTACCGATTCCGGTATGCAGACCCTCAACAGCATTGATGAGAGCGGACACAACATGAAGATTACCGAGTATCCAGCTAACGATCCAAACGGACCAAACAGCGATTGCGGCCCGGATACCGATGATGAATGGCAAGCGTCTACGGCTGTAGGTAAACCTGTATTCTACGGCTCCGGGGCACCCGTTATGGAGGCTGATGGCGTAACACAGCGCATTGGTACTGGAACGGGGGCTGATACCACTGTAAGGCTTCTGCCGGATCTAACGCTTACAAACTCCCTTGATCCGGCACATCCGGTTCCTAATGATGCCATTTTGTTTCACGAAATGACACATGGCGCGCATCAGATGAACGGCATTGGCGACTGCGCGCCGGACCCGGTCTTCGACACACTGGAAGAAAAAACTACAATTTCAACAGGAACGCCTTCGGAAGCAGATTATCTGCGCGACATAGGCTATCCATACCACAGGGTAAATCATTCTGATGCTGACAATGCTTTTGTTCCCAACACGCCTCCGTCGCAGCCTTAAATGTAGTGTGCAAACACAATATAAAAAGCGCTGGCGATGTATAATGTTGATTGCAGCCTTAGGCTGCAATCTTGCCTGTCGTAGTCTCGCCAAAGACGATAAAAACAAAATAAGGAGCAAAAGCATGAACACTGTCGGCCAAAATGTGCCGCTTGGCAGCGGAACGCCAAGTTCCGACCCAACTTCTACGCGGGGTTCGGTTCATATGAAAACAAATTTCACAGTGACCAGCGCCTCTATTTTGCGTGTCGGCATACACATAACGAACTCTGGCAATGAAGACATTTATGTGCTAAACCGTCTGTGGCGGTTGGAGGCCAAAAATAATCATCCCGTTCTTGACCCGGAACACGTCTACTGCTTCTTTCAAGATGGGACATTACGCCTGTTATTAGGCGCGTCTCCACTCCCCAAAAGGCTGGTTACCTACTCCAATCGGCCCTGTGCCACCCGCCTTAAGGCACATTCTGATCTGCAGTTGGATATTGAGGTTCCTGTTCCTGTTTCAGAACACAGCGCCTATTTCTTCAGAAATGATACCATCCCTATGGCGCCTGTCCAGGCGAAGCAGATCGAGCTAATCGTTCAATATGTCACCGCGCGGCCCGATGTGACAGCGACACCTTCAGCTTTCCTCGGCTCAACGGCGCTGGATTTAAATGCAGCAGCCGTAAAGACCCGACTGTCAGACAAAGATATAGAACTGCTGCGCTCTTCTGTACCCGTTCCGGGTACGGGCCTGCAAGTGCTGAAATATACCGGCGAGCTTAGTCGGCCTATCCTGCCGGGTGATCTGCCTGTACAGTCTCACCATCCGTAAGAATCAGCAATCCAAAAGTAAGCGGGTCGCCGCAATGCCACCGGCAAGTGCTGCTGCGGCCCCGCAGGCGGGCGAAACCGTCTCTAAAACAACTATCTTCCGGTCTTGGGATAATGAGGGAAGCGTATATGCCTTTATACAAGTTCAATGAGGGATCCTTCTTCCTGCCCGAAGGGTGGAAAGACCTGTCTGTTCACATCTTTACCAATGCGGGAGCCAGTCCGGGCGAGTTCAATGTCGTGATGAATCGAGAAGACGCCAGAGCCGACGAAGATGTGAACAGTTACGCAGCCAGGCAATTGAAAGTCTTAGAGGCAAATCTGAACGGGTTTCTTCTGCTTGAGCAGCGCCCTGCCGCTATTGGGGGCAGGCACACGATCCGAGCCAATTTTACCTGGCGTTCCGAGAACGGTATGATGCGTCAGCATCAATACTATTTCTATTCCAATCAGCTCGCTTTGACGCTGACGGCCACCGCTTTAGAAGTAAATTTCGACCGCTACGAAAAGCAGCTTGCATCGCTGGTTGAGAGTTTCAGCCTGCTGCGCTGAACCTGGGGACTGTTGATTATGCCGGAAGCCGCGCGAATAGGAGATCAGGTTTCACATTCCTCTGCATTCGCGGGGTTGATAGTGGGCGCGCTTGCGGGCGCAGTGATTGGCGCGGCAATCATTGCGACCGGCGGCGCGGCGGCGCTGGCGATTGCGGGCGCGGCGTGTACGGGAGCGTCTCTGGGAGGGATGATAGGCGAAGTTGTTGGCTCCATGATCCCTGCCGACAGTGGCCCTATCATCACGGGAGCAGCCACAGTTTACATTGGAGGCGACGGACGGCAGGCGGCCATTGCATGTGGCAGTAAGGTTGCTTGCGTCGCCCATAAAGTGTCTCTGGTCGCGCAGGGCAGCGAAACCGTCTTGATTGAAGGCTTGCACGCGGCGCGTAAAACAGATAAGGGCGTATGCGGCTTTGTCATCGCGCAAGGGTGTTCCACCGTTTTGATTGGCGGCCCGGTACATACCTGCGCGGACATCCATAGCGAAGTTCCCTGGCAGGCTGAGGCAGCCTTGCTGGTGTTGGGATTGGCCGGCGGTGGCCTGGCAATGACCGCCAGGGGATTAGGCATGGCTGCTATCGCCGCCAGGCTGGGCGGCGGGTTTTTGGGCGGCATCGGCGGCGGTATGGGCGGGCATTGGGCAGGCGGCAAGATTTTCGGAGAGGGGTCTACCGGTCAGAAAGTTCTAACCTTTGCAGGTGGCTTTGCGGGTGCTGCGCTCGGCAGTGGGCTTGCGGGAAAGTTCGTTCCGGGTGAAGTCGAAGTTCCTGCAAGCCAGAGACTTACTCCTGAAATGGAGCAGAAGATTCTTTACAGTCAACGAGTGCCAAATGCTAATTCACCAGGAGGAATGTCCAACGAAGTTATTGGAGGGCATTCTCCTCAAATCAAAACATCGCCCAATTTCGACCATGAGGTTCTTGAAACCTATCCTGACGGCACTTCAAAAGTCAAGTTTGTAACTCAATTTCCAGACGGAAATCTTTCTAAAATCAAACAGTCCACTTTAGCGCCTGATGACTGGACTGATCAGAAGATACTTGATACGACTGGAAAGGTAGCAGACACCCCGGAAGTCGCATCGCGTGTCAGGGATGGCGCCACCCTGCACAGGCAAACTGTGGATGGCGTTCAATGGGAAGTGATTAAAGATGCGCAAGGTAATATTACCTCTTCCTACCCGACAGGTGGAAACCCGTCCCAATGGTAAAGGATTATTATGAGTACACTAGCTATGCTTGATGACTGTCTCAGTCAGGACTACTCTGTGGATTACTGGTCAGATGATGTTATCCTTTATGCTCACACGCTTATAGGGCCGTTGACATCTGACGATTGGGACGCGCTAAACAGGATTTGGCGCCAAAAACCTCTACAATGGCAGCGCTATCTCGCTCAAATCCTTCCTCATGGAGAGTTGCGATATGCGCTTCCTCTGATGATACAGATGCTGGACGCAGCAGATGGTGAGTTGTTGGTCACGGTTGCTGACGGGTTACGGGATTTGGATCGCCAGCAGGTTGCCGGCGCGCTTGATCAGGGACATAGAACACGCCTAGCTGCTTTAGCAAAAACACGGAGTACTCTTGAAGCGCGAACAATCCATAGACTGCTGCAATACATTCAGAACGATATTTTAGGCTAAGGCTTCCTGAACTGAGCAAGCCCGCAGAGTAACCTGGCAGAGTATGACAGACACCTATAGCCGGCCTTTTGAAAATTTTCTCGACAAGTGGAACGAACTTCTGGCGAAGCGGCTGGAACAGGCGCACCGACATGTGGCGGGGCAGATTTCGGCGCAGATTTTGCCGCAGGGCGTCTGGCAGTTTCCCATGCAGGGATTGCTGCTGCCGCAAAGCCCCGCCTGGCAGCAGATCACGTCATCGCAAACCAGTCCCGCCGCCACGCCCCTGATTCGTCGGCGCGATGTGGCGTTTGACGAACATCGGGAGCCCTGGACGCCATGCGGTGAAGGCTGGATTCGTCCGATTTTCACGCAGAACTGCCGCGTCAGCGAAAACTCCTGCTTCTGGACGTTGCGCCATATCCCCGGAACGGAGGAACCCGATTTAACCGACCCGGAAATGGGGATGCTGGTCTGCATTGCCGCCGAAGAAGAAGCGGTTGCGAGCCTGGCGGAAGCGACGTGGCGCGCGCAGATTGATGGACGCCCCTGTTCGGTGCAGGTGGAGCGGTACGTAGGGTATTGCGAACTGGAGCAGTCGCTGCGATTGTCCGCGCCCACCACGCCCGCGCTGGAAACCTGGCTGCCGCCCTTTTATCCCTATTCCCGCAAAATCCTGCATCTCCGTTTTTCCACAGGTTTCGCAAGCCCGTCCGGTTCGAGTCCGTCTCCTTTTGCTGCGCTGCCCACATACGGGCAGACAGGGGGAAGCCGGGGGGAAGCCACGCAGATCGCGTTGTCGGTCACGATGGAGGATGAGATTGGCGCGGGTTTGCGCAAGCGGCTCGCGGAGGGCGACGATTGGCTGCTGCTCAATCCCGTTGTCGCGGCGCAAATGAAGATGGACTGGCAGCCGACGCGCCGCGACCTGGTAATGGGTAAAATCGAGATTATCTTCGATGATTTGAAGGGCGTTTTCGCGGCGGCGGGCGTGAGCGGGGACACCTGGGAGGCCGCGCCGCTGCGCCATGAGGGCAACAAAACGCGCGTGGCGTGTGGCAATCAGGCCCAGGAAGCGCGCGTTTATTACGGCAGCCGGGGCACGATTGAACCTGCCGAATTTGAGGCGTCAGAACCCGCCGCGCGCCGCGAACGCCGCGAAATTGTCAGCGACCCGGACAATCAGCGCGAGGCAGCGCCTTCGAAATTTGACATCAGCCTGTTTCCCGTCGGCGGGCTGACGCTGGATTTCAGCGACCCGACGGGCGACGCCTGCCGCTTCTGGTGGCAGTGGATTTTCCTGCGCTCCCGGATGCTGACGTTCGGGGAATTGCAGGAATTTTTACGGCATCTCCCGGACTGCCATCGCTGCTTCGACATCAGCCGCGCGCAGTTCCGGCTGGAAGGCGTGAATGCGCGCGTACAGGAACCGACGCTATGGGACAGTTATCTTTGGCCTTCGCGCATGGCAGAACCGTTTCTCTCCTATCAGCCCGCGTTTCTGCCGCCGCTTCCCACCGAAGGCGCGAATGCGCCGGAGGAAGCCGCCCCCTCCCTGCCGATTTCGCCGGTCATGCGCCTGACGCTGCCGGTCAAGCCGACAATTGCGCTGCCGGATTATCTGCTCAAAGACATGGCGCACCACGCGGCTTCCTGCCTGGAACAAAACTTTTCCCTGGGCTGGTATCGAATCCTTGCGGAGATTGCGCGATGAACCCGGAGCCAACGGAAGCCGCATCAACGGGGCAGGCGAATACGCCCGGCAAGCCCGCGCCGCCGAAAGTGGAATTGAAATACGACGAACTGGAGTATTTTTCTGCTTTGAACGGCCCGGCTTTTCTGCTGTACGCCGTGCTGCTGCTGCGGGAAAAGGGCATCCCGCTGGAAACGATGCGCGTTACGCCCAATGTCGGGCATTTCGCGCAGCCGGAAGTGATTGCCGCGCGCCAGGACGGCTCTATTGACCTGAATATACGGGCCGACAATCGGCTGCAATGGCTGTATCCACTGATGCAGGTCGGACTGCCCAAAACGCCTGCGCCCATCCTGGAGGAGGAACTGCGCGCATTGGCGGAACGGCTCGCGGCCAGCCTCTGGGACACGCAGTTCGCGCCGAGTCTGATCCCCAACCGGCAGGAGCAGGCCTGCCTGGAAACGCACCGGTGGCTGATTGACCGCAGCCCGGACGAATGGACGGAGCAGTTGGGGTTTGTTGCCGTACAGGGATTGGCCGCGCCCGACGCGCCGGGCGCGCAGGGAATGGTGATGCCCGGCGCGATGTCTCCCACGCAATGGCTGGCGCGGCTGTGGCGAACGCAGTACCCGGAATTGCAGTCGCCGCCCGCGCTGCAAACGCCTTCCGATTACATCCTGCTGCTGCGCGACAATCAGCTGATTCCCGTCGCCAACCCGCACGGCTTTGTTTGGGACGATCAAAATGTAGATACGCAGACCGATGCGGCCACGCGATTGGCGGAGCGGTTTTTCACGCTGATGTTTCTGCACCTGGCCGAAATTGACATGCTGGAAGGCGCAGCGTATCCGATGGATTGGTCGCCGCCCGATTGGGATTTGACCGTTGAGGATTTTTTTGCAGCGACATTAACGGCCTTTCAAACCGGGGAGTCGCCGGAGGCTTTGGGCGTAAACCCGCTGGCCTATTGGCTTGGCCGAAAAAGCAAGCCCTACGCGCAAAACGGATTGCTCGGCGGCCTGGACTTGAATGGCGTTCTGCTGCGGCTGATGCAGGATTGGAAGGACGATGGATTTTTGGGACTGATGCCCGAAGACTGGCAGTTGTTTTCCGAACCGCAAGCGCAGGGCATTTTGTGGGCGCTGCTGCTGAAACGCCGGGAAGTGACGGATTGGGGCGCGCTTTTCGACCGCGCCGTTCGCCTGCTGGTTTCCCAGGACGCAAGCATCCACCTGGAAGCCTATCACAGCGTGGAAAGCCGGATGGGAACGCCCCTTGCGCAGTTGGGATTAACGCTGATGCTGGAAGGCGAAGCGATTTTGCGCGCGCCCGAAGTGATCGTGTATCTGCCGCATGAGCGCTTTGAAACCTCCGAACCGGAAGAAGCGTCAGAAGCGGCAGGAGGCACAGAAGCGACAGAAGCGACTGTAACGGCAGAAGCGACTGCAACGGCAGAACAGAAAGCGCAGGCGGCGGGCCGCCCCGAAGTGGAAAACGCCTGGGCTGAATCAAAAACGGAGCAGGCGCATAAACGGCTGGAAGTTTTGGGGCGGCTGTTTCTGCCCGCGCATGTGCCGCTGCGCTGCCGATGGGCGGTAGACGCGGCTGTTCTCGGTGAAACCGCCTGGCTTGCGGACGGCAACGCGCCCCGGACGCGCGAGGGGCTTCCCCTGCGCTCCTGTCTCGCCAAATAAATGTCTGTCTTGTGTCAACTACGAACTATCAACTAACTATCCACTATCCACTTTTTTCTGAGGAGAAGCGTGAGCAGAGACGCCATTAACTTGAACGCCGTGTATTGGGACTCGGTCGGAATGATGCGCGGGCAGTATCTGACCGAAGACCGCGAGTTTGTTTTGGATCAACTGCGGCTGTTGGCGCTGGCGCAGGGCGCGTATGGGGTTGCGAAAATGCCCCGCGAAGCCTTCAGTCTGACGCGCTATCAAAACAACACGCGGGGCGGTATCTGGGAATGTACGCTGAAGCTGCTGGAATGTCGGGCCATCATGCCGAGCGGCTACCCGGCGGAAATCGTCATCAGCGCGGGTATGCCGTTGTGCGCGCCCTATGTCGGCGACCTTGCCCCGGAAACGTCGGCGACGGGCAGCAAAATCGCCGTTTATTTAGGGATTCGGGAGGGCATGGAACCAATCGGGGAACAATCGTCGCAGGGACGCATCCCGCGCCGTTTCTCGCAAATGCGCTATCTGCTTTCCACCACGCGGGCGGAACAAAACGTCGAGGATTGGCTGTGCATCGGGCGACTCGTCAACGACATAACCGGGCTGCGGGAAGACGACACGTTTATTCCCGAATGTCTGCGCCTGGACAGTATGCCGCGCTTGATCATAGCCGTGAAGCAGATACAGGAACAAGCGGAAAATTGCCTCACGCACCTGAACAAACTGCTGGTGAACCACAAGCCGGAAGCGGGCATTATGTCGGCGGCGCTGATGGAAGCGAACGTTGTGCTGGATTGGGGCGAGCGTCCGCGCGCTTATCTCAATCGCGTGTACCGCATATTGATGCAGCTGAACGAACTGCGGTTCCTCCTGCCGCATCATGGTCAGCAGATGCAAATACTGGCGCATCTTGCCGTCGCTTTGAGGGAAATTCCCCCGGAAGCGGAAAGGCGGGAAACCGACTGGGGCTATTTGCTGTATCTCATCTCGGAAGCGCTGCGCAAGTTGGCGGAGGAGTACAAGAAGTGGGAGGCCGGCATTACGCCCGACAGCGGCCCCGGCGGCGGTGTCGTCGTCAACTCGGAAAAACCTTTTCTGCCGTCGCCGGGGGCGAGCGCGCCGGATGTCACCATCAAAAAGCGTAGTTTGATAAACTGGCGGTCGGACAAATAACGAAGGAACTTCTTACAATGTTACGCTGTCTGTCAAATATATTCTGGTTAAAAGCGTTTGCGGCGTTTACGGTCTGCGGCGTAATCGGGTATCTGCTTGGCAAGCCGACTCCGAAGCCGGCGCCGGCCATACCGCCCCCCCAACAGCAGGGCAAAATCACGCTGCTCTTTTTTGGTTTTGATAAGGATGGTAACTCCATCAGAGCCAAGGACCAACACAAGACGCATTTAAGCGACCCGTCATTATCAAAACCTTATCAACTGAGTAAACATTCGGGTGAAAAAGAGTATCTGGAGTTCACCCCGGATGATAGAAGTTATCAGGTTTGGAAAGACACAGTAACATGGCCTACGCGCAAAGAGTACATGGAGTTACTGGATAAGAAGGAAAAGCAACTGGCGAGCGAGGGAAACAAGAACATCAAACTCTGGCATGATAAATTTGAGAATTATCGTAAGGATGCCAGCCCGGAAGACAAATTTTCGTTCGACTATCCCGTGATTTTTGACAGAAAGCCTCAATAGCAGCCCAAATTAACTAAAAAGGTAAAGATAGTAAAAATGCTTATACAGCCGCGAACCCGATCTTCAAGCCGCCAGCGGCCCTCCGAACGCCCGTTTCAGTATGGGGCCGGGGGCCGCGCTTCGGCGCGCCTGGATGAAAACGCTGTCGGCAACGGCACGGAACTGACCTGGCCGCTTGAAAACCAGAATGTTCAAATGCGGTTTGCCAGTATTCTCGTGGAAGGCTTGAGTCCCGGCGAATATGAGCTGACTACTTCCAATATGGGGCGTATCAAGCCGGGCGACAAATTTCCGCTGCCTCCGGGAGAGGGGGTCACGCTGACGCTGGTTGTGCTTAGTCAGCGCGAAGCAAGTTGTGAATTTGTCGTTTCTCTTTTTAAGCACGACACCAACTCGCCCCAGGATGGGGGTTCGCTCATCGGCGAACCGGAAACGTACCACTGGTTTCCCCCGCCCACGCAGCGCGACGTGCGCGTGGAATTAACCCCCGAAGTTGTACGCTTGCGTCCCTGGCATCGCTGGGGCTTTGGCTCGCCCAAAGCGCGGATCACCGTCAGCAACTGGTCGTACATGGAACTGGGCGTGAAGCCGCAGGTGTATCGGGGCGAAACGCCGGATCACGGCGCGAAGGTTTCCAAGCTGCCGGAGTACGCGCTTGCGCCGGAAACCTCCATTACCCTGCCCGTGACCATCCGACTCAATCCGCGCGAGCGTAACGAGAATTTCACGCTTTGCGCCGACGCTGCCGTAACGCCGCCCAGGGAAGCCTCCCCGGCCTTTGTCGCGCCCTGCGAGCAGCAGACGTTTGTAGATTACGTGCCGTTCCGGCATCTCTGGTGGTACGACTATCCCCTGCTCATCGGCGGCGGATTGTTCGTGGTGTGCGCGCTTGTCTGGATGTTCCGGGGCATCCCGGAAAATGCCGGAGCGACAGTTAATTTGCAGCTAAAACCACCTCCGGGCATGGTTGTCAATCCGAAAGATATACAAGGCGTGGAACTGCTGTCACACAGGGACGCTGTTGAAAAGCGCTACCATGGCCGCCCGCTTGGAGACAATGTGTACCAATTCTTTTTGCCCAAGCGCTATATTTGGTATCGCTGGCCGTTTGGGTGGAGTGGGAGTTCGCAGGAAACGGAACCCTATGAACTGCTGGTTGATATTTCCAGCGCAATGAAGGAGCATTTCACTGTTGGACACCAGGAACCCGTTGACATCTCTTACGTAAGCGAACGGCGCAAATTCCACGACCACAACTATGTCGTTCCATGCGCAGCAGAGTTGAAATTAGATAAACTGCCGGACAAGCCTAAAGAATCGGATAAAACGCCACCGGTTCAACAACAGCCTATCCGGCCACTAATTGCTCCACCCACGATTACCGGACCGCCGCCGGGTTCTCCTGGCAGCGGGGGGGTGCCTGTAAATCCATCTGGCGGAGTCATAACGCATGATCCCAGGCAGGGACAGGGGGGAGTGGTTGTCAATCCCCACACGCCTAAAAAGCGCCCCCCTCATATCAAGGTTCCCGCGCCGAAGTTAACGGCGATGCAGGAACTCTGTAAGCGGGCGGGATTATCGGTTCTGAGAACGGACAATCCTCTTGAACTCACTCTGAGTGTCGAGGCCAGAAAGGAAGGCCGCCCCAGCGAACTCACCTTTGTACTCCCGCTCAAGGAGTACTATTTCCAATTGTTCAGCGTTTCGGGAGAAAAAGCGCGCCCGATAATGAGCTATATGAAGAACATGGTTGGAGAAGCCGAGCCTGTACTGCGCGAACCGGATGGGAAGCAGGACGTGACCGAAGCAGATGGAACTCATCACCCATACGAGATGGCGTGGCAGAACAGTGACACACGCGATGTTCCCCTTCAGATCGATGCCACCGGACAGAAGGATCTTGAATATATCTTGCTGGCAGTAGATGCGGATAACCTTCCCGACACGGCGCGTAAAGACCTGCGGGGTTACGTCAAAACACTCCCCGTACACTCCCCAAAATGGGCGGTTGTAAGTTGGAAAGGGCATCGAGACTCATTGGATGAACCCTTTAAAGAGCAACGCGGCATCAAGGGTTCGTGACAATCGAACGCAGGAGCAAAAGCGACGAACAATGCCCATGCGAGAAGACATACATATCAAGGTGAACCTGCCGGAGTTGGATGGGCGGGCGGCGGAAAAGGGCGGCCTGCCCAAACGACAGGACGCGCTCCCGGACGCCAAAATCTACAACATCGGGCAGTTTCCTGCCGGGACGCCCCTGACCGCGCTGAAGGAAAAGTGCAAGCAGCGTATGGCGGAGCAGGCGGATTTGCAAGCCTGGGAAAAGATGAACGATCTGTTCCGGCACTTCTGGGCGGATGGGAAATTTTTACCCTACAACCGTCGGCAAAACGCGCCCAATACGCTGGATGATGTCACGAAAAATTCCTTCATCACGCTGACCTTCGCCCGCGACGCTTATATGATCCGAACGCCTGGCGGAACAAGCGAATGGATACTGGACCCGGAGATACCGGTGCGCCAGGTGCTGGAAAATCTGCATACGGCGGGCAAGATTGACGCGGTGTGCTGCTACGATGTGTTCGACCACAAAGGTATCGCGCTGAAACTGACCGACAGCCTGTACAGTCAGGGCGCGTGGCCGCACAACGGCGTAGACCCCGACAACAAGTCCCGCCTGGAAGTGCGCGTCAAGGCGGAATACCGCTACCGAGGCTGGTGGATGCTCCTGTTCCTGGCGATCTTAGGGTTCATCATCGGCTTCGCGCTGCGGCGGAGTGGGTGGGTGGCATGAGACGCGGCTATTGCGCTTACCGGCAATGGCGCGATCACACGTCCAATGCTACGTCAATGTCAATGGGATGCGTTTGTCCCGTTGTGCGGCCCGCCGTGATGATGCGGACAATCGCGTGGCCTTCGTCGGGCGCAAGGGCGCGCTCGGCTTTGAGTTCCACTTCCGCGCCTAACAGCAGCGTCACCGAATCGGCGGCGTAGGCCGCGCTCTTGATTTGCAGGCTTTTCACGCTGACATGCGCCCCGTACCCGTTGCCCGCATAATCGCTGCGCGTGGCGTCCATGAGCGCCTGCCGGTTCAGCGCGACCACGCCCATGACGAGGGAAAGCGTTTCTTCCAGCCGGGAAGCGTCGGCAGGCTGCAAGCGCGCCGACAGCGTTTGCCGCCCCCGCAGCAGCGTCGTGACCGTGACCACGCCGTACAGCGCATGCACGGTTTTGAATGTTTTGGGGTCGCGGGACGGACGTAGTTGCAGCGTAAATTTGCGTCCATCCGCCACATCCCACACGATTTCCTCATCGGCCAAAAGGGTTCGCGCGCCCGTTTCCGAGTCAAGGCTGACGCGGCGCGGCCCGGCGGCCGGCGGCTGCGCAAGCGTATACGGCCCGGTCGGTTTTGCGGGGTCGAACGGCAGGTTTTCCGTCCGGTCGTCCGGGCGCGGTTCGCTGACGCTGACCTCCGCATACGTCGGGTCTACGTCGAAACTGCCCTCGGTGACGGCAAGCTGCGCGGCGGGCTTGTCGCCGCCGAACAGATCGGGCAGGGACGTGACCAGCAGATCGCGGAAGGCGCCGGTGATACTGGCGGGCATGGCCTATATTCTCCCCGGCAGGGCGGCAGGCGCGGAATTCGGAAGAAGCGCGCCGGGTTCCGCGCCGTTTTCCGACGCGCCATTGCCGGAATAAACCGAATGATTGCCGGAAGGCTGTGGGGTGTTTTCCGCCGCCAGTTCCTCTTCCAGCACCTGAATCGCTCCGCTCAGGCGCAGCATCACGCGCTGTACGCCCGATGTTTTGGCTTGCAGGTTTTCCAGCGTTTTTTCGCCCTGCGCGTATTCGTCCTTCAGTTGCTGCAATCGGCGCTCCAATTGATCTCGCATGGTATGTTTTTCCTTTAGCCTCTAGCGGCAACGGAGTGCAGATTGCCACTTTCCTGCGCGCGCAGACTGCTCGGCTCCTGCTTTTCGACCTCGACTTCCAGCGGCGCGACATCCGCCCGTACCGCCTTGACCTCCCAGCAGAATACGCCGTTCGGTTCGGTTCCATACGCCTTGAAGCGCCCGTCCACAACTTCTTCGGCGCTCAACAGGAATGGCTTGCCGCCCTGTGGCGTCAACTGAACCGTGCGGTCTTCTTTGCGCGTCAAAGCTTCAAAGTATTCCGGCAGGGTAATGATCGCTTCGCCGTTCACAAGCCGCGCCGTGCCCCGATAATAAACGCCGTTTTCCGGTCCCTCCATGCAGGCGTGTACCAGGTCGTAGCCCGCTTTTGCCGGGTGGTCTATGCGGAAAAGTTTTAGGACGCCCGTTAATGACGCAATATGTGTCTGGCCGCTCGGGTCTATTTTGATGGCCTCGATAATACCTCCACTGATGGTGGTGCGCAGTGTCAGCCCGATGCTGGTTTTGCCGGTGTTGTCACGGGCTTGGACATAGGCTGTTCCGTTTACCCCATCCCCCTCAAAGGCGTGGAGGAACACATGCCCTTTGCCGTAGTAATCGCTTTGAACGATAAGCCGGCCATCCCCTTGAATCCGCATCGTCTCATGAAAGTTGCTGCTGGAGCCCCACCCAAATGCGACGCTTGTGCCGGCAATATCCCCGTAGATTTGCAGTGTGGAGTTCTGAATGCCGAAACCGTAATGCTGCGATGCGTTCGTACCCCACAGACAAATTTTATTGCCCAGAGTACTTGAGAATTGGAGCGGAACGATTGGCGCGTTCGTGCCGATCCCCACATTGCCGTTGGCGAGGATGGTCATCATCTCCTGGTTGTTCGTACCGCGGAAATGAAATTCACCGTCGCCGCTGTTATCTACGTCGGCGTGAAGCACCAGCGGCCCCCAATTCTGGTACTCGCCTCCATCCACGCGAATGTTGCCGTTGTAGACATGCAGAGCGGTTTGCGGGTCGCCGCCGATACCGACATTGCCGTTCGCTTTTACGATCATCCTGGTCACGTTGCCGCCGGCCCGCAATTGCAGATCGTGATTGGTCATAGTGGAGATGAGGCCGCCCCCGGCATCGGCTCCAATAAGCAGTTGCTGCGCATTCCCCGCGGTCTTGAGGTTCAAATACGCACTTGGCCCGCCCTGAATAGTCAGGTTCGTATCGGGAGCGCCTGCCCCGATGCCGACGTTCCCTACTGCCGTTAGCGCGCCGTTGATAGTGGCGTTAGCGGCGGCGGTCAGCGCGCCGGTAATGGTGACATTGGCGACGGCTGTCAGCGCGCCATTGATGGTCAGGTCACCCGTGATGGTGTCGCCTTTGCGATCCACTTTGGCTTGATCCAGGCGCTGCGTCTCATGGACGTGCGCGTTCCAATCCTGCGACCTTAATGGATCGCCCGGCGTTTTATCAATAAGCGTAAGCGGCATATTGCCTCCTCAAAGTAGGGGTCAGGGGTCAGGGGTCAGGGGTCAGGAGTTCAGGGATCAGGCTTCTGTCTTCTGCCTTCTACCTTCTTTCCTAATGCCCGATGCCTAATGCCTAATGCCTACATGCCTAATGGCCTTCCTAAAAAATAATCTCCCACAGCAGCGTGAGTTGGAAGGACTCGTTTTTGTTGACTTGGTTGAAGGTGACGCGGTTGTACATGATTCCCGCTTTCGGCGTCTTCGTTTTGGGGTCTACCGTGTTGTCATCGGTGAACAGGCCCGCTTCCACGAGCGGCGCGTTGCCGTTGACTTCCTTGTAGTCGAATGTGGCCGTGATCGTCGCCCGGACGCGCTTGGTTCCCGTGTCGGTAAAATCCGTATAATCTATTTTAGTGATAGCCTTGCGCGGGCCGCGCTCGGTGACGAGGGCCGTCTGGTCATCCGTAACGGCTGCGGCTCCCTCGCCAACCGCCAGAAACGCGATGGGCTTAATCGTCGGGTCCGGGGTGGGTACGCCGCCGAACATGTGCGCGACCAGATACCGCCCGGACAGGACGATGCGGTTGTGGCACTCCTGCGTTTGCACCAGGTTCCCGTCCCTGTCGCGCACCTCAATCCGCAACTGTCCGCGCATGTCGTTGCGCTCCTGCATAGCGATCCTCCTTCTCAACAACCCTTCATTATCCATGTTAAAACGCAAAACCGTAACTGCCGTTAAATGTGGTGCGGTCAAACACGCTGCCGATTAAGAAAACCTCGCCTACATCGTGCGTTTCCTGTGCCTTGTCTACAGAGCCGAGCGCGAACAGCCCCTCCCGCGCGCCCGCGTCCTCCTGCGTGTGCTGCGTGGACCGCAAACGCAGGACATCGTTAAGAAAATGATTGTCGTACAGGTTGAGCGTGAACTGCACCGTGCCGCGCACCCCGGCAGCCCGCGTCTGGTTCACCACGTCCTGTATGCGTTCGGGCGGCAGTCCCTCGAACACGAGCAGCGAGTTTGAAGGATAGTTGTGCAGTGACGCCAACTGCTCCACCGCCTGCTTTAGAAAATAGGGAACCCTGACATCGAACTCCAGCGGCGTCTTCTGCCCCTGCTGCAAGCTGATTTCAAATTGCGGCGCGGCCACGCCCGCAGCATCGGCGTCCGAAGAGCCGAAACTGTCTACCGCCCCTAATTGGCCCTCGTCGAATACGCTTTCGTCCCAGACGCCGCTTCCTGCCCGAAACGTCCACTCGCTGTGGCCCTGCGGCACGAGCGGCAGGCGCGTGGGCGGGGGCGTTTTGCCCGCTTTGAGATCGGCGTCGGTAATCAGGCCGGTGAAGGACGCGCTCACGTCCTGACTGTTCAACACCACTTTCAAATTACCATCTGTGTCGCCGGACAGGTACAGGGTCCCGTCTTCCGGCACAATGAACCCGGTTTTGGACTGAAAACCGTCTGTTGTGCCCGTCACGACCAGGCGAAGATGGCGGGCTGAACCCCGCGTAAAATGCCACTGGATTTCGGGCCGCGCGGCGCTGGTGCTGGCCGAGTCCACGCTGACGCGCAGTTCGGCCAGGTCGCCCGCGCGCTGTACATTGTTGCCGAAGACCGTGCTGAACTGCGTTTTGAATTCTTCCAGCACAACCAGAGCTTCGATATCGTCGCGCAAACTCTGGAACTCACTCGACAGGTTCAATTGATCCAGATCGAAAGGCAGGCCCAGGGCGGAGCGCACCGCGCCCTTTACGGCCCGCACCGAGCCGCCGCCCGTAAACAAATCCACGACGGATTTGAGCCGCAGCCGAAACGCATCGTCGCTTTCCAGTTCGCCGTCGCGAAGCCGACGCCGGGACACGTTATAGATGGAAGCCAGCGCGTCCAGCGCCGCGCCATCGGCATAGTTGACCCAGTGTGAGCGCAGCAGCCGCTTGATGCTTTCATCGGCCTGCATGAACTCCGCCCCCACCGCGTCCAGCAGGTGGTACAGCAGCGACTCGCTTTCCACCGCGAAAACGTCCGGCAGCAGGGCAAGCAGGCGGTCGGTTTTGTACGACATCGGTTTAAGTTCCCCGCGTTCTATCGGAAGTTACGGCAATGTCACGTCGGTTGTTATGGCGGGAATGGCCGGGTAGCCGTCCGCCGACAGCGATGCGCTGATGAGAGGTATGCGGTCCGCCGGCAGTCCCGTTCCCGGCACGTCCGGCACGATGATTTGCGCCATTGCGGTACTTGCCGTTTTGCCGTCGCCCTTGAAAACAGCCGCCGCGCGGTAAGGGCCGATAATTGTTTGTACGCTGTTGTTGGTTTTGGAAGTGACGGTCAGCGCGACATTGATATTCAGGATGAAATTGAGAAAGGGAAGCGGCGCGGTTCCGTCCGTCAACTGCACGGGAAAAGTAAGGGTATAGGTGGGCGGCGTGGCCTTCGTGTCATGCGTAACGGTGATTTTTGTCTTGTCGGTAATCACGAGCGCCCGTATCACTACGACCTTGATGGCATCCCCACTGGTCATAAGCGTGTCCGTCGCCTTGATGGTGAGCGGGTCTGTGGCGATGGCCTGCGTGGTTCCGCGCACTGTAGACGTCAATTGCGCTTCCGCCACGTCTTTGAGTCCCACTTCATTGTAAACAAGGGCATTCAGTCGGCGCAGGGAGAGGGCGCCGCCAACGGGCAGCGCGGTTATCGCCGCAACCACATCCTGCCGGAACGCGGCGGGCGCGGTATCGGGAATTCCCACATCCGGCAGCAGATAAAAAACGCCGCCGATGTTCACCTTGTCAATGGTGAAGATGCGGGGGAAAATGCCTGCCGAGCGCGTATCGTTGACGACGAGTTGTACCTTGTTGTCCAGGCCGGTCAGGTTGTTGCCGCCGGAATAATAGACATGCACTTCGCCCAACGGGATTGTGCCGTCCAGGGTATGATCCCGCACTTCCACTTCCTCGACGCCCTGTATGGCTTTTACGGCGTACTTGATGGCGTTGAGGGTTCCCTTGCCCGCCCGGTCAAGCGCGTGCTGGGCGCGTTCGCGCAAAGCGTCGTCGGCTTCAGCGACTTGCCCGCCCATAAACGCCGCGATGTTGGTCACGCTGTCCACGCCGCGCGGGGGAGTTGGCATGACCGTAATGGTATTTACGTCCGCGTTGCCCTGCGGGCCGGGGTCAAGAGCGGCGGCGTCTACAGTCACGTTCTGATCCGTGACGCCGATGGTTTTATCCGCCAGCGTGGCGAACAAGCGCCCGCCCGCGTCCGCGACCTGCGTTCCCGCGGGAATAGCAATGGGCTTGAGTGGCGGCTGTTTGACGAAAAAGGTGACGCTTCCCACCGCTTTCACAGCCGGGTTGCGGTACACGCCGAGCAGCGCAACCACGTTATCCAGGGCGATGCCTTCAGCCTGCATCAGAAACGCGCGCCGGTACGCCTCGTCAATCTGGCTGTACATCAGCGTCATTTCGCGGGTGATGGCGCGCACCAGCGTACCCGCGATGCTACCGGGCAGAAAATCGTTGATGCCCGAAGGCGTCCCGCGCACCGTGTACTCGATGGTGAACATCATGCCCGCCACGAGCAGCGTTTCCGGCGCATCCAGGGTGGCGCTGACGGCCCGCCATACCAGTTTGCTGCCCCGTATCACATAATCGCCGCCAACGACGGTAACGACGTTGTTGATCGTAGCATCGCGGCCCGGCTGACAGGTCACGACGCGGCTGCCGATCTGCGCCCATACCGTCGTCAGAGTGAGCAGGTTGGAAGGCAGGTCATACGCGCTTGTCCCTTCCTGATAGGCAAGTGTCAGGGAAGCGGGCATTTCCACGCCGCTCGTAAGCCGGATCTGCATCGCGTCAATGAGATCGGCAAAAGATTTGGAAAACGGGCGTCCCGGGTCTGCAATCATTTATTGCGCCTCCAAATTGGCGAGAAAAACCAGCGTTACGGGCGTGGGCTGCTGTATCAGGGCAACCGTAATGGTCAGGCGCGCGGCATTGCGCTCACCCGGCGCGATTTCAGCCTGTATGTCGGCTACTTGATCCACGCGGGCGTCCAGTTCCAGCGCGGCGCGGGCAAAAGCCATCAGTTTCAAATGAGTGCGCCGGTTATTGGGTTCGCCGATGAGTTCGTGCAGGCGGGAACCATAGTCCGGCCAGCCGAGCGGAGCCAGCGCGCCCAGGCGTACCAGCAGGCGCAGGGTCAGCGCCTGAATAATGTCGTCCGTGCCTCGCGCCATGCGCAAATCGCCGTCACCCCCGGCAATCGCGTCAAAGCCGCCCGCCCGCTCCAACACCTGTATGTCGTTGCCGAAAAGCAATTCCCGGTCAATCATAAAACTGTTCCTAACCAATAATGGTAATCGTGGCTGTCACCGGATCGTTATGGCCTTGATGCGGCGGGTTGATGTCCTCGACGCGCAGGCTGACGGAGTAGGGAACGCTGCTTACCAGAGTGGCAGGCAGTGGTCCTTGCAAACGGACGCGCGCGCCATCCGTGCCCTGCGCAGGCACAAACAGCAAGTCTTTCGCGGCGGGGCGCAGTTCCACGACGGGTTGGCCTGCGCGAGAAAAACGCCACACGTAACTGATGCGATTGAGCGCCAGGTAAGCAGGGTTCGTCCATTTTGACGGCGCGGCGGCTTCCAATCCCTGATGTGCGGCGGTTGCGGCAACGCCCTGAAATACAGCATTGGCGCGAATCAGCGTGTACGTTCCTCCGTTTGCATTGTTAGGCCACAGCGACTGCGCCGCGAAAACGTGTATCACGCAGGGCGGCGGCAGTTTGTCCGGTGGGGGCTGCGGGTTTTGCGGTGGCCCGCCCGCCAAGCCTGCGTATTTTACTTTTAGCGTTGCGGCCACGCTTTCCTCGAGTTGATCTTTCGCGGTAAACGTTAAAACGTGCGTTCCGACTTGTAAAGCAATGCTGCCGCCGGTCTGCGTAAAATTGGGCGCGTTCAGCGCGACAAGATTGGCGTCGGCGGGAGTATACAGGCTGGAATACCATTTATAAAACAGCGTAATGCCTGCGGGCGGGGTCACGACATGCCCCGCGAAAGCAACGCTGGCTGTCGGCGGCGTTCCTGCCACCGGTGGCGTTCCCGGCGCCACAAACACCGCGCCGTTGGCGGGCGCGTCAACGATCAGTTTAAGTTGGGTAATGCCCTGCGGCGCGACAGCGTTCGTCATGGTTTACTGCCCGCTTGTACTCAGCTCTGCGCTGGCCCCGGACGGAAAAATGATGCACTGGTCTTTCTCTACGTTGATTGGTATGAAGTTGATGGTGACGGGTCCCGTATTGCCCACGCTCGGCAGCATCATGCCGGGCCAGATGGGAGTAGCGCCCTGTATCGCCATGCCAAGCGCAACAATGGGCTTACTTCCGGCCTTCACCGTTTGATTAAAGCTGGCTATGACCCATACATTTGGGCCATCGTCCAGTGGCTTCGGAGCGGGCGGCGGCGGAATAATTACGGGAATGCCGCTCGTACTGTGGGGCGGATCGCTTGGAGCCGACAATTGCACCAGTGCCTTCTTGCCGTCAATCACAACCGTGTCTTTGAGCGTCAGATTGCCCATCAGGTTCAATTTGCCTTTGAGCGTGAGCGTTCCCATAGCCGTTGTATCAGCTCCCTGTAATCGTGCTGCCATCTATCGTAGTCTTGGTCGCCGTACCAACCGTCAGTTTGGCATTGATCGTGGTGTCACCGCCAATCGTGGTTTTGCCCGTGATTTCCGCATCCCCCGTAACAGTCAATTTCTTGCATTTGATGTCGAAGGGCAGATCATCGGCGGTGATTTCCAACTTGGAATCATTGGTCAGTTTGATAACGACTTTTTTGTTGGCGCTGATGGTAACATCACCATTGGGTTCTATCTTGATCGTGGCTTTGGCGTCGCTGTTGTCTTCCGGTTTGGTAACATCGTGCTGCAAATAGATCGCGCCGTCCGCGCCAAAGCGCAATTGATTGATTTTGGGGCTGTTGTTTTCTTCGTACCGCTGCTCGAACATCACGTCCCCGGCTTTGTGCAGGGGCGGGCGGTTGTCCTCATGGTAAAAGCGCCCCGTAATCACAGGCTGGTTCAGATCGCCGTCAATGAACTGCACCAAAACCAGATCGCCGACAACGGGCAGACTGGCCGCGCCCGTATGGTCTACAGCAACGGGAATGCGCGTCAGTTCCCAATCCTCGTGCTTGAAGCGGACGCTGGCCTCGTAGTTGTTGCTGTCGTCTTTGGCCTCGTGCGCGAAAATAGCCGTCACGACGCCGAGCAGACTGGTCCGGGTCCGGGCGAGTTCCTGCTGCACCACGCAGCGTATGATGTCAATGATCTGACTCACTTACCTCACCCCCGGCCCCTCTCCTGGACGCTCGTTCCTCGCTAGGAGAGGGGAGGCATTTTAGATTAACCTCTCCTGACCGCCCACATTTTGTTTTGGAAAGAGGAGAGTAATGTTATTTTTTCACGCAAATCCGCGCGTCGGTTACGAAGCCGGTTTCGGCGTCGAAGCGGTGGCGGAGGGCGCGAATATAGCCGCTTGCGTTAATCTGGTCGTCGTCTGCGCCGCTCACCTGCGTATCATCGCCCAGGTCGAAGGCGGCGCGGCCCAATGTGGTAAAGCAAACCTGATGGGCGCGGCGCTGCGAAGTTGCCAGCCGCCCCTTGGCGAAGCGTTCGGCCAGATCGGACGTTCGCGCGGCGGGATCGAGATACAAGCGCGTCGGCTTGCCGTCACCTGCCGCGCCGTCATAATCCGTGTCTTTTGCCGTGAGCCAGGACGCGGCCTTGTCTCCCTGCCCGGATGTGGGACTTTCGCCGCCAACCGTGATTTTGCCCCACCCCGCCGTTCGCGCCTCGCTCTGCGCGGCAAGCAGGTTCTTTCCGTAAGCGTAACTGTCACTGCCCGCGCCCGCAAGTCCGCCAAGCGCCCCCCCGACTCCCGACGGCAGGCTCAAACCGCCCGCGCCATCCAGACTTGCCGCCGCGCCCAATGCGTGAAACATCAGTTTGCCGTCACGATCCGCGTACACTTCGTAGCCCAATCGGTCTGCCAGGTCTTTGATGTGGGCATACGCGCTCAGGCGGCTGTCCAGCGCGAAGCGGGGCAGGCTCGGCCCGCTGTCAATGGTTCCGGTCGTCACGCTTCCTGTTGACGCCAGATCGCTTACAATGTCACCCGGCGTTTTGTTGAGGCACATTTTGGACGTTCGCAGGTTGAGCAGGGCGTTCAAACTGCCCAACGCTTCCAAAATCACGCCGTCAAGCGTAGGCCGCAGGGCTACAACCTTGCCGGTAAACACCGTCATTTCATCGCCGTCATTGCCCAATTTCAGCGTGATGGCATCTTCTAATTCCACGCCGCTCCGCTCGTCCAGCCACACGCGGGCAGAATCGGCGGCAATGTCCATGTCCCGCTCCACGCAAATGCGGGAGGGGCCGCCAACGGGACTTTTGGTGGTGGAATGCAGGCTGCCCGCCATCAGCGTAAACGTGGGTTTCAGGGGCGGCATGGCTTACACGCCTCCATAATTATGCGCGTCGGCATTGAGCCACGACTTGTCCGGCCCGTTGATGAGCAAATCCCACAGGTACAGCCCGAACGTCGGTACGCCAAGATGATAGAACGGGCCGAACCAGCCGTACTGATTGCCCCGCCGCATTTCACGCTCATACAGCGCCTGACTGCCCGGCAGGGAAACGGTTCCCTTATACGCGGGCGGCTGAACGTTGCCGGCGGGATTGATGGCCGGATTGCTTTTCCAGTCCTTGTTGACGAAAATCACATTGCCAAACGTGAGCGCGGTCATGCCGGGCAGGGAACCAAGCCAGCCGCCACTGAACACGAGCGCAACCGTATTCAAGCGCGATGAAGAAACGATGCCTTCCACACCCGGCGTCTGCCAGTTGGTTTTACCGCCGCTTATCAGAAACGCCAGCCAGCGGATCACTTCCCCGATCAGGCACGTGATTTCCAGCAGCAAACCAAGCAGGGTATTGGGCAGGGACCAGATCGCGCCCAGCAGCGACAGCAGCGCGCCGCCCAGCGCCCAATGCCCGTTCGGGTCTACATAGTTGATCGGGTCGCCGTGACAAAACGCATAACTGCGCCGAACGCGCGGCTGCTTGAGCCAGTCCATCAAAATGTGCGCCCGCGCCCTCCCCTGCTCCGCCGCGCTCAGGCACGGATGCACAAGCCGCGCATCATCCGGCGCTCCCGTATACGTGTCCCGCGTCAGAAACCGCCCGCCCTGCGGATCGTACCACCGCGCCCCCCAGTGGCACAGGCCGAGGGCGGCGAAGTAAGGTTTGCCGACGTTTCCATACGCCTCAACATCAAAACGCTCTACAACTGCACCCTGCAAATCCGTCACGGCGAGGCAGGTGGCGCGGTCATCGTTGTGCGTGAAAAAATATCGCCCGCGCCGTCTATCTGCGCCAGCAGGCCGAGCGGAGTACGAATGTCGGCGCGTATTAGATTGCCTGCTGCGTCCGTGACCGCAAGCAATTCATCGGCAGGCCCGTACAAGTAACGCTCCACGCGGTTTTCGATTTGCGACGCGGCGAGTTGGCCTTTGTGATCGTAGGCGAAGGTGGCAACGGGCTGACCGTTTAAGGCAACGCGGCGCAGATTGTGGGCATCGTCGTAGGCGTATGTCCATGTGCCGCACGCATCTGTGCGCCTCGTTTGCCGCCCGCGCGCATCGTGAACGGGCAAAACGTCCGCATCGGCAGGATTGCTGTCGCGCAAATCCCCTGTATCGGCAGGAGCGTTGTCGCGCAGCAGACAGTCACCCGAATCGTAGGCATAGGCGCGGCTAGTTTCTTCCTGAACGGCATGAACGGCGCATAACCGGCCTGCCACGTCGTAATCGTAGCAGCGCGCGCCATCGGCAATGATTCTGCCCTGCGCGTCATACGTGTTGTGCCGCGAAAGCAGGGTTTCGTTTGTCCGCTCCGTATGCCACACCCGCCGTGAAACGGGGCGGCAGTCAATGCTATCTGCTCGCGTCTCCTCAACCCAGCCGTTCGCCAGATGAACCCGCGTGGTTCGGGTCGCGTCGTCGAACTCGAATTGCGCTAGAGGCAAGGGAACAGGTGACAGGGAACAGGGAACAGGGGAACTTTCCGTGTTCAGGCTGACGGTTTGCGGCCTGCCAGTTTTGTCCCAGGTATAGCGGAGGGGCGCGGGGAGGCCGGGCAGGTTTAGTTCCGACAGCCGCCCGGACGCATCGAAGCGCAGCCGGACGCTTACGCGGACGCCGTTTATTTCCTGATGAATCGCCGTTATTTGTCCCTGCGCGTCGTGTTCATATTCCATCGTGACGGGCAGTTGGCAGACGTCGGTTTGCGTTTGTGTTTCCGGTGAAGCGGGCGGGGTTGCAACGGCGCGTATGACACGTCCCTGCGCGTCATACATATAATCCGTCGTGGTTCCGTCCGCGCATACGGATTGCGTCCATCGTCCCTGCGCGTCGTAAGCATAGCGGGTCACGAAGCCCCGTTCCGACATAGTGGACAAATGCCCGTTCGCGTCGTATTCATAGCGAGTTTCCCCGCCGTCCGGGAAGACAACGCGGGTCAGCCGCCGCGCCTCGTACTCGTAGCGCGTTTCGCGTCCGTCCGGTTCACGGATGCCGATCAAATCGCCCCAATCGGAGTAGGTATAAACGGATTGCCTGCCGTCCGTTTCCTCCACGCCGACAACCGCGCCGTTCGGCCCATACGTGACGCGGGGTTTTGCCGTCTCATAAAGATAGCCTTCCACGCGGCGCAAAGCCTCCTGCTGACGCTCGGCTTCCGTCAGTGTATGGAAAGCAGGCTCCTGATTGTGCATGGCCGCGACGGGCATACTTGCTTCCTTCTTCAATCTAATCGTTGATCACCCCAACACCTAATACCTAACACCCAACACCCATTGGTTTACGCCGCAAGGGGCAAAGCCGCCGGAGGCGAATTGCTTTTGAGCGGGATGGCGGCCAGCATCGCGTCGAAGGCTTGTACTACCCGGTTCAATTCCTTGTCGAAGCTGACGCCCAATTTGTCTATGAGCTTTTGCAGGCGTTCCAATACGCCCACGAAAATGATATTTTCCAGTTTGTCCAATGCCGCCCGCACCTTAGTTACGGTACCGGTGATGAGGTCCTGCACCTGCTTGATGATGGCCTGTATGCGCGTCCGAACGTCGGTCAATTTGGCGTCTACCGCGCCTACGATCTTGTCCAGCAGCGCGCGCACTCCGTCCGTGAGCGCGGTAGAAACGGCTTTGAACGCGGCATTAAGCTGCGCGGCGATTTTGTCCGGCGCGATGGCGTCGAGGGGTACGCGCAGGGGCAAATAAATGTCCGTTCGCAACTGTTTGGCAAGCGGAACCGGGTCGAGAACGGCCATTTTCGTCGTAATGGCCTCGTAAATGGCTTTGGCCTGATCCTGCAAGGTGAGCGGGTTGAGCATCTGCAAGGCGTCGCGCAGGCCGGAAAACAGGCTGTTCGCCGACTGCGTAATGGCGTCCTGCAAGGGCGCGAGATGCGTCAGGAACGCCTGCATCTTGTCATCCAGACGAGCGGCCTGCTTGATGGGGCGCATGTCGGCCAGGCCGTCCAGAATGTTCTGGTACGTGAGCGCGTCGGATTGGCGCAGGAACGCAGGCAGCGTGGACTGCACCCAATCGTGGACGCGCGCATACGAAGCCTGCGCGGACGAAGCATTCAGCGCATCAACCCGCTTTGTCAACGCCGCAACCAGAGCCGTATGCGCCGTGTCCAGGTCGCGCAGGGGGCTTGCGGCATCGGCGGGCGTCGCCCACAGCGCCAGTTTCGCTGTATCGTCCCGTAGTTTTTTTGCCTGCGCCTCGTGGCCGGGAACTGCCGCGCCGAGCGCTTTATCCACAAGGGCGGGCAGGCCGGAAAGCGCGTCAGGCAGTTGCAGCATTGTCGAGGGCGTCAATCCGGCAAGGCGCTGCTGTATGGTTCGCAGGGCGCTGACCACATTCGCGGGATCAAGCGCGCCCAATCCGGTTGTCAGGCCGCCTCGTATGTCGTTCAGGACTGCCGTTACATCATCGTGGGGCGCGGCATTGACCAGAGCGACGAACTCATCAAACAGCGATTCGAGGGGCGCGAACACGCCGCTGAGTTTGTAGTTTTTGGCAAGGTCTGCGCCAACCGTGCTTAAATCCGTATCCTTGCCGCCGAATAAAATTGTCGCCGCGTCGTCCAGCACGGGCGCGACGGCTCCGAATGAGGCTTGCAGGGGCGTGGGCAAACTCTTCACGGCCTGATCTAAGGCGTCGCCCATCGCTTTGCGGGCATCATCGAACAAGGCCGCGCGGCGCTTGTCAAGTTCAGCCATCAGCGGCGACACGTCCGTGTACTTCAGCAAATTCTGAAGTTGCTTGTACAGGTCATCAAGTGAACCGATCCACCTGTCGGGGTCCAATTTGTCCGCAAACCCGATCAGCGTTTGATACGGCGCTTCCAGGGGCTGCAATAAATTGCCCGGCGACAGATGCTCCAGCAGGCCGGAAACCTTGTCGAACTGCGCGAACAAGGGTTTGGCAAGCAGCCGCCCGTTGATCTTTTCCAGTTCCGCGCTCGCTTTGGCAAACACTTCGTTGACCGGCGCAAGCAGCGTTTTGGGATCGAAAATGTCTATCTTATCCTTGAACTCTTTTAGTTTTTCGGTCAGCGCATCGAGTAATTTCTTGATTTCGCCTTCCGCCGCGTGGTAGCCCTTTTTGATTTCGGTTTCTACAACATCTTCCAGCTTCACGGCTTCCAGAACGGCCAGCGCGGCCTTGATCGCCAATTTTTGCGCGCTGGAAAGCGCGTCGGGACGCATCGCCTGCAGCTTCTGCTTTACCTTGTCAATCTCCCCGATGACTTCGTTGCTGACAGGCGCGTAGCTCAGTCCGTCCAATTTTTCCAGCAGGGTGTTGACTTCCGCGATCTTGTCGGAAAGCGCCTTGTCCACCTTGTCAATCACGTCCTGTACTGTTTGTACGCCCGCTGAAATTTGATTGAGCAGGTTGTCAATCGGCAGCTTGTTCATCTCGGCAATGACTTGATCCATGCCGGCGCTAATCGTGGCAATCAGGTTATCGTTGATCTGGGCGGTAATAAAATCCTGCGCGTTTTTGAAAGCGTCGGCGATAGTTTGCGCGATATTGGTGACGCCCAGTTCATCAAGTTTCTGATGCGCCGTCGTCATAGCCGCTTGAACTTTGTCGCGCACCTGTTCCAGCGGGATACCTTCGATAGCGTGTTGTATCGTCGCCAGAAAATCAATGAGCAGCTGCCGGGTCTGCCACATGGCGGATTTCACCAGCGAGTCGTGCAGGGATTGCGTCAACGCGCCCATGCGCTTTTGCAGTTCCGCCGGTGTCAATCCCGTATCGAACTTGCCGACGATGCCGTCCAGCGCGTTAGCAATGGTGTCCACCATTTCATTGAGGCTGGGTGGGCGCGTCAGGGGCAGGCTGTCCAGCGCCTGGCTGTACGTGGCGAATAACGTATCCCAAATACTGCTGTCAACCACCGTCTGCACCGTGCCGTACACTTTTGTGGCCGCGTCCAGAAGCGTATGCAGGGCGCTGTCAACCGCGAGAACCAGATCGTCCAGCGTCTTGTACGCGGCGTCCACAGTAGCGTCGAAGGGCTTTTGCAGTTGATCCTGCAGGGCTTTCAGGGCGTCGGCAAGCGCGGTCTGCGCCTGACCAAGCAGCGATTTCAGATTGTCATCTTTGAGCGCGTCGAAGTCGGCGTACAGTTTGTTCAGAAAGTCCTGCGGCGATTTCAGCAGGTCAAGTGGATTGCCGATGAGAAAGTCGTTGGCAAAGGTTTCAAAGTTTGCCTTTTTCCCGGCGAAGTTGGCCTTGAAATCCTCCATCGCCTGAAACGCCGACGTTATCTGCGCCACCAGAGCGGGGTCAATCAACTGTTTGGCAAGATCGCCCAACCGGGTTTTGAACAGGGCCAGAACATCGTCTATCACGGCAAGCGCGACAGTTTGTAAATCCGCGCCGTCGGCTATGGCATGGCGCAGTTCGCTGTCTTCGAGGAACTTGCGCGCGTCGTTGAAGTCCTTCTGTATGGAGTCAATGCTGTCGAACAAATCGGACGGCAGCAGGTTTTCAATGGTTTTGAGGGCGGACGGCAGCTTAACCGTGAGGCCGCTCACGTCTATGTCGAGCTTCTTATTTAGGGCGTCGAACTCTTCCAGGGCAACGCTGAGGGGCGTGGGCGAACCATCGTCCGTGTTGATCTTGGCAAGCGCGCCCAGGAGCGCGTTCGCCAATTCTTCACGGCCCTGAAAAAGCGGCGATATATTCGGAAGGTCCGCCAGAAAACCAGCCACAAGCACACTCCACTTACAAGAAAATACAAAGGGAATTTAGCCGCAAATGAACGCGAATGAACGCAAATATTCAGGATAGCCCCATGAACTACGCTCACCTTCGAGCATAAACACGCCGGATTGTCCGAATACCGAACACCGAACACCGAATACCGGCATTTTCAGAATACCAATGTGTTAGAACAACCCGGCGACATCGCTCAACGCGGTCAATGGCCCCGTATCGGTGACGGCGCTCTCGAACGGCCCGCCGATGGTTTTGAGTTTCGTAGTCGGGTCGCTGAAAACGGGCAGGTTGAGGGGCAGGTTGTTCACAAGGTCGGTCAGGTCGCTAACCGCGCCGAGTGAGCCTTCCACATCCTTCATAAACCCGGCGGCTTCCGTTTTCAGGCCGGCGTCCAATCCAGCCAGCGTGTCGGCGGCGGGCGCGGGCGGTTCCACATACTCCCGGACGCTGCACTGATAATCAAATTGATCCAGATACCCGGCTTTTTGCGCCACTTCCAGCCGGGTAATCAGCACTTTGGCGAAATAGCCCTGTCCGACCGCTTCCGTAAAGAAATCTATGGGCGCGTTTTCGGCAAAAGCGGCGCGTAACTGCGCCAGATCATCCCCGGCTTTGGGACCATAAAACAGGCCGTGAAAATTGACGGATACGGACGCGCGCCCCATCGTTTGCGCCAGGTCGCCTTTCAATCCCGGCACGGACTGAAAGGCAATGCGCGGCTCCTCCACCACGCTCACCTGCGTCAAATGCTCCAAACTGATTTTGCCCAATTCCACAGCCATTGTCGCGGTACTCTCCGGTGTTTGGATTTTCGATTGCCGATTGTGAATACGGCTTCCGTCTTCTTCTATGTGGCTAATATCTAATATCTAATATCTTCTTCTCTTCTCCTCTTCACTTCTTCTCTAATGCCTAATGCCTGATGCCTACCCCCTCACCGTCCCGATGTGCCGTAAGCGCGGCGGAATTCCAGTTCCAGATGCTCCTCTAGGGCTTGTATCAGCGCGTCTATGTCGGGAGGAGGGGCGGCAGTTGGCGGCGCATTGTTCGGCAAATCTTCAAACGTCGGGGTAAATGCCGGAAGTGTAGGCGGGGCCTGTCGCTCGGAAAGTGCCGCCACCGATGAAGCGAACGGCGCGGCCTGAACCAGTGTTTGCAGCATGGCGGCAAGCGGCGCAGTTTCGCGCGTCAATCGCATCGGCGCGTTGTCGTTTCCAGCCTGCGGGGGCGTTGCCATTGGCGGCATGGTTTCAAGCGGTTCGCCCCGTCTGCCGTTGGCTTGTTCCACGTGAGTTTGCCCGGTGTTCGCGTCTGCTGTGTAGGCCTGCCGCGCCTGCATCAAGCCGTCCGTACTCGGCGCAAACGCTTCCCGAAACGGTGTTTGGGTTTCGCTGCTGACATTGTTACTGACCTCGTTTTCGCCGTTCAAAGACGGAAAAAGCGTGGCATCCGGCATGTAGGCGACAGCCGCTTCCAGTGGCGCGAACGGGTTTGCGGACAGCGTTGGCAGGCCGGGCGAAGCGTGGTTCTGCCCGGCGAAAGGCAGCGCCGTTGTCCGGGCGGTTGTGGTAAGCGCGCGCAGCGCCTGAAGAACGTCCGGGACGGCGGGGCTTGCCGTCTGCGCTGTTTTTGCCTGCGTTGTATTTGTCTGCAAGTTTTTTGCCGCATCGCTCGGCGCAATGCCTGCTTCTATCGGCAACGCCGGCGACATTGATGGTAAAAACCCGAACGTGGCTGTTGGTGGCGCGATTGGCGTACCGGGCAAAAACTTCGTTACGCGCTGTGGCGCATTGGATATAGCGGAAGGGAATAGAGAATCAGACGCGGGGCGTTGGGACGCGCGCGCGTTCTCTGGTGTTTCGCGCCCTGCGTCCGGCAAATCTGCCGTCCGGTTTAGCCCAACCGAACCGGCACTATTTCTGGCCTGCCAATCAGCGACGAGGGCAGGCGTTACGTCCGGGCGCGGTTCCGCAGCCGATTCCGGCGGCTGTGGAACCACGTTGACAGGACGGCGCGTGGAATGGGTCAACGGCAGGAACAAAGCGCTCATTTGCAAGGCGGGGTCGGTTTGCAGGATGGGGAGCGTGGGCAGGCAGGCAGGCGCGGCAACGGGCGCGAACAACGCCTGCGCCATGCGGCACAGGGGTTGTCCCAAAGCGTCCAATCGAAACGCCTGTGTTTCGCTCACTTCCGCTTCTCCTCATATTGCAGCAGCGCTTGTACGCCCGCCAGATAAATGGCGACCTGCCCCGGCGTTAGTTGGCTGACCTGTTCGGGCGTCCAGCCGAAGTGCTTTGCCAGCAGCAGATACGCCTGGCCGGTGGGCGAGGACGCCGCCTGCGCAAATGTATCGCCCTCAGCCGTAAGCCCCGAAATCACATTGATCTGCCCCACCAGATAATGCACCAGCCCGACATGCAGTTGACGCGCCTGATCCAAACTTAGCATCGGCTCAACCAGCGCTTCCTTAATCATCAGCAGGGGAACCAAACCCGCATCGTCCCGCGCCGCCCGCGAAATCAGGGCAAGCATGGCGACATTGAGCGGACGCAGGCGCACCAGCGATGCTCCCGCCCCTCCGCCGTTCATCCCACCCGGCGCCAATATCTCCGGCGGGATACATACGTCATGCACCAGTTTGCCGCCCGCCAGCAAGTCCTGCGCCGTCAGCGCGCGCGCCGCTTCCTCGTCCGCCACTGCTTACTCCTGGGTAGGAGAGATACAAGATATAAGATATAAGCAGATACGAGGGAAAGGCAGTTCACTTTTATCTTATATCTTATATCTTGTATCTCTCCTACGCCCCGGCTTCATCATACGACAGGCGCATGGCCTGGAACGAAATGGCTTCCATCACGAAGTCGCTGCCCGGTATGGTGTACTTCCAACTGTCGAACTTGACGCTGAAGATGGTCAGGGTACACGTTTGGCCGGGATGAGCCGGGTCTTCCAGTGTGGCGATGATATTGAAGGACGGCTGCACGAAATTGCCGCTCGAAGGCGGGCTGACGGCTCCGTCGCCAAGCATCAGACGCAGCAACGCGCCGTTGATGTGGGCGCGTTCCGCCGTGCCGGACACCTGAATCACGCCGGACCGCAGTTCGGTGGGATAGCGCTTGCCGATTTCATAAAATGCCTGCACGTCCGTAGACACGCTGACGGAAACATTACGCAGCCTGCCGACCGCATTGGTCAGGCTGTATTGCTCGACCAGGCCATTCGCCGCCGCGCCTTCGGGCGCGGTGGGATCGTCCACGCCCAGCACCAGCACGGCGTCGGAGGCGCGAAAAACATCATTGAGCATGAGCGCACAATCCTTTCTTGGCAGGGGTCAGGATTCAGGGGTCAGGGGTCAGGAGCAATATCTTGTTGGCTAAAATTTTGATTATGCGCAACGTTTCTTACAACGCGGCATTATCCCTGATCCCTGACCCCTGAATCCTGACCCCTTCATTGCAGATTCATCACTACGCGAATGTAATCAATGCTGAACGTGGGCTGAAGGATCATTACGACGCTGACTTCGCCGGCGATTTCCTGAGCGCGGGTGGCGTCTACGGTCAGTTTGTAGCCGGTCAGCGCCTCGTCTTCCACCATGCCCGTCAGGAAGGCGTCGAGCGTGGATTTCATCGCGCCCCGAACGCGGGAATTGTTTAGACGGCCCAGATAGGGATTGGCGGCGGAGCGGACGCCGTACTTGGCATAATCCACAATTCGGCGCGTGGTGATGTTGATAAAGGGGTCGCCCTCGCCCGCCGCCGTCACGCTTTTCAGGACGCGATAGCCGTCTTTGGCAATCACGGTCAGGATGCTGCGCCCAATCAACTGCGCCTGTTGGCCCCGATTGGCGCGGATGTCCAGGCCGGGAACGTTGACGGCTTTGTTGGTCAGGCTGGCTTGCACGTCGAGGGAAGCGATCAGGCCGGCAACGGCGGCGGCAGTGTAAGCAGGCGGGAGGGTAGAACCATCCGGGTTGGAGGTACTCGGCGAAATGTTGGCAATACCCGGCGCAACGAGAACAACGCGCCCGTTGGAAACATCATGTCCCAAATAATCATCCACGCTGTTGCCGGCCACACCGATCACGCCGATGCGCTCGTGGTCGCTGTTTTCAGTAGAATTGAGATGCGAAATGAGGCGGCTGCCCATTGTTTTGGCGTCCTGCCCGGCCAATACGACGATGTTCACCATGCGGTCACTCAGGGTGTCCAGTCCCGTCGCGTAATCGTCGCCGGCGGCAGTGGGGCCGTCCGCGCCCTGCGTATTGGTTCCGGTTCCCAGGTATGAGTCGGTTCCGGCTTTGGGCAATCCGCCGCTGTTTTTGGCGTCGGCAATGGCCGTGACAAGGCGCGAACCAGCCTTTATATAGTTGACGAGGGATTGGCCGTCGGGTACGGTATAGCGCTCCACCGTGCCGTTAAGCGAAAGCGTGACTAGGCGCGCGCTTGCGGGCGCGACATCGTAGGTGGCAAGCAATTGATCCCCGGCAGCCGGCACTTGCGTGGCTTCAAAGGTGAGAGCGCCCGTATCGGGGCTGATAACCACCTGTCCGACAGCGGGCGCGGGGGTGGGCGCAGGGGCAGGGGCGGGGAACACGACATCGAAGGTGTCCACTCTGTGGGTTGCGGCGCGGCGCAGGGCAAGTTTGCCGCCCTGTACGCTGGCGACGCCTCCGTAGTTCAGTTTGACATTGGACGCGCTCGTTTCGCCGACGATGTGGGCGCGCTCCTGCGCGGGCGTGACCTGTACGCGCAAGTTGTTGGCGTAAGTGCCGGGCGTTTTGGCGGTCAGCGTGGCAACCGTCGTGTTCGCGGTTTCGCCCGGCAGGGCGAATGTGGCCGAAGCCGCGCCCGTACCCGCCACCCGCACCCCAATGATGGACGACGCGCCGTTGTCGTAGGCGAATTGCAGCGCTTTCACCAGGGTCAGCATGGGCGAACCGGGATCAATGGCGTTGGCCGGGTCGTCGGCGCGTCCGAAGATGGCGCGGGCGTCGGCGAAGTTGGCAAGCGTGACCGGCGTATTGATCGGCCCGCTTTCCGCCGTGCCGACCACGCCCACGATGCCCGACGAGATGCGGCCTGCCGTAATCAGACCCTCCGCCCGCACCGAGATATACGTTCCAGGTATGACCATTTCCGACATGATTTCCCCTTTGCTGCGCTTCGTTTGGCGGTCGAACGCTGCCCTCAATGGACGGTATGCCGACGATGGCAGCCGCCGCGTGACCAAATGAGTGCCGGATAAATAAATACCAGGCAACCAGAAAACGGACGCTATTGGATTGTTAAATTGGATGCGGGTGGAGCTGATTACAAGCGGACTAATTCAGGGTGGAGCAAATATCCGGCACAACAAATATCTGACAGGTCAAATATCGAATCGAGCTGATTTCGGGTAGAGCTGATTAGTGCAAAAGGCGAAAGCGCCATAAATAATATGGCCGGGCGTCCGCCAAAAATATCGCTGCGAAAACGGCTGCAAACACAATCTTTGCGCAAAGTATGCTGCAAAAATGCGATAGAGGTCATAAATCAGGGGAAAATTGGCGAGGAAAGCGGAGAACCAAGTATTCCTGACAGTTTAGTATACCATGCGTTATACCATGCGTCAAGATACACAACAAAATAATGTCACTTTTTTTGCATAAGGCGGGTTAAACTTTTGCAACTCCTTGCAATATCTAAGGTAAGAGTTTCAACAGATAGCTGTCATGCGCGTCGGCGTAGCACGTCCAGACCGCATGAGTCTTTTCGTCTACCGTGATTGTGTGCGCTCCCTTCGGAGTCGGGACGCTGCCCATCAGTTTCGCGCCGCCTGCCGTTTCCTCCGCAACGGAAATCACGCCCTGACAGGCGCAGTAAATGCGCTTGTTGCCGGGGTCGAAGGCGATTTGATCCACGCCTTTGCCAATATCAACCGTTGCAATCACCTTGCCGCTTTTCAGGTCAATCACGACCAGTTTGCCGTTGCTGCCTGCCGCAAAGAGCCGCTGCGTTTTGCTGTCAAGGGCAAGTCCGTGCGGGCCGGTTGCAGGCGCGGTGTCAAACGTTTTCTCCACCTTGTTTGTTGCCGGGTCAATCACCTGCACCGTGCTGTTGCTCTTGATATTCTGGTACAAGCGGTCGCTCGCCTTGTCGTACTCGATTTTTTCCGGGGCGGTGGGGATGGTAACGGTTCCAACGATCTTCTCGGTTTTCGGGTCAATCACCCATACATCCTCGCCGTCATCGTGGTCGGCGTAAATCAGGCCGTTTTTGGGGCAGTAGCAAATATCGTCTACAGGACCCGTCACGGCGATTTCCCCGGTGGGCTTGAGCGTCGCGTAATTGAGGATGACGATTTTATGCTCCACGTCGTCACCCAAAAAGATTTTGTTGTCCTTCGGGTCAAACGCCACGCCCTGCGCTGTGCCTACGGTTACGGACGCAAGAGCCTTCTCGGTTTTCAGGTCAACGATGGCGACGGTTTTCGTGCCTTTGTGCGTGGCGAAAACGCGATGGGAGGGCGCATCCACCCGCATCCAGTCGAACCCTCCGGGACCGCCCGGAATCACGATGGGCGTCTGCGCCGTGAGCGGCGGCGCGGCAAGCGCGGGAACGGCAGCCAGGCCGAGCAAAACAGCAGTCAGCAGCGTTGCCTTACGAAATAAGAACATAGTTGATCCCTTCAATAAATCAAATATTGATTAGCGCGCGGCGGTGGGCGGCGGATAGGCTTCGTCGCCATGCGCGTGATGCCACAGGGCTTCAGTTAGAGTTTCCGGGTCGGCGCGGTCCGGCTCGGAAAAGTCCAGTTCGGCGCACAGAGCGGCCCAGTGGCGGGCGGTTCCCGACAGGCGCTTCAAGGGCGGATTTTTCAGGTTCAGCGCGATTTCGTTCTTGCGCGCCGTGTACGGCTGAAAATCGCCTTTGTCCGTAAAAATACCGCGCATCGGCAGGGCGGCGGCATCGAATTGGTTGAGCGGCTTCATGTCGAGGATCAACTCTATTGTTCTCAGCATATTCAACTGGTTGAAGTTTGTGCTGACGATTTGATTGCGCCGATTGAACGGGCTGATAACCAGTCCTACGGTACGATGCCCTTCCACATGATCTAATCCGCCCTGCGCGTCGTCTTCCACGACAAAAATCACCGTTGGCTCGTCCTGCCAGTATTTTTTGCTGTGCGTGATGGCCTCCACCAGTTTGCCAACCGCCAGATCGTTGTCGGCAACATCGGCTTCGGGCGTGTAGCTTCCGGGCCGCGTTCCCGACGTGTGATCGTTGGGGAACCAGATGGTCGTCAATTGCGCCAGGGGCTTGCTCTCATTTGCAATATCCGCCAGGATGCGTTCGCAGTGGGCAACATCTTCATTGCGGTCCGCCGTCACTTCGTATTTGGCGTTGTACTGGTTGTCGGAGTGGCGCTGAATGCTCGGCAGGGGCGCGAACTCGCCGTAATTGTAGAACGTGCGCCCCGCCTGCATCGCCGCCTGCCAGAGGAACGGGTTGCCCGCGTAGACAAGCGGGTCGGTTCCGCAGCAGGGATAAGAGCGGGGATAAAGGTTCATGGCGCGTTCGGCATAATCGCTTGCAAACGCCTCGTTGAGCCAGTGGTGTCCGTCCGCGCTGATGGCCCCCGAACAATACAGGTTGTCGAACAGGCCGAACTCGCGGGCAAGGGCATGGTGATTGGGCGTGACCTTTGCGCCGAACATCACCAGATGCGGATCGCCGCCGATATGCCCACTCGGAACGGCTACGTCACCGAACACCTGATCGTAGGTGCGGTTTTCCTTGATAACCAGAACAACATGCTTGAAGCGCGACCAGAACGGATCGGGCTTTTGCTTGAGCGCGGCGTCCATGCGGTCAAAGTGGTTGTTTCGCGCCACCTGCGCGGTATACTGCGCCAGCGATTTCGTGTCCGGCGTTTCCACGATGCCCAGGCTGCCTACCACCGCGTACACGCTATGCCCCACGAAATTGCCGCCTTCAACCGTTCCGCCCGGCCCCATTTCCGGCGTGGCGGCTCCGGGCGTGGTACGCGCGCGGGTTACTGTTGCCCCCAGAGAGCCGATGCCTTTGCTGTTGGCAACATACAGCGTTTTGCCGTCCGCGCCCAATGTCACGCCGAGCGGGAACCAGGCGGTTGGAATCAGGCCCGCAATAGCGGTTTGCGGGCGCATTGCCGCCCGCACGGGCATCCAGCGCGACCACTTCGAGGGCGTTGTCGCCGCCGAGTGATACGTACAGCGTTTGTCCATCCGGCGATTGGGCAAGTCCGTTGGGACTGCCGGCGGCAAGGCGTCCGGGCGCGGGACTGGTGGGAATGGTTTCCACAACGCTGTCGGTTTCGACGCTGATAACCGAAACGGTTTCCGCATTCGCATTGGCCGTGAACAAACGCTTGCCGTCACGGGACAGCAGCAAATCGGCGGGCTGCAAGCCGACGTTGATGGTTTTGGTAACGGCATGGGCGGCATCCGTCGCCATCTGACTGGCGCTTACGACGGACAGGGTTCCCGTCGCCACTTTGTAGGTTTCGGGGTCCACCGCAACGGGGTCGGCAAAGTCTTTCGTGTCGCCCGCTTCCGGCGTTTTGCCGCCCCGGTTGGCGACATAGATTTTCGCGCCGTCCGCGCTGACGACCACCCGTTCCGGTGAACTGCCCACCGGCGTTTCCACGAATTTGGCGGCTCCCGTTTCCGGGCTGTAGGAGGCCAAGTCAACAGCCGCCAGAGTGCCGTTGTTGAACAGGGTGACGTAAAGCGTTTTGCCGTCCGGGCTGAGGGCGAGTCCGCACGGCTCGGCGTCTTTGGCTTGAAGATTGGGCTGAATACGCGATTGAAGCGCGAAAGCAATCGGCTTTTGCGGCGTGGCGTGGCCCGCGTCATCGAAGCGCGTGACAAAAACAACGCCCATGCCTGCCTGCGCGTCGTCGTTCCCCACTGTTGCCTTGCCCGTCGTATACAGCGTGTGTCCATCGCCCGACCAGGCAATGCCGCCGAAGTTATGGGTTCCGGGAAGCGTGGGCGTTTGAAACTGTCCGGTAGCGGTATCCAGCAGACGCACTTCGCGCGCCAGCATTACGGCCAGGATTTTCCCGTCGGGGCGCAGCGCCATATCAACGGGCCGGCCCTCGAACGTGAGGTTGCGCCCTGCGGGAGCAAGCGTTTGCCCGGTGGGAACGAAGTAGGTTCCATCCGCCTGTTTGCCGATAATGGCCTTGTCGGACGTTTTCTGCGCAGGCCGCGCGCTCAATCGCAGCCCGCCATAAAGCAACGCCGCGCCTAAAGGCAGCAGCAAACCAAGATTACGAACCACTCGTTGATTTGACATTTGTTTTCCTTGCCTTCAGCAGTGTGCCAGGCGTTGTTCATAACCGGACACCTTTAGCCAGTGGTTGAAAACCACCGTCTGTATGGCCTGCGGCCAAGCGTCCTACGGACGCGAACCTTTGTACAACAACGTATTGCGTCCGTAGGACGCCTGGCGGAACGCCACCGAGCCAGGCGTTTTCAACGCCTAGCAGAGCGAAGAGTGAGGGATTTTCATAATAACAGAGCAAGTTTAACATCCTATTAAGAAGAGATTAAGATTATGTTATGAACTGGTTTCAGAGATGGTATTATCTACTTCGCTTGCCACAGCAGCACGGTTCCGTTCGTATGCCCGCTCGCCAGGGTGTTGCCGTCCGGGGAAAAGGCCAGCGAGTAGACACCGGAGCCATCTCCGGGAAGCGTAAGCGCTTCCTGTATCTGGCCGTCGCGCAGCGTGGACAGGGACCAGAATTTGATGGTTCCGTCCTTGCTGCCGGTAACGACGGTTTTGCTGTCGCGCGAAAAAGCGGCGGCCCAGACAATATCGGCGTGGCCTGCCAGCAGTTGAATGGGCTTATGGGTGTGGGCATCCCACAACCAGGCCGTGTTGTCTTCACTCCCCGTCACCAGCCATTTGCCGTCCGGGGAAAACGCCAGGGCAAAGATGTTGTTCTGCTGCTTGAACTGCCCCGCCACGAATTTGCCCTGTATCCGTTTGGGTGGCGAGCCGATTTCTTTGCGCGTGGCAATGTCCCACCAGCGCACTTCGCCCGCGCCGCCGCCCGAAACCAGCGTTTTGCTGTCGGGCGAAAACGCCAGCGACAGCACCCAGCCCTCGTGCCCCGGATGCGCGGCGAATTCGGGAATTTCCCGGCAGGTTTTTACGTCCCACAGGCGCGGATGATACCCCGGCCAAAGCCCACCCGTCCCGGAACGCCCACCCGTTGCAATGTATTTGCCGTCGGGAGAAAAGGCAATCGCGTCGAACGGCTCCTGAGCGCCGGGGAAGCGGGCGATCTCCAGCCCTGTTTCCACGCTGCACAGCGTCAGAGTGCGGTCTGTCGCGGCGATAGCAAGGACTTTGCCGTCCGGGGAAAGCGCGGTCCAGGCTCCGCCCGGATCGGAATTGTCGAGTGTCGGGTGGAAGGAGGTATGCGTCAGTTGCTCATGCGTCTTTGTATCCCAGACGAGGGCGCGGTTGTCGCCGCGAATACGTCCCGTTGCCAGCCGCCTGTTGTCGGGGAAAAACGCCAGCGTGCCCACAAACGCGCCGGGAGCGGCAAGGGCGCGCGAAGCCGCCGCCACATCCCAGGTTTTCAGGGTGGTATCCACGCTCCCGCTCAACAAGGTTTTGCCGTCGGGTGAGAAGGCCGCGTCACTGACGCCCCGCGTGTGTCCGTACATTGCGCCCACTTCGCGCGGCAGGTTCCCGGTTTTGGTCTGGTTCGCGCCCCATAGTTTCACCACGCCGTCATTGCCCGCCGTCGCCATCCACTGCCCATCGGCGGAAAAGCGTATTGCGTTCACTTTATCCTTGTGGGATGCCAGATGGCGTGGGGGCGAGTCAAAACTGCGCGTATTCCAGACGTGTATCCACTGGTCTTCGCCGCCCATCGCCAGGAGTTTACCGTCGGGCGAAAAAGCGGCGCTGTACATGCGCGGCCAGCCATACCCGCTTGGCTGCAGCGGGAGCGTGGTCATACTCCCCGTATTCAGATTGCACAGTTTTGCGGAGTTCGCGCCGGTATAATCCCCGCAGGCCGCAGCCACCAGCCCGCCATCGGGTGAAAAAGCGACGCCGTTCACGGAGTAACGCACTTTGGGATTGCCCACTTCCTGTACCGTGAAGATGGTCTGCGTTTGACGCGCAGCCAGGTCGTAGACGATAATGCTGCCGTCCCTGCATCCGCAGGCCAGCCGTTTGCCATCCGGAGAAGCCGCGAGGCAGAGCGCTTCCACGTAATGCCCATCCGCGTTAATAGCTTGCAGGCTTTCCTGTTCCTGCCCATTCAAAGCGCTGAAGCAGCGCACTCGCCCCGGCGTTGCGGCCAGGAGCGTTCGGCTGTCAGGCGAAAAACACAGGCACTCGGCGTCCCGCGTTCCCAGGTCTATGGTTCCCGCATCGCGTCCGTCCGCCGCTTTCCACAGGCGGATACTGTGGTTGGTGTCCGCGCTGGCGAACAGGCTACCATCCGGGGCACAGGCGACCGCTCGTATGGCGTTGTGGTGTCCATGCAGGGTGCGCAGGCTGGTATCGCGGCATTGGCGTTCCAGATACCGCCACTCAAAGCCGCGCAGGTCGGCGGTTTTCGGGTTTGCGGCAGCGCCTATGCCGGCTTTGGGAAGCGGGTTGAAACGGGCAAGATACATTTGCGCCTGCGCGATGCCGCCCTGCGTCAAGGCTTTGTCGGCGCGGGCAATCAGGTTGGGGTACAACAATCGCTCGGCGCGCTGACGCTCGTTCGCTTCGTTTTGCGCGTAAGTAATCGCTTTGTTCTTTTCCCGCGTGGCGCTTTGTTGGGCGTTGTTGGCGAGACCCAGCAGAGCCGCGCGCTGCTTCGCCAGTTGGTTAGCCCGTATTGCCTCCTTCGTCGCGGCGTCCGCGTTTGCTTTTGCCAGTTTCGCCTGTTTTTCCGCTTCCTGTTCGCTTTGCGTAGCGCGCGTTTCGCTCGTTTGTACCAGGCGCATCTGGTTCTGAACCTTTTGTTTCTCCTGCTTTACGAGTTCCAGGCTGTCCTGAGCGGTTTTGGCGAGTATTTTTTCCTGCGCGGCGTACTGCGTTGCTTTTCGGGCTTCCGCTGCGGCGTGTGTGGCTTCGGCATCCGCGTGTCGTTTTTCCATCAGCGCGGCGCCTGCCAGAAAGCCCATGACCATTAAGACGACGGAAGACAGCGCGAGAGCGCGCGTCAAGCCTTTACGATACGCGGCGCGCTGACGGCGCAGTTCGGCATCTGGCGTGTGGGTGATGATCCAGTCGCGGTCAAACACGCGGTCATAAATGCGATTGCGGCCTTTGAGCAGCCCCTTTTCCACTTTGACCACGCCCGAAAGCCGCAAAATGCTGCACAAAGGATTGGTTTCGTCATCCTTAACGCGGCTTCCATTGCGCACATGCAGGTACAAATCCAGCAGCGCGGCCAAATCCGCTTCACTGCGCAGCAATCGGGTGCGTACAAACGCCAGGTTGTCATCGGTTTCCCGCGCCTGATGCGAAAGGAACAGTTCCGTACATATTTTGTCCACCTGCGCACTCGTGGCCGGTTTGTCGCTGTCTTCCCGTTCCACAAGGGCGCGGCAAAGCCGCTGCGTCATGTACGGATGCCCGCCTGTCCAGTAAAGAATACGGTTGAGGATGTTTCGATTGCCGATTGCCGATTGCCGATTGCCGATTGCTGATTGGGCTTCTCCTATTCCCTGTTCCCTGTTCCCTGTCTCCTCTTCTCCTCTTCTCCTTTTCTCCTTTTCTCCTTTTCTTCCCCCTAATGCCTGCGCCAACGGCGCAGCTTCTTCGGGGGTGAAGTCGCGCAGTTCGATGCGGGTTCCGATGTTGAAGGGGGAAAGGCGGGTGTCGGAAATCAGGTCGGCGGGCGTGGCGACACCGAGCAGGCAAAAGGCGAGGCGGGCAAATTCCGGCTCCTGGGTGCGGCGGTTGTAACATTCGCGGATACCGGCAAAGAACTCGTCGGCGGAAAACGGAAGGGAGCGCACCGCGTCAATTTCATCTACGAACAAGACAAGGCGGTTGGGAACGCGGGGCAGGATGATTTTGGGCAGGGCCGCCATGAACCGTTGCAGCGGGCCAAGCCGCTCGTTGTCCAGGAAAAAGTCTTCCAGTTCGTCTTCAATGTCAAGCTGCCTGCCGATGCGGTTGAGCAGGCCGTTGTACCATTGTTCGGGCGTGAGGTTCTGGCCGATAGCTGTTAAATCCAGCACGGCAACCGTGACGCCGGATTCGCGGAGCCGCGCGGCCATGCGAATCATCAGCGAGGATTTGCCCATCTGCCGCGTGTTCAGCACAAAGCAGAATTCTCCGCGCATCAGGGCTGTGAACAGATCGCGGTCGGCCTGCCGCTCCACATACGAAGCCGCGTTGCCCGGCAGTGTGCCGCCCGTGACAAAAAACGCGGGAGAGCTATCCGGCGGCGCAGGGTTCAGGTCAACTTGCATAATGGGCTGCATCCGTGCATCCTTATCTCACACGATTCATAACAAAGGTTTGTTGTCTGACAGTATAGCCTACAATCCTGTAGCGGTCAATCCGTTGTTGATTCAAATGTCGCTTCAAAATCCCTTTCAAGCCTGCGCGGGCAGAGACCGGTAAAATAGATCGAAGCCGCAGCACTGTACAGGTCTGTCCTTGACGAAACTACGCCCTTGTGCTATACTAGTATTGGTTTCGTGTTGCGGGAGAGTTTCCCCGTGACGCGGAACGGACACCGGGGTGTGGCTCAGCTTGGTAGAGCGCAGCGTTCGGGACGCTGAGGTCGCAGGTTCGAATCCTGTCACCCCGATACACATTCGGGCTTCGCATGGGCGCGAAGCCGCTAATCCAACGCTTTTGCAAAGTCAATTCAGTTCTTTGCAAAAGCGTTTTTATGTTTTATTGCGGAAAGTTTGCCGGTTTGCTCCAAACCCCGCAGAATTCTGGTATGATTAGAGTGCTTTGTCATGCCCGGCGCAAAGAACAGGCAACTTTCGCTGCAACAACACGTACCTTTACGGAAAGTGAGTCGTCTATGACTTGAACTTCTGTTGCAGGAAGCGGGCTTCAAAGCATTGCTTGTAGGACACAACAAAGTCCCGAAAAAACTAAAGTCTCGCTGGCCGTAAACTTTCCGCTGCGTCCTGTTTCGAGATGAACGATGTTTTGTGGAGCAGGGGCGTTCCCCCCATTGCTTGCGCGATGCGCGAGCCATGCCGCCTGATCCCTTTCGCAGATCACAGCTAAGATCGAAAGGAAAATATGGGAATAATCGGCTGCGACGCAAACCCTGTGGAAAGGCACAATCCGCGCATGGATGAAACTTTTTCAACAGTGCGATTTAATTCCTCATCCAAACTGATGTACGAGTTCACTAAACGGAGCTTCGACGTGGCCGCCGGCGCGGTCCTGCTGACGCTATTTTCCCCCTGCCTGCTTTTCGCGGCGGTTGCGGTTCGCTGCACGTCGCGCGGACCGGTCATTTACAAACAGATTCGCGTGGGGCGCTATGGCCGTCCCTTTTGGGTCTGGAAATTCCGCACCATGACCGACGACGCCGACCAGTGCGGCCCGCTCATTACCGCTGCCGACGATGTGCGCGTGACCAGGGTAGGCCGGTTCCTGCGCGGTTGTAAGGTGGACGAACTGCCCCAATTGTGGAATGTCGTGATTGGCGAAATGAGTCTGGTCGGCCCGCGCCCCCAAGTTCCGCGCTTTGTGGAAGCGTTTCCCGCCGATCAACGCGCCATCATCCTCACCGTCCGCCCCGGCATTACCGGCCCGACACAGCTGAAATTCCGCGAAGAAGAAAACATGCTGCGCGGACTGGAAAACCGCGAAGAATACTACATCCAGAATTTGCTGCCCATCAAGTGCCGCATGGACGTGGATTATGTGATGCAGCGCTGCTTCCGGCTCGATATGACCGTTCTGTGTAAAACCGGTTACGCGGTTTTGCTGTCGCTGCTGCGCCGAATGTTGGGCCGCGCTTCAACAGCGCAAATCGCAGCGCATGTCGAAGCGTCCGCCGATGGCTTTACGCATCGGGAACATGCCACGCGCCATGAAGAGCCTGCGCCGGAGTACCGGGAAGATTATCAGGCAGGCTACCAGAAGAAATACCAGAACGATTATCAGGAAGAGGGCGACAAAACGCCCGCCTGACATCCCTGATGAAAAAGCCATAATCAAAGAATTCCGGTAGAGCCATGCGCTCCACCGGAATTCTTATTTCAGAACTACTCAAACCGTGACGGGCTTTTGTGGGGTCTGATAATCATCGGAACAAAAACGTACAGTATTAGTATACGTAAATCTATAAGTTCCCGAATCAGCGGGAAGCCTGACTGTTGCCAATGGGAAACATTGAGAAACGGGTAGGTGGAAAAAAGGGTATGTAGAGAGATCGTCGAAATCTTGGCAATACAGCGCTTCCAGCCCGATGTCTCGTTGTGTCTGGTTGTAGGAGAGAGGCGTCGTGACCTCCAGAAGCGTCAAGGCGAACGGGAGGGGTGAAACATAGGACTGGCACCTCCCTTCTGGGTTAGGTTTTAGGGTTTTAGGGTTTTAGGTTGATAGGAACTGCGAACGTTCCGCCTTCCTGTGGGTAGAACGTCTATATCGCAGACATTGTTCTACTGTTTAGACGGATGTGGGGGGCAAAGGGTTCGCATTTTTCGCGCTGTCCGGCTCTTTTTTCTATCTTTAGAGAGATTTAAATGGTATATACCGGTTACACGCGGCAGTACGCGGTACTTGCTCCAATACGCCGTACAAAACGATTACTCCGTGCGTTTTGCGTCGGCAAAGTTTTTGGGACGTTCGGACGCGGCGATTAAAGCGGCGAATAGCTGCTCGTACTGTTCCGAAACGCGCTCATGCGTGTAGAATTGTTCGACATAAGCTCGGCCCTGCTTGCCCATGTTCGCCGCCAGTTCGCAGTCGTTGTACAGGCGGGCAATCGCCGCCGCCATGCCGTCCGCGTCTTCCGCTTCCGCGCACAGGCCACAGCCCGCTTCCTGAATCACTTTGTACGTGTCGCTTGCCTTGTCTACCGTCGCCACAACCGGACGCGCTACGCCCATGATTGTCCACAGTTTGCTGGGAACCGAGTCTTCCGTCAGGCCACGTTTCAGTGGAATCAGGCACACATCGCCTGCGGAATACAGTTCCGGGACGCGCTCATACGGCTGGAGCGGCAAAAATGTCAGGTTGTTCAGCCCCATCTCTTCGGCCTGCCGCATCAATTCGCTTTTCGACGCGCCGTTGCCCACGATGAGAAAATGGATTTTCGGCATGACGACCAGCTTTTGCGCCGCCAGCAAAACCGTTTCCAATCCCTGCGATAGCCCGACATTGCCCGCGAAGACGACCACGAACTTGTCGTCCAGATTGTGTTCGTGGCTGAAGGCGTTGCGGCGCGGATGCGGATACACAAAGTCCACGTCCACGAAATTCGAGATTACCTTCAATTTGGACGCGGGAACCTGTTTGGCCGCGAGGTTGCGCTGAAAGCAGTCGGAAATCACGCTCACGGCGGCGGCTTTGCGGTATACAAAGAGTTCCATGCGGGAAAACAGGCGGATCAGGCGCGGGTTTTTCAGGACGCCCAACCGGACGGCCACATCGGGGTAAATGTCCTGCACGTTGTATACGAACGGCATCCGCTTCAGCCAACTCGTGAACCACGCGGTCATGCCATTCGTGAGCGGGGGCGAGGGCGCAAACAGCACGTCATGGCGCGGCGTCAGCAGAATGGCAAGGGCAGACGTGATGTTGAAAGAAATATAGTTCAGCAATCGTCCCATTAAGCGGCTTTTGTTTTCCGGCACATATAGATACACGCGGCGTATATCTACATTGTTCTGCCGCTCCCGCATCCACAATTTGCCCCGGTACTTGGCTTCCACTTTGTTGTTGTCATAATGCGGCATACCCGTCACAACGGTGACCTGGTGGCCTTTACGGGCCAATTCTTCCGCCAGCAGGGTAATCAAAATGGCATTGGTCGCGCTTTCAGGACGATAATAGGTTGTCAAAAAGAGAAGTCGCATAATTTAAATTGATAAGGCTTCAACGACGGCGTGAGCCAGCAGGGGAACCATAATTTCGTGCCGCCCGATCAGCATATAGCCTTCGCCGCCGACAGCGGGCGGGCGGCGCACGATGTTTTCAGCGGGGCGGTAATGCGGAGTCATGTCCATGTTGACGGTGCAAAAGTCCTGCAAATGCGCGCCCAGATTTTGCGCAATGGTGAACGCCTTGAGAAACACTTCCGGCATAATCACGGCGGAACCGATGTTGAGGTACACGCCGCCGCTCAATTCCTGTATCGCGCCCGTGAACAGCCGAAAATCGTTGAACGACGCCTGCCCGGTTGCCGCTCCATTGGCGGACGGGTGCATGTGAATAATATCGGTTCCCAGCGCGACGTGAACGGTCGCCGGGATATTCAATTCACAAGCCGCCGCCAGCAGGCTCACTTCGCGGCACGGCGCATCCGTTGCCAGCAGTTCCTTGCCCAACAGCCGCCCCATGCCCGCATCCCTATCACTTAGTACGCGATTGATGGCCCGATTCATTTGTTCGCCCGTTTCGCGCACCATGCCGAACGTGCCGTTTTCCAGCCCCGCCGCCACATCTTCCGAGGTTTCGCCCAAAAGCGCGAGTTCAAAATCGTGAATGGCTCCCGACCCGTTCATGGCAAGCGTGGTGATGATGCCGCGCCGCATCAGGTCTATGAGTAATGGTCCCAATCCGCATTTCACGACATGCCCGCCGATGCTGACAATCACGGGACGCTCCCGCTTGCGCGCGGCCACAATGCGATCTACGACAACGCGAAACTGTTCCCCCGCCAAAATGTTGGGCAGCGCATCCAGAAACTCCGCAAACGAACGCCCCGGCGCGGCAGGCCGCGCAAACCGCTCCCGCGCCACTTTATTTTGGCGCGTTTGCAGCGGGATGGTTCGCACTTGCGATAAGTCCACGGGACGCATAGGGCACTCCAAAGGATGAAGGATGAAGGATGAAGGCATTAGGCATCTGGACTTTAGCCGTTTCATACTTGAGTCATTTCATACATGGTTAAGAGTATGACACAACTGGAGGGAAGAAGGAGACTCTCGCCGCCAAACTGCCGGAAGAAAGAGCAGAAAGAATAGACAACATGCCGCGAAGTCACTGCTTTTCTATTCCCCCTCCGGCACGAGGCGGAACACGCTGATTTCGGCGGGGCAGCGGTAGCGGTAGGGTTTGCCGGTGACGCCCAGGCCGCGATTGACGTACAAACGCGCTTTGCCCTTTTTGTACCATCCGGCCACCTGGGGGCAGCGCAGATGCAGCATACAAATCATTTTGGGATTCGGAAGGGGAAGCGCGATCTGTCCACCATGCGTATGCCCGGATAGAATTAGCACGTCGTACTTGCCGGCTTTTTCAATCAATCGGGGGTTGTGGGAAAGCACGATACTGGTAGCGTCGGGAGGCAGGCCGCGCATGGTGGCCGCGATATTGGGCTTGCCCTCGAACAGATCATCAATGCCCGCGATGTGCAGCCCGCCTTCAATCGGCGTATTTTCATTTACAAGCAGCTGTACGCCCGAATGTTCCAATTTCCGGCGCGTTCCGACAGGCCCGCGCCGGTGGTCATGGTTGCCCAGGGAGCCGAACACGCCGAGTGGGGCGCGCAGTTGGCACAGCATCTCCTGAATGGGATAATCTTTGCCGAGAACTTTGCTGTCAATATAATCGCCCGTCAGCAAAATCAGGTCGGGCTTGATGGCATGTACCTGCCGCACGGCCTCTTCATGCACCGCCCGCGTGTTGCCGAACCCGCCGTGCAGATCGCTCAGATGCACGACGACCTTGCCGTATAAGGACGCAGACAGCCCGCGCATCGGCACATCATGGCGCGTCACTTGCAGCAAATACGGATTTTTCTGCCCGGTATCAATCGAAATCAACGGATCACTCACGGTAAAGCCGGTTCTCCTTGTTGGGTGAGTTGATAGTTGATAGTTGATAGTAAATGCCCTCCTGAAGAAGCGAACTTTGCCTGAACAGCGTAACTGGAACAAGCGAACCATGAAACCGGAAGCCTATCAACTATCAACTATCAACTCTCTGGCGCATCATCTCAATAGCCGCCTGCATCGTGCGCTGTACTAGTGTCACGGCAAAGTCGGAGTCGGCGGCGGAAGGGGTGTCGCGCAGGCCGAGCGCGTGGCGCAGCGCCTGCCGCGCTTCGGTTTCGCGCCCGCGCCGATGCAGCGCGCCGGCGGTTTCTTCCAGGCGGCGAACGTAACGCGCTTTCACGTCGGCGGTAAACAACTCGCCTGCGGCGGTTTTAGCAACGGTTTCCAATCCCTGCTTTTTCGCTTCTTCGGAACTGTTCGCGTCACCGATTACTTCGTAAATGTCGGACATCCAGGGAACCACGTCGTTGACATCCAGAAACCACGCTTCAAACCAGGGCAGCTTGAACAGGTCGGAAGCGGAAGCGGGTTCCACATCGGCGCGGACTTCTTCGGGCGTGACGCGCTCCCATACGGGCGCATCCGCATAGTTTTGTTCCGGCTCGCCAATGATGGCGAGAAGGTCCGTAAAGCCGATGGGCGTTCTGCGCCGCTGCTGTTGGCTGAGAGTTCGCGCCTGATGCAGCAGAAACCGCCCGTAATCCGGGGTGATTTCGGCAAGCGCAATGCCGCCTTCCAGTTGCGACAGGAAGCCCTGAAGCCGTTCGTCCAGTTCGCGGCGCGGCAACCGGCGCGTTTCTATGTCGCGGACGCCTTCTTCATCGTTGAGGAGGGATTGCAGAAAAGTGGGAGAGCCGCCGTCGTTGTTGGGCCATGTCAGGAACACCACGCGGTTCCCGGCCCCATCGTAAGCGCTGGCCCAGGCGGTCAGTGAGGGCTTTGCTCTGGCAGCCGGAACAGATGTGGCAGGCTGCAAGGCCGTTTCGGGAGGCGTAATGCCCTTTTGCGACAGCAGGTACAGGGCGCGGCGCGCGGCTTTGCGCGTGTCTTTCTCGGCAGTGTTTTCCGCCAGGTCGCGCAGTTGCGCGGCGGCATCGGGCGTCGCCTGCGCCAGCAGTGTCGAGACTGCGGCGGCATCGGAGTTTGTTGTCAATTCGTAATATCCTCATGGCGCATAGCGACTAAGCCGATCTATGGCGTCGTCGTGTTCCTTCAGGCCGTAGGCGGTGTCGCGCGCTTCGCGCCATTTTTTGGCCGCGCCGTTGATGTCGCCGCCCTTGTAAAGCTGATCGCCATCGTTGATAAGCTGGCTGGCTTGCGCGGCCTTATCGCGGAGCAGGTGATCCGGGTCTATATTCGACACGCGGGGAGCCGGATCGTCGCTGACGATGGGCGGAGGCGCTTGCAGCGAAGCGGGCGGTTCCTGCGTGGATGTGCCGGGCAGGGCGCTGCGATCTGAGGGCGCGTCTTGTGTGCCGCCCCGTAGAATGCTGAGTTCGGTTTGGGCCACTTGATAACCGGGCGCGTAACCGATGGCTTTGTTGTAATCGTCAGCCGCTTCAGTGATATTGCCCCGGCCATGCGCCTGCCGGGCAAGCTGCACATAAACATAGCCGAGGTTTTGATTGACGTTTGCCAGATCGCTTGTATTGGGTTTGCCTGCCAACGCCTGCTCGAAAAATTGGGCGGCTCCGGCGTAATCCTGTTTGTTGTAGGCGGCGCTGCCCTGCGCCATCAAGCCGCGCACTTTTTCGGAACTGACCGTGCCCTTGTAGTTTTGGTAGCGGTTCATAAACGCCACCACGCCGAAGGCGAGGCAGCACCCGATGACGGCGGCAATCAGCGCGGCATAAATGTTGGAACGCGCCGCGTCGGACAGCACAATCAACGGTTCGCGGCGGCGGATGGGAAACGGCGGCGAGGCATAGGGCGACATTTGCGGCGTATTGGGCGTGACGCCCTGCGGCAACTGGCCGTTTTGCGCCAGCATCGCGGCGTATTGCTGCTGCGTCATGCCCTGCGCGGCAGCCATTTGCGCGGAACGCCGCATGGCTTTGATCTGCCCCCGCGTCAATCCCGCCCCGGTTGTGTTCCACGCCCAGGGCTGCGCCCCGCCCTGCGGGTTCGGTATGGGCGCGGCGTTGTTCGTCATGCCGTTCATCGGATTCATACCCGCCATATTTTGACCCACATAGCCCGTGTTCGGCTGCGCGGCGTTGCTGTAGCCGCCGTTCTGCGCCATTGGGCTGCCCATTGCCGACATGCCGTTCATCGGATTCATACCGGGCATGTTCTGACTTCCATACCCCGTGTTGGCTCCCGGCATGGATGCGCCATACGGCCCGTTCATGCCGGTTTGCATCCGGTTCATGCCCGTCTGGTTGACATTCGGATTGTAGCCGGAATTGTTTACGGATAGAAACACCTGCGGAGTTTGTTCGGCGTACATCAAGTCCTGCCGCATCTGGTCGGCGGAAATCTGGCGCTGTTCGGGACGCTTTTGCAGGGCGCGGCGTATCACCTGCTCAATCCCCTGCGGAACGCCAATCAGGGGCGACGGTTCCGCGTTCATAATCGCATACGTAATGCTGATGACGCTGTCACCGGTAAACGGCTTGCGCCCCGCCAGCATTTCGTATAGCAGTACGCCAAGCGAAAACAGGTCGGAGCGGTGGTCAATGTGCTTGCCCTCGATCTGTTCGGGCGACATATAACTCGGCGTACCGAAAACCTGTCCGTTGCTGGTCAGTGCGGGTTCTTCCGACAGGCGCGCGATGCCGAAGTCCGTGAGTTTGACATGCCCGCCCGGAAGAATGAAGATGTTGTCGGGCTTGATGTCGCGGTGAATGACTTTGTGGTGGTGGGCATGGGCAAGCGCGGCAAGCATCTGCGCGGCAATGTCAATCGCTTCTTTGTGGGGCAGCGTGTGGCGAACCTGCATCACGTCGCGCAGGGTTTGGCCGTCCAGATACTCCATCGCAATGAAGTGCCTGCCGTTTTCTTCCCAGTGGTCGTAAATGGTGACAATGTTGGGGTGGCTGAGTTTACCGGCTGCGCGGGCTTCGCGCTCGAAGCGCTCAATACGCTCCCGTTTGGCCTGCCCGGTCATGCCGGGCGCAATGTTCAGCTCTTTCAAGGCGACGCGACGATTCAGCGCCACGTCCATCGCTTCAAAAACGATGTCGTTGCTGCGCGCGATTTCCCGCACAATGCGGTATTTGCCTTTAATGATCGTACCATTCACGCCGGGGTTGCTCTCCACCTGCACTTACGCTTGAAATCTCTCATTCTCATTATACGGCATACGCCGCAAGATTTGCACCCATTGCTTTCGGTACATTCAGCGCCCAAATAGTTTACGCCAGCCGGGGCGATTGTCCTCTGCCGCGCCGGACGTATCTTGCTGCGCTTCGTTCGGCGCATATTGTGCCTGTAAAGTCGTTGGATCGCCTTGCCCGTTTGTGGCATAAGTATTATGCGCTTCGGAAGCGTGAGACGCTAACGCATCAACATTCGCAGTATAGGGTTTGCCGTCCGGCGTGAGCAGATCGCGGACGGTTACGATGAAAACGGTGATGTTGTCGCGCCCGCCGCGCGCATTGGCGAGTTCCACAAGTTGCCGGACGGCTTCGGAAGGCGCGTGGCTGCCGGCGATTTGCAGGATTTCGCCGTCGTGGACATGCCCGGTCAGGCCGTCCGAACACAAAACCCACACGTCGCCGATTTGCGCCTGCTCCTCGTAGAAGTCCGGCACGACATTTGCCGCCGCGCCGATAGAGCGCGTAATCACGTTGCGGAACGGTGACATTTCTGCGTCTTCGCGGCGCATCAGCCCGGCCCGAACCTGCTCTTCCACCCATGAATGGTCATGCGTGATCTGCGTAATCTGCCCGTCGCGCACCAGATAGACGCGGCTGTCTCCCACCTGCGCAATGACAACCCGGTCTTCGACGAAAATCGCGCCCACCAGCGTCGTGCCCATGCCCGACCGCTCCGGGATCATTTGCGCCAGATGGAAGATGCGGTCATTGGTCTGCACAATGGCGTCGCGCATGGCGGTTTGCAGATCGGGAGCGGGGCTGTCGTAATAGTTTGCGATGACATTTTTCAGCATCATTTCGCTGGCGATTTGTCCCGCAAGCGCGCCGCCGATGCCGTCCGCAACCGCATACAGGCAGCCTCTTGCCGCCAGAATTTCGGGCGTTTCCGGCTCGTAAAAGTCGAACTTGTCCTCGTTGTTTTCGCGCACCTGCCCCATATCGGTACGCGCGCCGAATTTGACGACGGGAACCACGCGCGGCTGCCGCGCCTCGTAAGCGCGCCAGCCCCGCACCAGTTCCGCCCGGTCGAACTTGGCCGTCGAGTCCAGGTCGTCCTGCCCCATTCCCTGCGCAAACCGCGCGTCCTCGCTCATTCGGGTACCTCGTTGTCTACGGCGTGGTACACTTCCTGAATGCGCGGCGACGTGGGCGGATAGACTGGATCGTTGATCGCGCCGAACTCCTGCCCGGGCGGCGAACCGTCCGGGTTGCTCCACTGCCCGCCGTAATGGCTTTCGCCGGAGGGGTTAATGTCCACAGCCGGGGCAATTTCTTCATACGCCAGCGCGAACACGTATTTTGTCTGCCCGAGCTGGACTTCATCGCCTTCCAAAAGCAATTGCCGCTCGCCCGCGGTAAGTTTCTGGCCGTTGACGGACGTGCCATTGGTGCTGCCAACATCGGTCAGGTACGTGCCCGTATTATCGGTTTCCAACTGCGCGTGGCGTCCCGAAATGTAAGCGTCGTTGCTGATAACGATTGTATTGCCCGTCCGCCGTCCTATAGACACCATGCCTTCGGTTATGGCAATGGGAACGCCCGGCCCGCTTGTGGGATTCAGGTTGGCGACCAGGTTGCCGTCCGCAACCGCCGGTTCTACAATCGTCGCGTTGCGCATATCGGCAAGCGGCGCGTCGGCAGGGTGCAAATCTCCCGGCTGGTAAATCAGCGTGGCGTTTGCGCCCGTCTCGGCAGTGTCGGCAGGCGTTTGGCCGCTTCCCGCAGCCGGCATCACAACCGTCTGGTTGCCGCCCATCAGGGTCGGGGCCGCGCCGGTTGCCGCGCCCGCCCCGACGGAAGCAGGCAGGCTGCCAAGCTGCAAAACCGCGCGCCAGTTGCCGAAGCGCAGGGTCTGTCCGGGCGTAGCGGGCGTAGGCTGATTGGCTCCGATGCGCTGTTCGCCTACCTTCGTGCCGTTCGTGCTGCCCATGTCTTCGATAGTAATGACATTGCCTTCAACCGTGATTTTGGCGTGAACGCGCGATATCGTACCCTCGTTAAGCAGCACATCCGTTCCCTGCCGTCCTAATGTATTGACGCCCGCCCGCAGTTTGTAGCGCTGGCCGTCCGACTCGGCGACAAGTTCCGCCGCCGCCGGTTCCTCCTGCGGAACTTCCAGATTTGCAGCGGGCGCGGACGCGAGCAGATAGCCGCACTCGCCGCAAAAGGCTTCCATTAAGGGCGTATTGGATTTGCAGACGGGGCACGTCGCGGTTCCGCCCATCTGCGTTCGCATCGGGTCGGACACGCCCGCAGGCATCTGCTGCGTCGCTCCATAAGCTGCCGCCCCCGGCATCTGCGTCGCGCTGCCCGCCACCATTGTACGGTCAAAGGTTCCCGTTTGTCCGCCCGGACTGGTTGGATTCGCAGGCGGCATCATGCGGGTTGCATCGTCACTCATCACGCGCTCCTTCTCATTTGTTCACATCGCAATGCACAACTACACCCCTGAACATTCTTGCACATACAACTTTCGCCTGCACAACTCAGGAAATATCCTGCCACTTTTGCGCATACGTAAACAGCGCGAGATGTTTCACGTTGTCTGTCGCTACAACCGTTAAGGACAAGTTCAATTCCAGAACTTGCGCGGCCAGAATCACATCTCCGTCCAGTGCCTTCTCGGAAGCAGTCACTTGCCCCGATTGTCGGGCGTTCGCCCATAGCGCGGCGGCGCGGCGCATAGCGGATGTGGTTAAAGGCATGTACTCCATCGTGGCATGAAGCGCATCCAAACGCGCAATACTTTCTGCGTTATTCAGACGCAACAGTTCTCGGCGCAGTTCATAATCTACAATTTCCGGTATCAGCACTCGCGCGCCGCGCAGCAATAATCCTTCCAGCCACTGCTTACAGGCATCTACGGGAGGAATACCGTCACGCCGCGCCAAAAGTCCTAACGGCGCGCTGTCAAGTATCACAACATCACTGGCAATGCTTGTCATGTGCGTTAGCCTTCAAGCAGAAACGGATGCGCCGCCAGTCCCGCTTCCAGAGCCTTACCTTCCACTTCGCGCCTTGCTTTCTCCTCAGAGTTCACGCCTGCATCCTCTTCACGCCAGGAGCGCAGCAAGGCAATGGCCGCTTGATTTTTTTCGCGTTGCGCGCTGCGGGCTTGTTCCCGCTGCGCGCTGATACGAGAGGCCAGTTCGTCCAGCATGGCTTCCACATTCGGTTGGTTCTCCAACTTCCAGTTTACGGAGTGCGCCAGCAAACCTTGCACGGCTTGCGGAGCAAATTCGGAAAGGTCCAGCTGGTATTGTGCCGCAACATCCCGCAGTTGCTGTTCGATTGCGGGAGACAGTTCAATAGAAATGTTCATTATGCCCCTTCCCGCTTCCGCTAACGCTTGCCCTGATCTATCTCCATGATCGTGCCCATCAGGGTTTTTTCCACGTCCCCGCCGCCGCGCTGCAGCGACTGCATGGCCTGATCCAATTGCTGCACCTGCTGCGTTTGCCCGGCCTGCATCATAATGGTGCGCGTTTTTTGCAGTTCCGTCATGGCTCCCATCGAGGTAATCTGCTGTGTTCGCATTCCCATCATCGTGCGCTGCAAGTTCGACGACGCCTGCGCCAGTTCCAGTTCTCCCCGCACAATCGGGTTGACGCCGCCCGCCAACACGCTTCTATCCTGCGTAAACTCAAACACGCAGTCGGCGGCAATGCGTTCCGAGCGGTTGTTGATTACATCGTCGTAATACGCTTCCACTTTGGCGACGCGGAACGTGCCGAGGGGATGCCGCTCGAATTCCAGTTCGGCCAGAACCGTGCGGCTCGTGCCCCGCTCCAGATCGGGAACGGTCACTTCCACCATGCGCGGGCCGAACGCGGGCTGCGCGCCATAGACCTGCCGCAGGCTGACCCACTTCGACAACTGGAACCGAACGCGGACGTTTTTCGCCACAATGGTCATCAGGGTTTCCAGTTCGCGGCGGAACACTTCGGGCAGCAGGTCGGGGCGCTGAATGTAATAGTAGTTGCCGCCACTGCGCCGCGCGATACCGGCCATCAGTTCTTCGTTGTACTCCTGCCCGAAGCCAAGCGCGGTTATGGAAATGCCCTTTTGTTTCTGCTCCGCCACCTGCTGCACAATGGACGTGTAATCTTTCAGCCCAACTGTCGGCTCGCCGTCCGTAAGCAGCAGAACGCGGCTGACATAACCGGGCGTTTGCGCCTGTACGCTGGCAATCTGCATACAGCCCGCCATCAGGCCATCGTACAGATTGGTCGTATTGCCCACTTCCAGCCGGTGAATGTGTTCCTTGACCAGCGCCTTGTTGACCACGCGGCGGGCGGGCATCAGAACGTCTACCTGCTCCTCAAACGTGACGATGGAAAGAATATCGTTGGGTTCCAGCATGTCCACGACGTAATCGCAGGCGCGCTTGGCGTATTCGAGTGGCGGGCCTTCCATGCTGCCGGAACGGTCAATGCACAGGCACACGTTGATCGGCGCGCGCCGTCCCAACTGCTGCCCGCTGACTTTGAGGACGACAAGGGCGTTGTCCCGCGTCACTTCGGGCGCATAGGCGTAGCGGTTCCCGGCCAGGCACTCCACTTCGACGGTCTGCATGGACGGCATGTTCATCTGCGTCCGCATCGGGTCGAATCCCGGCGGCGTTCCCGGCCCGCCCATCTGCGTTCTGCCGGTGGGCGTACCGGGCTGCCCAATGATTTGCGTCCGGTTCGCGCCCATTTGCGTTTGCCCGGTTCCGCCCGGCAGGGGCATTCCCGTCTGCCCGATGATACGGGTGCGGTCATCTGACATGCTATTTTCTCCTCACCTTCCTTATTTCAAGCGGCGGTTTCAGTCTCGACCAACTGCGGTTGCGGTTCCTGCCTGTATTCTTTGTGCTGAGATGGACGGCTAGGACAAATGGGGAAATGCCCCGTCATGTTCGTTTGTTCCAAACCTTCTGCTCCCGCTTCCAGAAAGTCCATCGCTTCGTCAGGTGTCAACTGCCGTATTCTTTCGACAATAGCGGCTTTTACTTCCGGGCTGTTCGGGTTCCATGCTTTCTGTTCCATAATAATCTCCCTGCGCTGTTTCTATTCCAATGGGAATACTGATTTTCACGGCAATTTTGCCAGATGTAGATTGGACAAACAACTTGCGTCTCGAACGGCAATCTGCACATGAGACCTGTCAAGAATTTTTGATCCCGGGTACACAGGCGTCCCTTCGGCGAAACTGCCCCGCACCGTTTGCACCGGCGCTAACCCTGCGGCTTCAATTTCTCGACAATGTGCATCAATGATATACCGATCCAAATAGTGTGCGCCACGATTTGTATTTCGGGGCAGAGTTTCCACTCCCGACGCGGCAAATGCCGCGTATGTTGTTGCAATAGTTGTCATGTATTCTGTGTCCAGCAGATTTAAGCAGCGGCCAAGTTGAATGGTAGCGCCAATTACTGCCGCAGAACCTTCAGGAAATGTGTATCTTTCCTGTGCCCATTGCAGCGCGCGATAAGGCGCATATTCCCAAAAGTAAATGCCTTCACCTAACCAGTCATACGCTTTTGTGGAAGGCACAAACCGTTGTTGCTCCAATATCAGCCGGGCCACTTCTTGCGAACAGCCATGATAGCCAACAACAGTTTGCGGGGCTGTGACCAATCCCACTACCGGTTCCTGCTCCGACGCCAATGGTGCCTCCTACTCGAAACGAAATTTGCTGTTACCGAATTGAACAATATCTCCCGGCCTCAAAATCTGAGCAGAAAGCCGTCCGCCATTAATCAAAGTACCGTTTGTCGAAGCATTGTCATGGACGACATGGCAGCCGTCCTTTTTGACGATATAGGCGTGTCTGCGTGAAACAGTGGTATCAGCGAACAAACGTATATTGCAGCCTTCGTCGCGCCCAATTACAATGTGAGGTACGTCTAGTTCGTAGACTTTACCTGCTACTGCCCCTTCTAACCCGATTAACCTTGGTTTCGTCTGCAAGACAATGGAACTGTTTGCAGTTTCAGAGACAGCATAGCCGGAAGTTTGGGCTACGCCTTCATTGCAGAGCGCCCGCAGTCTCTTTATTTCGGCATAAGCCTCATTGATAGCTACCATTCGCTCATGTGCCAGTGCGCGGAACTCTGGCGCAAGGCGACACACGGTATCAGGATGGTACTGTTTTGCCATCTCTCTATAGGCAACAGAAGCCTCTTCCAATGTACATTGCGGCGACACGTTGAGTGTATTATAGCAATTCTGAGCGGAAGAAGATTCTTGAATGTGACAATTCTGCTGTGGCCCCTTATTCTCCTTTGTGTTCGCCTGTGCCGCCTGCGAAGGATACTGCTGAACTCTCCGCATTATGTCAGCAAATGTTTGAGCGACACCAACGGAACTGACGTATATTTGCAGGGGAGGTATGTGAGAACTAGCCAAAATGACGGTTGCATACTCCATGACTGGCAAAGGCCAATTGTCCATAAACCTCAAATCCGGGCTGCCATCTTTATTTACGTATCGCCATGTGCTTCCAACTGTCGGCGCATCTGTCGGCGGCTGATCTTCCTCTATGAACGAAACAGTGCTGACGTCAAGTGTCAAATCAGAATAATAGACAGCCACGTAGTTGTTGTAACGGCAAAGTACAAGTCTATCGGGCAAAAAGAAGATTCTTTGCATACCCGCCTGAATACAATAAGGATTAAGATTACAGGACACGAATTCCGATTGGCGGAGCGTTATGACGGCAGGTTTTCTATCAATTAGACTGGACGAACCAGAATTTCGTTTAAAGTCGTAAGTGGTGGTTTCTGCCTCAATCAGCCAAACCCTGTTGCTTTGTGCTAGACATGCCAATGCCCTGTTGACATCACTCCACTGTTGAGCGATGCTGCCATTCAATTGGTAAATCAAGGACTTATGCGGCATAAGACTACCTGCTGAAACTTAAGGCTACAACTTGCGAATGTATCCGAGAACTGAGTAATCACAGGATCCTTTATCAAGAGGCTTTCGACAACGCAGGCTCAGGCCGTCCGGTTTCGGTGAATAAGTCAATAGGGCCGAGGCTCTCCAGTGTGTCCGCCGATTGTTCCCAATGGATGTTGCGGTCACCGGGGTAAGGGTGTTTATGATCTACCTCATTGTTCATAATTTTTGTGGGTATGCCTTTAGGAAAGGCGCTACACAAACCTGCCATGCCCTGAAAACCTTGAAAGTGCTTGCAGAAGGTGCATTGCGGCATAATTGTCATACGTCTACTCCTCCTCTCGACCTGTACCAGCGCATTACATCCTTGCTGAAAATTCTGCCTGTCAGCAAGCCGGCAAATACCTCGGCAGTGAACTCGTAACCGTCAACACAGGCACGAAAACTGACTTCGCCGGAAACAATTGTTTTTTGCGCATTCGTCAAGTCGCGCAGAGTGGCAAATCCACCGGGATGCGCTTTATAAACAAGAGCATGGCCTGCTTCATGTAATAATGGGTGCAATGGATCATCAGAAGACCAGGGTCGCTGCTGACGCTGCTGCATTGCTGTCCTCCAACACGCCCAACGAACGCGCCCATACTTCCGCTTCTTCCAGTATGCTGTAGGTGTAATGGACTTGCGGCGCGGCGGGCATGGCGTTGTCTCGTCACACTGCTTTTGTCTGGCTGCTACTCGAAACGGAATTTGCTGTTGCCGAACTGCACTACGTCACCGGGCGCGAGCGCCTGCATCTGGACGCGGACGCCGTTGACGAACGTGCCGTTGGCGGAATTGTTGTCGTAGACCATGAACACGCCGTTTTCGTTGCCCAAACGCGCATGGGTGCGCGAAACCGTCGTATCGCCGAGAACCACAATGTCGCGTCCCACTTCGCGTCCCAACGTCATATTCGGGCCGGCAATCATAAATACCTGCCCTGCCGCCGCGCCGTCCATGCCGATAAGACGCCCCGCGGGTTGAGAGGAGAGGGTGTTGGGTGTTGGGTATTGGGTGTTGGGCAGTCCGCCCGCGTAATCTACCGGCTGGCCGTTCATGTTCATGAAGCCATCGGAAGCGGGGTATTGGGTGTTGGGTGCTTGGTATTGGGGGTTCTGCCCCCCCGCGCCTGCCCACTGATTGCTATTCCCCGTTGCCGGCGTACACAGACAATTGCCTGCCGGGTCTTTGGGGCTGCCGCAGAAGGGGCACAGGTGCGCGGGCATGGGCGTTCCGCTCGGACCGGCGGCTTTGGCGCGGGGCGCGTCAACCGGAGACGGCGCGTAACGGTTTTGCGTGGCCTTTTCGCGGAACAGAACGCGATGGCTGCCGATTTGAATCATGTCACCGTCGCGCAGCAGCAGTTCCCCGCCCTGTCCCACCGGTTGACCGTTGACGAGCGTTCCGGTTGGCGTTCCCGCGTCCATGAGATGATGCCGGTAGCCATCCGTGCGTATGGCCGCGTGTTGGACGCCAACCGCATTGTCGCCGAACAGGGGCACGTCGCTGCGCTCGTCCCGACCTAAAATGTTGACGGGCTTGGATAGGATGAAATCCTTGCCCTCGTTGCGCCCGGCCAGCACTTTCACCCACGCCTGCTTCAGCCACTCCTCGACCAGCCCGATGAAGAAGCCGGTCAAGCCGCCGATAGCGGTCAGGCCAATCGCTCGCCCCGGCCCACCCACTTCCCGCGCCCCGGCTCCCCCTACTGCGCCCTGCATCTGATTGGACAATGGGCCGACCATTTCAAACACAAAGCCACCTAAAAAGCCGCCCAAAAAGCCGCCGATAGCGCCGTTGCGGATGCGGGCCAGGGAGCGCGTCGGCAGGGCCGCGCCCGTGCCCAGTCCCAGGCCCATCAGCGACCAGCCGAACGAACGCGCGATCACCTGTCTGGCAAACGCAAACATACCCGAATCGCGGTTAATTTCGTCCGAGCCGCCAAGAAAGGCGTATAAGGAGCCGCCAATTCCGTAGCCGATAAAACCCAAAACGCCGCCCGTGAAAAAGCCCAGCACGATTCCGAGCCACAGTTTGCGGGAGTTGCCCTCGACAATCCCTTCTACCGCGCCCAAAAACATGCCGATCAGCCCGCCCACGCACCAGCAGAAAATCCAGATATGCGTGGCCGTCGGCTTCACCGAGCGCACTACGCCCGTGAGCAAATCCTGCTCCACGCGATACCCGCCCGCCGCATGAATTAGATTTTCCTGTAACAGCCAGCCCAGGAACCCGCCAATGGTTCCCATAATCAGGCCGATGAGTATGCGTGATCTCAAGGAGGACTCCTTCGGAGAAGTAGTCAGTAGTCAGTAGTCAGTAGTCAGTAGAAATGCCTGCCTACTCACATTACAAACATAGCTTCCAAGAGGGGGTTCCTCTACTGACTACTGACTACTGACTACTGACTACTATCCTTCATACCGAAACCGCGTCATGCCGATCTGAACTTCGTCGCCGGGGTTCAGGGGATGCGGGGATTGCGCGGGGATGCGGACGCCATTGACGAATGTGCCGTTGGACGAGCCGTTGTCCGTGACGGTTGCCTGCCCGCCTGTTACTTGCAGCGTGGCGTGGCGGCGCGAAGCGTTGGTATCGTTGGGCAGGGCAACGCCGTTGTTCGTGTCGCGCCCAATGTCGAGACTGCCGCCGGACAGGGGGAAAATGTTGCCCGCGTAGGTTCCCATTGTGGCGACAATGCGCGGGCCGGCGCTTGCAATTGGAGGCGCGGCCATCGCCACGCCGCCCGCGTAATTGCCCCCGCCGAGCGGTTCCGAAGTGCCGTCCGTAATCGGCTGTATGGGCGTTCGCTGCGGCTTATCGAACGGGCTGATTTGCGGGCCGACGCCGACGGTAGGCTGCGTCTGGATGTTCAGCTTGTCCAGCATGTTTTTGATGTGGCCGTTCTGGTACGCCCAAAACAGGCCATAACCGACTGCGCCCAAAAACAACACGCTGACAACCGTGCTGACAATGCCGCTCAGGGGATTTTCCGGCCGTTGCCGTAGGCGCTGCGGCGACAGGGAGCGTCATGGTCGGCGGCGCGGACGGAACGAAGGAACCGGACGAGGCAGACGGCGACATTCCCGGCGTTGTTGTACCGGGTGCGGGCGCAGAAGTTGTGGCAGGCAGGGCAACCGTGTGCGCGTCCGCCCAGGACACTTCAATCGGCCATTTGTAGCCTTCCGGGGAGGTGGGAACCGTCAGGGTTTGCGTGGCGCTGTACGGCGGATTAGCCCCTTCCGTCACAGTTGCCGTAATCGGCGTGTTGAGCGGAACATTGGCGAACTTGGCCGTGCCTGCGTCCGAGGGCGTGAGCGTCACGCTTTTGCTGTAGGATTTGTCGCTGCTTGCCAGCGTTACGGTTGCCGAAGTCAGTCCGCCTTTGCCTTTTACCTGCACGGGAACCAGCACCGTCTGTATGTATTTGAACGCGCCGTCATTGAGCGCCGTCACGCCCGTCGTATTTACGGGCAGGCGGGCAACGCGGCTGTGATCCGTATCCACCACTTCCAGCATCGCGTCTTTCGCTTTGAGCGTGGAGGGAACGGGAATTGCCACCACATTGTCGCTGCCGATAGGAGCGGGCAGGGCGACAAGCGGCGCGGTTTCATCCGTAGCCGTGACAAAGCGGCACAGGAAGTTGCCGGAAATCTCTCGGCGCAACTGCATAGTCGCTGCCGCTGCGGTGGGCGCAGGCGTTGTTCCCGGCTTGACGGCTGTGCTGTTGCCGGAAGGCGTTGGCGCGGAAGACGGAGTTGTCGCAGGGGGCGTTGTCGGCTTGCCGCCATCCTGCGCTTGCGCGACGCGCGAAATGGAAGCCAGCGCAAAAACAGCGACAACGGCCACCAGACTGCTGTGGCGTCCATCCCTGCGCAGGAACCGGCCTGTCAAATGCCGATTGTTGCCGCTTACATTCTGACGGCTTGCGTTTACAGGCCGGGTTCTGCCGGAAAATCGTCGTTGATTGGCAGTGGTGTGTAACAGCATAACGTTCAACTTTGCTCCTCCAACAATCGCAGCGCGCGTCCCAGGTGTGAAATTATATCGCCGGCAACCAGGCCGGGTTCGCTGCTGTTTTCTGCCGCAAGGTCGGCAGCAAGGCCATGCACATACGCGGCCAGCGCGACGGTTTTCACGTCCGCAAGCCACTCGGCATGTTCGTCGCCGTGCTGTTTGACTTGCAGGCGCGCGTACTGCGCCAGCAGGCCGCCGATGATTCCGGTCAGCGTGTCGCCCGCGCCGCCCGTCGCCATACCGGGATTGCCCGTCGTGTTGATAACGATGTCGCCGTCCCGATCCGCGATCAGCGTATAGCGCCCTTTGAGCAGGACAATCGCTTTGTAACGCTTCGCCAGTTCCCGTACCGCGCCGATGCGGTCCGCCTGCACTTCTTCAATGGATAGATTCAGCAAACGCGCGGCTTCGCCCGGATGCGGCGTCAGAACCAGGGGACAGCGCGGGTTGTCCGCCCGTTTTGCGATGATTTCCGGCTGCTGCGCAAGGGCATTCAAACCGTCCGCGTCCAGTACGAGCGGCTTTTCAATCTCGGCAATCAGGCGATGTACCAAAGCCATCGCGCCTGGTTCCGTTGTCAGCCCCGGCCCGACGCACAGCACCGTCGCCTTTTGCGCGAAGCGGGCAATCGCGTCGAATGCGGCTTCGCTGACGGCTCCATCCGCTTCGGGCAGAGGAATCGTCATCTGCTCATCAAGTTTACCCGCAAGGATCACTTGCGCGCTTTCAGGAGCCAGAACCGTGACCAGTCCCGCGCCCACGTGCTGCGCGGCGCGGGCGACAAGGGCGGGAGCGCCGCACATCCCCTGCGACCCGGCCACAATGCCGACGTGCCCATAATCTCCTTTATTGGCGTCCGCATACCGTTTCTTCAACAGGCGCGCGGCGGCTCCCAAACTGCTCGGACGATGCCCGACATCCTCGCGGGACGTTCCGGGCAGAGTAAACAGGCGAAACGGGGTTTTGCAGTCCAGTTTGTCCCAATGGAAGCCAATGTCCGCTACGTGCAGTTTGCCCACATTGGCCGCGCCCGGAAACAAAAACAACCCTACTTTCGGATACGCAAAAGTGACGGTATGCGTTGCGCGTACCGCCTGCCCCGGCATTGCGCCCGTGTCCGCGTCTACACCGGAAGGAATATCTACGGCAATCACGGGACAACTGGTTTTGTTGATGCTGGCAATGGCCGTTTCATAGCCGTCGCGGGGAGCGCCCACGCTGCCCGTTCCCAGCATGGCGTCCACAACCATGTCCACGCGCCAGCCGAATTCTTCCGTCAGCGGGCGCGCGGGGCTGTCGTAGCCAAAACCGTTGATGTCAATTTCCAGGGCGTTGAGGATGTTGAAATGCGTTCGCGCTTCCGGTTTCAGGCTGTCATATGAGCCGACCATCGCCACTTCGGGAACCGCGCCCATCAGCCACAACAGCCGCGCAATTACCGCGCCATCCCCGCCGTTGTTGCCGCTGCCGCAAAAAACGGCAATGCGCTTGCCTTCCAGCGGGCCGAACTCGCGCAACATCACGTCTACCACCGCACGGCCTGCGTTTTCCATCAGCACCGCACCGGGCATCCCGAATTCTTCCATCGCGCGCCGATCCAGGTCGCGCATCTGCTGGGCCGTAACCACTTTCATATTGCGCTGTGACCTCACCCTTCAAGGACAGTGAACATACGGGAGTTATCAAGCGCAGAGGGCTAAAATAGATATTAGAACGTCTGCGCTGTACATGCCCTCATGGTAACAGATTCGACATGGGAACGCAAGTTATTGACGTACTTACACCGTCCTAACGCGCGTTTTTGCGACTTCTTCATTCCTATATTCAACCTGTTTCCATTCGTTTCCTTCTATCTCTGCTGTTTCGGGGGTGTTTTAGATTGAAAACATGTTTTGCCGGGTACTGAAAGTACCCGGCAACAAAAAACAAGCGTCTTTCAGACGCGATTCTCTGCATTAAGAATGCCGCGTCCTACGGACGCTTGCACTTTCCTGCCGGGTACTTTCAGTACCCGGAAATCCGGTGAGCCTGAACCCTCCTGCCATTGTCAGGAAGAGGCCGGCAGGGCATCAATCCGGTAACGAAAGTACAACTCTTCGCCGTCACGGTAGAGGGAAAGCAGATGCAGGGGCAGATACATGCCGGGTGGAAAGCCCTGCCCCGCAACAATAGTCGGCAGGCGCGCGCCGCCTTTGAGTTTGGGCGCAAGGGTTAGAAACAACTCGTCTGCCAGGCCGCTGCGCAACATATCATCGTTGAGCGCCGCGCCTCCCTCGCATAGCAGGGTACGAATCCCCTGCTGCCGGAGTTGACGCAGGGCGCGGGGCAAATCTACGGTTTCTTTTCCAACTGCCAGCACGTTGGTTTGGTTCCGCAGGCGGGCGAGAATTTCCGCGTCCATATCTTCCGGCACAAGCGCGGTGGCTTTGTCCGGCGCATCCGTAAAAAAGCGATTGTTCAGCGGCAAATCGCCACTGCGCGACACGACAAACCGGGCAATTTCGGGCGGGTATATCACCTGACTGGCGCGAAGGGTCGCGCCCCCGATCATCGCGGCGTCTACGGCTTTTTGCACACGCCGAAACAAGCGCTGATCCGTCGGTCCGCCCAAGCCTTTCGCCGCGCTTCCCGGTTCTCCTAACACAATTTTGCCATCCACCGTAGACACCATATTGATTATCGTATAGGGACGGTCTGTGGGCAAGTCAGGGAAGTCAAAGCGCGTATACAACTCCTCCGATTCGGGCGGGTTTGAAGTCAAGTCAAGCAGGCGTTCCAGAGGCATGAGCCTTATCCTAAAAATTTATTCCGTTGGATTTCCCATTACTACGCGCCGCAAGGGAGAAATATCCACGTCCACGCCTGCGGAAAAATGAATCAGTGGCGGCGGGGTATCGGGGCGCGAGATGCCCGCCTGCGCGATCAAATTCTCATTCAGGCTGTGAACCGTCGCGTTTTGTATCGGATAGGGGCAATGATGTACGCGCCCATTGTACAGCCGCCCGCCCCGATACGCATAAAGCGTGTACCGCTCAATCAAAAAATGTTCCAGCGTTCCCGGTTCCGCATGGCGTATGCCTGCTTCGGGCGTCCAACTGACCTCGCACCGCGCCGGCACAGGCGCAGGCCACAGCCGTTCCGTCACATAGTCAATTTTCGATTGCATTTCGATTGTGGATTGTGGATTGTGGATTGAGTTGCTGCTGTTCCCTGTTCCCTGTTCCCTGTTCCCTGTTCTGTCTTCTCTTCTTCTGTCTTCTGCATTTCCATACGCGCATAGTAATACGGCAGTTTGAACCAGGCGCGGGCGATCTGCACAGCAATAGCGTTGGCCGCGTCCAGGCTGAAAAACCAGACGCCCGGATCGTGGCCTTTGCATTGCGCATACGTGCGGACGTTGGTTTCGTGGAAGTGGGAAAGCGGCGGTATGGAGGGCGACCAGATGGGATGGACATTGCGCATAGTGAACGGAACCAGGCCCACATACGCTTTGCCTTCAAAGGTATCCAGGGTAAGTTCGGCAGGCAGCAAAGCTCGCAATTGCGCCGGGGATACTTCCCAGTGCAGAAACAGCAGGTCGCGCCATTGCTGACGCATGACGATTCTGCCGCGCGCAGGCTGCGGGGAGGAAATCGGGAACTTACGCGGGGGCGCTTGTGTCATTCCTGATTATAGACTATTTGCAGGCGAAATGGAAGACCACGCCGAAGACCGATGCCATACGTTCATAATGAAAGTATCGTTGTGAACGTGTCGTTAAGTCGAAGTTGAGGCTATGTTGCGTTTACGCTGAAGGACAACAATCATGCACACCGATCAGAAACCCTCGCGGATGCTGTCGCAGGACCCGCAGGAAGTCAATGCGCCGGGAAACAAGCCCTCAGAAAATCAGCCCGGCGCGTCCGCCGACCAGAATCTGGTACACGGCTCCGGGGATGCGCAGCAAGGCACGACGGGTGCCCCTGACGTTGCGGGCGGCAACACCATGCCCGATCCCATCAATCCCAATAACACCAAGCCTGCCACCACCAACTACACGACCGAAAATCAGGCTTACACGCATGGTATGCCCACGCCCGAGGGACAGGAAGCAACGGATCAAACGCGCTCCACGCCGCCCCCGCCAAGACAATAAGCGTGTCTGTTCCAAACCGCCTCAGCCTCAAAACCGTATAGTTTTGAGGCTGAATTGATTCCAAACAAAGGAATGTTCACGCGCGCTTATGCTTTGGTCGCGTGCTGCAATCCCTTCAAAACTTCGATCAAATCGGACAGGCCCTTGTCCTGAATCTGCTCGTCCGCGCCTTTTTCTTTGTCAAGGCAGGTAAGCAGGTAGCCGAGCGGCTGGCCGGTCAAGCGGCGGCTGGTATCGTCGAGAACGGACAGGGTGATTTCGGCGCGGGTTTTTGCCGGCGCGTAGTAGCCCTTGCCCCGGCCCTTGCCCTTGTGCCCTGTCTGCGACGTGATCGTGAGCAGTCCCTTCTGAACCATACGGCTCAGGGTGACGGCTATGGTCGATGGTGAAGCCATCTCGTGCTTCGCTTCCTTGCGGGCAAAGTAGATGGTTTCAAAGACTTGCACCGAGGATTGCGGCTCGCCCGCGTCCCACAGATGCTTGAGAATTTCGCCTTCGAGGACGCCGATAGACGCCTCATCATTGCCGAGTCCGACGTACTTGCGTCGTTGTTGAATTGTTGTGTCCAAAATCTTTTCCTTACTGATGTGTGATAGAGTTGACATTGAGGGCATCGTAAGCATAAAACAATGTGCCTCTTGACTGCTTTACGTGGATATAAACAAAGAAGTTGCATGTGACGCCGAATAAACGCAAAAAACATTTAAGTTTTTTCTAGGCGCTTCTACCGGCTTTAACGACAACGCGCGTCAGAGTGTGTACACAAATGTCTAAGCAATGATATATTACACCTGGTATCAGCCTGTGCAGCGCGTAGTACACGCAGAACCGAGTCAAGAAATGTGCCCGGCGAGTCATCTCGCCGGGCAATTCACGAACCAAAAATATTTTCTAAAATGTTCCAATCGGGGCGACTGGATTCGAACCAGCGACCACGCGCCCCCCAGACGCGCATTCTACCACTGAACTACACCCCGTCACCAAACATAATTGTCAACCAGCACACAGCCTTTGTTTTGTCCGTTGCGCGTCGGCGCATAGCGAATGTGCAGCCCTGTTTTGCCATGAAAAATCTCCGGGCCAAACCAACAGAGTTTATCCACGACAGGCACATACACCAACAACACATCTATCTCATCAGAAGTGTAGCGGCGTTCGCCCCGCGCGCCTTTTGTCAAACTGACAATCGCCACGCCGGAAACACTGGCGCGAGAGCCACCCGCATATTTTATCTGCGCGCGGTACAGTTTCCCGCGCCAGTCTACAACCATATCATACCGACATTCGGGGTTTGTCGGTACGCTGACAAACACATGCTCCCCGGCCTCGCGCAGTTCCAAAGCCCGTAACTGCACTTTCGCGCAAGCGTACATGCCTTTCTGACAGGAATCTGTGAGAACAACAGGTATTCAACGCCACTCCTACAGTTACAACAATTATGATCGCGTCATTGTGTTTGTCGGCATATTATACCCTAAATTCGTAAAAAGGGAAGGGGCAATTTTCAACCTCGCTCCCTACGTGCCACGCACCCGAAGTTTACAGGCAAATCAACGCGAATTTGCCCAACACCGGACTCCGAATACCTGAACACCAAACACCTGAATACCCGAACACCGAACAAAGGAGGAGTCTGTAACTTTTGGAGTGAATAACCCTCTGAATTCTCTGCCGGTTTGCGCGCTTCAGTGGCACAAAAAGAGCGCGTTTACGTAAGGATGGAACGGAGGCGTTGCTTCCAAATTCTCCACCGGCGACACAGAAGTTACAGGAGAGGAGCCTGACTTTGATGAACTCTAATAACAAGACGGTTGTCACGATGATGCTTGGCCTGAGCGTGTTCGGTTCGCTGCTGTTCAGCACGGCGTTTGCCGCGCCGCCCAAAGGCAAAAAGCCCCCGACCAAAGGCACGGTCAAAAAGGACGACCCGGCTGCCGCTATCGCGGCGGGCAAGAAGGTCTATGAGGCGCAGGGCTGCGCGGGCTGCCATGCCATTGCGGGAACGGGCGGCATGTCCGGCCCCGAACTGACCAAAGTGGCCGCCGATCCCAAGCACACGTCCAAATGGCTCACAGATGCGGTTGTCAACCCCAAACTTCACAACCCCAGCTCGGCCATGCCTCCCTATGAAGACAAGGTGAAAGGCAAAGACCTGACAAATCTGGTTGCCTATCTGGGCAGCTTGAAGAAGTAGGGTGGGTGGTGGTTAGTGATTGGTGGCAAGCGCATTATCAATCACCAACCACCAACTTAAAACGGCAGCACGAAGCCGAAGTCTCGAATGACGCCTGACGCGACAAGGCACACGTACAAATCGGCAAGGCCAACGGTAATCAAACTCGCCCAGAAGAACTGCCCGTGATATTCGTTTAGTTTGCTCACTTTTGACCAGACGGTATGGCGTTGTTTTGTGCCCGCGCTGCGCGAAAAGAAGTCCAGAACGCCCCCCGTTAAATGCCGGAACGAGTGGCAGGAGAACGTATAGGCGGTCAATGCCAGCGTGTCCAGCCCCAAAATCAGCGTACCGACGCCGATGTACCAGTGGTGCTGTCCGCCCGCAGTGGTGGCATGGAACGCATCGAACCAGTGGTACCAGTGAAACGCAACCAGAACCAGCGCAAGGTACAGCGCGAAACGGTGCAGGTTGAACGCTTTGGCGGGCAGGCGCGTTTCGCCCCGGTAGTTCAGGCGGGCAAACTGCTCTTTTACCGCGCAGGCGGACGGGTCGCCAAAGACTGCCCGATAGTACGCCTTACGGCAGTAGTAGCAGGACAGGCGGAAACTGAGCGGAATTATCAGCACGTACAGCGCGGCGCTGATCGCAATGCCTTCCCCGTTGTGCTGCACAAAAGGATAGTTGAGGCGCAGGGGAATGTAGGGCGAGTAGAACGGCGACCAGTAGTGCGGCTGCACAGCCTGTAAATTGGGGTTGTTGCGCACCCAATCGAAAACCTGTCCCGGATGCTCGAACGTGGAAAAGCAGTTGCCTGCAAACGCGCGGAGCGTGGAATACACAACAAACACGAGAAACGTCACTGCGGTTGCAATGGGCGCTGCGCGCCAGTTGTCCTTGCGCGTCAAGTCAGGGAGCGCTGGAACGCGCCGCATGGCTTTCTGCGGCCCGGAATAGATAGCCATCAAACACCTCCGCCAACAAACAGATCATGGTTGATTTCAGGAACCCTGCTGCGGGTCTGTTTCCTCTCCTATTTTACCATTGGCAAGGCAGGCTGAGGGGGCGAAACGGCCTTTGAGCAGCCACAGCGGGCGTGATAATTTCTTAACCCAATTAGAAGCATTACTTATGCTGCGGCTGGCAGCCCCTTAATTGACAACTCACTGCTTGATCGGTAACTCACTGGCGGACAAGCCGGAGAACCGGCAGAGGGCTGAAAGTATGATGCAGCCGACTCCGAACGAACTGGAAACTTTGCTGGCGCATGAAGCGCGTTACTTTGAACTCTGGTCGCAGGTCACGCGGGGGGAACACGCCTGGTTCCTGGACAGCCCGGACATGCCCGATTACCACAGCGCAAACCGCGCCCTGCGCCTGCGCGGTTCCAATGCAAATCCGCAAGAGCGTGAAGTGGAAGCCACAGTCGCAGAAATCATCGGGCATTATCGCGGACGCAATCTGCCCGTCGTCGTGGACGTGGACCCGGTTGCCGAAAGTTTGGGATTTGGACGCGCCCTGCGGCGGCGCGGCGTAACTCCTGTGATTGGCGATACGCTGCTCATGCGCTTTGCCGGGACTGCCCCGCCCGTTCCTCCCGTTAAGCCTGTGGAGATTCTCAAGTCGGCGGAGGCTTCCTGTGTCGTTTCCGTTGTTTCCCGCCCCTCCCCGTCAAACTCCGGTAACAACGAGGCCAATTTCGGTGTCAACACAAAGCAAGACCCGACACAAAAACCCGTGACAAAGGCAGACTCAACAAAGCAAGTCGCGCTGAAAGAAAACATGACGGCGGACATGCAGGCATGGGTTGACCTTGCCGGCAGTGATGAGGACAATGAGGCCGATGCCGCGTTCTGGCGCAGGGTTGCCATGCGGGAAGCGCTTTCGCCGGATTGCCGCCTGTACCTGGCGCGTGGCGAAGAGCAGCCTGTCGCCGCCTGCCAACTGTTTTCTCATGCCGGTTGGGGCCTGATTGACAGCGTGATTACCCATCCCAATTTTCGGCGGCGCGGCTTTGCTTCGCAGGTGATCGCGCAGGCCGTTGCCGATTCCATGCGGCTCGGCAACGCGCTCACCTACCTGTATACGGAACGCGGCAGCGCGGGCGAACAGGTCTACCAACGGCTCGGCTTCGAGGGTTGGGGCATAAACACGCTGCACAGGCACATTTTGTATTAGAATGATTTATAGGATTTAGCCGCGAATGAACGCAAATAAACGCAAATGGAACACAAAACCTAATCTGCCTGGCGCCTGCGCGGTCAGAAATAGTGTTCAATCAACAGCCTCCCCTCTCCTAGCGCGTTGCGCGGCAAGGAGAGGGGCCGGGGGTGAGGTAAAATCGCGCTCCTTTATGGCAATTGGCATCTATGTGAGTGTGCTGACCCTCTTCTTATGGAATGGAGTGAGCGTCTTGGCGCAGTCGAAAACGCAGTCCGTAGTGGCGGCGTCTTCCCTGCCGGAACTTCCGCTCAAAGGGTGGGGGCCGTATGCCCGCGCCAATCTCGCGCCGTGCTGCCTCATCGGGCAGCCCCTGCGCCAGCAGTTCGTGTTTCCCATCGTGATTTCGCAGCAGCAGGCGGCCATGTTTTCGCAGCGCGTTCGGGGCGCGACAGGCGTTGTGCAAACGCGCCTGACGCCAGTGATGGCGCAGCGGCGCGGGGTTGGCCTGTCGCCGGTACGCGCCGGGGCAGATGATCGGGGCGCAAGCGGCCCGTTTGCCGCTTTGAACCGCCGCGCGCAGATGGTGGACGCGGATGGCGAGGGAACTCTGTGGACAACGCGCATCAGATTCGCCCCGGCGGGTTGGGCGGCAAACAGGCTCGTGGCTGCCGCGCCGTCTGCTTCCGCGGCAAGCGCGTGGGGCGAGGGGGAAGCGACCATCGAGTGTTTCCCCGCGTTTGCCGAACCCGCAGGCGACGGCTTGCTGATCCGCGTCACGCTGGTCAATCCGTCTTCGCAGGCGCAGCTTTACGGCGTGGATTTATTGGGCAGCATGGATACGCCCGGATTGGGCTTCGGCTCGGAAGACCTGCAAATTCAGGCGGAAGCGGGCACGAGCGCCGCTATCATTCAGCACAACAAAAGCCGCGCCGTATTCGCGTTGGCCGGGCCGAGTGCGGCGTATCGAACGCACTCCTACCGGGTCAGTGACGCTTACTTCGGGGCGGACGGCAATGTTGCCCGCCGTTCCGAGTCGGGCGCGCTGTTGCCCGCAGGCGTACTGGCGTCCTCCACTCCGCAAACCGGCCCGAATTCGGACGCCGAAGCCGATAAAAAAGAGCAGATCAAACAGGCGCAGCGGGAAAAAGCAAAAGGCAAGCGCGAACAGGAAAAAGCCGACAAAGCGAATAAAAACCGAACGAACAAAGATAAGGACCAAAGCCGGCAAGCCGAACCGGGAGCGAATGAGGCGGTCATCCGAAAGGACAATGCTGTAAACCCTAAGTCCGCGATTGCCGCTCCGCCGGACGCTGCCGTTTCCCCGCAGACGGACAGACTTCCCGACGACGCCCTTCCGACAAGCGAAGGACAGTACGCGCTGACCCGCGTGGACAGCGTGGAAGTTCCTGCCGGCCAGTCCGTGACGCTTTACCTCAGTATCGGGGTCGGGAGTGACGCCGATACCGCCCGTGACGCCGCCCAAACCCTGCTGCACATTGCCGACGGGGCCAAAAACGGCAGGGCAGGCAGCGGAAGCGCCTATTTGGCCGCACTGAAGGCGCATGAAGCCGCTCGCCCGCATACAGGTGTTCCGGCTATTGATGAATTGATGGCGCAGATGTTTGCAAACGCGCCTAATATGGACGAACAGCGCATCGGCGTGGGAACGCGCCTGCGCGTCAATGCGCGCGGCGCATTATACGAGCCGTCCCGCGATGGCCTGATGGCGCTCGGCTGGATTGATTCGCGCCCCGATTTTGCCGCCGCGCAGCTCAACGCCTGGTTCCAGACCCGCACGGACCCGGACGCGCTTTCCGGTATTCCCCTGCGCAATCCCCGCGCCGTTGTGCCGACCAATTTGTTCGCGCTCTGGGAATTGTTTCAGCGCACCCATGACCGCCCCCTGCTGAAACGTTATTATCCCTACGCGCAACGCCGCTATCAGGAACTTCTTGCGGCAGGGCGCATTGCAAAGGACGGCTGGCTGTTTGCCTGGCCTGGTGAAGCGCGCGATGGGGTGTTTTTACCCGGTTCGCTTCCCCCCGGCATGGCGGCAAACAGCGTCCTGCTTGCCGTTTCCAATGGCGATGCTGATGCTAATGCGGCTTCTCTTGTTGCCGCGCCGGATTACGCCGCGTACCTGATCGCTTCCGCCCGGATCATGCGCGCGCTTGCCGAACTGACCGATCAGCCTGCCGAAGAAATCCACGAGTATGTGCAGGACGCAGTAGAAATCATTCGCGCCCTGAACACTACGCTATGGGACGCCGACCGGAAAGTTTACGCGCCGCGCCCGCAGGGAGCAAAGCCGCAGCCTTTCTCCCATGCCGATACTCTCGCGGGATTGCTGCCCCTGATGGCGGGAGCGGGCGCGCAAACGCCCGAACAGCGCGCGTTTCTGCTGCGCGCCCTGACCGACCCGATGATGTTCTGGAGTCCGTTCGGCCTGCGCTCCGTATCTCATACATCACCGAACTACCACGCCAATGACGGCGCGAATGGAGCCATCCGCTACGGGCTGAACTGGCTGTTCTGGAAAACCCTGCTGGACGCCGGGGAAACGGAAACCGCGCATAAACTGGCTTCCAACCTGCTGCAAGGCTATGTTCGCGCCCAATCCGCAACGGGTTTGTGTCCCGAATGGCTCAACGGCGATACGGGCGTTGCGGGCGGCGTGAGTGATTACGCCGGTGACGCGGGCGCTCTGTTGTTTTTGTGGGCCGCGTACCATCAGCCGGGAACCCTCAACGGCGGCTGGAACGTCAACATCCTCGATCACGCTTATGACCGCCAAAAAGACACGGCGCACATCATTTTAAAGCGCTTACAGCCCACCGGCGTTGTCAACGCGCTGTGCGTTATGGGCAAGCCCAACGGCAAATACCTGCTGACCGGAGCCATTACGGGCATGCAAACCGCCGACGAAGGTGGCGTCCTGACCCTGACCCTGCCGCAGGACAATACCACACTGGTGGTGGACGTGACGCCGCAAGGATGAAGGATGAAAGCAGAACAGGGAACAGGGAACAGGGAACAGGGAACAGATAGAAATTCTCGAAGACACGAGAACACTGCATTAAGGTGTTCTCTGCACCGGTACGCGGCCATCAGACGCGCCATATTCTTCTGTTCCCTGTTCCCTGTTCCCTGTTCCCTCCTCTTCGGCTGCGCTCGTCCGCCCAAACCCGGCCTGAGCGACGTGCCGCCCGGTGTTCGGAAAGTAACGGGCGTGTATGTGGATGTCAATCCGCGCTGGTCGCATGACGGCAAGCGGATCGCGTTTCTGCGAAGCACGACGGATCGTAAAATGCAGTTGCAGGTTACGAACGGAAGTTTGAAGCAGGTTCAGGCGCTGTTTGCGCCGGAACTGCTGTGCCCGGATCGGCCTTACAGCCCGCAGTTACAGCGTTACAGCAGTCCCGATACCCTCGCCTGGTCGCCCGATGATCGCTTGATTGCCTTCGAGCGTACGGATTGGTTCCTGTTTGAAGATGGCGAGCGCCTGCCCGGAACCGGTTTGTGGTCGTTCGACACGCAGACGCGCGCCGTACAGCCGCTTGCCCTCCACGCTCCCACCTACAAAAACCTGTTCTACTTTTACCATACGCCGCAATGGTCGCCGGATAGCCGCTATCTCGCGTTCGTGGGCGAAGGCATCAACGGCCAGCGCGTTGTTTTCACCCGCTCTTTGGCGCTGCAAAACCCAAAAGCCGTCACTCCCCGCTTCGACACGTATGCGGACAGCGATTGGCCCGTGTGGCAGGAGGGGGAAGAAGAAAAGGAGACGGAGGAGGGAACAGGGAACAGGGAACAGGGAACAGAAGAAGAGAAGACCAAAGACGCTCAATCGGCAATCGGCAATCGGCAATCGGCAATGGATTCATCCTTCATCACTTCATCACTCATCACTTTTCTTCCGTCAAGGTATTGTTCACGCGCTGGCGGTTCCGCCGACGGAAACTTTGCGGTGTTTGTCGCCGGGTTTGGCGCAGCCAGGTTCGGCGCGGGAAGTGTGGCGGATGCGGGCGGGGGAATTGGGCGGGCAGTTGCCGAATTGGGACAAAGAACGGGCGATTGCGCCGCGCATGGGGCATCTGGCCTGGTCGCCGGACGGCACACGCCTTGCGTTCACGCTTACCCCGGACGCCAACGACTATGCTGCCTACGCCTTATGGATTATCAACGCGGATGGAACCGGGGCGCATCGGGTCAGCCCGCAGGACGGACGCGGCTATGTGGCTCCCGTATGGATCGGCAATAACCAATTGGGCGCGCTTTCGCCCCGCGCCAATCGCTTCGAGGTGGTCACGCTTGATTTACGCGACGACGTAAAGCGCGTACTTGGCGCGATTGCCACATCTGATTGCGACTGGTCGCCGGATCGAAAGCAGATTGTCTACGCTACGCCGCCCGACAGACAAACCCGCGCCGACAACGCGACAACGCTGCAAATGCTGCAAACGGGACTTTGAAGCCGACGGATTAATGCTCCCGCCAAGGAAAGAGGTACACCTTGCTATTTCCCCGCAATACCGCGCTGCTAATCGCGCCTATCACAGTTATTTTAGCCTTCTTTACGTCCTACCGACATACCGTTCCCGTCGCGCAAACGCAGTCAGGTTTGGCGGCAACGAAGACAAAGCGTGGAGCGGAAGCGGGGCCGATCATATACGAAGTCAGGCCGGATGTTGGCGCAATGCCTCCCCTGCTGCATGTTACGATGACGTTCGACGTACCCGTCAGCGGCGGAAAAACGGAAGCGGATGGCAGGCCGGGCGAAGTGACGGTGCAAATGCCGGTGTGGAGTCCGGGCGATTACCATGTACAGAACTTCGGCAAGTACGCGCAAAATCTGCAAGCCTCGGATGCGCTCGTGGCGCGGGACCAGAGAATGCTTGAGGTCACGCACCCGGACGCGAGTACGTGGACAATCAAGACAGGAGAAGCGGGTCGAATTCGGGTCGAGTACGCGCTGCCGCAAATGCCGCCCGGTTATTTCAGCGAGAACGTGTATTTCCGGCCCCGGTATGTGTTCGTCAATGGCGCGTCCGCGCTGCTGTATGTGGCCGGACACAAGGCCGCGCCCGCGCGCCTGATTGCCAATTTGCCGCCCGGATGGAAGGCCGAAACGCCGCTCCCCGTCCATAAAGAACCGATAGCCGCGCAGCCGGAAGTTGCTGTCGCCGCGCCCAATCCCAACAGCGCTGCGTTCGATGCGCCCGATTATGACACGCTTGCCGACTCGCCCCTTGTCATGGCGCAGCAGGACGCGATCCAAACATTCGATCTGCATCTGGACAATTTGCCGTCCGCAACGTATCGGCCCGTGTACTTCGGCGCTGCGCAGTCCCTTGCGAATGTGGAAGCCACCAACAAGATGCTGCTGCAAATCGCGCGGGCGGAAACCAAAATCATGGGCGGCGCGACCGGGCAAACTGTACGAGTTTCTGCTGGAAGTGAATGGCCGGGGCGGCGGACTGGAGCATCTCAACGCCTGCCGCCTGCCCTTTCGTCCTGGCGGCTCGGCGGAACGGTTCGCGCCCTTTGTCGCGCACGAGTTTTTCCATCAGTGGAACGTGAAGCGCATCCGGCCCCGCGTACTCGGCCCGTTCGATTACGAGCATCCGCCGCGCACCCGCAATCTGTGGTTTGCCGAGGGCGTAACGGATTATTACGCCTACGTTGCCGTTCGCCGCGCCGGACTGTCTACGGAAGATCGTTTTTTGGCGCACTGGCAGCGCGCGATTGCCGCGATGCAGCGCAACCCGGCGCGATTAACGGTCACGGCGGATCAGGCAAGCTGGCGCGTGTGGGAAAGCGGCAACAGCGAGGGAGATGGCGGCCTGTCGTATTACGAAAAGGGCGCGCTCATCGGACTGTGCCTCGACCTAAAAATCCGCCATGTCACGCATAATCGCCGCTCGCTCGACGACGTGATGCGCGCGTTGTACAAGCAATGCGCCCCGCCCAACCCCGGCTACGACGAAGACGGCCTGCGCGACACCATCAACCGGGTCGCGGAACTGGATTTAACGGAGTTTTACAACCTGCTGGCGCGTTCCACGCAGGAAATGCCGTTCGCGGAATGTCTCGGGTATGCCGGACTGGACGCCGAACTGCATCCCTTGCCGCAAGCCACACCCGACCAAATCGTTCTGCGCAATCAATGGATGATGCAGACGGAACAGAAATAGACAGGATTAACAGGGATTAGTTGGATTAGACAGGATTTCTTTTGGAAGACTCCAGAATAATTCTGTCCAATCCTTCTAATCCTTTTAATCCTGTCTATTTCCTCCTTCTCCGTCTTCCGCATCTTTGAAGGCCATTCAGACGAAGGTTATTCATCTTCGCGAAGGAGCAAACGCATGGACTACACGCCGGATATTCGTATCGGCACGATGGCGGACGGCAAGCAGGCCGATCCCGCCGGATACATTCGGCAGATTTTGCCGCATGGTTTTGAAAGCATTCAGATTTCGTTCTGGCAGACGCTTGGGGGCGCGAACCTGAAAGAACTGGCTCCCCGCGTCAAGGATGTTCTTGGCGACAGGGCGGTTGTCAGTTCGCTGGCCGTATTCGGCAACCCGCTGGAGGGCGAGGAAACCGATCTGCAAACCCTGCGCGCATGGGAAGCCGCCATTGACCACGCGCCGCTTTTCGGAGCCGATATTGTGGCCGGATTCACGGGGCGCTTGCGCGACAAGCCCATTCCCGACTCCATCGGGCGGTTCAAGGACGTGTTCGGGGCGTTGACAAAACGGGCGGCGGACAACGGGGTACGGATCGCGTTTGAGAACTGCGACATGGGCGGCGATTGGAGGCGTGGGGATTGGAACATCGCGCACGGCCCGGCAGCGTGGGAAATGATGTTCGATGCCGTTCCCGCCGACAATATGGGTCTGGAATGGGAACCGTGTCACCAGATGGTCAGCCTGATTGACCCGATGCCGCAGCTGCGCCAATGGGTGAAGAAAATCTTTCACGTACACGGCAAGGACGCGACGGTGTTGTGGGACGTGGTGCGCGAGCATGGCGTACACGGCCCCAAAACGTTCGCCTTTCACCGGACGCCCGGTTTCGGCGACAGCAATTGGACGGACATTATCTCGGAACTGCGCCGGGGCGGGTTCAAAGGCAGCATTGACATCGAAGGCTGGCACGACCCCGTATACAAAAACGAGCTGGAAATGACCGGGCAGGTACACGGCCTCAACTACCTGAAACGCTGCCGCGCGAAGTATGTTCCTAACCCTGATTAAACTGCTGCGTGAGATCAATTCATGTAACCCTATGACATGGTTCACGCGCAGAGTATGACGCGCTTCACAGCCATCAAGCCTAAATATCGGTTATACTACATACCAGCAGAGACATGCGGATGACGGAGCCATGACGCAATTCCAGTCGGTTTGTCTCGCAGCCGGGAACGAAGCGCTTTTGGTTCGGCTCAGGATGGCCGCTCCAAACGCTTGCTTCCCCGCCCTTGCGTTTTCGTTCCGTACCGATTTGTTGTTGAAAATTCCGGTATTTTTCAGGCAGGAAATCGGCGCAGGAGGGCAAATACACGGGTACAATCAAATAGTGTAAACTGACATTTCCTGTGCCGTACTTCCCTCTGTTCTTGAGGACGGATGAACGATAGAACTATGAAATTAGCTGTTCTACAGCGCGCCAATACCCTTCTGGCCGTCACGCTTTTGAGCGCGACGGCTGGCGGAGTTTGGGCGCAAAACGCTCCCCAGGCGCAACCCCCGGCAAAATCCTCCCCCGTCACATCGAACGAAGCGGTTCAGACGCTGCAGGAGGTGTTGAAGCGCGGCGAAATGCTCCTGAAATACCAGGAAAACACCACACGGGGTCTGCCGCCGCTCAAGGACGGGGCCGAAGCCCGCGCTGCTTTCGCCAAAGCCGAAGCGGAACGCAAAACATTGCCTCCCAATTCGCTGGCCTTTGCTGAAACTTCCGCGCGCATGGCGCAGGCCGCTCGCTTTCTCGCGTGGAAAAACTTTGAGCAGGATAAAAACGACGAGTCCGCTGGCTGGTTCGCGCGGTATTCCACGCTGCAGCAGGAAGCCTATCAAAGCGAACGCGCCTTTTATGTAGAAACCCTCAACTACGTCGCGCCGCGCATCGAAAAATACATCCGGTTCATGCAGCAGCAGCAGGACGCGGCCAAAGATGAGGACTCGCGCCGCAAACTCCAGTGGCAAATAGACAGCCTGCCCTTTTCGTACCGCTATGTAGCGCTTGCGGCCCTGCAAAATGCCGCCCGTCCGAATGGCGATGTAGACACGCAAAGCAAGTACGCGCAGCAGGAACTGGAACTGCGCCAACAGGAACTTGCCGCTTTAATCCGCGACAAAGCGCCCGATGCAGCCCTGAATCCGAAAAAAGCGGCGATTGCCGGCTTGCTGCAAACGTCCGGCCAGATAGAAGAATTGCGCGTCCATTACCCACAGGCGGAAAAACTGCTCACAGAGGCGCTTGCCTTGCGCCGCCAACTGCCCGCCGATTTGCCCGAACGCCAGGTATTTGAAGGCTTAAAGGCGCTGGCCTTTCTGCACCATTTCTATACGGGCGACTTTGCCCGCGCCCGCGCCTACTACCTGCAGGCGCTGCAAGCCTTTCGGGACGACGCCCCCCTGCGGCAGCGCGATATTGACCAGACACATGCGGAAAAATTGGACGCGAAAGGGAACCAGGTCCCGGATGAAGCGCTTACCCAATACTATAAAATCGGCAAGACTGTGCTTTCCGCGCTGGATGAAGTGACGCTGCTGAAAAATATCGGTTCGCTGGAAGCGCAGCGCGGGGATTACCGCGCCGCCCAGACTTATTACGATCAGGCGCTCAAAGCGCCCGACGCGCTCCCGCCCACCGACGCGCTGCCGTTTGCGCGCCGGGTGCGGGCTGTCATGCGCGCTTCCACGCTGAAACTCGTCAGCGAACTGCATCTTTATGAGGGCATGCCGGATCAGGCGCTCAAAGAAATGCAGGAAAGTCAGGAATTGTATCGCAACGCGCAAGACGAGCAGGGATTGGGCATTACCCTGACGGCAATGACGGACATCTACTGGGACAGGCGCGATATACAGAACGCGGAAAAGTATGCGAAGCAGGCGCAGGTTTCGTTTGCCGCCGCGCAAAATACCGGCGGGCTGTTCTCCATCGCGCAGCGCCTGTCTACCCTTGCCGCCGAAGCCGGACGCGGAGATGAAGCCGAAAAGTACGGGCAGCAGGCGCTGAAAATGGCGCAAGCGCTGAACAACAAATATTATCTGACCGGCGCCCTCGACAGCCTGGCCTACGCGCATATCAAGCAAAACCGGCCCGCCGACGCCCTGCCCTTGCTTGCGCAGGCCGATGATCTGGAAAAAGCCATAGACCTTGTGGAAGACCGCTCCTATACTCTGCGCTTGAAGGGGCAAGCATGGGAAGCGCAGGGCAAGCAGGCGGAGGCGCTGGAAGCCTACAAGCAGAGCATCCAAATTCAGGAAAACGTTCGCGCCACCGCAGCGTCAGAAAGCGGGTTCGCCAATCGCGCAGCCAATTACCGCGTATATGAATACATTGTGCAGCTGCTGATTAAGATGGGGCGCAGCGAGGAAGCGTTCGAGTATCTGAACCGCGCTAAATCCAAACAGCTTCAGGATACGCTGCGTTTGTCGAGCATCAAGACGCGCGACAAACCCTTGCAGGCATTGCTGGACAAAGCCGGCGCGCTGCAAAATCAACTGCAAACGGCGCAGGGACAATTGCAAGCCGAACAATCCAAACCGGAAGCGCAGCGCAGCCCGGAAGCCGTGCAGATGCTGACGAAATTGGTCGCGCAAACGCAGGGCGAGTTTTACACGGTTACGGATCAACTCAAAAAAGCCAACCCGAACTATGACCGCGTGGTGACGATTGCGCCCAAAGAGTTGAAGCGGGTGCAGCGCGACCTTCCCGCCGATGTCGCCATTGTGGAATACGCGCCGCTTGGGGAACAACTCTATATCTTCCTTGTGACGCGAGATGGCTTCAAAATCTACACGCCGCCGGGAACCATCACGGAACTGTATGGGCACATCCGCGAAGCGCGGCAGCAGATCGTGGATGAGCCGGAAGCGAAGGGCGCATTGCCGGTTGACAGCCCACTGGCCCAAAACCTGACCGCGCTGTATGACAAGCTCATCGCGCCCCTCGAAGCCGACCTTGCAGCCAAAAAAACGATTGCGTTTGTGCCCTCGCAACTGCTGTACTACCTGCCGATGCAGGCATTGGCGAAAAAGCAGGGGAACAGCCTGCGCTATTTGATTGAGGGTAAGCAGGTGGTGTGCCTGACCGCAGGGGATGCGCTTTCGGTTGCGCAAAAGCGGGACGAGGCCAAACTCGGTTCGGGATTATTGGCATTGGGCGATCCGACGGGAGCGGGCCTGCCCTTTGCCCGCGAGGAAGTCAACACCATTGCCCGCGTCTTTCCCAATTCGGAAGCGCTGTCGGGCGCGGACGCGACGAAAGCGGCTATCAACGCCCCCAAAACTCTGACGCGGCGGATTTTGCACTTCGCCACGCATGGCGTCCTGAACCAGCGCGCGCCGGAGCAAAGCTACATCTACCTTGCCAAAAATGACAAGCCCGGAGATGAGCAATTGACCCTGGGCGAAGTGGAAGGAATGGCGCTGGACAAAGTGGATTTGGTCACGCTGTCCGCCTGCCAGACAGTGTTGGGAATGTCCAACCCCGACGGCAAGGATATTGCTTCGCTGGCGGAAGCCTTTGCCCGCGCGGGCGCGGCTACGGTGATCGCAAGCCTGTGGAGCGTGGCCGATGACAGCACCAAAGAACTGATGGTAGCCTTTTACACGGAACTGGCAAACGGCAAAAGCAAAGCCGCCGCCCTGCAAAGCGCGGAATTGAAACTGCTCCACGATCCAAAGTTCGCCCGGCCTTTCTGTTGGGCGCCCTTTGTATTGATGGGCGATTGGCGATAAAGAGACGGAACATTATGCAAACCAAAACATACACGAATCTGGCGGCATTTCTGGCGTTACTGGTGTGGATGGCGGGAGGAAGGCCGGCAATGGCGGCTTCAGCGGGGGCTTCGATTGCCTATGTGGCGCAGGTGCAGGGCAAGGCGACGGCGCAATCCGGCACGAGCGCGCCCCGCGTTCTGGAGCGGTTCAGCCCCCTGTTTGCCGGCGATGCGCTGACGCTGGACAAGGGGGGCAAGCTGACCGCCCGGTTCGTCAGCACGGGGCAAACGCAAATCTACGCGGATACCGACCCGCCGACAAAACGCCGCGTGACGGCTCCCATCGGGCCGAGCAACGATGTGAAATCGCGGCTGCTGCGCGCCGTGTTCGATGATCAGCGCGCGGGGCTGGCAAAAGCGAGCCGCAATGTGCAGGGGGCTACGCGGGGCGCGTTTGAGATTTCGGAGCCGTTCCACGCCCTGCTGCCGCGCAAAAAAGTTTTGCTGCAAAACCTGGCGTTCACCTGGCGCGCGCAGTCGGCCGACCCGGTTCAGATTACCGTGTATGACAGCGAGAACACGCAAATCTGGCAGGCAAAAGACATCAAGGCCAATCATTTTACTTATCCCGCCGACGCTCCCGCGCTGAAATCGGGCGAAACCTACCATTGGACGGTGGGACGCTCCGGGAGTGAGGCTGTCACCGACACGTCCCTGCCCGCCACGTTTACCTTTGTCAAAGCGGCACAGGAAAAAGACATGGTGGAGCGAGTGGACATGCTGAAAAGCGTGACGTTTACCGATGCGGAAGAAGCCGATATGGCGATTGCGTCTCAGCTGTTCAAGGCCGGCCTGTACAGCAATGTCCTGCAAACGCTGTCGCCGCTCACCGACAAATCCATTTCCCCGATGGCGCGTATGATGCGGCTTCATGCCTATCACGCGCTGGAACTCAAAGAAGACGCCGACGCCGAAAAGGAAGCCATAGGCAAATCCGGCGACGCCCTCAAAGCGCAATGGCTGCAAGCCGAAGGTTCCCCGGAATAACGCGGATTTCATATACCGGACTCAGCCATATAAAGGAAAGGAGGGGCCGTTTGCCCCTCCTTTCCTTTTCCTGCTTCTCGCGTTGCAGGAACAAACATAGGCGTTGCTGCGGAAACGAAGGATAGGGCAGACGCTGGCTTGCGGATGCAGCGTTCGTTGGACCTCGTGTTGAAAAAGGGTATGTAGAGTCATCGTCGAAATCTTGGCAATACAGCGCTTCCAGCCCGATGTCTCGTTGTGTCAAATTGTAGGAGTGAGGCGTCGTGACCTCAGCAGCGTCAGGGCGGACGGGAGGGGTGAGACATGGGCCTGTACCTCCTTTGTTGTATAGTAGACACTTGTACTGTTTAGACAGGGGGAGTGGGGCAAAAGGTTCACTGTTTTCACGTTTTTTGGCTTTTTTCTGTCTACTTTTGTAGGTCTTTGTAGCCGTTAAGTAAGCGCGTCATGTCAAGAACGCGCGGTTTGCCGGTTGTAGTCAGCGCATCCTTGCTTTTCCGACAGCGGCGTCCACCTGCCCCTACATTCAGGATTGCGTTACGCCCTCAGTTGAGGCGTGTATTCCGGTCAGGTGCAGGAGAATACCCATGAGTTTGGGCAGGCGGTCAATGTGGTAACTGCGCGAATCGAGCCGCAGCGTCGCGCCTTCCAACTCCATAAACCGCCAGAGTTCCCCAATAGTCACCACACCGTAAAGCCGCTCGGTTGTCGTGCCTTCCCGCTCATTAAACTGTTGTGCCGCGATGAGTTCCGCGCCGCACTGCGCGTACCCTTTCTTCATATCCTCGTTCTTGGCCTCCACCACCATGAGAACCGGCGCCTTGATAAAGAGTTGTTCGGGAAAGCGGGTAATGATGTAGTCACAGACGCCTTCCAGTCCCTGCGCCCTGTCTATGTTGAATTCCACGCCGGAAAGCAATCCGATCTCGCGATTTTTGAGCAGCCAGAGTTCCAGCAGAACGGGCGCGATGATGAACTCGGAACGCGCTTTTTCGGTCGAAGTCGTCAGCGCGAGAGGAACCATGATGTCGAGCCGCGCTTGAAACTCCGGGCGCAGGAGGGTTTCCGTCACGTTCGCAAAGAGGTCGGTCGTTTCATCTATGGTCAAGCTGAACTGTCGGGCCAGTCCCTTCAAAGTGAAATCGGAATAGGCCACTGGACGCCCTCCTTTCTAAAAACATAGTATGCAGGTGTCGAGCACAAAGGGCGGCACACCTTCTTCTTACAGTGTACCGCCCTTGCATACAGGCGTCAAGACGACTCCTGCGCAGACCGTGTTGCCTCTACCGGCTAAACGAACAGACTGCGCCTGAAGAATTGTTCCGGCGTAAACTGCCTACGCCAGTTGAACAGGTTCGCCCGCGTCTTATAACTCACATTTAGTTTCGCCTGTTCCAATTACAGCATCGTCATGTTCAGTTTCCTGCTATATCTCTATTCTCTACTCATATAGGCTACGGAACCGCAAGGGAATCAGACACATCGGCAGCCTGCGACTACATTCAAGGCACAGGCTGTACAATCAGCCCGAACTGCCGGAAATGGTGGTCGAACGCAAATACTACATCCACCTGCTGCCGCCGTGCCAAGACGAAACTCGTGCAGTCCGTAAATGAGAAGTCCTGATCGCGGTACTTACGAAATATCTCGAACGCCTCCTCCCTAACGGAGGTGTCTACACTGAGAACAATTAAAAGCCCGATTTTCTCGGCGTCTCTAATCGTCTGCCAGCACTTTTCGGCTATTTCTAATCTGGCATTTTGCCGCAGTCGTGTAAGGGTTTCGTCAAGCACATAGTCCGAAGTCAACAACTGTGCCCCTGAACGAAGCAGATCGTCATAGTAAGGCGAACCAATTTTATGGTAATCGTCGCCTTTCCACTCCACCGACACCCAGCCGCCTGTATCAATGAAAACCTTGTGGCGTTTAAGGCCGATAGAGATAGGCGTCGTGGTTTTCCGCCCATCCGTTGGGCCTCCTTCTGCGATACCGATTAGACCGTAAAGAGGATTGGAGGCCGATTTGTGTGCGTCAATGATTTGCGCAAGACGCTGCATCTCCTCAGTTTCTGCAAGTGTTGTATGGGCGCTATACTTTTGGCTGCATAACTCACGGTAACGCCGTACTGCGGCCTGAAACCCCTTTTCTGTTTGTAACGCTGCTTTCGCGGACGCATAGCCTTCCCCATATCCAGGAAAGTCAAAGGGAAGTGGAGTGCGTTTTACCCCTTCAAACCGTTGGAGCAATTCCTGTTCCAAATTATCAGGCAGCGCATAGGCTTCCAGTATGGCGGCATCTATCTGCCACAGTCGTTGAAGACACTGTTCGCGCAGATACGTTTCCTCTCCCTCTTTCCTAAGCCAGCGCAGCCGACAGGAGGCATAATCTTGAACTAGTGAAACAATCAGTTCGGCTTGTTCAGGCGTGAAGTAAGGAACAGGCGCATTTGCAAGTACTTCAACCCGATGCGTCCGCTTTCCCTCATGGACAAACGTATAGGCGTTGATAACCGGACTGTTAATGATTGCAGCGAGCAGTTCCAGCGGAGCGTCTGCTTTCGGCCAAATACCAAAAAAATTTTGTGAGGCAATCAGTTGTTCATAATCAGTTGCCCCTACAATCCGCCAATAGCCGCGACTTGTAGGTGACATGTTGACCAACACCTTTGGAAGATTTCCAGGGCAACTGATATGCAAGGTACTTCATTTCCTCGGGATTAACGCTAAGATACTGATGTCTTTTAACTACAAACGCCTCCAGGTACCCGTCCATTGTCTGAACACCAGTCCGCGTATAGGGTTGCGGCGTGTCGAACACGCATTCTTCAACCGGGCGATTGTACTCAATGCCACGATGTACTTCCGCATAGGCATCCAGCGTGGGACAGTCATCGAGGTAATCCCAAAGCCGTTGTAAGGGAGGATGCCAGAGGATTGGCCTGTTGTTCTCATTTCGCTGTAAAGCAGTGGTTTCGTACTCGTCGAAAGGCTTGCGAGTTTGCAGAAACGCTTCCCATTCCTCTTCACTCACATTGGCAGAGTAGTACCGGTTCCTGTTTTTGCGCAGATTGTGCGCTATCAGTAAAGCAGTTTCCTGGCCTGCTTTCCCGAACGCCTTGTCCGGGAGCATTACGACAGACACATCGGCATAGGCGTTGGTGACCTCTTCGCGTAACACGCGAAAATCCTGACCGTCCGCAAAAGCGCGAGGCAGCACGAAGCCGAACATGACAGGTTTGCGTTTCACGACGCGATGCAATACTTCTGCCGCCTGACTGTCATACACCGCAGAGGCAGGCTTTGGCTGCTTTGCCTTGGCGAACGTTTCATGCGGTGGGTTGCAAAGGACGATGTTGCGCCCACTGCAAATACTTTTCAAAATTCGTGGATACGAAGGCATCGCCACCGAATATCTGCCAGCTATCGCGGTTCGCATCGTCTGCCAAAATAAGCGAGTTAAATGCGATTTCACGGGAGAACGCGCTGATCTCCATACCAATCAACATCTGTTGTAAATAGTCGTGCTGCGCTTCTGGGTGAAACAGGTTCGTCTTCAACCGCTCGCAATTGTCCTAATGCAGCCACTAAAAAAGGAGCCGCGCCACAGAACGGTTCGAAGACGCGCCGTTCGTTTTTGTCCAACTCTCGGATTGGCAAACGGCTGACCATGTATTCTGCCACTGCCGATGGTGTCGCATGAATGCTGTACTTCTTCCGAAGCGCTGGAGTTACAAGCGTGTTTTCATACACATACGCTAATATCTCCGGCGACAAATTGGATAGGTTCAGACCGTCGCGTATCGCCTTCCATGCCGCTTCGCGTGTCGGCACATCCTCCAGGGCGGGTTCTAAAATGGTTACGCGAGAAAAGAACGCTTCCACTTCGCGCACAACTTCTGATGAAGAAAGTTCTGCCCATTCGGGCTGTTTGCCCCGGTCAATCGAATACTTTGCGGCAACAAGCCGAAACAACAGACGATAGAGGGCTTCCGAAGCGGCCTCAAAAACTTCTTCGGAATGTCGCAGCCGAAAAGTCTTTTTGCAAACAGCGAGAATGTTTTTTAGATCCTCATTTAGCCTGACGCGCAATTCCGCTTCCAGCGCGGGCATCAGGCCGATGTCAATAAAGTCCGGGGTTCTTGTAACAGGAGTGTACGCAATTTCCTTTGCGCGTAAAATTGTATCCGGCGACCAATCCGTTTCGTAATCTTCAAAAAGCCTTTCGATTTCGGCGTAGGGCCTCTTACCCTGATATACGGGCAAACCGGATGCAGGCATTTTCCAGCGCGTAATCTGTTGTGAGGCCGCGTTAATCTCAAGGATTTGTGGTGCGCCTAGCGAACGGAAATCTGCTATTTTCTGTGGTGACGTGTCAGAAGATACCGTTACGCCAATACAGGCGCTACGTAGACTTGGAGGAAATTGGGCAAAGGCGGCCAAATCAATGTGATGCGATGCAGATGTGGAACCATTTTCACGGATGTCCCGGAACCGATAGTTAGGGATAAGCAGAGGTTCCTTATAGCCGATGCCGTGTAAACGGGCGCGAACGTCGTCTAACATTTTCGGCGCTTCAACGTTGCTCATTGACATCTTCCTGAGAAATATACTGCCGCACAAGTTGCTGCATTTCCGCTTCTACCACCTCAATAACCAAGCTGAGAACGTGTTGTCCTCCGGCCTTTAATCCATCCAATAGCAATTCCTCCCCTTGTTTTGTTCGATAAACAGCAACAAGGGTATTGCGGTCTGAAATGAGAGTAGATTGACGCAGAGGATTTGCATCGTGCATGACCTCGCGCAGCATTACGATGACACGGCGAATTTTCTGTGTGGGCCAGCGGAAACATTGCAGACGACGCAGAGAACGCAACTGCACGACATCTTCGAGTGAATAACGCTTACGTGTGCCTGACCCATTTGCCTGCTGCAATTCAGGCGTAAAGATGCCGTAGCGCGCCCAGTAATCCAACTGGCGCACCGAAAAGCCTGTCATATCGGCAACCTGTGTTGTTGAAAAGCCTGATGATGGCATAGGGAATGTTTCCGTGAAAGTTCCACTGCTATGAGCATAGCACATCCAAACTACATTGTCAACGTTCAATGTTGTTTGGACGCGCTGTAAAAGTTAACTTTTGTCTGCAAAGCCGCGCCCGCCTTTCCGATACTAAGGGTATGAACGCTTCCTCTCTTGATTTCCCCGCCATTATGCCGCCCGTCGTTGATCTGGATCGGTTCCGGCAGCGCGTTTTGCGCACCGATCTGGTCAAGCAGAACGGCAAGGTGACGCAGGTTATCGGCCTGGTCATTGAATCCAGCGGGCCGAACGCCGCGCTTGGGGAAATCTGCCACATTTATTATGACCGCGCCAACCATTACGACCCCGACGAAGCCGCCCATCAAAGCCGAAGTCGTCGGGTTCCGGGAAAACCGCGTTCTGCTCATGCCGCTTGGCGTGATGGAAGGCATCAAGCCGGGCAGCGAAGTGGTTGCCACGCGCCAAACGCAGCAGGTGCAGGTCGGCGACGCGCTGCTTGGGCGGATGCTCGACGGGCTGGGACAGCCGATGGACGGCGGCCCGCCCCTCGACTTGAACCACTACTACCCCGTCAATTCGCCCGCCGCCCAACGCCGTCACGCGCCCCCGCATCACGGAACCCCTGTCCACCGGCGTTCGCGCTCTGGATGGCTGCCTGACGATTGGCAAGGGGCAGCGCATGGGCATTTTCGCCGGTTCGGGCGTCGGCAAATCCACCCTCATGGGCATGATCGCCCGCAGTTCCAGCGCGGATGTGAACGTGATCGCGCTTGTCGGCGAGCGCGGGCGCGAAGTGCGGGATTTTGTCGAGGAGAGTTTGGGCATTGAGGGCATACAGCGGTCGGTTGTCGTGGTCGCCACTTCGGATCAGCCCGCGCTTGTGCGTATCAAAGCCCCGCTTGTCGCAACCGCCATTGCCGAATATTTCCGGGACCGGGGCGCGGACGTGATGCTGATGATGGACTCCGTAACCCGTCTCGCAATGGCGCAGCGCGAAGTCGGTCTAGCCATTGGCGAGCCGCCCGCCACGCGGGGCTATACGCCCAGCGTGTTCGCCATGCTGCCGCGCCTGCTGGAACGCGCGGGCACGTCGGGAACCGGGCCGGGAAGCATTACGGGACTGTATACCGTGCTTGTCGAAGGCGACGATATGAACGAACCCGTTGCCGATGCGGTGCGCGGTATTCTGGACGGGCATATCGTCCTTTCCCGCCATCTGGCGCACCGGGGCCACTATCCCGCCATTGACGTGCTGCAAAGCATCAGCCGCGTCATGCCCGCCATCACCTCGCCCGAACAGCGCCACGCGGCGGACAGCCTGCGCGACATTCTCGCCACCTACAAGCAGGCCGAAGACCTGATCAATATCGGCGCGTATGTGGACGGCAGCAACCCACGCATTGACCGCGCCAAAGCCAAAATCGACCAGGTCAACGCCTTCCTGCGCCAGCCCGCCGACGCGCCCAGCGCGTACATGGACACGCTGCGGGCGCTGCTGACGCAATTCACCAATTAGGTTTCAGGTTTCAGGTATCAGGTGTCAGGAAGCGCCTGCTCCTCTACCTTGTGCTGTAAAGCATGAAAACAGTTGAAAGGTTTTTCCTGACACCTGAAACCTGAAACCTTCCCCGGAGCGCCATGCGCCGTTTTACCTTTCGATTGGAAACCGTTCTGCGGCATCGCGCAACGCTGGAAAGCCTGCGCGAACAGGAATTTGCGAATGCGCAGGGGCATTGGCAGACGCTGCAAGCCCGCTTGATGGGAATGCAGGACGAGTTTGCGCGTATCGTTTCCGGGCGTCCGGGCAAAACGGGAGAGCCGTTCAACGCCCATCTTATTTTTGACCGGGAGCGGTATCTGCAGGCGCTGCAGGCGGGCATGGAACAGCAGACGCGCCGCGTGGAAGCCGCGCAGATTGTCGTGGAAGAAAAGCGGCAGGAAATGCTCATAGCGCGGCAGGCGCGGGAAGCCGTCTCGCAACTGCGCGACAAAGACCTTGTTCTGCACACGGAACAAACGCAAAAGCTGGAGCAGGAAACACTGGATGAACTCGCCACCCTGCGCCACATCCGCGCTGACAGGCAGAAAGCAGCATAATTGCTGGCTGGTGGTTCGTGGTTCGTGGTTGGTGTCCGCGCAGGCAGACACTTGGCGGAACGCCCTACAGCAAAGAAATTCATTTTGTTGCGCCCTGCGCATAAGGAGTAGGAACGATGAGTTATGAGTCGGCGATGGCGCGCGTTCAGGAGATACAATCGCGGTTGAACATGTTTGCGGAACCGGAACCGCCTGCGATGCTGCCTGCGGTTGCTTCGCCTGCTGCCGGGAAGGGTTTGCCGGGGCTAACGCCTGCATCTGGAACGGGCGCGGCGCAGCAGCCGTTCAATCTCACGCTGGCGCAGGCGACGGGCAGCGTCCAGTTGCAGCCGACGGGCAATGGCGGCCCGCCCTTCGCGCCCTACATCGAATCGCTGATTGCCAAACACGCCGGGCAAAACGGCCTTCCGCCCGAACTGGTACGCGCCGTGATTCGGCAGGAGTCGGACGGCAATCCCCGCGACGTTTCCCATGCCGGCGCGCAGGGACTGATGCAGTTGATGCCCGAAGAGATACAGGAATTAGGCGTTACCGATGCCTTCGACCCGGAACAAAATATCGCGGCAGGGACGCGCCTGCTGGCCGGCCTGCTTAAACAATATAAAGGCGACACGCCTCTCGCCCTCGCCGCTTACAACGCCGGTTCGGGCGCGGTGAAAAAGTACGGTGGCATCCCCCCCTACAAAGAAACGCAGAA
>CAWIEK010000043.1:0-74692 GCA_963835065.1 uncultured Chthonomonadaceae bacterium | reverse complement strand
ATTCTGTTCCAACAGAATGTTGTATCACATATTCAACCTTAATTGTGGCACAATCGGCGGTTTGTCCGCTGTGTTTTCGGCAAAAATAATAGCGCAGGCGCTCCCATCGGTGGGAAGCCTGCGCTTTCTTTCCATCCGGGCAGTTGCATGAATAAACAACCTACCAACATGGTGTAGCGCATGGCTGCAGCCGCGAGTGGTTCGAGAACGGACGACTGAAAAGCGAAACTTATTACGAATATTCCGTTCCTGTCTATGCCAAAATTTGGAATGAGGCAGGCCAATTAGTCAGCGATTACACGCTTGGGAAAGACGAGCCTGCTTCTTCCTTATTGCAGTCGTTCCGCAGTTTCTATGGGGATGCCGGAGCAGAATGAAGTTACAAAGACAAAGCGCTGCAAGAACAACTGGCAAATGTCTAAACTAATGTGACGGCGATTTGGATCTGAAGATTGTTTGACAAAGCGGCGAACATAGCCCATAATAAGAGAAGGATTTTTGTTTTGCAGTGGCAATGAAGGAGAAGAGTAAGCGCGGTCCGGTTTCCAGAGAGGGAGGGGTTGGTGGGAACCTCCTGACCCATCGGCGCTGAACGTCGCTCTGGAGTCGCGCCGGGTGCGCCCGTTATCGCGCGTTCGAGTGTCCGCAAGCCGCCCGCGGTGGTGCCGGTCTGCGGAAAGGAAGGTGGTACCGCGCGCCGCGCCTGATTTTACATCAGCGCCCGCGTCCTTCCGGCTATCTCTGGCCGGGGGCGCGGGCGCTTTGCGTTTCGCTTTCCCTTCGGCACTAAACAGTTGATAGTTGATAGTCGCAGTCGACAGCAAGGCAGGAACTACGAACTTTTAGCGCCCTTCCACTTAGATACGCACCGGAGAAAACCATGACCGACCCCACCCATGACAGCTGCGGCACTAATCCATGCCTCCACAGCCGCCACCGACACTCCTTAGCGACAGCACAATTGACAACCCCGCTGCCGCACAGGACGCGCCGGACGCCACAGCCGCAGGAACCGCCCGGGCCGAACTTCCCAAAGCCTACGACCCCAAAGAGGTGGAAGGCAAATGGTACGCATTCTGGCAGGGAGCGGCGTTTTTCACGCCGAACCCGACCCGAACAAACTTCCCTACTGTATCACGATTCCGCCGCCCAACATTACGGGCAGTCTCCACATGGGCCACGCCCTGAACAATTCCGTGCTGGATACCATGACGCGCTGGCATCGGATGCGCGGCTACGCGCCCTCTGCCTGCCCGGAACCGACCATGCGGGAATCGCCACTCAAAACGTCGTGGAGCGCGAACTTGCCAAGCAGGGCATCTGGCGGCATGACCTGGGGCGCGGAAAGTTCTAGAGCGCTGCTGGGAGTGGCGCGAACAGTACGGCAACCGCATCTATTTTCAATTCGAGAAACTCGGCCGCTCCTACGATTGGAAGCGCGTTCGCTTTACAATGGACCCGTCCTATGTGGACGCCATCATGGAGGAGTTCGGCAGATGGTCCGAGCGCGGCCTGATTTACCGGGGGCTGCGCGTGGTGAACTGGGACGTGAAGTTCCAATCCGCCGTGTCCGACATCGAAGTGGAAACCAAAGAAGTAAAGGGCAAGCTGTACCATTTTCGCTACCCCTTTGCGGACGGAAGCGGGCATATCACGATTGCCACCACGCGCCCGGAAACCCTGCTCGGCGATGCGGCCGTTGCCGCCAACCCGAACGACGAGCGTTACCAACCGCTGTTCGGCAAAATGCTCAAACTGCCGCTCACCGACAGGGAAATCCCGCTCATCGCCGACGACTACGCCAAGCCGGAATTCGGTTCGGGCGCGGTGAAAGTGACGCCCGCCCACGACCTCAATGACTACGAGGCCGGGCTGCGCAACAACCTGCCGCAAATCGTGGTCATCGGCAAGGATGGCAACATGACCGCGCTTGCCGGCCCGAACTACGAGGGCGTGGGCCGCTTTGAAGCGCGTAAAAAAGTGGTTGCCGACATGGAAGAATTGGGCTTGGTGGAAAAGATTGAAGACTACACCATTCAGCAGCCAATTTCCGAACGCTCCAAGGAAGTGATCGAACCCCTGCTTTCGGAACAATGGTTCGTGGACATGAAGCCGCTCGCCAAGCCCGCCATTGACGCGGTGAAGCAGGGCAAAATCCGCTTCATTCCCGACCGTTACGAGGGCATCTACCTGTACTGGATGGAAAACATCCGCGACTGGTGCATCAGCCGCCAACTGTGGTGGGGGCATCGGATTCCGGTGTGGTGGACGGAAATAAATGCTGAACGAGGAGTGATGAATGATGAATTCAGAATCCCATTCATCACTCATCACTCATCACTCATCATTGCCGAATGTGCGAACATTCGGCAACCGCCGCTACACCTTCGCCCGGACGCGGGAGGAGGCGGAGGCGAAGTTGGGCACAGCCAATTGCTGGCAGGATGAGGACGTGCTGGATACGTGGTTTTCGTCCGCGTTGTGGCCGCTTGCCACATTGGGATGGCCGCAGGATACCGCCGATCTGCGCTATTTCTATCCGACCAATCTGCTGTCTACCGCGCAAGAGATTTTGTACCTGTGGGTAGCGCGTATGATTATGTGCGGATTAGATTTTGTGGACGAGATTCCGTTCCGGGATGTGTACATTCACGCTACGGTGCTGGACGAGCAGGGGCGGCGCATGAGCAAATCGCTCGGCAACGGCATTGACCCCATTGACCTGATTGACAAATACGGCGCGGACGCCACCCGCTTTTCACTGCTGCAACAGGCGGGCAAAAATCAGGACATCAAGTACAGCGAACAGCGCACCGACATTGCGGGCAACTTCTGCAACAAATTGTGGAACGCCAGCCGCTTCGCCCTGATGAATCTGGATGAGGGCACGACGGGCGAACTCCCCGCGCCCCACGAGCGAACAAGCGCGGACCGCTGGATTCTGTCGTCCCTGCGCGACGCGATTATCGCCGTAAACGAGAAACTAACCACCTACGACATGGACGACGCTACCCGCGTCCTGTACGACTTCTTCTGGAATGACTTCTGCGACTGGTATGTGGAAATGGCGAAGCCGCGTCTCCGCGCCGAAGGCGAAACCCGCCGCACAGCCCAAAACATGCTGGCCTACACGCTGGAAACAACCCTGCGCCTCCTCCATCCGCTCATTCCCTTCATCACGGAAGAGATTTGGCAGGCATTGCCGCAGAATCAGGGAACAGGGAACAGGGAACAGGGAACAGGAGAGAAGACAGAAGACAGAAGACAGAAGACAGAAGAGGATACCCTATCAACTATCAACTATCAACTATCAACTATCTGCCTGGCTCCTTATCCCGAAGCGAAAGATACGGAAGGCTGGCAGGATGCGGCGGCGTGTCGGACGATTGCGTATATGATTGCGGCGACGCGGGCTATTCGCAACATGCGGGCGGAACTTGGCATTGCGCCGAGTGTGCGAATAAAAGCGGCAGTCGTGGCTTCGCAGCCGGAGGCGGAAACCGCGCTGCGCGAAAACGGCGACTTGATCGTGGATTTGGCGCGTTTGGAGGCTACGCCAAGTCTGCTGACGGCGGCTCCTTCACCGGAGAACGGGCAGGCGGGAAAATGGATCGGGACGCCGACGGAAGGCATGGAGGTGTTTCTGGAAATCGGCGATGCGCTGGACATGGACAAGGAACGCGCCCGTATCCGCAAGGAACTGGAAGCGGTCGGCAAGGAAATCGAGCGGGCACAGGCCAAATTGAGCAATGCCAGTTTTGTGGAACGCGCCAAACCCGAAATCGTAGAGGAAGAGCGGAAGCGCCTGTCCGATTGGCAGGAAAAGCGCGGCAAACTGGAGGAACGGCAGAAGTTGTTTGAGGAAAGTTGAGGGTTGATAGTTGATAGTTGATAGTTCCTGCTTCGTCCTATATGCTTGCAATTGCCACAAGCATCAACTATCAGGGAACTATCAACTATCAACTTTTTACTTGACACCGTACCGATAATCTTTGTTGTCAATGATGGCTTGCGCTTTGTCAATGCGGGCCTGGGTAACGGGGTGGTCACGCAGCCATTCGGGGTCGCCGCCGCCCTGCCGGTGTTCCAGCCGCGCCAGTTTGTCGAAGAAATGCACCATGCCGTTGGGGTCGTAGCCCGCTTCCGCCGCATAGGAAAGCCCGCGCCGATCCGCCTCGTATTCGTCGTCGCGGCTGTATTTCAAGCCCACGACGCCCGCGCCCAATCCGGCAAGCTGATTGTACGTCGGGTTGGGAATGAAGATATTGATGAGCAGGCTGGTGGTGATGCTGGAAGACAATTGGCGGGCGGCATGGCGCGCGGCCACATGCCCGCACTCATGCCCCAGGACGCAGGCCAGCGCGTCGTCATCATCCCCCATCATGTCGAGCAGGCCGCGAAACACATAAACGGGGCCGCCGGGCAGGGAAAAGGCGTTGATATCTTTCACGTCCAGCACTTTGAACGTGTAATTGATGCCGGGGCGATCCAGGTGCGGCAACAGGCGTTGCCCGATGGCGCGAACCCGGTCCGCATCCGGGGATTTGGTATCCACGCGAAACTGCTGCTCCACTTCGCGGGACGCTTCCTTGCCCAAATTGATTTCCTGCTTGGTGGAAAGGAAACTCTTGGTGCGGCAGCCGGTCAAGCCGCTCAAAGCAGCAAGGGTAATACATGCCGGGATCAGGCGCGTCCATCGGGAGGAACGAACGCAACACGTGGCAGAAGTATTGACAGGCGCTGCGGGGAACAACGCGCCAAAAGGATTGCAAGCGGGGAGGGTCTTGCGCAGAAATGAGAAAGAAACACGCATGAAAGGCCAAACCTCACTTTCAGCAATGCGGGAAAAACGATCAAACAAAAGCGCCTGCAAGAAATCACGCCGAAATTATGTTCGAGGCATCAACAATATAACCAACCACCAGCCACCAATTTCTATCAACTACGAACTATCAACTATCAACTGCTTACTTCGCCCCTGATGTTCGGCAAAGGCTTTGGCGCGCAGTTCGACATAACGTTCCACGCGGTTGAGGGCGAATCCTGCCCGCCCCGGCAATTCTCCCAAACCGCCCAACTTTTCATGCGAACGCAGCAGCAGCAGGCGGTGATTGACGCGCTCTTCGGGCAGCCAGCGATATTTGTAACCCTCGTTGCCGCGCAAAAAGTCGAACTCCGTACAGCCTTCTTCGATGGCCTGCCGAATTGCTTTGCCGGTCAGCAGCGTGCCCAAACTGTATTTGCTGAGTTCCGGCGCGAACCCACCCAAATAATAGAATGCGCGCCCGCCCCACATAAAGCAGTACAAGGCGGCGCGAATGGTTCCGTCTACAGTGAGCAGATGCAGGCGCAGCCAATCGCTTGCCAAAAACGCGCGGGCGACATCGCGGTGAAACGCCTGTACGCGCTTGCTTCCCAACACCCCCGGCAGCCAGCGCGCGTTCCAGCGTTTCTGGTGCAAATCAAACAACGCCGTCATTCCCGCTTCCAATGTCTGCTCATCGGCGCAATGAAAGCGTACATTTTCAAACGTTTTATCCAGCAGGCGTTCATAGTAGCCCAGATTGGAGCGCATTTTTTTACTCAGCCGCGCCGTCAGCGTCTTCCAATCCGCAGGCAACGTCAGATACGGACAAGGCTCCATCGGCAAGGAGGTTGAGGGGGAAGAAAGTGATGAGTGATGAGTGATGAGTGATGAATGGGATTCTAATTCATCATTCATCATTCCGCGTTCAGCATTTCCTGCTGTTCCCTGTTCCCTGTTCCCTGTTCCCTGTTCTATCTCTTGACCCCTGACCCCTGACCCCTGACCCCTCTGCTGCGTCAGCAGCGGACAATCGGCGCGTAATTGCTGCAAGTCGGCCATGTCCCAGCCGCGCAATTCTTCCCGGATGTAATGGCAGAGGGCGTGGGCGGCGGCGTCTTCCCATTCGGGCAGGACAAGCGGGCCGAGATAATCGCTTTGCCCGGTTCCGATCCAGGCGAGGCGTCGCAGGGGCGTTCCTAAATGAAAACTGGTGTAAAAGGGCGCGATCCCGACAAGGACTTCGGCACGGGAACCACTATTTTGCTGAAATGGCGTGGATACCGCCGGCTCAACAAGAAAGGCCGCTTCGCCATCTGTGCCGCGTGTTGCCGCCTCCGCCGCAGACGCCCAAAACAACAGGATACGGGGGCGCTTACGCGCTCCAAAATGCCGCCACCAGGCCGCGTTCCATTCCCACGTCTGGAACGGCGTTGCCTGCGGGCATTGCGCTTGAAGCGCGCGCCACTGCCGCTCCAGCGTATTCAGAGCCTCACGCTCACTGATTTCCACGATCCTCAATGCGCTTCCATCCTCCCCGATTTCCCTTGCGCCTGAAGCGTCCGCGCTTCATCGTCAGGCAATTATATCATCTTTCGGCGTTGCTTGTCCATGCCGGCTTGACTCTCACCCCTTGACGCTCCTTCACGTTTCTGCTACAATTCGCGCAATTGTTTCGTAGGAAGGTTCTTTATCATGTCTGCCGCCTCTGTCACGCCAAACGCCGCGCCGCCAATCACAGCGCGCGCTATTACCAAAGCCGTTGTTCCCGCCGCCGGGTTGGGAACGCGCCTGCGCCCGCTGACGCGCGCCTTTCCTAAAGAACTGCTGCCGGTCGGACGCGAACCTGTGTTGTCGTATATCGCAACGGAACTGCGCGAATCGGGCATTACGGAAGTTCTCTTCATCGTTTCCGACAGCAAGCCGCAAATACGGGATTTTTTCGGCAACGTTTATGAAGGCGAGCGTCCCGACCTGCCGCCCCTGAATTGCGAGTATGTCACGCAGCGCGAACAGCGCGGTTCCGGCGACGCCCTGCTGTACGCGCAGGAATGGGTTGCGGACGCGCCCTTTGTTGTGGCGTTTGGGGACTGCATTATTGAGGGAACAGGGAACAGGGAAAAGGGAACAGAAGAGGCAGCAGAAGACAGAAGACAGAAGACAGAAGCAACACTTACCTATGGGAGAACTGTTCCCTGTTCCCTGTTCTCTGTTCCCTTACAGCGCCTCATCGCCACGCACCGCGAACAGCAATCCGAAGCGACGGTGCTGGTGGAGCGGGTGGAGCGGGCGAAGGTATCGCGGTATGGCGTGGTTGCGCCCCGTATGGTGTTGACGGAAGTTCCTACTGAGCCGTTTGCCTTAGCCGACATTGTGGAAAAACCTCGTGTGCAGGACGCGCCGAGCGATCTGGTGATTGCGGCGCGCTGGGCGCTGAACCCTTCGGTATTTGTTTTGCTGCGGGAAACCACGTTGGATGCGCGGGGCGAGCGCAACATCACGGATGCGGTACGCGCGCTTGGGCAGTTGGGAAAGCCGTTGTGGGCCGTGCCCCTGCGTCCCGGCGAAGCGCGGCGCGACATCGGCAACTTTGAAAGTTTTTTCGCGCAGTTCGTGCGGGCGGCTTTGCAAGATGCGGAATTTGGCAATGCAGCCCGTCAGGTGGCGCGGGAAGAACTGAACCGAGAAGAGTAATCATCCTCTAATTCGTGAGAATGAACGCGCAAAACGACAGAAAGGGCATTGCTTCTGGTATGATAGTAGCAACTTGAATTCGTGCCGTCCTCCCCTTTTGTTTGTCACACCGGTTCCTTCGGCACGTTTCCTATCCTAAATAACCAATAAACGACAGAACCAGAAGCGGAAATATGCGGAAAACATCTGGTCAGGAGGAAGGGTTGAAAGTTCCCCTTGCGGACTTGCGGGCACAGTATGCGCGCTTGAAAACCGACATTGACGCGGCGGTTGCTGACGTGCTGGCAAGCGGCGGTTATATTGACGGCGACCGAGTGCATCGGCTTGAAGATGATATTGCGGCGTTGTGCGGCGCGCGCTATGGCATTGGCGTCGCTTCCGGCACGGATGCGCTGGTGTTAGCCCTAGTTGCCTGCGGCGTCGGCGCGGGCGATGAGGTGATTACCACGCCGTTCACGTTTGGCGCGACCACGGAAGCCATTGCGCTTGTCGGAGCCACAGCCGTTTACGCGGACATTGATATTTGCACGTTCAATCTGGACACCAGCCAGATCGAAGCCGTGATTACGTCGCGCGCCAAAGCTATACTTCCGGTGGACTTGTTCGGGCAAATGGCGGACCGGGCCGCGCTTGCCGACATCTGCCATCGGCACAAGCTGTTTTTGATTGCCGACGCGGCGCAGGCCATTGGATCGCTGCAAAACGGCCAGCCGGTTGCCAGTTCCGCGGATGTGACCACGCTTTCGTTTTATCCGACCAAAAATCTGGGCGCGGCGGGCGATGCGGGCATGGCGCTGACCAATGACGCCGATCTTGCGCAAAGCATCCGCAGCCTGCACGGGCACGGGCAAAAAGGTTATGGCTACCACGAGCGCATCGGCTATTGCAGCCGTCTCGACGCGCTGCAGGCCGCGATTTTGAGCGTAAAGCTGCCCTATCTAAATGATTGGAACGAGGCGCGAAGACGCAACGCCATGCGCTACAACGAATTGTTGGGCGACCTGAGCGGCACGGAACTGATGCTGCCCAATTCCGAAAAAGGCAACTACCACATTTATCATCAGTATACGCTTCGCCACACCCGGCGCGATGAATTGCAGGCGTATTTGAAAGCGCATGGCGTGGACAGCAAGGTGTTTTATCCGCACCCCATGCACTTGCAGCCCGCCTATGCGTATTTGGGCTACCATGCGGGCGATTTTCCCATTGCGGAGCAGGCCACGCGGGAAGTGCTGTCTATTCCCATCGTGCCGGAACTCAGCGACGAACAAATAGTCTACGTCGCCGATCTCATCCGCCGCTTTCCCGCCTAATTTCGCTTTGTATTTTGTGGTTTGCCCTGCATTTTAACGGGGTTCAAATCGCTAATTCCCCTTGATTTATCAATGTCCTTCCCTACGGGTGGACGCCCGGATACAGCGATTTCCTGTTACGAAACTTTTGTCTGAGCAAAAGGCTTTGCAATCTTAGACTTGACGAATTGTACGTCCGTCTGGTATAACAGGGTATGACCAGACTTGCGATTAAGTACCGTCTCTACCCGACTGCCGCGCAGGAAACGAAATTGCGGCACATGCTTTCGCTTGCCCGTGATGTCTACAACAGCATGGCAGCCTGGCGCAAGCACGACTTTGAAGTACACGGCACAAGTCCTACTTACCGGCAACAGCAGAACATTTTACCGCTGTGGAAAAAAGCGCATCCTGAACTGTGCGAACTCTATTCGCAGGTGTTGCAAGATGTCGTCAAGCGCGTTGACCTTGCTTTTCAAGTTTCGTAAGGACGAAAAGGCGCTTGCAAAAGCGCAGCGCAAAGCCGACAAGTTCAAACACGCCCGCACAAAGGAACAAAAGGCAGCGCGGCGCAAGGCCAACAAGGTCGTGTCGCGCATCCATGAACGCATCCGAAATCGCAGACATGACTTTGTTCATCAGGCCGCTCGTAAGCTGGTCAACTGCTTCGGCGTGATTGCCGTCGAAGCCCTCCACATCACCGGCATGGTCCAGAACCACTGCCTTGCCAAGTCCATCGCCGATGCCGCCTGGAGTATGTTTCGCGCTGTCCTGACCTCGAAGGCTGAAAGAGCTGCGAGAACAGTGATAGCCGTCTATCCCGCATACACCAGTCAAGACTGCTCGGCCTGTGGACACCGTGCGCCTAAGAAATTGTCCGAGCGCGTTCACGTCTGTTCATGCTGTGGGCTTGTGCTGCAGCGCGATGTGAACGCCGCTCGGAACATTCTCAAAATCGGTGTGGGACTGCACACCGTTCCTGCTTGACAGGAGAGAAGCCCCCAGGTTTACCTGTGGGGAGCAGTCACCGATGCAGGGCTTTGTCGTTTTCAGGTAAACTCAACACCAATAAACTTACTTGAAGACACGTCCATACAGGTTCAAGACGCTTTGTCGCCGGAGCAGTCCTTTGCTATGCTGAACGCGGACGCGCGGGAAGCATGTCGCCAATTGCCGCGCGAATTCTTTTCCCTGATTCTCACCTCACCGCCCTATAACATCGGCAAGCAGTACGAACAGCAGACCACGCTTACACAATACCTCGACGCGCAGACGCAAATCATTCGGCAGCTTATACCCTTACTTGCGCCGACAGGCAGTTTGTGCTGGCAAGTCGGTAACTATGTGGAAAACGGCGAAGTGTTTCCGCTCGACGTCTACTTTTATCCTGTTTTCAAAGAGTTGGGGTTGAAGTTGCGCAATCGGGTGGTTTGGCGCTTCGATCATGGGCTTCATGCCTCGCACCGCTTTTCCGGCAGATATGAAACGTTGCTCTGGTTTACGCGCTCCGATGCTTACACTTTTAATCTTGATGCCGTTCGCGTTCCTTCCAAATATCCCGGTAAGCTACATTTTAAAGGAGATAAAAAAGGACAGCCGAGCGGCAATCCATTGGGCAAAAACCCGTCTGATTTTTGGGAGTTGTTGGCGCAGGAGTGGGAAAGCGGCGTATGGGACATACCCAACGTCAAGTCCAACCACTGCGAGAAAACCATTCATCCGTGCCAATTTCCCGTTGAGTTGGCCGAACGCTACGTACTCGCTTTTACCAACCCCGGCGACTGGATATTGGATCCGTTCGCGGGTGTTGGCAGTTCGCTGATTGCCGCCGCCAAGCAAGGGCGCAAAGCCGTCGGTATTGACCGTGACGCCGACTACTGCCGGATTGCAAAGGAACGATCTGGTTGCTCTTCATAATGGGGCTTTGAAAGTAAGGCCCTTGGGTAAACCCGTTCACAAGCCGACCGGACGCGAAAAGGTCGCGCAAATCCCGATGCAATGGCTGGACCAAGACGAGGAGCAGGATTGTTTCTCAAGCGCAATAGTATAAGCAAACAGCCATTTCTTGTAAAGAATGGCACTTTTTTTGCTTTGTGGCGTAGGAAAACACAGGAAAAGCATGGCGTTTGCTGCCGACAATGGAGGTTGACGTAAACGCTTTGGGAGAATTTATCTTATGAGAGCTATGATTTTGGCGGCGGGGGTCGGGTCGCGGTTGGATCCGCTGACCCGCAATGTGCCCAAGCCGCTGGTGCCGATTATCAACCGTCCCGTGATGGAGTACCTTATCCTGCTGCTCAAACAGCATGGCTTCCACGACATCATGGTCAACGTTCACTATCTGGGCGATACCATTGCCGCCTATTTTGGCGACGGCGCGAAGTGGGGCGTCAACATCCACTGGTCGCATGAGGATGAACTCTGGGGCGACGCGGGCAGCGTGAAGCGCGTACAGGATTTTTTTCAAAACGAGACATTTCTTGTTATCGGCGGCGACGACCTGACGGATATGGACTTGACGGCTGTGGTGCAGACGCACAAGCACAAAAATGCGACGGCCACGCTCGCGCTTTCCGTTGTGGACGATCCGAGCGAGTACGGCATTGTGCAATTAGATGACAACAGCCGCATCACGCGCTTTTTGGAAAAACCCAAAGGGGAAGTGTTTTCCAACACGGCCAATACGGGCGTTTACGTGTTCGAGCCGAGCGTGTTTGAATTGATCCCTGCGCACACGTTTTTCCTGTTCGGCAAGCAATTGTTTCCCCTGATGATGGAAAAAGAACTGCCGATGTACGGGCATGTGACGGAAGCGTATTGGAAAGACGTGGGCAACATCAAGGTGTATAAGCAGACGCAGCGGGATGTGCTGGAAGGGCAGGTCAATGCGCTTCTGCCGCTGCACCAGGCCGGGAAAAACGTGTGGAAGGGCGACAACGTTCAGATGGACGCGAGCGTCACGGTCGGCTCCCCGGTCGCCATCGGCAGCAACGTCACGATTGAGGCAGACGCTACGATTGGCGACAACACGGTAATCGGCGACAACTGCCACATCGGGGCGGGCGCGACTTTGCAGGAAACCATTTTGTGGGAAGGCGCGACAATTGGCGCGGGTACGCATCTGGAACGCTGCATTGTCGGCAAAAACGTTCAGGTGCAAACCAACGCCGCCATTTTCGACGGCATCATCGCGGATCCGAACAGGCCGATGCCGGTGTAAGGGAGAAGCAGGCATTAGGCATCAGGCATTAGGGAAGAGGGCAGAAGACAGAAGACAGAAGACAGAAGCCCAATACCGCTTACCGAATACCTGAACACCGGCATGAAGAACAATCGCGCCCGGAAACTTATGTTTCCGGGCGCGTTGCTTTGGAAATATGGGAGGGAACGTTCCTGTCCGTCAGGATTTGTAGGCGGGTATATCGAGGGACGCGTCCGGCTGCCAGTGGGTAATTGCATAGCTTTGATCTATTTGCGGCAACAGTTCGACGGCATGGGTGACGCGATTGCGCCCGTTATGCTTGGAGGCGTACAAGGCGGCGTCCGCGTCGGCAATCAATTGCGCCTGATTGGTTGCCTGCCCGCTCCATGTCGCCACGCCGAAGCTGGCGGTGATCGGCGAAAGCGCCCAGGGCGCGGACGCGATTTTGAGGCGGAACCGTTCAGCCAGGCGTAAGGCTCCCACACGATCCGTATCCGGCAGGACGATGACAAACTCCTCGCCGCCATAGCGCGCCGCGCAGTCGGTGGCGCGGCAGGTTTGCTGCAAAATCCCGGCGACCTGCTTCAAGATTTCATCGCCCGCCGGATGCCCATGCGTATCGTTGACCTGTTTGAAGCGGTCTACATCCAGCAGCAGCAGCGAAATGGGATTGTTACGGTAGGTGGCAATCTCGAAGGCGTCTGCCAGCCATTCCTGAAACGCCCGATGGTTTTTCAGCCCGGTCAGGCCGTCTATGGTGGCAAGCGCTTCCAATCGCGCATTGGCCTCTTTCAGGCGACGATTGGTTTTATATTCCCGCAGCCAGAAGCGGCGTAAACGCGCCTGCGCCTGCCAGGTGCTTGCCGCCAGAAGCAGGCATGTCAGCGCGACGGGCACGGTTACGGCGATCTCGATTTGTCCAATCGTTTTCAAGCGTTCGCGCGCTCCGATCTGCTCTCGCAATGCGCTGGTCTGCGCGTTCCGCAGGGCGATAATTCCCTGCTGAAACAGTCCGTTTGCCTCATTTAATCCTTCGGCTTTGAGTTGCGGCGACGTTTTCGCGGAATGTTTGTACACCTGCGCGGCGGCAAAGAGCAGGCTTTTGCCTTGCTGCCAATGCGCGTAGGTTCGGCTGCTGCAGGCAAGAATGGCGCGGTCATCTTGCAGCGCATTGTTGCCGCGTCCTGCAATGCCGGTTTTCGAAGCGTACGAGGCTGGATTGTGCCGGGAAGCGTGTTTTGGCCGCGTGGCAAGCGCCAGGAGAACATCGCCGCGCGCCTTATACGCGCCTGCCAGCATCCCATTGATCTGTTCGCGTGCCGGCTCGATATCGTCTTCAATGTGAGCGCGGTATCGCGCCGCGTGGTAACGGGCCAGCATCGGGGCAAACAGCAGGATGGACAGGCCGACAAGCGCCGCCAGCAAGCCAAATCGGGAAGGAGGCCGGGCAAAAGAAGGGTATTCGGAATCGGGCAGTCGGCGCAAAGACTTGCGGCCCGTAAACAGGGTGGCGAGAATGTTCATGTTTGTTATTCCCGCGCAACGCCACATTATCTTCTGTTTGTATGGTCGCGCTGATGCACAAAACGGTAGGTGTTACAACGGTGGTCTTTTAATTATCGGCATCTTTTGTGAGTTTCTTCAGGGTTATTTCCCCGCCCGCTTGCAGGCTTGCTTGCTGCCGGTATGCAGTCACAATGCGTATGGTAGCGAAGGACGTGTTTCGCCGTTCTTTAGATAGCGACGCTGTGACGAAACTTCTTTCCTACAGGCGTTGGAAGTGGCGCAGGTCGAATTTCTTGTTTTGGCCGCGCTTGATTTTAGCGCTCTTAACACTGCCAGCGGTTTGGCATGAGGAACGGTAAAGGAGACTGCTATGCGACGACACTGGATGGTTGGAATGTTGCTGATTTTGCCGATGTGGGCGCGGGCGCAGAATAACGGCGCTGCCGACGACCCGTTGGCGAAAGCCTTGCAGCAAAGCAATGTGTTTGTCGGCAAAACCCTGCGCGATCAGGTAGATCAGGGCGCGCTGGAGCGGTTGGCGCAAAATGCCGCGCCGTCACGCCCGCTTAAAATTGCGGTTGTCAGCGAGTTGCCGGCCAGTGGACGGCAGTTCGGCACGCGCAACGGGTATGCCAAAGCCCTGCACGATTGGCTCGGTTTGGGACGCGGGACGCTGATTATCCGCACAGACGGCGGCGTGTCGGCGGCGACGGACGCGGTTCCTGCAACGCGGATTACACAGATTTTGCAGCAGCACACTTTTGAACTGCGCGGCGATTTGGTGAACGGCATCCGGCACACGGTTGCTGATTTGGACGCGGCAGCCGCCACGCAGCCTAACGGCGTTCCCTCCAATCCCAATTCTCCCGCTGCAAATTCTCCCGTCGCGCCGAGTAACGGCGCGTCTGCCGACATGCCTGCGGGACGCGATTTCAATGGAACTGCGGCAAATTCTGGTGGCGTTCCCGGCTTTTTGTGGCTGGTTCCGGTTGTGGGGATTGGCGGGCTGGGGTTGTGGGCAGGCAAGCGGGCGATGGATCGCGGGCAGGCTATGCGGCAGGCGCGGCAGCCCCTTGCGCGGCTGCATGGCGAAGTGGTGAACGGCATCGCGTATGCGGACACCTATTTGGATTTACTGCCCTCTACTTCCGAGGTGGAACAGGCAAGGGGCGCGCGGCAGCAGGCGGCGGGATTGCTGGATCAGGCCAACGCGCTGACCCAAACCGCTCGCAACGCCGAAGATTACGCGCGCATTGAAGCCCTGCTGGAACAGGCAAAGCAGCTTACGCAATCGTGCCACAGCGCGATAGACACGGCGACGGGCGGCACGGGACTGGCGGTTGCGGTAGACGGCACAGAGTGGCGGGCGACACCGGCCATCCACGACAACACGCCACCCGACCAATCCGCGCCCATCCTCCCCAACCTGCGCGCGCAAGACATTCCCGTAAACGAGCGCGCGGCCTGCTTCTTCTGTTCGCGCCCCGCCCGCATCACCGACCTGACGCCGATTACGGTTGCCATTAATGGACAGCGGCGCAAAGTCCTTGCCTGCGCGGACGACGTACAGATCATTCAGCAGGGCGCAACCCCGAAAGTGCGCAGCGTGTCGAGCGGGAACGGGCAAAGCGTTCCCTGGTACGCCAGCCGGGGCTACGATCCCTATCGCGATTATTACCGCTCCGATGTGATGTTCGTGCCGGGCTACGGGTATGGCGGCGGCATGGCGGACGGCTTTCTGTTCGGGGCATTGATGGCGCAGCCGTATGCGATGCCGTATCCCGTTTTCGTCGGCCCGTCCGGCGTCCCGACAACCGATTTCGCGCAATCCGGCCCGCCCGTAGTCGCCGACAACGGTTTCAACGGCGGCGACATGAGCGCGTTCGACGCGAACACGAATGGCAATGACAACAGCAGTAATGACGTGGGCGTGGGCGGCATAGATTTCAGCGGCAATGCCGATGCGGGCGGCGCGGCAGACTTCGGCAGCAGTGGGAGCGTTGACTTCGGGAGTTCCGGTTCCGATTTCGGCGGTGGCGGCGCAGACTTCAGCAGTGGTGGCAGTGACTTCGGTGGCGGCGGTGGTGGAGATTACTGAAACCAGCGTGAAAGTGTAGGGGCGCTCAGGGCAGGAACCTTGAAACGGAAAAAGAAAAAGAGTATGTAGAGACAGCGTCGAAATCTTGGCAATACAGCGCTTCCAGCCCGATGTCTCGTTGTGTCAGGTTGTATTAAGATGAGGCATCTTGGCCTCCGCAGCGTCAGGGCGAACGGGGAGAGTGTACAGGCATCTTCCAGCACCTCCCTTCCAGGTTAGATTGTTGAGAGTGGAGAAGAACTCCGAACTTCCAACGGCCCGCCACCTGGCTCGTTAGCACATCTATTTAGTAGACGTGCATGTGTATTTAGACGAGGAAGAGGCAGAAAAGGTTCGTTATTTCTGCTGTTTAACCAGATATTTTTCTACTATTTTGCGAAATTTTGATATTCAGAGTACAATCTGATAACATCTTTTCAACATCTTATTGGGTGCGCAGGGAGACAATGCTATGATCAATATAAGCCGCGACATCCAATCGCTCACGGACTTCAAGCGCAATACCAACGACTTTGTGAAGCAGATGCAGGAGACGAAAGCGCCTGTTGTGCTGACCGTCAACGGCAAAGCCACGCTTGTGGTACAGGACGCCGAAAGCTATCAGGCTATGCTGGAGCGTGTGGGGCAGGCAGACGCACTGGAAGGTATCAGACGCGGTCTGGAGCAAATGGAGCGGGGCGAAGGGCGTCCTGCCGATGAAGTGTTTGCCGAGTTCCGCGCCAAGCATGGTATTTCCAATGGATGAGGAGTACCGCGTCATTATTTTGTTGCTGCTTCGTGTTCTACGAGCCGCGCCAGAGCGTCAACGTAGCCATTGTTAAACCCAACCTGTGTTATGTCCTTGAAGGCAAAGGTTTCTGTCTCCGCCCAATATCCCTCGGAATTGACCTCAATCAAGTCCACTTGCTGTGCTGTAAGGTTTGCCACGCGCCCTATATAGCAGACGCCCGACTTCTTTTTCTCGGTTTCGATCTGCAATAATGGATACCTGGGCTGTACGCTGCGCAATAGCGTCTGCCAACTGGTAAGGTCAACATATTCGGGAACTGTTGGTTTTCGCTCCATCAGGCGCATTGCGCGCGGCGTGAATGTTGGGTCTACACGGTAAGAACGCACATCCGATATACGCAACGCCGAATATCCATTCAGATAAAGCGTATTGCCGTCTATAACTTGCAAGAGCAGAAGTTTCGCGCTGATCCCAACGACAAAGCCATCTAGTTCGTGTTCGTCAATGGTTTGTCTGTTGATACGGACAATCTGATCTGTGCCTATGTAGCCTGCCAATCCTTCGAGTTGCTTTCGCATGACGCTATTCCTTTTCAAGAACGAAGTTCAACGGCTGATTGTTGACGATGGCTTGCGCGATTTGGTCGCGGAGGGCGTTTTGGCGCAGTTGGGCGGCGCGGGTGGGCGTGGGCGCGAGCGTGTTGGGCAGTTGACGGTAGTAGGCGAGCGCGCAAACGTGCGCTTTCAAGCCGCCGGCAAGCGTCTGAACATCGGGTTCAGGGGGCGTGTCCAAAATGCCCATGAGCGGGAAGACCTGGTCGGCCCAGTTGAAGGAGCGGTTGCGCCCGATGTTGCCGCACAAGACCAGATGTTCGCGCGCCCGCGTCATGGCGACGTACAGCAGGCGGGCGGATTCTTTTTTGTCGGCTTCCTGCCGCTGCCGGTCAATGGTTTTATAAACGACATTGGCCGTACCATTGATTTTTGTGCCAAGCGCGAAATGCTGCGGGTCGCAGGCAAATAAGTTGCGCTCCGGCATCAGCAGGCCACGCGCCATGTCCGCAAGAATAACAACAGGGAACTCCAGCCCTTTAGCGCCATGAATTGTCAGTATACGCACTACATCCGCCGCTTCCTCTTCGGTCGGCGCATCGCCTTCGCGCTCGGATAGCTTGTCCATGCTGCGCAATTGCCGTATAAAGCTGCGCACGTCTATGGAGGGGTCGGCGTTGGCGATTTGCAGCAGCTTGCGCACATTTGCCAGCCGCCTGCGCCCGCCCGGACGACACAGCAGGCGCGCGTCGTAGTGGGTGCGGGAAATCAGGCGTTCCAGCAGATGGCCGACAGGCAGACGATCTTCCTGCGCCCGCAGTTCGTCCATCACTTCGACAAACTCTTGCAGTTTTTCGTGTTCGGCTGGTGGCAGCGTCCTTGCTTCCAGCAGGGCGGCAATGGCAGGATACAGGGGCGCAGAACGCTCACCCCGCCGCGCAGGTTTATTCTGTCCCGCTTTGTTGTGTTCCACCTGCGCCTGCTCCGCTTCCTGCTGTGCCGTCAGACTGAGTTGGTACAGCGTGTCCGTGTCCGCGCCCACGAGCGGGGAGCGCAGGGTTGCCGCCAGCGCGACATCCTCTAAGGGCGTGTCCAGAACGGTCAGCACGTTAATCAAATCGCGTATCTCGTGCCGGGCGTAATATCCCCTTCCGCCGCCGACCACAAAATAGGGTACGCCGCGCCGCGCCAATGCTTCCTCGTACTTTTGCACGTCCGTCAGGCCGCGCAGTAAAATGGCAATGTCCCGATAGGCGACCGGTTCGCCCCGGCGCGGATCGTCCTGCCGCGTAATGCGAAATTCCTCCCCTTCTACCATGCGCTGTATGCGCCCCGCCAGGGCTTCGGCTTCCAGACTGACGTACTCGCGCCGCCCTAAATCCTGCGTGGTCAGCACTTCCACGCCCGGATGCGGCTTGGCGTCGAAGTTCGCGCCCTGCGTTAAGGGCACAAACGGCGTCGGCTCATCGCGCCAGATTTGCCGGAACACCATTTCGACGGCTTGCAGAATTTCAGGGCGTGACCGAAAATTAACGGCAAGGGATACGTGAACACCCGCTCCCGCTTCCCGAAATTGCCGCTCCAGATCACGGAATAAGCGGGCGTCGGCATGGCGAAAGCCATAAATACTTTGCTGCACATCTCCGACAACAAAAAGATGGTTTGGCGGCGTTTGCGTTCCCTCCCCCGCTTTGACGCGCAGCAGGTTGATGAGCCGCATTTGCAGGGGGTTCGTGTCCTGAAATTCATCTACCATGAGATGCCGAAATTGCTTCTGGTAACGCGCCCGCACAATCGGGGATTTGGTCAGCAGACGAACGCCCTCCTCCTGCAAGTCTTCGGTATCCAGACTGCCGCGCAATTGCTTGGCTTTTTCGTATTGTTTCCAGACAGCGACAGCCAATCCCCACAGCCGATGCGTTTGCAGCGCGGCAGTCTCCTCGTTGTCCGCCAATGCGCCGAATAGGTCGCGCGCTTCCTCGCATTGGATACGGACGCGCTGCAGCAGGCGCGTAATTTCCATATCGGCGGGCGTTGACACCTGGCGCGGCATCCCCCGGCTGACCGTCTTGTAAACGGCCTCCAGTCCGGCAAGCGTGGCAAACAGGGAGTTGGCGGCGGGGTCCAAACACTCGGCGTGTTCCATCAGAGCGTCACAGGCAAGCCGCGCTGTTCCCATTAGATTGTCGCGCAAGCCGGCAAGGGTTTGTACCGCAACGCTGATTTCCGTGAGCGCGGGCGTCAGCAGGGACCAGACGGGTTCCAGTGAGCGGGCTGATGTGAGTTCCAGTCCGTCCTGATAGTGTTTTTCCACTGTGCGCAGGCTTTTTCCCGCGCCCCGCATCCGCCCAATCAGCGTGTCCGTCGCACCCGCAAGCACACCAAGCGAATCATTGCCGGTATCGTTATAAGTGCGCTCACCCTGTAAGGCGGCGACAAGTTCGGTGATTTCCTCGTGGTTGTGATTGTAAGCGTCCGCAACAACGGCTTCAAACGCCTGCCGCATCATGCGCCGGGATTGGGTTTCATCAAGGACACGGAATTGCGGGTCAACGCCCGCTTCAAAAGGGTTTTCCTGTAAGAGCCGCGAACAAAAGCCGTGAATGGTGCTGATGTACGCGGTTTCCACCTGTCGCCGCTCTTCCACAAGATTTAGGCGCGTCAAGGCTTGCACAATCCGCGTCTTCATCTCTTTGGTGGCTTTTTCCGTGAAGGTAATGACCAGAATCTGATCCACGCGGGCGCATTGCTCCGGGGGAAGGCGTTGTTGTTTGCTGTCGGTTATCAGGCGGACAAAGCGCTCCACGAGTACGCCCGTTTTGCCTGACCCCGCTCCCGCCGCCACGCAAATGTCGCTGCCGTTGGTTTCGATGGCCTGCCGCTGATTTTCTGTAAACTTTCCACTCACGATGTGTCGCGTTGCTCCTGTTTCGTGTCAGAATGAAGGAAGGAAATAATTGTTTTATTTGTACAGAGGCCACAGCCGGCCCGGAAGGTGAAGAGGGTTATGGGTATCGTGTATTCGGTTGTCAACCAGAAGGGCGGCGTGGGAAAGACAACTACCGCTGTGAATCTGGCAACCTACATGGCAATGGCCGGGTCGAAAGTGCTGCTCATAGACTTAGACCCGCAGGGCAATGCGACAAGCGGCATGGGCATTGATCGCAATTCCCTGAAACTCTCCACGTATGACGTGCTTCTCGACAACCTGCCCGTAATTGAAGCCGTCGTGCGTACCAAAGTGGAAAATTTGACGATGCTGCCGGCAACATTGGATTTAGCCGGGGCCGATATGGAACTCATGGGCAAAATCTCGCGCGAAACGTTTCTGCGGCAGGCGCTGGAACCTGCCCGCGCTTACTTCGACATTATCCTGATTGACGCGCCTCCCTCGCTTGGCCTGTTGACGCTAAACGCGCTTGTCGCGTCCGATGGCGTGATCCTGCCGATACAGGCGGAATTCTACGCGCTGGAAGGCATCAGCCAGTTGCTCAAGACGATTGATGTTGTCAAGCGGCAGCTAAACCCTTCCCTGTATGTGGCGAAAGTGATTTTGACCATGTACGACAACCGGACGCGGCTGGCGCAGCAGGTGGAAGCGGATGTGAAGCAGTTTTTCCGCGACAAGGTTTCTCCCACCATTATACCGCGCAACGTGCGTTTGTCGGAAGCGCCAAGTCACGGTCTTCCGGTTGCCTTGTACGATCCCAAGTCGCGGGGCGCTCTGGCGTATCAAAAAATCGCAATGGAGGTACTGAAAAATGGGTAAGCGTGGATTAGGGCGCGGCTTGGCCGCGCTGATTTCGGAAAATGCGGGCGGGGACGGCGAAGCGCGGGTGCGGGAAGTGCCCCTTGCGCACGTCACGGCGAACCCCTATCAGCCGCGTACCCTGTTTGACCCCATCAAAATGTCGGAGTTGGTGACTTCCATCAAGGAACACGGCATTTTGCAGCCTATTTTGCTGCGCGAAGTAGGGCATGAGCGTTTTCAGATCGTGGCGGGCGAACGGCGTTTCCGGGCGGCGCAGGAAGCGGGACTGTTGCAGGTTCCGGCAATTGTCAAGGAGTGTTCCGAAAAAGAACTGCTGGAAATGGCGGTTGTCGAGAACGTGCAGCGCGAAGACATTGGCCCGATGGAAGCCGCCCGCGCCTATCGCCGCATGATGGATGAGTTTGGCTTGACGCAGGAAACGGTAAGCCACCGGGTCGGCAAGAGCCGTTCGTCCATTGCCAATCTCGTTCGCCTGCTCGACCTGCCGGAAGTGGTACAGGACAGCCTGGAGCGCAGCGAACTTACCGAGGGACATGGCAAGGCGTTACTCAAACTTCGAGACCATCCCGACCTGCTGGAACGCGCCTGGCATCGGGCGGCAACGGAACAATTATCGGTACGCGCTACGGAGCAGGTCATTGAACTGCTGCTCACGCCTGTTCGCCCCGCTGCCGGTTCCGGTTCCGACACAACTTCCAATCCGGCTTCCACTTCTGCCGGTTCCAATGGCGTTGCGGCGTTTTCCGGTTCCGACCCGCATGAGGCCGCGCTTGCCGGGGAACTCCAGGAGCGCTTGGGAACCAAAGTGTACGTGCGCCGGGACGGCAAGGGTAAAGGCCGCATTGAGATTGAGTTTTACACGGAAGAAGATCTGGAGCGCGTGTTCGACCTGCTGCTGCAATCAAGACGGGGGAGATAACCATGCCTGACGAAATTCGCGTATTTCCCCCTGTAGAGCGTTTCTACTACGACGATGCCGACTGCCCCGCTCCCAACAAACCCCTGCATCCGGGCGTTTCCGCCGTGATTTTCGACAGTGCGGATCGCGTTTTATTTATGAAGCGTTCGCGCAGCGATCATTGGTGTCTGCCGGGTGGCCGCATGGAAATGCACGAATTGGCGCAGGAGTGCTGCATCCGCGAAACGCTGGAAGAAACGGGATTTGAAACGGAGATTGTACGCCTTGTCTCCATAAACACCAATCCGCGCAGCGTAGTTCATTATCCCGGATGGCAACGTACACCGCAGCTTCGTGATCTGTTTCGAGGCAAGAGTAACAGGGGGCGCGTTGAAGCCAAGCGCAGAGTCGGAAGGGTTTCGGTGGGTTGGCGAGAACGAACTGGACACCATCAACCTGATCCCCGACAGCCGCATGAACGCGCTGGACGCCTGGAAGTTTCAGGAAGCCGCTTTCATCCGGTAGCGCGTTTCGCGCCAAATTGTTGACCGTAGAACAATTTGGCGCGTTTAAGCGCGTTCAAGGTCGGCGGCGAGTGGGCAATGATCGGAAGCAAGGCTGTTTACAACTTCAAAGTAGCGCAAGGTTAAATCCGGCGAAAAGAGGATGTAGTCAATGCGGTGTTGCGGATTGTCGGATACAAATGTCGCCCTGTTTTGTTGCGCATCCGCATCCTGCAAACCGGTTTGCTCTAAAAGCAGTTTGATGCCCGCCGCCTCCGGTCCCTCGTTCAAGTCGCCGCAAAAGACAATCGGACGCCGCGCTTCCTGAATGAGAGGAACCAGCGCCTCAGCCTGCTTTTGCCGCTCCTCGCCGTCCAAGCCCCAGTGGGTACAGAATACCGTCAAGCGCCCGATACCCGGCAGGTCGCGCAATTGCACTTCCAACGCGCCGCGCTGTTCGCGCAGGCTCGGCAGCACGTGTTCCTTTGCGTTTATAATCGTGCCACGCGCGGCGATGGCAATGCCATACGCGCCCATGCCGATACGAAGGTTGCGCTGAAACAGCACCGGGCGCATCAAGCCGCGCGACAACGCGCCGGGCTGATCTTCGCCCCCGCTTTGCGGCGTGCGCTGATGGATTTCCTGAAAGCATACAATGTCCGGGGACAGGCCGCGAACAACATGGGCGATACGGCGCGTGGAGCGCAGGCCGTCCATGCCCAAACTGCCGCGCGTGTTGTAAGTAACGATTCTCATAGGATAAAGTATACACGATACCAAACGGAAAATGCTGAAAATGCAAAATTGCATTTTCAGCATCCATAGGTGAAACAACTAGGGAACAACTTGTGGAATAGGCGAAGCAGAGCGAAAGATATGAAGCACAAAGCGTTGAGCATCAGAATTGGTCTGAATGCTCAACGCTATGCTCAACGCTCAACGCTTTACAGCGCGGTGTTGTCTGCGAGAGTGCGGCGGATGATTAAGTCCGCAATGTCCTCGCCGCTTACATTATACGTGCCGCTCTCAACCTGGGCTTTCAGCGCTTGGACGCGCGATTCGCGCACATCCGGGAGTTCGCTGATCAGCTTCTTGACTTTCACGATTTCCTGCGCCGTTGCCGAAACATTCACCTGAGCCGCCTGACGACCCTGAATGTCCCGACCCGACCCGGTGGAAGCCGCCAGATTTGCAGCGGAGCGCTCACGCGCAGAAACGGAAAACAAACGGCTTACTTCTTCATTCGAGATTTTCATTGTTTTGCCTCCCGGTCATAAAAACAATACAAAGGTATTGGTTTACGTCGAGTACGGCAACCTGGCGACCATCTGGAGTCTGCGGCATCGCAGCGGGCGCTAAAGCGCGTCGCTGCATAATCTCCTCTTAGGCCCATGGCTTTGTGTCTCCACATTTCTATGGATTTACCTGTACCTCATCACACACAAGTATCATCGGCAGAATCCAACACGTTCTGTAGGGCGAATTCTGAAATTTTTCTTGTTCCAACAACAATATCACAACAAACCCCGCATTGTCAAGTATTCTTGTCACGACTATAAGAAATTATGTCTATTTGATAATATCTTTGTATGTAAAATTTATTCCGAACACTATGTTTCTTGAAGCGAAGACGCTGAGAGGACATGCAACACGCGCCCATCCGCCAATCGCAGCCGTAACTTGCCATCCGCTTCAATGCCTTCTGCCATGCCCTGCACGTTTTTGCCTTCCACCATAGTTGTAAAGACGCGGCCCGACGTTGTATCAAACGGCTGCCATCGCGGTAAAATCGCTTCAAAACCCGCTGTGCGCCATAAATCGGCAGTTTGTTGCAGCGCGCGCCCAATTTCTTCCGCCAACTCCCCAATGTCGCAATCTTCCACGCCCTCGCGCCACAGGGAAGTCGCCCTCCCCTCCAATTCGGCAGGAAATTCGCGTGCCCGCACATTGATTCCCACGCCGATAAGCGCAATCCATTCTTCCCCGGTCGGATGTGTCGGCTCATTCAGGCTTGAATTCAGCGTTGAACCGGCATATAAAATGCCGGTTGGAAAGACCTGCGGCCAATCCTCCTGCGGACGAGTTTCCGCATGGGCAGATATATCGCAACGCGCCAATTCAATCAGAATCCCTCCAAGTTTTCGCCCGTTGAGCATTATGTCATTGGGCCATTTTAAACCGATTGCCGATTGCCGATTGCCGACTGCTGATTGATCCTCTTCTGTCTTCTGTCTTCTGTCTTCTGTCTTCTCTTCTGTTCCCTGTTCCCTGTTCCCTGTTCCCTGCTCATCTGTCTTCCATTCCGCAAGCGTTTCCGCAACGGCGACACCGGCTACAAACGCGAGTTGCCCGGCGCGTTCGGGCGTTTCCATGTCCAGCCGTAGGTAATAGGTGGCGCACAGGCACTCGCCGCGCCGCGCAAACCATTCTCGTCCCCGCTGCCCCCGTCCCGCCGTCTGCTCTTCAGCGCGGACGCCGCTTGGAACCGCGCGCCCCGTATCCTCAAAGCGAACGCGGCCCGCAAGCGCGTTTTCACGCGCCACGTCCATTGTGGAGGAAACGGATTGGAGGGTTTGAAGGGGCATAAGTCAGTAGTCAGTAGTCAGTAGTCAGTAGTCAGTAGTCAGTAGAAGAACCCGCTCTTGCAAGCCTTTGTCGTGACGCAAAGCTTTGAGTAAACGGGCATTTCTACTGACTACTGACTACTGACTACTGACTACTTCCAAACTAATATCCAGCGCCACCGCCGAATGGGTGAGCGCGCCGACGGAGATGATGTCTACGCCTGTTTGAGCGATGGCGGCAACCGTATCCTCGTTCACGCCGCCACTGGCTTCCGTAGCCGCCTGCTCGCCGATGAGTTCGATGGCCTGTCGCAGTTGTTCCAGGCTCATGTTGTCGAGCAGCAGAATGTCGGCTTCCGCTTCCAGGGCTTCCTGCACCTGCGCAAGCGTGTCACATTCGACCGTGACGGTCATGGTATGCGGGGCGCTGGCATAAGCGTTCTGCACAGCCTGCGCAATGCCGCCACTGGCCGCGATATGGTTGTCTTTGATAAGAATGGCGTCGTACAGGCCGAAGCGATGGTTGTAGCCGCCGCCCACGCGCACAGCGTATTTTTCCAGCGCGCGCAGTCCGGGCGTCGTTTTGCGCGTATCCACAATCCGCGCCCGCGTGCCAATGACAAGTTCCACAAACCGCGCCGTTTTGGTCGCAATGCCGGACAAGCGCTGCGCGAAATTGAGAGCGACCCGCTCCGCAGTCAAAATGCTTTGTGCCGCCCCTTCAATGGTAAAAACAGTTTCCCCGGCCAGAACGCGCGCCCCTTCCTCTACGCTCCGAACGCCGCGTAAAGTCGGATCAACCTGACGCAATACGGCCTCGACAACCGGCAGGCCGGCAATAATACCCGGCGCTTTGGCGATCATGCGCGCCTGCGCCTGCGCGTCGGCAGGAACGGTAAACAGCGTGGTCACGTCACCCGTGCCGATATCTTCCCGCAGCGCGGCGCGTACCGTTTCTTCACAATCGGGGGGGAAATAGGACATAGCACACTCCATAGGGGTCAGGATTCAGGGGTCAGGGGTCAGGAAAGGCTCATTTCTTTTGTGCTGGCTCCTGCACAAATCATTAGGTTAAGAGAGGGCGTTCCTGACCCCTGACCCCTGAATCCTGACCCCTACTCTCGACTTAATCGTCCCACAATCACTTCGCAGGGCGCGCGGTGGAGCAGGGTTTCGACGAGGGCGTCGAAGCGGTCATGGTCGCCGTGATCCATGGCGTGTTTGGACGCGCCCACGACGATCATGCTGGCTCCGTAAGTTTTGATGGCGGCAATGGCTCCATCTACGGCGTCCCGGACGCGCTCGACGTGCTGCTGCGCGATGGTGCCATTGCGCTGCGAAAGCTGCGCTGCCACGCCAAGCGCGGTTTCCGCCGCCTGCTCCTGCTCCATAAGCGGCGCGTTCAGAGGCAGGGTGCGCGTCACTTCCAATAGATACACGAGGCGCACTTCGCCGCGTGAGACGCGGGCAATGCGGGCGGCCAAATCCGCGCCGTAACTCAGGTCTACATCCGCCATTAAAGGCACAACGATGATCTGCCCGCCCTTCACCATATCCCCGGCGGCTGTGGCGGCAGTGGGGCGCTTGTGTATTTGCAGGGACGAACGCGCTTCCTCTATCGAAGCCGCAATGGGCAGTTGGGAACGCACCCCCGGCACGGTTTTGATGACGCTCAACACCTTCTGCGGCAGGCTGACAACGATGATGCGGGCATGGGCCGATTCGATATCGCGTATGGCTTCCAAAAACGTTTTCGCGCCGTCTTCGGAAATGTCCTGCAAGCCGGAGCAGTCCACAATGATGCCCTGTGGAAAATCGTGCAGCAGCAGGTTGACGGCGGCGCGAATGGACATCCACTGATTTTTATGCAGCGAACCCGACAGCCGCACCACATCCCCGCGCGTTTCGATAATCATCCACAAACTCCTGCAATTAGTCTACGTTTCATTTTCCAGTTCCATTCTTGCCGGTGGCTTTGGCGGTTCACATGGTTCCATTGCCATCGGTTTTGTTGTCGTCGGTTTTGCCGCCATCGTTGTTACTCGAATGGCTATTCCAGCGCTGCACGGGCGGATTGTTCAAGCCCTGCAGGTACGCGCTTTGTTCTTCCAATGTGCCGGATGGGGGCGCGGTTTGGCCGTTGTAAGCGGCGGCTTCTTCGCTGTTTTGGGCGTTCGGCGCATCCATCCCGCTGTCGCCGGCAAGCGCCAACTCCTGCGCGCTGCCCAGGTTCGGCGTTTCCATCGCGATGCTGCGCAATGGAGTCGGCAAGGTCTGCCGGGCGCGTGGTGTCCGTGCTGCCCGCCTGCGCCAAGCAGCCCCGCGTCCTCTTCGGCAAGCGCGTCGGAGGGCGGCGGCGTTCCCGAATGTTGCAGATAGTAGCGCACGTTTGCCACCACCACATCGCGCCGACTGAGCAAGGCCAATTTCAGCCGCAGGCCGGATTGTCCGTGCAGCAGTTGATGCCACCACCGGAACGGCACGAATTCCGGCACGACAACCGTAACCGTATGGTTGCGCCGCTCGTGCTGAACCGCGTCCAAATAGCGCATGATCGGGCCGAGCAGCGAACGGTACGGCGAATTTAGAATGACGAGCGGCACGTCATGCCCCCACTGCTCCCAGCGTTCGCGCAGTTGCGGGATGCGCTCCGGGTCGGTGCAGATGTGGACGGCGCGGCAGTCCGAAGACAGCGAACGCGCGTACTCCAGCGCGGGCATCACGCCCCGGTGCAGCGTGGGAATCAGCACCAGAACCGTGTTTTTGAGCGGCGTGACCGGCGCTTCATAGTTGGCGAGTTTGAGCTGCTGCGCCACATCCAGGTAGTGGCTGTGGATTTTGCTTGAACATCATAAACAGCAGCGCAATCAGGAAAACGATGATCCACGCGCCGTCCGTAAACTTTTCGTACACAATGGTCATCAGCACGATCAGGGTTGCCGTCGCGCCGACGCCGTTGATAACCGCCTTTGTCTGCCAGCCCCGGTGCCGCAATCCAGCCAGTGCTCGACCATGCCCGCTCTGCGACAGCGTAAAGGCGGTGAAAACGCCGGTCGCGTACAGCGGGATCAGCGCGTCCACTTCGCCTTTTTTCACGACAATCAGCACGGCGGCAAACACGCCAAGCAGCATGATGCCGTTGTTGAACACCAGTTTGTCGCCCAGGTTGGAAAACTGCTTGGGCATGTAGCGGTCACGCGCCAGAATGGAGGCCAGGCGCGGAAAGTCCGCGTAGCTTGTGTTGGCGGCAAGCACCAGAATGGCGGCGGTGAAAAACTGCGTCAGCAGGTAGTAACATGCTGCCCACTTCCGGTCTTTGCCGAAAACCGCGCCGGAAATCTGGTCAATAACGGCGGGCGCGGGGTTTGCGCCATCGGTTCAGTAGACGACGTGCAATTGCGTCGCCAGCCAGGAAATACCGATGAACAGGCTTCCCAAAATCACGCCCATCGCCAGCAGGGTCATTTGCGCGTTGCGGGACTTGGGTTCCTGAAAGGCGGGAATGCCGTTGCTGACCGCTTCGGTTCCGGTCATGGCGGCGCAGCCGTTGGCAAAGGCTTTCAGCAGCACCAGCCCGCCGAACGTCTGCGCGGCTTTCGCTGCCGCTGCCCCCGTCTCCTGCAAGTGATTGTTGTAAATCCGCTGTATCTCTTCCGTATGCGCATGCATCCCGAACCAACCGAACACCTGAAACGCGCCGACGCCAATCATAATGTAGCACATGGCGACAAACAAATACGTGGGAATGGCGAACAGCGACCCCGATTCTTTCAGCCCGCGCAGGTTTGCCAATGTCAGCAGCGCAATAAAGAGGATGCAGTACAGAACGAGATGCCTGTCCGGCATAAGATAGTGTTCCACAAACGGAATACCTGCCAGGTTCTGTACCCCGGCGGCAATGGACACCGATACGGTCAGCACGTAATCTATGAGAATGCGCCCGCTGCAATCAGACCGTAATTCGCGCCCAGATTTTCTTTGGAAACAATGTAGGAGCCGCCGCCACTGGGGTAAGCGTGGATGGTCTGCCAGTAGGAGGTGACAACGATCACGAGCAAGCCGACAATCAGGCTTGCGATCAGCATCGTGAAGTTGGTGTAGGCTCCTTCATGCGCGTGGAGCCACAATCCTGCCGCGCCCAGCGCTAAGATAATCTCCTGCGTGGCATACGCCGTAGAGGAAATAGCGTCGGACGCGAAAACGGGCAAAGCGATAAGTTTCGACAGCAATGTGTGTTCGGCATGTTCGCTGGAAATCGGGTTGCCGAACAGCATTTTGCGCACGGATTTGCCCAGCGAAGTCGTTTGCAGCGGGGCGGGAGCCAGGGGGGAAAGCTCCTGTTCCCGAAGGGACGCTCGTGTTGGTTCTGATTGTGAGGGAGGCGTTTCAAGCATGATTCATCAACTCCTGCGTTAAGACGAATACGCCCTAAAAATGGAAGAAAATGGCACTTAGATAGAATATCATACCTTGTCGCAGGCGCAATGCAAGCGAATTCGGCTTATATCAGAAAATAGTGGCAAAAGAGTTCCAGATTTGCAATAAAATTGCCAGCCTTGCGCTGTAGACGCTTTACGACGGTATCTTTTCGTCCCCCGAGCAGCCGACGCATTGTTCCTCAACGCCTATAACAAATACAAGTCCCGCCCTTTGAGAGTTCCTCAAAAGGCGGGACTGCAATGCGGCAACTTCAGCGCAAAACGGGATGCAAGCGCGTTGCGCGTTACATCAGGGCAATGTCGCCTTCTTCGCCCGTGCGGATGCGAATCACTTCCGAAACGGGAATCAGGAAAATTTTGCCGTCGCCGATTTCGCCCGTTCGCGCCGCGTCCGCAATGGTCGTGGCGATGCCATGAGCCAGCGCGTCCGGCACGACGATCTCGATTTTTACTTTGTGCAGCAGGTTCACGGTGTATTCCGCGCCCCGGTAGTTATGCGTGAAGCCTTTCTGCTTGCCCGACCCGCGCACTTCGGTCACGGTCATGCCCTGAACCCCCTGTTCGGACAGGGCGGCTTTCACGTCTTCCAGTTTTTGCGGGCGAATCAACGCCTCCACTTTAATCATGTCGCTGTCTCCTTTGCAGGAACCTGTTTCTTACCAGTACGCGGCCCTATCCGCAGTCGTTAGCGCCCGGCGTGGACCGCTGTGGATCGTTCGATTGATCTTTGGCCGGGGCTTCCAACGTTATTTAGGATTAGCCCCTCTCCCAGGCTTTTTGGGAGAGGGGTTGGGGTGAGTGCCTTACAATGAGTCCACGCGGGGACCGGTTTGCGAGGCGCTGACGGAAGACAACCCGCCATCATGCGGGACGGCTCCGTGCGCGGTTGCGGCGTCCACAATCGCAAACTCAGGATAGGCCGGGATGCCATGTTCGTGGATATCCAGTCCTTCCAGTTCGCCCTCGCGGGACACGCGCAGCAGCCCGGTCGCTTTTACCGCCAGCATCAGGATCATCGCTACGACAAAGGTGCAGATGGTAATGGTCGCGCTGCCGATGAACTGCGCTTTCAACACGGTTGTGCCGCCGTGATAGAACAGCCCTGTGAGTACCGAGGGGGCGGTGTTGTCCGGGCCGGTCGCGCCGGACGCGCCGAACTGACCCGCTGGCGAACAGGCCAAGCGAAAGCGTTCCCCAGATACCCGCAAAGCCATGCACGGGAACCGCGCCGATGGGATCATCAATGCGCAGATATTCCAGCAGATTGACGCCCATGACCACGATCACGCCCGCGACCGCTCCCAAAATGACCGCGCCGGTGGGCGTGACCCAGTAGCAGGGGCAGGTGATAGCGACAAGGCCGGCCAGGAAGCCGTTGACGGTAAAGCCCAAATCCCACTTCTTGGTTTGGGGATAAGCGTAGAACATCGCCGCAAGCCCGGCGGAACACGCGGCCAGCGTGGTGTTCGTGGCAACCCGCCCGATACCCTGAAAGTCCATTGCCGAAAGGGTACTGCCCGGATTAAAGCCGTACCAGCCGAACCACAGGATCAAACCGCCCACTGCCGCGATAACCAGGTCATGCGGCAGCATCGGGCCGCCGCCGTCGCGCTTGAAGCGCCGTCCCAGGCGCGGGCCAAGCACAATGGAACCCGCCAGGGCGATAAAGCCGCCAATGGTATGCACAACCGTAGAACCGGCGAAATCGTGGAAACTGGTGCCGACCCAGGGCAGCATTTTGCCTTCACTGCCCATCGTGTTCAGCCAGCCGTCCGGCCCCCACGCCCAGTGGCCGATGATCGGATAGATGAAACCGGACACGCCCACGCTGTACAGCAGGTCGCCGATCCAGCCGGTACGCCCGATCATGGCTCCCGAAGTGATTGTGGAGCAGGTGTCGGCAAACGCGAACTGGAACAGCCAGAACGCCAGGAACGAGACCTGCGAGGTTTCGTAGGTTGCGGGCGCGTTATTCAGGAAGAACCAGGTGTGAGCCGTGCCGTCGCCGCTGCCGATCCAGCCGTTGCCGTGCCCGAACATGAACGCGAAGCCGAACGCCCAGAACAAAATGCCGCATAAACAGGTGTCAACGATACATTCCATCAGCACGTTGACGGTTTCGCGCGAACGGCAGAACCCGGCTTCCAGCATCGTAAACCCGACCTGCATCCCGAAGACCAGGAACGCGGCCAGCAGCACCCAGACCGTATTGATGGGGCTAACGATGTCGTTGCCCTTGAGAACCGGGTCGTCGGCATGGGCTGCGCCGCCCCGGAAAGCGGTGAACAGCGCGAAACACGCGAACAGAATGGCGATGGAGGTCACTTTGCCCAGCATCACCAGATAAGCGTAGCGCCGCCATTCGGGCTGGCGCATACGCTCGCCAAGTCTTGCAAACTTGCGCCCGCGCGACAATTTTTCCGAACCGTCTGCCGAGGCTGCGGTTGATTTTCTCATAAATCTCACGATTGCGTTTCTCCCTTCAAAAGTGCCGAAGCGAAGAGCAGGGGAGGCATTAGGCATTAGGCATTAGATATTAGGGAATGTCTTGCTAAACATCGGCATTGTCCTAATGCCTAATGCCTGATGCCTAATGCCTCCTCAGAATTTGTAAGCCGCGCTGCCGTAGATGGTGTCTTGGTCGCGGGCCGTGCCGAAGCCCGCCCCGAAGAACGATTGGTTGGAAGCGTCGTGGCGGTATTCCAGGCGCGAGATGAGATGCCCGCGCAGGAAAGCGTACTCCAGCGTCACGGTTCCTTCGCGCAGGCGGTTGTAGCCCGCGAGTCCTGTACGCAGCCCCCCGTTGTCCTCAAACTGCTCGATGCGTCCGGCAAGCGCCAGTTTCGAGTTGATCTGGTAGCGCGCATAACCGCCCAAACCGAGCCATGTCCCGGAAACATGCTGCTGTACCGTACCGCTTGCGGTTCCCCCCGTTTGAAGAGTCACGAGCGTGTGCCCGGACCCGGTTCCATAATCCACGATGCCGGAGAGTTTGAGGGCGGGAGTGGCCTGATAAATGCCCTGCGCCTCGTACACGTAGGTGTTGATGCCCGCCTGGTTCTTGGGAGCGAGGATGGGACCATACGCGCCTGTGCCTTCCGTGCCGCCGATGAAGCCCAGGATGCCCGTGAACGTGCCTGTCGGCTTCCACGTCAGTTGTCCAATGCCGGTTTTGCCGTCCCCATCATCGGCGATGTTGTTCCAGCCATTGACAATCGCGCCCAACAGCGTCAATTTGGACGACAGGGGCAGAGTGGCGCGAAAGCCCGCATGGTAGAACGGAACCGCGTACTGGAAGCCGAAGCTGCGCGAGTAGTTGTCGTTGCTGGTGCTTTCGATCACTTCCAGGCCCAGCGGCGTCACGAAGATGCCGCCGTCTAGGGCAATGTCGCGCCCTCCCGCGTGGATGGTCTTGGTCAGGTACAACTGCTGCAAGTTCTGCCAACTGCTCGTGCCGCCGGGTTCCGTCGCATGCACGAGGCGAGCCGTGTCGCCCGTCGTGAGCGTGGCCGTGACGCCGAGCGGAAAGCCCTTGCCTTCCGTGCGGCTGATGTTGAACTCGCCCAGGCTGAAACTGGGATCGCGGTCATTGACATCGAAGGAGCGTCCCACGTTGTCAATGCCGAAGCGTTCGCCGTTGGGGAAGATCAGCCCGGTAAAGGCATGGCCGCCGAAGGGCGAAGGACCGTTGCTGTAGGGGGCGCGGGCATTGATGCCGAAGTACACGTCAATCAGCCCGGAGTACGTGACGGTTCCCGGCGCAGGCGAAGCAGGCGTGGCCGGCGCGGGCGCGGCAGGCTGGCCTTCGGCGGGTTTCTGCGGCGGCGTACTCGTCTGTGGCGGGTTGTTCTGCGGCGCGGTGGGAGCCGGAGCGTCCTGCGCGCGGGCAATCAGGGTGTTGGGTGTTGGGTGTTGGGTGTCGAGTGTTGAGGTGTCACTTACCCCTTTTCCCTTATCACTTATCCCTTTCTCCTTCTTCCCTGTTCCCTGTTCCCTGTTCCCTGTTCCCTCCTCCGCCTTGTCTGATTTGGGCGCATCTTCGGCGCGGACGGTCAGGGCCGCGCCGGACAGCAGGGCGCAGGACAACAGCGAAAGCGTGAGCAGGGGGCGCAGCGCGGCAAAGCCGGCGGCGGGAGCCTGCAAAGTGGAAAGCAAGCGGCGGGAGATGGAACGCCGCGAAGCGCGCGTGTGCAAACGGTACTGCCAGGTGAACTGATTCACGTGGGGTTGTCCTCCAAAAAGTGAGCGGCTGATGGCGCGAAAGCGCCGAATAACTTGCGCAGCCTTGGATTGATGAAAGAGCGGTCAGGCTCTATTGAGTGTGAACGGCCTTACCAAAGCTAAGAACGAACAGGCATTTCACGGACGGAAAGGATGATGCCAACCAGAAAAGAGAGCGCCAACAGCTACAAAAAGGATGCTGACTAAGCGGCAGAGGGCTGAAAGTTCATAGTTTCTGCATCCGTATCAACTACCAACTATCAACTATCAACTATTTAGCAGGCGTTCGGAAAGGCTTCCGGTCGCTGGCGAGATCGGACGAAAGAAGGCAGGGGCAACGGCGTCGTTGTCGGTGTGCGATTTGGAATTAGGAGGTGGAGCGTGGCAACAGCGCCACATCAGTCCGGGCGTCAATGCCGAAGACTGTAAGTGCGTATGTGGTTGACAAACGCGGCTTCATGCCGCAACGGGCGCGGTGGGGTAGATACGCCCGGTGCAAACGGACAAGCGCGGAAGGATGTCCGGCTGTATTTGTCCATGCGCTTTGCAGGCCAGGTGTGCCTGCAAGCGGGTGGTAAGGCATTATAGGCATCAGGCATTAGATATTAGGAGCATACAACAGACCGCTCACCTAAAACCATACAACCCTAAAAACCTAAAACCCTAACGACTGCGCTGCGAAAGAGGGATGTCTTCGCAGATGTTGGACGTGAGCAGGATACACTCGGCGATTTCGCGCAGGGGGCGTTCGGTGGACAGCGCCTGCGCGTTCAGGCGGCGGTACGCTTCCTGATCACTGATGTTGTGCCGCTCCATCAGAACGCGCTTGGCGCGTCCGACGAGGCGCGTGGTTTCGATTTGATCCTGCGCATCCTCGCGCGCGCCTTCCAGCGCGCGCATTTCCCGATAGCGGGCAATGGCGATTTCTACGGCGGGCTGGATTTCCTGCTGGCGGTAGGGCTTGACCAGGTAGGCCAGAACGCCCGCGCGGCTTGCCTGCTCGATAAGCGGCACGTCGCTGTACGCCGTCAGCAAAATCACGGGGCCGAGCCGCTCCTGATTGATGATTTCAGCGGCTTGCAGGCCGTTGGTCTCGGGCATCATCACGTCCAAAATGGTCAAGTCGGGGCGCAGGCGGCGGGCCAGGGCGACAGCGACTTCGCCGTTCCCCGCTTCGCCGACTACGACGTGTCCCAGACATTCCAGCATGGCCCGCAGGTCCAGACGCTGCACGGCTTCATCGTCCGCAATCAGTATACGTCCCTGGTGCATGGTTCTTACTTTTCAGCGCTTTCCGGTTTTTGAAACATCTACAGCAGCATTGCTAGTGGCGCAGATTATAGCAGGTTTCCGCGTTCCTGTCAATTGAATGGCTGATTTTCCGGTATATTCTTAGCGATTTTGAGTGAAAAAGGGGATAGCATCGCCTTTTTGGTTAGAATTAGGAGTTGCCGCTGCCAGGCGCAGGGACAAACAGGCAGCAGGAAACAGAGTATCAGGCGTCGAATGTACGCGCAGCGCGATACCGCTTGATGGTATCCTGCGTCTGCTATTTTGTGTTATGTTGTGCCGCAGGGTTGATAGCGAATTATGTCCGCGAGTTCCGGGTTTGAGTTGAATAGTTTGCAGACGGAGCGGCTGCTTGCCCTGCGCGCGGCCTGGGACGAAGGCGAGGACGAGGAACGCCTGGAACGCCTGCGCCTGCGCGAAGAGGACGCGGAAACGGTTCGCGCGTTTGCGCATTTGCTGGATACGGCGGGCTTTGCCGAAGGCGCGAATTTAACTTATGCGCAAACCGCCGCTCTGCTCGGCCTGGTTCGCGCCCTTGCGCCCAATCCCAATTTGGACGCCCGCCTGCTGCGAAGACCGGGCGAACCGGAACACATCAACCACGATCTGCGCGACCTGCTGTTCGGCAAGGCCTCGGTTCCCCTGCGTCTGCGCGGTTTCCTATCGCGGCGTCACGCGGGCGGGCAAACGGCCATGCAGTTTTTGTGCGCCCATCAGCCCGACACGTGGCCGCTTGTCACCCGCATGGGCTTGCGCGCTCTGGAACTCTCCCCCGAACAGCAGCAGGCCGCTCTGGAAACAGCCCGCGAACGCTTTGATCTGCCCCTCGAAATTCAAGGCATCGAATCCTACAGCAACCGCCCCGTTCATGTCGGCATCCCCGACACCGACCCGATTTTGCGCCTGCTGTCGGATGTTGTTGTTTACCAAGCCGCGCTCCAAACCCTGCAAGCGTCCGACTACCTCGCCGTGCATCGCCTGCTGACAAGGGGCATGGCGCTCAAGGCGGGACGGGGGCGGAGTGGTCAGTGGGCGATAGGAAGAGGGGGAGAGGGGGAGAGGGGGAGAAGAGGAGAAGAGGGAACAGAAGAGGATGCCCTATCAACTATCAACTATCAACTATCAACTCTGCGCGAACCACACTCGGAATACGAGGCGGAAACGCCCCAGCCTGCGCTACCTGTAGATGTTACCGGGTGTACGCAGGGGGAATTGCTGCGCCTGCTGGAAGAGGAAATTGCCGCGCAGGGGTTTACGTATCCCGCGCTGACCATACGCGACTATTATCTTTGCCTGCAATCCAAGCCGTTCGTGCTGCTGTCGGGATTGTCGGGAACGGGCAAAACGCGCCTGACTTCGCTGTTCGCATACGCGCTTTGCGGGGAAGCCAATACTCAGTATCGCCTGCTTGCCGCGCGCCCCGATTGGAACGATTCCACGCCCCTGCTTGGTTACGTCAATCTGCTTGCGCCCGGTCCACAAGGCCGGGGCAGCTTTGTTTCTACGCCGTTTCTGGAGTTTCTGCTGCGCGCGTCCCGCCCTGAAAACGCGCAGCGCGCTTTCTTCCTGTGCCTCGACGAGATGAACCTGGCCCGCGTGGAACACTACTTTGCCGAAATTCTGTCCGCAATGGAAACGTCGGGGCGCGAACTGCTCCTGCCGGATGGAAGAACCGCCCGCCTGCCCGCCAACTGGTTCGTGACCGGAACCCTGAATCTGGACGAGGCCACGCACGGCCTGTCGCGCAAGGTTCTGGATCGCGCCAACACCATTGCCTTTCAGGACGTTCGCCTGCGCGAAGAACCCATGCGAAACGCAAGGAACGGCTGCCGGAAACAAGGGCAACAGCAACAATCAAAGCGGCAGTAACGAGGGAAGCGATAGCAAAGACGCAGGCAACGGCAAAGATGCAGGCGATAACCCCGTAAGTGAAAGCGTGAGCAAACACGAAAGTAACGGCAATGCAGCCCGGTATACTCCTTCTGTGCGGCAGGCGTTGTTTTTACAGGCGCGGGCAGCGGATGTGGGCGCGGCGCGGGCGAAACTGCGGCAGGTCAGCCCCGGCGGAAGTGATTTCGCCGCGCAGATCGTGAATACGCTGGCGGATGTCAATGCCCTGCTGGAACCGCATGGCCTGCACTTCGCTTACCGCGTCCGCGATGAAGTGTTGCGCTATTGTGCCAACAGTTTCGACGCCGACGGAGAAGGCTTGCTTGTTCCCGACGCGCCCGGCAACAAGCCGCGCAACCTGCAAATCGCCCTCGACCTGCAATTGCTGCAAAAAGTGCTGCCACGCCTGACCGGAACCTTAGAACAACTGGAAACCCCGCTTGCCGAACTCCTGCGCTACGCGGAGAAACATGGACTGGAACAAACCGCCCGCCGCCTCCGCCGCCTGCAAGCCCGCCTACAGCGCGACGGCTACGCGGGGTTTGATGCGGCGTAGAGCGGAGGTACTCAGCGTTGAACGTATTGTCGTTTCTATTTGCTTCCGTCATCACCTTCTTCAATCTCTATCTTGTGACAATGTAAAATTGGACATAAAATAGGTAAGCCTAGAGGGTACGAATACTTGACATTATATTTATTTTTCATTATAATGAAGCCTATACTCTCATCCTCTTCCACATTCTAACCCGAATTTTGGAATAGGAACTAAAATAGTCTGCCTGCTCATTGACAATGCTTACCAGCGCGCGGCGATTCGCCTTGATGTTGCCATCGCTTTCACGCGCCCTATTTTGTCACTATAACAGTCATGTGTTGCTGCGATGAAGGAGCATTCAACAATGATGAAGCGAACATGGTTTTTCTCCTTCTGTCTGTCGTCTGTCGCGTTGTTGCTTATCGGTTGCGGCGGCGGTTCAGGCCCTTCAACGTCTTCCTCCAATAACAGTCCTGCTTCAGGAGGAAGCGGAACGTCGGCAGCCACCTCCGGCAGCACATCTGGAAGCTCTGCTGCCAGTAACAGCGGACAGCCTCAGTCTCCTTCTGGCCCTGCCATGCCAATCCCTGCTCCCAGCGGCTCCTTTACGGTTGATCATGCTGTCTATACCATCAAGACGTCCGACGCCGTAGTCATGGGGTACTACCAGGATGGATACGATGTAGACCTCGCCGGATCACGCCGCGCCCACGCGCATCCCACAACGCGCGGGGTGCAGACACGGGCAGGCACAACGTATCACCGCTACACCCGCTTCGTTTCCGGTCTGATGCCCGGCGCCAATAATGTGGTGGTTATCTGTACCCAGAACGGCCAAGAGGTCGGGCGGCAAACTGTAACCATTACCTACGATGCCAATCTGGACATCAATGGACGCCCACTGATGATGGCTTCCGCTGTTCAAGCTGGCGCTGTTCTGGTGGACCTCTTCACGTATACTCCAGTTGCCGTTCTGCCGAAGCAAACCAACATATCCTATGTGCTGGGAAGCGACCCACACCGCTCCTTTGCCTTCTCCAATCCTGGTAACGCGAAGCTTTGGAAATTCGACGCGACGACTCTGCAGCAAGGAACGGAATTAGGTTCCAGCCTCACGCCCATCCGAACCTATGCCGATGGTTCGCTGTTGCTGGCAGCCAAAACATCCAGTGAGTCCGTACTGCTGCGCTCCGATACTGGCGAGGTGGTCTTCGACTATAGTGGGGATTCCGGCTATCACGATGGGCAGTTCGATGTCAGCGAGAACGGGCGTTATGTCGCATGGACCCTGCTTGGTCAGACCGGGCGCACCTGTGATGTCCGGCGGCGCGACTTACAAACCGGCGAGGAGGTGCTTCTTGCCCATGAAGCTCCAGTTCGGGAGGTTCTGCAAAAGGCGACGATTTCTGATCAGGGTGACGTGCTTGTGCTTTCCTATTCTTACGCAATTGGAGCGATTACTCACGTCCGCATAGGCGCAGACCCGATCATGCAGGACGGACTAGAGGATTTTGTCAGCAATGCCAACTACAATGGACGCATCGGCATCGTCTGGGCAGCCGGCAACCCGGCCATTGGACTGCCGGCATTGTACCGCTACAACCTCGACAACGATCAATTGGAGAAAAAAGGTTTCCCATCACACGATTACATCCAGTCCTATCCGCCCTACACGCCGGGGAAGAAGATCATACTCATGGGTGGCGAACAAATTCAGGTGTACAGCACTCCCGAATTGAATTTGATAGGCGTTATGCCATTTGTCGCAGCGGATAAGGATGCCAACTACGGATACCAGTTTTCGTTCTCAGGCTATTGATCTCTCGAACGTTTCACAAACACACTCGGAGGAAAAGCGTCGTGCCGCTTTCAAGAGCGGCTCGAAAGACTCAAAAGAAAGGAAGGAACTATGCTCAGAAGAATTTGGCAAGCAGCGTTCTTGTACGCGCTTATTCTAATCGTTGGGTGTGGAAACGATAGCGTCGCTTATACCCCCGACCCAACGTTGCCTGTCGCCGTGAATAACCTCGGACGCCTTATCGCGCAAAAACAACGCGACGTGGTAAAACCTGGAGGAGACGTATACAATCCCCGCTTCTCGGCAGCCGATCAGTCTCAGTTTGATAGTTCGAACCGGCTCCAGCAGATCGTTAGCGACGTTACCAGGAGTTCCACATTTACCAGTGGCGTTGCCGCTCTAAAAACTCTCTCAACGACGAAACAGCAGCAAGTATTGACAAACTTTGCGCAGCCCGAAGACCCAACCTGGGCGCAGACAGGTCAAATTGGCGATGGAACCACTGATGCGGGGCAAATGGTTGAGATTGAGATTGCCACAGCCTTGACCAATGCGGTGAAGACGGCGCTTGCGCAATAGCGCGCGGGCAGTTACCCTTTGGCCGGTAATGTTTGTGAGAGGAACATGACTTCAACGGAGAAGGAGAGATTATGTACCGATTTTACTGCGCAAGCCCCGGGGCGCATCGTACCCACCTGCGGCTGAACCTTGTCTTGAGCGCGCGCCTTGGATTGATGCTGGCGATGCTGAATTGTTTATGCGCCTGTGGAGGGCATAATACCTCCACGCTCACAATTCCATCGGCTCCATCGGGATTGAGCGCATCTGCCGGCAACGGTCAGGTAGCGCTGTCCTGGAGCGCGAGTGATCGCGCGACGGGATACCGCGTGTACCGAAGCACAAGCTCCGGCGCGGAAAGTTTTGCGGCCACCGCCGCCACGACTGCTTTCACAGATCCCGGACTTACCAACAGCACGGCCTATTACTACCAGGTTACTGCCGTCAACAGCGCGGGAGAAAGCGGCAAGTCCAATGAAGTCAAAGCCACGCCGACTGCCCCCTCCATGCCGACTCTCAATCCCGTCTATGGGCTTAACTTCAGCCCCTACGTCAACCAGAACCAGGATCCCAACATTCAAAGCAGCGCACAGGTTTCTTCTGCTCAGATCAACTCGCTGCTGCAGACAATGAAGGGTTATACCCAATGGATTCGCACTTTTGGCACCCAAAACGGCCTGGAAAACATACCCGCCAAGGCGCGTCAACAGGGTTTCAAAACCGCTATCGGAGCCTATATCGGTTCCGATACAACGGTGAACAATGCCCAAATCGCCAATCTGATTGCAGCAGCCAAAGCCGGCAATGTGGATATTGCTATCGTAGGCAATGAGACGCTGCTCAACAATACGGCATCCGAGGATCAACTGATCGCCTACATCAAGTCGGTCAAATCACAGGTTCCAGCCGGTGTGCAAGTCACGTACGCCGATACCTGGAACACGATTGTGGCGCATCCGCAGGTGATTGCTGCCGTTGATGTGGTCGCGGTGAATATTTATCCATTTTACGAAAATGCTGCCATTGATCAGGCGCTTTCCAAGCTCCAGGCAGATTACATGCAGACTGTGCAAGCTGCCAACGGCAAGCAGGTAATCATCACAGAAACAGGCTGGCCCAGTTCCGGTTCGCCGGTCTCCTTTAGTCCGGCTGCGATCCCCTCCGCCGCCAATGCCACAACGTATTTCAACGCTGTCGAGACATGGGCACGCGGCGCGAACGTCCCTATGTTCTACTTTGAAGCGTTCGACGAATTTTACAAGTCCAAGTATAATGATTTCCCTTCCTGGGGAATCTGGGACGCGAATAGCAACTTGAAGCCCGGCATAAGCGCCGTTTTTCAATAGAAGATTGTTCCCTTCGGCACGTCGGTTAGCGCTTGCGTCAACAAGGCATAGATGCGGTAGACTAAAGAAGACATCTGAGTTCGCTCTTTCAGTGAGTTGTGTGTGGCGATTTAACTCTGCCATGGAACAACTCCGATGTCGGATTTGCTTGTAATATCTCCATCCTTTTAGCAGGAAACAAATTATGCCTTGTTGGGAGAGTTCACGATGCCGAAAAAGAAAGCGAATATACTGCGAAAGCCGACGGCTCCCCTACCGTCCGCGCTGCTTACGGAGTTGAGAAATGCGGACGCGCTGTTGACGCAGAAACGCGCGCCGGAAGCGATCAGTCTGCTGGAAGACCTCAACCGGCGCTATCCGAACCGCGCGGAAGTGCTGACCGATCTGGTAAACGCCGCCTATGAAACCAAAAATATGCCCCTGTATGCGCGGGCGGCGGAAGGATTGCTCAAACTCACGCCCAATATGCCCGACCTGACGCTGGCGCTGGCGAGCGCGCACCTGAACAACACGCGCATTGCGCTGGCGATGCTGGCTGTGCGCGACTTTCCGACCCGCTGGCCGCACCATGCGCTTACAGAAGACGCCAAAAAGATGATCGCCAACCTGGAGAAGATTCTGCCGGAGTATCTGGAGGGTTCGCGCCTGACCGGACCCGATGGCTTGGAACTCGCCGCCCTGCATGAACGAACGCAAAGCCTACTGGAAAGCGGCCAGTACCGGGAAATGCGGCAGGCCGCCAAACAATTGCTGGATCGGCGTCCGAATTACGCGCCCACGCTGAACAACGTCAGCCAGTCCTATTACGCCGAAGGCGATATTGACAACGCGATCATTACGGCACGGAGTGTGCTGGACTTCGAGCCGGACAATGTTCACGCGCTCGGCAATCTGACGCATTACGCGGTGCTGACGGGCTTTCCCGATGAAGCGCGGGAGTTTGCCGCCTCGCTTAAAGCCAGCCAGGCCTATGCCTATCAAAAGCAATTAAAAATCGCGGAGTCGCTGACGTATGTAGGAGATGACGCCGGGGTGCTTGCCGCCTGGAAGCGCGCCGAAGCCAAACCGGAAGATGACAGTTCTTTCGAGCATCCGCTGCTGCACCATCTGGCAGGCGTTGCCGCGCTGCGGCAGGGCAAGCCGGAAGAAGCGCGCGCTCACTGGAAGCAGGCGCTTGCCTTACAGCCGACATTCGACCTGGCGCGCAAAAATCTTGCCGATTTAAGCCTTCCCGTTGAACAGCGACACGCGCCCTGGCCGTATTCTGCAAGCAACTGGATGCTGTCAACGGTGCTGCGTACTTTGAAACTCCAATTGCCTGCCGCCATACATCATGGCGGGGAAGCGCTGCCCAAGGTAGCGCGCGCTCTGGTGAGCCAACACCCGGAACTCATTTCCATTGTGCCCATTCTGCTGGAAAAAGGCGAACCGGAGGCGCGTACTCTGGCGCTGCTTCTGGCGCGCAATGCTGACAGCCCCGAACTGCTGACCGCCCTGCGCGATTTTGCCTTGAGTTCGCATGGGCCGGACGAACTGCGCTTGCAGGCGCTGCAAGCGGCTTCGGAAGCGGGCCTGGTGGAAGTAGGCGCGACGGTTCGGATGTGGCTCAAAGGGGAATGGCAGGAAACCATTTCCATGAACTATGAAATCTATTCCGAGCCGATGGTTCGCCATGCACCCCATATTCAGGATAAGATTGAAAAAGGCATGGAAAACCTGAGCGTGGGCAATTTGCAGGAAGCGGAAGCGATTTTCACGCAGGCATTAGAAGAAGAGCCGGACGACCCGACGATCCTGAACAATCTGGCAGCAACTTATCAGGTACAAGAGCGCGATGAAGACTTCAAGGAGATGATTCGCTATGTCCATGCGGGTCACCCTGATTATTTCTTCGGTTGCGTGAACATGGCGCATATTTTGATATGGGAAGGCAAAATAGAAGAAGCGTCCGCTCTGCTGGAACCGTTGACCAAGCAAAAACGCCTGCACGTCAGCGAGGCATCGGCTTTGGCGAGCGCGCAAATAGAACTGCTGATCGCAAGGGAAGAACCCGACGGCGCACAGACATGGCTCAACTTAATGGAACAAGTCGCCCCAGATAACCGCAACATTCCCATTCTGAAACAGCGGATTCAGGCGGCAATGCTGGCGTCCAAGTTTGCCGCCCTGACAGGTGGCTTCAAGAACCGCCGCAAGCGCAAGACGAAGTGACAGTTGTTGATTGTATCTTCACCCTAAATGCGATATAATCCCTGTATGCGTAAACGCGGATACAGGCAGCCGACAATATCCCGGTTTTGGAAAATCGTCAAACGTGCAGGCGTTGTCCTGCTCGTTCTGGCTCTGTTCGCCTGCTTCGGGCGCGTGGACGGGTTTACGCTTTCGGAATGGTGGCGCGATTGTCATTCCGGCGTGGTCGTGTGGCAGGGGACGCAAACGCAGTCTTCCGACGGTTCGCCGTGCATTGCCCTGACCATTGACGACGGCCCCGACCCCCGCTATACCCCGCAGATACTCGCCATTCTACAGCGCTATCACGCCAAAGCGACGTTTTTTGTGGAAGGGCGATACGTCCGCGCCCATCCCGAACTCGCCCGCGCGATTCTGGCGCAGGGACACGCCATCGGCAACCACACGGACACGCACCCCTACCTCAACCTTCTGTCCGCATCCCAGGTGCAAGCGGAAATTACGGCCTGCGACCACACTCTGCAAGCCGCGCTTGGCCTGCGTACCCATTTGTTTCGCCCGCCGCGCGGCCTGTGGAACCCGACTATTTATAATGCCGCGCAGCAGCGCCACGATCATATCATTTTATGGAGCGTCGCGCTGGAACACCAGGACGCGCCCACGCCGCAACAGATGGCGACCCGCGCCCTGCGCCTGCTCCGTCCGGGCGGTATCCTCCTGCTGCACGACGGCGGCAGCGCGCCCCGCGAACTCACCGTTGCCGCCCTGCCCCTCGTTCTGGAAGGTTTAACAAGGCGCGGCTACCACTGCGTCACCATCCCGGAACTGCTGCCGATTAAAGGCGAAGAGATTACTAACCACCCGCTTCGCTAGAGACACAGAGGCACAGAGAGGGAACACAGAGGGGAAGAAAAGAAGAAGAGGAAAAAAGAAGAGAATAAACCACTTTGCTGTCTTTGCCTCTTTGCGGTTCCCTTTCCTCTCTTTCTTTGTCCTTTCTCGTATTGGCTTTTCCTCTGTGTCTCTGTGTCTCTAGCGAAGCGGGTGGTTCATTTCGATTGGAGCTGTCTATGCCGTTGTATGCGGGAGTGTGCGAAACGAACATTACGCCGCCGCCGGATGTGTGGATGGGCGGCTATGCGGGACGGGGGCGGGCAATTGGCGTCCACGACGAACTGTACGCCCGCGTCCTGGTGCTGGACAATGGACGAACGCGCCTTGCGCTGATTGCCGCCGACCTTGCCGCTATCCCCGAATGGCTGGCGGAAGCGCGGGCAACCATTGCTGCAGAAATCGGCACAGTTCCCGAAGCCGTCATGCTGCACTGTACGCACACGCATGGCGGGCCGTATGTGTATCCGTATCGCGGCATGGGGGAACCGGATGAGGCGTATAATTCTTTGCTGCTGCGCAAACTGGCGGGCGCGGCGCGGCAGGCGGCATCGAACTTGCAGCCCGCGCATCTGACGTATGGCGAATCTTCCACGCAAATCGGCGTCAACCGGCGCGAAACCAAACCGGATGGCAGCGTTGTGATCGGGCACAACTACGGCGGGGCGGTTACGCCGCTTGTGCAGGTCTTGTGCGTGAACGGGGCGGATGGGCGCACTTTCGCGTTGCTGTTCAGCCATGCGTGTCACCCGACGACGATGGGGAGGGACAATCGGCTGCTGACGGCGGATTGGCCCGGCGCGGCGGTTTCGCGCTTGAAGGAACGGTTTCGCGCCGAGTCCGCCGACACCGGTATTGCCGCCGACGCCCTGCCGTTTTTTCTGCAAGGCTGCTGCGGCGACATCAACCCCCTGCGGCGCGGAACCTGGGCCGATGTGCAGCACAACGGACACTATCATCGCGGACGCCGCGCACACCGCCCGCTGGAACGCGCACGGACGCATGGACGACACGCTGGACTTTGCGGAAGTGACCGTGCAACTGCCGCTTTCCCCGCCGCCCGCGTGGGAGGAATGTCAGCAAGTTCTTGACCATAACTCCACAGTGATGCAGCAGACCTTTCCCCTTGACCCTGAAGACCTTCGCGGGATGCAGGCGCAGGGACGCATGGAATGGGCGCAGGCGGCGCAATTAATCCATTGCCTGCCGGACTTCGATTTTCTCCAGCCGTTCACGATTCAAAAACTCACACTCGGCGGCGCAACATTCCTCGGTTTCCCCGCCGAAATGTTCGCGCAGTACCAACTGGATTTTACCGCCCAATCTTCCGCGCCGTTGTTCTGCCTGGGCTACACGAACGGCTGCTACGGCTATCTGGCGACGGACGCGGAACACAAACGCGGCGGCTACGAAATCGAAGAAGCCTATAAATACTACGGTACACTCAACTTCGCCCCCGGCTGCGAAGCCCAAATCCGCAACGCCGTTCAAACGCTGCTCAATACAGAATAAAACGAACCACGGAGAACACGGAGAACACAGAGAGAAGAGGAAGGAGATAGGAGAGAGGAACCGCGAAACACACGAAATAAACGAAAAAAGAACAAAAGGACAAAAGAAAAGCGTTGAAAAAATCTTTGTAAACGATTTTCTCTTCTTTGCCTTCTTTGCCTCTTTGCGGTTCCTTTTGTTTTTGGATTCTTTTCGTTTATTTAGCGTGTTTCGCGGTTTCCACTCTCTAATGTCTTTCCCCTTCTTCTCTCCGTGTTCTCCCGTGTTCCCCGTGGTTCAATTCCTCTGCGGTTTGTGTTAAAATGCTGCTATGACAACGATGACTCGAATGGGAACATGGGAGGACGCGCTGGCGTGTCTTTCGGAAGAAACGCGCGCTCTAGTGACGGCGGGAGGAGCCGATGCGCCGGCATACCAGTTTGCGCGTGGGCGGGCCTGCCGATTACTTTTTGAACGCCACGCAAGTAGACGCGCTGGCGGAAGTGGCGGAAGTGGCGCAGGCGTACCGACTGCCGCATTTCGTACTCGGCGAGGGCAGTAATGTGTGCGTCAGCGATGCGGGCATACGCGGCATGGTGCTGCGCAACGCCTGTCAGGAAGCGGAAATCGGAACGGAAACCCGCGTGGATGCGGGACACAACTTCATGCGCTTGTTTGTAAAAACCATGCGGGCGGAACTGTCCGGGACTGGAATTCGCGGTAGGCATACCGGGCACGGTCGGGGGCGCGCTGGTGTCCAATGCGGGAGCCTACCGCGCCAACATCTGCGATCTGGTGGAAGCCGTCGAAGTGGTGGAGCGGGGCGAGCGCAAATGGGTCGGGCCGGAGTGGATGGAGTTTTCGTACCGCGACAGTCGCCTGCGCCGCGACAACCTGCGTCCCGCCACTCTGCTCGCCGCCCGCCTGCGCCTGACGCCCGCGCCCAAAACACAAATCCGCCTGAAAGCCAAAGACCTGCAAATGCAGCGCATTTTGAAACAGCCCTGGGAACCCTCAGCCGGCAGTTTCTTCAAAAACGTCAACGATCTGGAACTGGCGCAAAAACTGCCCAACTTGCCCGAACCGATGAAGCAAAAAGGCGTGGTTCCCGCCGGGTATTTATCGGAAGCGTGTGGCTGCAAGGGCTACCGGGTCGGCGGCGCGGCCATTTCGCGGCAGCACGGCAATTTTCTGGTCAATTTAGGCAACGCGACGGCAAGCGATGTACGGCACGTCGCAGAGCATGTGAAAGCGCGAGTTCAGGAAAAATTCGGCGTGTTATTGGAAGAAGAAGTGATGTACATCGGCGCGTGGGAGTGAGTAATTTGCTTTCGATATGGCAAGAGGCGTCTTTCAAATGATAGACATGATAGAACAGAAAAACAAAGCATGGTACGTAGCGCGTCGTGGCGAGTTACTGGCACAGGAATTCCTTTTGGAACTTGAACCGTGCAATCTATCGCCAATGCAGGATTTAGACTTGGGCATTGATTACATGGCTTTCTTTCAGAAATCGGATGGAACCATTGTCGTTACTGCGGTTGAGGTTAAAGCCACAGAGCGGGAGATAAAAGATCGTTTCTCCTTCCCTTCTTCTCAAGCGAAAAGACTGTTGAGTATGAACATCCCTGTCTTAATCCTTGTGATAGATGTAAAGGCCACTACCATCTACTTCAACTGGATACGGGACGCGGTTTCTTTAGAGCAAAGAGAGACACTGGATGAAACTTCCACATGCAGTATCACGCTGCGAACATCTACCGAGCAGGAACGCCAGCAACTAAAACGAGAAATTCTCGAATTGTAGTTCCGCGAATTTGGTATGAGTGATTACGTCGTATGGGCTGGTTTTCGCCTGATGCTAATGAAGCCAAAAGAAGACGCAGGCACTGCCGTTTTTATGCGACAGCGCCCACGTCTTCTTTTTGATTTATCCCGTTGCTGTTCACGCCGAAAGGTCTACCCGGTTCTCGACCGCCTTGTTCGGAAGGACGCGGTTGGCGACTTCCTGATGCTGTATGCGGTTTTCTACAGGCTTGTTCGGCAAAACGCGGTTGAGAACCGGCTTGTTGGGTTCGACGCGATTGGCAATGGGCTTATACTCGATGCGATTTGGTGTCGTATTGATGTTCATTGGTGAACTCCTTTCCCTGTGAAAGGCTCCGACACGCACCCAGGTTATCGGTATACGCCGCCCCTGCCTAAACTGTCAACATTACGGGAAGGTGACTGCTCCTCAGGCATAAACGCCGGGGCTTCTCTATCGTAGCCGTTTGATCCGTCTTAGCCGCCTCAATAAAAGCCATTTCCCCGTGTCTCGTTCGGGCGTTGACTTCCGCTCCGCTTTCAAGAAGAAACTTGGTTAGTTCCGCGTTGCTTCTTTCGGCGCTCCGCATAAGCGCCGTAACGCCGAATTCATTTTGACGTATCAGAACGTGCAGCCTTTGAATTGAGGGGAAATTTTCGAGCCAGCAGATGCCAGCCTATAAGGGTGACGACAAGGCCGCAAAACAGCCCACCCTGTACAGCTAAGGGAGCCTGCTTCCGGTCTATGTCAATCAGAATGAGTGCCACAAAGGGCAGGGGCAAAAGAACCAGCAACCATTCGGGAAGCGCAAAGTGTTTTTGGACGCTTTCCAAGCCGTTCATAGCCATTAGAATAAACACCGGAAATCCGGCTGCCGCCAGACGCTCGACATTGGAAGCAAATAATATCTGGGCGTACACCAACAGCAGAAACGGGGCGAACTGCCATAACACATGCCGATTTCGCGCGGCCAGACAAGGCAAAGCAACCATCAGGACGCCGAAAGTGCCGAGTGTATAGCGAGAGAGATCATGCAGGGTAACGTGTTGAAGGCGCGGCGCTCCATTCAAGGCGAACAACTCACCGGGCGCATAAGAATGCAGTCCGGGCTGAACGTCCCGCAATTGTTGGGGTAGCGAAGCCATATAGGCGGCGTCGCTGTTGCGGGCAGGAATGGCTCCATGCAGGGCGGCGATTGTCAGCACGGCAGGCAGCAGCATTTGTAGTGTCCGTTTCCAGCGCCGCCACCCGCGTAGCTCCTCCGGCAGAAAATGAAAGCAAAGCGGGCCGACGAAGAAGACACTCTCTTTCACGCACACGCCGACCGTGAGCAGAACGACAAACGCAAGTGTTCTCCTCTCTACGAGGCAAACCATAGCCCAGACCGTCAGGCAAAACGCCAGCGCATCGGGCAGCCAGAAATCTTGCAGCACAAACTTCGTGGCCCATCCCACCGTAAACAGCAGGCTCGCCGCGCTAAAAGCCAGCGTGTCCGTGTGTCCTAAATTCCTGGCGAGGCGCACCATCCCGCTTCCCATCAGACAAACGGCGACCACACTAATCAGCAGGAAGTTTGTGGCAAGCGGGAACGGCAGCGCCCGCGCCAGCAGCGGAACCAGTATGCGCCAGCAAAAAGGCGCGACATGAAAGGTCAACGGCTCTTGCGCCATGTAGAGGTATTTGTGGTGGTCAATTGATAGGGCGAACGCGGGATGAGCATCTGTCAGCAAATGCGTCCTGCACAAAACGACTCCTGTGAGCGAGGCGGCAAGGAGGAGAGCGAACCAGTGTTCGCGTCGGGTGTAGGAATTGCTTTGTTGCGGAAAGGCTTCCAGCATAACGATGTTCCAGACTTCCACTTGGACGCGCGGCAAACAATTGCCTATACCGAAACAGAGCAGGTTGCCACAGCCACAAAGAACACGCCAAAAAGTAGAAAAATATGTAGAAAAATATTGGCAGAAATCACAGAAACAACGAACCTTTTTGGCCTCCATCTCGTCTAAACACTTACACACGTCTACTAATCAGCCAGGTGGCGAGCCGTTGAAAGTTCGGAGTTCCTCGCAATGAGGAACTCGCAACTCGCAACAATCTAACCCGGAAGGGAGGTGCAAAGAAGATGCCTGTACCCTCTCCCCGTTCGCCCTGACGCTTACGAGGTCACGACGCCTCTCTCCTACAATCTGACACAACGAGACATCGGGCTGGAAGCGCTGTATTGCCAAGATTTCGACGATGCCTCTATATATTCCCTTCCCCTTTAGAGGCATCGCCCCTGCTGCCCACGTACTCCGTCACCGTGACTGAGAATTTCAAGTAAACTCCTGATTAGCGCGATAATGCTGAGTGCTGAACGATGAATCAGAATTCCATTCATCACTCATCATTCATCATTCATCACCCGTTCCTGTTGAACAGATCGCCTGCGGGCCAGATTTTTACTTTGTCGGCGGCAACATGCAGGGCGCTGTCAATTTCGCCGTCCGACTCCGAACGCTGATTGAACAGCGCGGCCCAGGTCAGGCCGTCCCAGCGGCGAATCAGCCAGGTGCTTGTACCCGGCAGGCTGCCCGTGTGCCAGATGTTGCGCCGATTCTGCGCTTCAGTTCCCACTTCGCGCACCTGCCACCCAAAGCCATAGTATACCGGGCTGGTTTTGTCCTCCTTGCTCGTCAGGGATTCGGGACGGGCGTACATGGCGCGAGCGCTTTCGGGCGTCAGCAGCGGCTTGCCCTGCGGCGCGTCCAATCCACTCGCAAAACGAACCAGATCAACCGCTGACGACAGCCAGCCGCCGTGCGCGTCCAGCGCTTCAAGGTTGAAGCCGCCGTAGCACCAGGAAACTTCTTCGCCCTTTGACTCCGGGAAAACCGACGTGGTGGTTGCGCCGGGCTGATAGTAGCAAACCTCGTTTGGGTGCCGGTACTTGCGCAGCGAACGTCCCAAAGCCATGTTGTGGATGTGCAGGGGCGCGAGAACATTTTGCTGCACATAAGTTCCATAAGGCAGGCCCGTCACCTTTTCGATCACGCGCCCCAACACGCAATAGCCGAAGTTGGAGTAAGCGTAGCGCGTACCGGGATCGGTGTCCAGAAGTTTTCCGAGCATGTAGCGGATAATCGCGTGAGGGTCGGCGGGCGCGGGCGTACCGACAGCATGGGCGATTTCAAGCGGCATGAACATCGGGTCGCCGGACTTGTCCCGGTCCCAGCCGCCCGTATGCTGAAGCAGGTTGCGGACGGTGATAGCGTCGAGGCGCGGGTCGAATTTCGCGCCGGGTTCCAGATGCGGCGCGAGGCCGAGCAGGGGAAACACGCGGGTATCCAGCGTCAGTTTGGTACGCGGGTTTTGTACCAGCGTCATAATCGCCACAGCGGTAATCGGCTTGGAAATGCTGGCGATACGAAACAGCGAACCGGGCTGAACGCGCTGCCCCGCGTCCTTGTCCGCGTACCCATACCCCCGCGCATACACCAACTTCCCGTCCTTCACGACCGCAAGCGCCCCGCCCGGAACATTGCGCTTCTGCATAAATTCCGTCATGGTGTCGTCGAAACTTTGCAGGTCAGGATTGAAAGTTCCGGTGGAAGGCAGAGCATCGGCAGACAGGCAAAGCCTCGGCGCGAAGGGACGCTTCGGCAGTCTCGGTCATAGCGTTCATTCCCAATGTAGTCAGCGCAGTGGCTTGCAGCAGTTTGCGGCGTGTCAGCATCCGTTTCTTCCCTCCTGAATTTCTCGCGTTGGATTCAGTTTCGCCATTGCCCCTGACGCTTCCTGCGCGGACTTGTACGTATGCACAGTTGATACGCACTGTTCCAAAGGAGTTCTGTCCCTACTTATGACTGACAGCACCGAATTGATACGTCAACTGATTGCTTTGATTGGCCCGCCCGGTGAGGAAAAAGCCGTTGCCGCGTGGGTGATGCAGCGGCTTACCACAGTTGGGTACGCGCCCGAAACGGATGTTAAAGGCAATGTCGTCGTTCGTCTGCAAGGCCGCGCCGATGGTCCGAATGTGCTTGTCACCGCGCACATGGACGAGATCGCCCTGATGATTACCAACATCGAAGAGGACGGCAAAATCCGGGTGGCGGCGTATGGCGGCTCGTACCCGTGGAAGTGGGGCGAGGGGCCGATGGACATTTTAACGCGGGAGGGCGCTGTACCGGGAATTCTATCCTTCGGCGGCATCCACACCAACAACGAAAAAAGCGTTGCCGAACACGCCCGCCACAATCCCCTGACGTGGGATCGCGCTTACATTTTTACGGGAATGAACCGGACGGAACTGGAAGCAAAGGGCGTTCGCGTCGGCCTGCGCGTTGTGCTGTCTCCCTCCCGGCGTGGCCTGACGGAGTTCGGCGCGTTTGTATCCGGGTATTTTCTGGATGACCGGGCGGACATTGCCGTGATGCTGCTCGCGCTGGAAATGCTGCAAGCGCAGGCGGGAAACCCAAACGCGAGTTACGGGCAGCTTACCTTTGCCGCCACCGCATCCGAAGAAGTGGGCGGCGAGGGCGCGTTGTGGATTATGAACCAAAAGCCGCCCGACATCTGCATTGCGCTGGAAATCGGCCCGAAAACGACGGACGCGGATTTTCCCATTGACGCGCAGCCGACCCTCTGGGTACGTGACGGTTATGCGGCGATGCAGGCGCAGGACGGCGACCTGCTGGCCGACTGCTGCCGCGAGTTGGGCCAAACCCCGCACTGGCAATATCTATCGCGGGGCGGCAGCGACGCAAGCTGCGCGGCGGCCAAAGGCTTGTGCGCCCGCCCCGTCACCCTCGGCCTGCCGGTGGAAAACTCGCACGGCTACGAAATCATGCACCGCGATGCCCCCCACGAACTCGCCCGCCTGCTGCTGCAGTATCTGAAATCCATTTAGGGAGGGTCAGGAAGATATTAGATATTAGATATTAGTGGAAACTGCTCCATAACCTTTACTCTTCGCTAAAGAGGTTAAAGAATGAGAAATTTACTAATATCTAATATCTAATATCTAATATCTAAAGATGCTTACTTACCAGATCATCGTTACGCTGCTGCTGCTGAACTTTGTCTTTTTAGTGGCGCGGAACCTGCGCGATTATGCCGTTTTGCCGCCCGATTTATCCCCGGCGCGTCCCGATGAAAAGTTGTTTGTGCTGATTCCGGCGCGGAATGAGGCGGCAAACATCGGGGAGTGTTTGAACGGACTGCTGGCGCAGCCGACGCAAGGAGTTGCCCTGCCGTTTACGCTGCTCGTTTTGGACGACGGTTCGGACGATGGCACGGATGCGATTGTCGAAGAAATTGCTGCGCGGGACAATCGCGTTCATTTATTGCGCGGCAAGCCGATTGAAACGGGATGGGCAGGCAAAGTGTGGGCTTGCAGTCAATTAGGAGAAGAGGCGTTGAAGCGGGGCGCGAATTGGCTGCTGTTTTTGGACGCCGACACGCGGGCCAAGCCGGAACTGTTAAGCGCGTCCCTTGCCCATGCGCAGCAGACGCAGGCGGGCATGGTCAGCACGTTTCCCTATCAGGTGACGGGCACGTTTGCGGAGCGGGTCGTGCTGCCCATGCTGCATTTTCTGATTATCACGTTTCTGCCGATTCGCATGGTTTGGGAAAGCAAGTTTCCGCAGCTGGTGGCCGCGTGTGGGCAATTCGAGTTGTTTTCCGCCGAAGCGTATGAAGCGGTGGGCGGGCACGGCAGCATTCCCCATTCGTTTCACGACGGCCTACAGTTAGCGCGGCGCGTGAAAGCATCGGGGCGAACCGTAAGATTATGCGATGCCAGCGCGTTGATTTCGTGCCGCATGTACGCGGGCGGGAAAGCCGTCTGGAACGGCTTCACGCGCAACGCCTACGAAGGATTGGGCGGCGTCGCGCCCCTGATTGTAATGAGCGGTCTGCAAACCATTTTGTTTCTGCTGCCGTTCGTGTGGCTGTTATTGGGTGTTTGGTATTCGATATTCGGTATTCGGTTTGCTTCTTTTTCCTTTTTCCTTTTCCCTTTTCCCTTCCTCTGGCTCTGCGCCGTACAAATCGCGCTGATTTTGCTGATCCGCATCATGCAGGCGCGGCGGTTCGGGCATAGCGATAGCATCTGGCTGCACCCGCTTTCCATTGCCGCTCTTGTTGTTATTCAATGGGCATCCTTCTGGAAAACGTTGCGTAAATCGCATGTCGCCTGGAAAGGCCGCATCTACACGTAAGTTATGACAACCAAAGGTAAGGAGCAGAGGGGAGAGATAGGGAACCGCGAAACACACGAACCAAGACGAAAAAAGGAAAGGCGAAAAGAACCGCAAAGAGGCAAAAGGAGGCAAAGCTAAGAAGCCCGCCCATCAGGTTCTTTCAATGCTTTTCTCTTTCCTTTTTGTCCTCTTTTCGTTTAGTTCGTGTGTTTCGCGGTTCCCAATTTCTCCTTGTCTACTGCGGTCCCACAGCCGTACTATGCGCGTTGACCCAGGGGGAGAAGACAGAGACAAAGGCGTTCCAGTTGCCCTCATAGTCGTGGTAGTTGTAGCTCCAGCCTAACGCGCCCGCGTAGCCGTACTTGAAGATGGTGTCCAAGTGCCACTGCGCGCTGAGAGGCGTGGTGTCACCAAGAGTGTAGGAGTTGTCGTTGGTGGCGAACTCGCCCACAATGCAGGGCTTGTCCAGGTTCAAAGAGGCATAGGGCGGCAAGCCACTGCCCGGTCCGTTGCCGTCGAAGTTGGGGTAGTAGTGCAGTTGGTAGAAGTCCAGCCCCAACCCTTTCCAGTAGCCCACCCACTGAGGCGTTCCTGAGCCAAGTGTGGCATACGCGCCGCCACTGTACTGATGGATGTAGGTGGCGCAGTTCTTCACAAACGTCTGCACCTGCGCTAAGGGTAAGCCGCCGCCGGTGATCTCGGAGATGGTGTATTCGGGTTCGTTGATGATGTCATACGCCAGAACGTTGTTCTTGTAGGGACTGGCAGCGATATGCTGGAGCAGGGGCTTGACGGCATTCTCCAGGTAACTTTGCTGCACCGCCGCGTTTGTCACCATCGAAGCGTGTCCGCCGCCGCTGACCGTGCCGCTTGTGCGCGGCCCTGTCCACATCAGGAAGTCGGCGAGGTTGAGGATGAGGTAGACATTGTTGTTGTGGGCGATCTGCAAGGCGGTGTCTATGTCCGAGAAGAACTGGCTGTCCAAGCCGGTCACGTTGCCGCTGCCGTCGAACTCCGGGGAGTAGCGCCCATCGGCAAAGACGAACCAGCGGCTTGTCGTCACATGCTGGCTGTGCATGGTGGCGAAGTCGGAGTTGATCTGAGTGAAGTTGGTGTACTTGCCGAAGCCGCCTGTGCCGAAGTCCGTGCCGTAGTTCCACCAGGCGTAGTTGTTGCCCGCCAAGTACCAGTTCCCGCCGTTCCACGCAATAGTGGTGTTTGGCCCGCGCGATTGTGTGGACGCGCTATTGAGCAGCGCGTTCGGCGCGGTGATCTGGACGCGAGCCGCAATCACAACCGGAACAGTGGCAGGCTGATAATCGGACATGGCAACAGCCAGCAAGCGATTGCCGGTTGCCAGCCCGGTCAGCGTGTACCGCCCGGTTCTATCCGTGACGGCAGTTCGGGTACTGCATGAAACCTGCGCGCCGATGATGGCCGCTTTGGTTACTTTATCAAGCACAAGCCCTGTAACATCGCCGGTTGCCGTTCCCGCGTGGCACGGCAAACGTAGGAACAGCAACAATCCGATAAGACACGCCAGTCGCGCAGAAAGCATTGTAGGAAAAGCCACCGTGTCGCTCCTATGATGAGGAAGGGAACAGGAAACAGGGAATAGGAGGAAATGCTGAGTGCTGAGTGATGAATGATGAACAGAATCCTCATTCATCACTCAGCACTCAGCACTCATAACTTCCTTCATCCTTATCTGATCAGCCGCTTGCGAGTCGCGTTCATGGCAAGCAAGGCCAGGCCTGCGCCGCACAAACTCCATGCGCCGGGTTCCGGGACGAATGTAATGTCCGTTGGGCGGTAGGCCAGGCCGTCTATGCCGAATCCTGCCGTTGCGCCGTTGGCCCCGACTGCCGCAGCCGCGCCGGACGCCGTGTCAATGGTATACAACTGATTGTCGGCAGCAGTGTTGTCCGTGCCAGTATTCAAACACAGCATTCCGCTGTCAGAATCGTAGGCAAGGTCATAGCGGGTGCTGAAGATGCCCAGAGCGCCGATCAGAGTCGCGGTTCCCGTGCTTGTGTCCAGCGTATACAGGGCATTGCTTCCCACGCCGTCGGACGTAACGGCATACAAGATGCCATTGACATACGCCAGCCCACCCACATCATCGCCAAGCCCTGTGTTTCCCACAGTGGCAATCGCGCCCGATGCGGTGACGGTTAATAGTGGCTCGCCTGCCGCGTCATTGTCAACGGTGTACAGCACGTCGGCATTGGGATTGCGCGTCAGTGCCTGCCAGTTTGCAGAGCCGCCCTGATTGTTGAGGGGCGCATACGCGCCTGTAAGCGGGTTCAGAACGCCGAACGTATAGTCCGTGCCGGCCAGATTCAGTACATCGCTGACATACAGCCTGCTGTCCAGAAAGGCCAGGCCGACCAGGGTTGTCTGCTGCGCTCCGAAGATATTGGTGATAAAGGTGGCGGCTCCTGTGGCGCTATCCAGCGCGTACAGGCTGCCGGGGGTGCTGGAGGACAGGCCATAAAGCTGCGCGTTTGCAGCAGGAACCATACTACACAGAAGGAATACCGCCAGCAACAGGCGGAATTTTACGGCAAGCAACATGATCGTGACTGCTCCTGCGTGAGAAGAATTACTACGAGCGTTGAGAGGTACTGCCGAAGTGTATTGGAAAGAATAACACCGCTATGATACTCGTTATCTTTGTTCGCCGTCAATACAGCCCGACATAAAAATAGAAAATCTTTCAAAATGTGCCGCAGAAAGCGCATCAGACTGGAAGAATTAACGGGAACAAAACCGCTATGCTTACCGTCAGACTTCCGCGCAATCCGCCGGACGCCGCAACAGGACGGATGCCATCTAAAAGTAAGCAGATAAAAGCATGGGCGACGCCGCCTGTCTGCGCTTTTTGTTTGTTGCCAATGAAACTAACATCGTGAGGATACATAGCAATCATGAAATTACGACTACTTCCGTTCCTGGCTTGCGCGCTGGCAGGCTTGTATACGCTGCCGGTTCGCGCCGACGATAAGAACGACCTGAAACACGCGACCGCGCACTTGAACCGCTCCCTGAATAAATCGTCCAAAAGCGCCAATCGAAATTTGAACAAAGCGTCCAAGAGCGCAAATCGGGATACTAACCGCGCTTCTAAGAGCGCGAACCGCGATCTGAACCGGGCCTCCAAAAGCGCCAACCGCGACACCAATCGCGCTTCCAAGCACACGAATCGCATGGCTAACCAGACGTCCAAAGACATAAACCATACGGCACAGGGCAAGCCGAAGGGCGACAGCGACAAGTAACAGGCTTCGCCTGCGCAAAACGCTTCAGAAAGCAGCATCGCTTCTCGGCAGATGCTGCTTTTTGTGTTGTTACTCTTGTACTACCGGCGTGTCGAAAATTCAAGATGCACCAAAATCGGCGTGATGAATCAAGCCCCTACAAGACGAACTTCTCACACGCCGGTAGTATAAATGACGGCGCGTGAACTTTTTGGGCGTGGGATGTACCTAACGGGTTGGAGGAAGCGAAAGTACGGATAGGCGCAATCCGCCGGGGCGCGTATTGTCGGGAACGAACCTACATGCAGGACGAAAAACAACTGGTCCGGCGCTGGCAGCAGGGCGAGCGACAGGCATTCGAGGAGTTCGTAGATGCCTATGGCGGGCGCGTCCATCGGCTTGTGCGCCGCTACGTCACCAATCCGACCGACGCCGAGGACGTGACGCAGGAAGTGTTTTGCGACCTGCACCGCAGCATCGGCAGTTTTCGCGGACGCTCCTCGCTTTCAACCTGGGTTTACCGCGTCACCGTGAACCATTGCCTGCGCCATTGCCAGCGCAAGCGCGGCGACAATTTGCCGCTGGATGAACAGGTGTTGCCCGACTCCGACTGGCATGCCGACCCTTCTCAGCACACGGCCAAACGCGAACTTTCGGAACAGATACAACACGCGCTGCACCAATTATCGCCCGGCCATGCCAATGTCGTGGTCTTGTGCGAATTACAGGGATTGTCGTACCAGGAGTGCGCCCAAATTTTACAAATACCGGTAGGAACCGTAAAGTCACGCATGTTCACGGCCTTTCGGCGCTTGCGCGATTTACTGAGCGGCTACGTGGAAGGCAATCCCGAACCCGGCGAAACCAACAAAGCCGTGACCGGTACCACCCTGCCAACAGGCACGACACAGGCGCAGCCATCCAGGGCGGGCGGGGAGAAACGCCGGTGAGTGAAGAGAAAAGAAGAAAAGAAGAAGAGGAGACACAGGGAACAGGGAACAGGGAACAGGGAACAGTGGGAAATGCTGAACGCGGAATGATGAATGATGAACACAATGCAGAATCCCATTCATCACTCATCACTCAGCACTCATCACTTCCTGCCCCCTCAACCCCCGCCTGTGATCCGTTTGCGCCGGAATTAAAGGCGTATCAGGATGGGCAGTTGGGATGGTGGGCGCGGCAAAGCGTTCGCAGGCATATGGACAATTGCGCGCATTGCCGCGAGGAGATGCAGGCTATGCGGGAATTCAGCCAACGGTTACAGGAGGGGGAGGAAGACGCCCTTTCGCCGCAACTGCGCGCCCGGATTCTGGCTGCCGTTCCCCATGCCATGCCTGTGGCGGAAAGAGCGGTTTCGCGTCCGCGCCGTAAGCCGCGTCTCGTGTTGGCTTGGGGAGCGGTGGCGTCCGCGCTGCTGTTATGCGTGGTGCTGTCGCCCCTGTTTATGAAGAATGACAATTCCGCGATGCGGGCGGCATCTATCGCTTCTTCGGCGGCAACGCCGGAAGCGCCAAAAGCATCCGCACAGATAAACGCGGGTATTGCTCCGGGCAGCAGCGCAAACGCGGGGGGCAGCACAGGGGGAAGCGCAAGCGCAGAAAGCGGCACAACAGGAAGCGCAAGCGCGGCGGGGGAAGTGGCGGCGCAGGAGACAAGCGCGGCAAAATCTGCCGGAGCGCGTGAAGATAAGGCAAAGTCTTTCTATTCTGCGCCGACTTCCCCTTCTTCGCCGTCCATCCCGCCCCCTCTCATTGCCGACGCTGCGGGGCGGTATGCCGGTAAAACAGCATCGCCCGCGCCGCTTGCCACGGACAAGGATGCGCCTGCGGATAATGTCTCTGACCCTGCCACCCTGAGTACGTCGGAAACCCAGAAGAACAGGGCTTCCAACCCCGCAGCCCTCGCGCAGAACCGTCGTGAAAGTCGGCCTGTGCCGCCTGCCGCGCGCATTGCCGCGCCATCAGGCGTCAACGGCCCGGCAGAGGACGCCGCCAGTACAAGCTCGCATCAAAATAAAATGGAGACGCCTGCCAATTTGCTGTCAGGCGCAACCACTACGCCACAAAGCAAGGGCGCTGTCGCTTCGAAAAGCGCGGCGGGCATGCGGCCTCCTGTTCCCCCTGCCAAAGTTGCGAAGGCATCGGTATCCGGTAAAATGTCCCATTCCCTTGCGCGGAACTCCCATGCCATTGCGCAGAAATCTCGCTACCGTAAGCAGGCGGATAACGATATTCTATTGCTTGTCGGCAATGTGGAGCAAAGCCGCGCTGCCGTCAATCAGGCGGTTACAAGCAGCGGCGGCGTGGTTACAAGCGTCAAGGAGATTCCTTCCGGGGATAGCGAGCAGGCGACTACGCTGACGTTGGATGTTCCTGCAAGTCGCCTGCCTGCCCTGCTGTCCCGGCTCGACGCGCTTGGTGAACGCAAGCCCCTTGCCTCTGCTTCCTGGAGAACACAGTCCCACATTGCAGCCGGCGCTCCCGTCAACGGCGTCAACTCTGTCACGAAAGGGGATACCACTGACACGGACAACAATGGACACCCTTCTCAATCGCAGAATGTCGCGCCTTCCACCCAACACTCCCGCATGAAATCGGAAGCCGCGCCTCTGCCTTCTGCGCCTGCCGTTGCGAAGCCAAAGCCTTCCGCCAACGATAAAACGCCCGAAGCCCGCGTTCGCGTTACCATCCGGTTGGAGATAAGAGATAAGAGATAAGAGATATGAGTAGTACAGACTTGTACTCATATCTCTTATCTCTTATCTCTTATCTTCCTACCCCTTCCTCGGATGCGGGCGTCCCGAATCGAGCCACAGTGACAGGGCTAGATGCTTGGCGTCCGTGACAAGGCCGTGCAGGGCGAAGTAATCACACACGTTTGCCACATCGCGCACGAACAAGTCGTAGGCGTCCGGGTTGTCCATCGGGTCTACGGCCTGCGGCAAGTCAATGATTTTGAGTTCGCCTTCCCAATACAGGATGTTGTAGGGAGATAGGTCGCCGTGTACGCGGTCACACTCCATGCACAGGGCGAGATTGCGCTTCATTTGCGCGAACAAGGGAGCCACTTCGTCCGGGCGCAAGCGGATGTGCTGCAATTGTGGCGCGGCCATTCCCGGCCTGCCGTAATAGTCAAAGAGAATGGCGCTTTCTGCCTGCGCATACGGACGCGGCACGTCCGCGCCTGCCGCGTACAAGCGCGACAGAGTTTCGTATTCCGCCGCAATCCATAGCCCGAACTGCGCGGCCAGCCCTTTGGCCGATTTCTGGGCGATGGCTTTGTCCATTCGGGTGTTCAGCGTGCTGCGCCCCTGCTGGTACACACTGTAGTTCTTGAAACTCCGGTTTTCGCGGGAACGATAGAGTTTGGCGGCAAGCCAGTCGTGTCCCGTCGCGGCCTTCATACGGGGGTGCGCCTGACAGCAGTAAACCGTCGCTTCCTTGCCGCTTTTCACCAGCGTGGGCGTTCCGACAATCAGTTCGTCGGCATAGAAACTGGCAAACGGCCCCGCGTACTCTCCTTCCTCGTTTTGTTCCACGATGCGCGTGCCGGACACTTTTGTTTTGGCAGACTTGGCAGCGGCTTTAGGACCGGCAGGCGTTTTCTGCCGCGCCGCGCCCTCTTCTTCCTCGTAATGGCTCCAGCGTTCGGCTTGCAGCAGTTGTTCCACGCTGCTATCAGGTTCGGTCACGTCTTCAAAATCGCTTGTAAAATCCGTGTGGTATGGGTTCGTCAACGGTTGGGCACTCCAAAAGGTTGAGAGTTGAGGATTGAGAGTTGAGGGACAAACAATGCTGAATGATGAATGATGAGTGATGAATAACACGATGCAGTTTACTCATCATTCATCATTCAGCACTTATCACTGGCTTATCCCTCAACAAAAAAAGCCGCAGGCACATCGGCCCGCGACTCGGATAGGTTTGCAGGAAAATTCGCTGCGCGTGGCGGCGCGCGACAACCACGCCTGTAATTTCAGGCGCGGGCGTCAGGCGACACGTTCGCTAAACTGTCATGCGAGAGTTAGCGACGGCACAGCGCGATTGCAAAGCCGGCAGTCGGCGCGTGATGTGTGGGGGAAACAGTGCGATTGGTAACAAGTTTAGACATATTACATCACTCCTTCCGCACTGCGACGCGGGCGCGCTGCGAGAATTCTCACGAGCGGCCAGACGCCGAACTGCGCCAACAAACCATTGAGGTGAGGACAATGCTGAGAACATGACGAAAACAGCCATCAAGATTAGCTTGAACCCTTTTCGTATCAAGCCGGACAGATGCTAAACAATCGCGTGAGAAGAAGCGAAATTCGCTATTTCTTCCAAACTCATAGCGCTTCCCTGCTGCTGCGCGCGGGAATAGGCGTCCGCGTCCATTTGTCGGCAAAGGGTATGGACAGTGGCTTCGATGCCGCTTTGCTCCTCCGGGATGCGCTGCATCGCAAAGCGGTTCAAGGCTGCGCTGCTTGCGCCAATTAATATCGTGGCGCGCGGCCATTGTTGTTGGCGGCAAGCAATCAGGGCCATGCAGTCCAGCGTCCTGAGCAGCGTGGCTCGGTCGCCGGATTCCAGGCTTGTTGTCAGCGCATCGCGGAAGTACGTCAAAGAATGGTCGTAATCCTCCTGTATTCTGTCGAGGTTGCCCAGATTGAATAATACATGGGAGATGCCGGGAATGTTTTTATGTTCGCGGCGTAATTGCAGACTCTGTTCGTAGTAACGCCGGGCGAGTTCCAGATCGCCCCATTCTTTTGCCGCCGAGCCGAGCGAATTCAGATTATACGCTTCCCATACCGTATTGCCCATTTGACGATTGATTTGCAGCGCGTCAAGCAAATACGCCATCGCATCCAGGCACAATTTGCGATTGCCGCTGTCTTTGCCGAATCCATACAGCGCGTTGCCCATATTATGCAGCGTGGCAGCGGTTCGTTTCGAATCGCCTAATTCCTGCCGGATCGCCAGGCAGCGCGTATGAAAGGCATACGCCTCCGCAAAACGCGCCATGTCCTTGAAGCAATTGCCGACCGCGCTGAGAAGATCGGAATACGCTTCCTGATTTTGCTGCAGTTCGGGAAGCGCAAGCGCCATTTGAAAAAAATCCAGAGCCTCTTCGTGATAGCCCCTGTGGGTAAAGAACAGGCGCAGTTCCAGCGCGGCGCGTAAGGCGCGGGATACCAGCATACCCGCCTGAATCTGCTCACCTTCCGCTTGATTTTGTATCCTGCTTTCCGTAATGAGGCTGCCGCGTAAGGCCGCCATGATGTTGCGATGCTCGGCGTCAAGCCGCTCTACCGACGCGCCGGAACCCGCTTCTTCCATTTTGGGCGCAAGAGCCATGATGAACTCAAGGAAATAATCCACAAACCGCGCCTGTGTTTCGCGTCCATCTTCACCCTGGCGCAGTTTTTCGGCGGCAAACGCGCGCAGGGGTTCCAGCAGGCGATAGCGCGCGCTTTCTTCCGGCTGCCGGGGCGTTTCCACGACAAGGAGAGAGTGTTCCTGCAATCGCGCCAGATGTTCCAGCGCGTCACCTCCGCATACGGCTTCCGCGGATTCCAGGGTACAGCCGCCCGGAAACACCGACAGGCGCGCGAAAAATCGCTGCAAGTCCTCCGACAGCAGCGCGTAACTCCATTCGCATGTGGCCCGCAGACTGCGATGGCGGGCGGGCAGGTCGCGGCGCCGACTTACCAGCACATCCAGTTGATGCTCCATACGCTCGAGCATTTTATGCGGCGTAATGATTTTGGTCCAGGCGGCGGCCATTTCAATCGCAAGCGGCATCCCTTCCAGTCGGCGGCACAGGTCGCCGATGGTTTCGGCATTAGCGGCTGTCAACGCGAAATCCGGCTTTGCCTGCTGCGCCCGATCCACATACAGCGCCACACTGGCACATTCTCCCGGCGCGACGGGATCGGCGGGACCGCGCGGCAGGGCCAGCGAGGACAAAGCAAGTTCCTGTTCACCCTGCAATCCCAATACGCGCCGCGAAGTCACCAGGCAGGTCAGCCCGGGGGCGCGTTCCAACAGCAGCCGCGCCCAGGCTGCGGAGGGAGAAGCAATGCGGTGTTCCATCTTGCCGGATTTCTCCTCGCTATCCAGCAGATGCTCGAAATTATCCAGCACAAGCAGGGAGGGGCCGTTTTGCAGCCATTCCAGCGCGCCTTCCAGGGGATCGGCGGCAGGGGGCAGGCGCAGCGCATGGGTCAGCGCGAAGGAAAGCAGGCGGGGATGCGGAACATCCGCCAGCGCGACAAAACGTATACGCCCCCGGTAGGCATGGGACAGCCGCGCCGCCGCTTCCAGGGCGAGCCGCGTTTTGCCCGCGCCGCCCGGCCCGGTGAGCGTGACCAGGCGCGGCGCAGCCGCGCCTGCTTCTTCCGGGTTCGCGAAGGCGCTATCCGGCTGCAGCCAGGCCAGCAGCCTGTCGAGTTCTTCGCGGCGTCCGAAAAAGCGCGTCAATTGCAGAGGCAAGGGCGCGGCTGTCTCCATTTCCCGCGCTCCGGCCTGTTCCGGTCGGAAGGTTTGCGCTTCTTCGGACGCGGCTTGTGTTTCCAGAGCGGAGGAACCGCCTTGCCCTGCCTTCCATTCCCCCAACTTCTTTGCTTCGGACGCTTCTTTTTCGTCCGGCAAGACGGGGGATGGAGGCGGGGCGGAAGGCGGTTCAGGAATGGCAAGGCTGCGCAGGGTTGATACCCGCGCAGGCATGGCTTGTTCCTGTCCCGGCTCCCGCGAGGTTAGAAGACGGCGCGTGGTTTCTTCCGGCTCGACCCCCAGTTCCCGCTGCAGCAGGGTTTTCAGGGCTTCAAAGGTTTCCTGCGCGGCAGCCGCGCGCCCCTCTTGCAGCAGCAGCCGCATTTTAATTTGATAACTCTCCTCGTCAAGCGTATCAAGGGCGATCAGGCGGTTCGCGGTGTTCAGAGCGGCCTCGTTCTGGCCTCGCGTTCCGTAGACCTGTGCCAGTTGGCGCAGCGCATTGGCGCAGCGCTCGCGCAGGCGCGTTTGTTCCGGTAAAATCCAGTCGTCATAGCAGCCCGGCATGAGGCCGTTATGATACAGGGCGAGGGCTTGTTCCAGCAGGCCGGCGCCCGTTTCTTCCGCTGCCGCGAGGCGCGCGGCATCCAGAAACCGCTCGAACTCCATGACATCGGTAACGACGGCTTCCGGGTTCAGCCCGACCTGCAGCCGGTCTGCCAGCAGTAAGCGGCCTTTGGCATCCGGCGGTTCCAACTGGGCGCGCAGCGAACTAAGCGCGGTACTGAGATTGTTGCGGGCCGCTTCCGTTTCCAGTTCGGGCCAGAACAGTTCCAAAAGAGTATCGCGGTTGAGTTGGGCCGGCAGGCGCAGCGCGAGGCAGCCGAGCAATACGCCGGTTTTATGCGTACGAAAGCGCGTGATTTCGCGGTCGGGCAGGCATACGCACACATTGCCCAGCAGCGTGATACGGCACTTTGTTTGCAGCGTCATCGTGTGTTGCCTCATCGGGGTATTGGTCTGCCGCGCGAAACCTGCTTTGCTTTGCGCCGTTCCTCCCCGTTTTTCTTCTTCTTTATTGCCTGAATCGCAAGCTAATTCCTGCCGAAACCGACACTTCCCGTATGTTTGTCAGGATTATAAGCCTGTCCTGTAGGGATGGTGTAGGAGTCGGGTGTTATCCTATTTTCAACAGCAACTCCCGTTGTCTGTAGAGTTCGCGCCCCAGCAACCATGATACAGGAGCAAACCATGAAATTGATTTCTTTCACTTGTGCTGCGTACCTCCGCTTTGTCGCGTTTTGCGCCCTTGCCCTTGTCGGCGCGTCCGGCGCGCGGGCGCAGAATGTCATCGTCAACGGCGATTTTGAACTGAACGCATTCAGCGGCAATGGCGACGCCTACTCCACCAATGGCGGCTTTTCCCTGCCGGGATGGACATTTCCCACTGGCGGCAACCAATTTTATCAGGAGTACGGCCAGCCCTTCGGCGTGGCGCGTTATTACTCAGGCCGCCAATCCGTTTCGCTCAATGGAGATGGCACGCCCATTACGCTGTCGCAGAATCTGAATACTGTTGCCGGGCAGCAATATACGTTCTCCTTCGCGCTCAATGAAGAGAACGTTTTTCATACCAATTCCGCCTCTGCGGTGCAGGTGGATTTGGGAACCACTTCGCAGACGTACACGCTTGGCACACAGACAGGCCCCAATGGCTATGTTGTGTTTACCAGTCTTTTTACGGCTGATTCCGCCATCACGCCGCTGGTTTTCACCGACCGAACGCCCGGTTTTGCGAGCGGGAGCAGCCCCTTTCTGGACGCGGTTTCGCTGACGCCCATTACCGCTGTGCCGGAACCCGGCGCAGTATCCCTGCTGTGCGGGCTGGGTATCAGTGGCGCGGCTTTCCTGCGCCGCAGAAGCCGCAGAAGCCGCGCATAACAGGAGGCAAATAATGAGATATCCAAAACACATAGCCGCCGCATTGCTTGCGCCAGTCGCGCTTGCCCTCCTCCTCGCGCCGCTTGTGGCGACGGGGCAAAACAAAAAAGCGCCTGCGAAAAAGACGGACGACGGCGGGCAGTCGCGCGGCACGAAGCAGGTTGCGGGCGGCAACGGCATCTTCGGGGTCGTTTATACCCTCAACAGCGGCTTCAACTTCACCATTCTGTCGGCGCATTATACGCTGGAACCGCACAATGACTATGCCGGCAGCATGGCGCAAAACGATGAAAAACTACTCTGGATCACCTTCGCGGTCAAGAATAGCGAAAAGGATAAAGACCAAACCTGGGGCGACCTGGATGTGATGCTGGTGGATGACAAGGAGCAGACCTACACGCCGGGGTCGGGCCGAGTAATGCTGACGAGCCGGGGCAACGCGGGAATCAGCGCGACGCTCAAGCCGGGGCAGGGACTCGGACAGGAACCAGCCAAAGATGAACTCTCCTGCGCCATTCCCGTACCGGCGAAAGCGAAGATCAAGAGAATCATTCTCAACGAGGGCCGCAAGAACCTTCCCGGTGAAAAAGTCGTGCGCTATAACATTGCGGGCTTCCAGGATGGAGCGCCCAAAAACGTGATTGCGCCCCTTCCCAAATACGCCGCCGACCCTGCGGACACGACCGGGGCGAGCGTCGCCATTCCCGCCACTGCTGTGGCGGGAACCTACTATCCGGCGGGCTACTTCGCCCTCCGTTTCGACGGGCTGACCTTTTCCGAGGAAGCTATTCTGGACAAAACTGCGCCGACAGAAGGTAAGCGGTACGCCATTGCCACCTTCACGGCCAAAAACGAGTTCAGCAAACCCATAACCACGTTCGAACTGGGCGGACAAAGCGACGAGATCGTCCTGCGGGATGCGGACGGCGAAAAGTACAAAGCGGCGCCGGAAGCCGGCTACGCCATGCGCAGAGCGAAGCGGGATGAATTATTGGAGAGTCAGGAAATCGCGGCTGGGGAAGAAATCACCTACCGCTACTTTTTTCTGATCCCCAAAGACGCCAAACCCGCGTCCGTTACCTTCGGGCAGGGCAAATACGGCCACGCCTACAAAGTGGACGTGAAATAACGAACGCGCCACGTTGTTTTGAAATTACCCCATCCCGGCCCTTCTCCTGTTATACTAACGGCGTGTCAGAATTGCGTATTGGGCGCGGCAAGCAACGCCCTACGAACCCCGACTTTTCACGCGCCGATAGTATAACAGGAGAAGGGCGAATTATTTTCATGCCCAGCCCAGGCGTTGATACAGCCACAGCATGAGTATGCTTGCCAGAGTCGTCAACAACGTGGTCAGTACGCCCACTTTGAGGAAAGCCCAGAAGCCGAGCGGACACTCCTGCCGCGCTTTCTGCGCGACAATCAGGTTGGCGACACTGCCTACAAGCGTGAGGTTGCCCGCAAAGGTACTGGACGCGGCCAGCGTGAGCCAGAGCAGAGGAGTGCGCGGCAGGTTTGCCATGAACCCGCGCAGGAGCATCACGAACGGCACGTTGCTGAACAGATTGCTGCCGGCCACGCTTGCCAGTGAAAATTTCGCCAGTTGTCCCAAACTGCCGGGCTGCCGCGTCAGGGTGGGCACAAAGCGCGTAATCAGGCCCGCCTGCGTTTTGGTCACGCCCTCTACAACCACGAACAGCCCGGCAAAGAACAGCAGCAGCGCCCAATCCACGCCTGCCAGCGTTTCTTCGGCGGGGCGGTTGGCAAGCAGCAGCATGGCCGCGCCCGCCGATAACGCCGCCAGTTCCATCGGTACGCCGCACAGAAAAGCGATCAGCAGCCCGGCGAGAACCAGCAGCGTTTTGCCGGCAAGGGCGCGCTGCAATGGCTGCGCGTCCTCTTCCCCGTCCGCTTCCTCCCCCCATTTCGCTGCTTTCAACGGTTTTCGATAGATAAGGCCGACAACCAGCGCGTTGATAACCAGGCAGACAAGCCCGATGGGAACCATGCGCAGCGCAAACGCGCCCCAGTGCCACCCGGACGACTGCCCGATGAGGATGTTCTGCGGGTTGCCGGTCAGCGTCATTACCGACCCGACATTACTGCTCGTGGCAAGCGCGATCAAGTACGGCTCGGCGGGCAGTTTGGCGCGCTTGCAGGCTGTCAGCAATAGGGGCGTCATCAGCAGGCAAATGGTGTCGTTGAGGAACAGGGCCGAAAGGACGCCCGAACAGCCGCAGACCATCCACAGCAATTGCTTTGCGCCCCGGCTGCGGGCAATCAGGGCGTGGGCCAGATGATCCAGCAGGCCGGATGAAGTGGCGTAATGAATCACGATCATCAGGCCGAGCAGCAGGGCAAGCGTGGCGAAGTCAATGGCATGAAACGCTTCCCGGCGCGTCAACACGCCACAAACAACCATCAGCACGGCACCAATCAAACCGGCAGAAGGACGATCCAGTTTGCGCGGCGAATTTTCGCCCGCCAGCAGCACGGCATACACCAGAATGAAAATAACGATAGCGAAAATGGATTTCACGCGCCTCCTTGAGAGCCTTTGACGTTTTCATGCAGCGCTGACAGGACTGCCGGGTGTAGCGTTGAGCGTTGAGCGTTAAGCGTTGCTTCTCATGCAGCGCGGACAAGGCTGCCGGCGTTTCTAATGATATACAAGATACGCGAATAGCAGGCAGTCTACGCAGGAGTTTAGGCGGCGAACCGCGAAAACAGCAGGCGTGTCTCCAACCCACGTCTTGTTTGTCGCCGGGAGAACCTTTATGCCGGAACTGCCTACAGGAATACTGACGTTTTTGTTTACGGATATTATAGAGAGTACGCGCTTGTGGGAGCAATTTCCGCAGCAGATGGAGCAGGCGCATGCCCGTCACGCCGAACTTGTTATCGCCGGTATTAAGCAGCATCACGGCCATCTGGTGCGCGAACGGGGCGAAGGCGACAGCACGTTTTCAGTTTTTGAGCGGCCCTTAGACGCGCTTCTGGCCTGCTGCGCGTTCCAAAAAGCGCTTCACGCCGAAGATTGGCCTGCCGATACGCCCATAGCGGTTCGCGCCGCCCTGCATATTGGCGACGCGCATTTGCGCGAAGACGATTACAACAGCACAGACGTGAATCGCTGCGCCCACCTGCGCGGCATCGCGCATGGCGGGCAGACCGTGCTGTCACAGGCCGTTTACGAAGCCGTCAGGGACGCGCTTCCTGACGGCGTGACGCTGCGGGACCTGGGCTGGCACGGCCTGAAGAATCTGCGCGGCGCGGAACACGCCTGGCAAATGTGCCACCCTGCCCTGCGCGGCGATTTCCCGCCCCTGCAATCGCTCAATACCCCGTTCAATAACCTGCCCTGCCCGCCGGGAAATTTTATCGGGCGCGACGCCGAAATGCAGACGATTCGGGCGTTGACGCGCGCCCATCCCCTCGTGACGCTGACCGGGGCGGGCGGCGTAGGCAAAACCCGTCTCGCGCTGCAAGCCGCCGCCGAGTCCGTGGGGCAATACGAGCATGGCGTCTGGCTCGTGGAACTGGCCGCGCTCACGGATGCCGCGCTTGTGCCGCAGGCGCTGGGTTCCGTTTTGGGGCTGTGCGAGGAGCCGGGACAATCTCTCGCGCAAACGGTAACGAATCACCTGGCTGCCCGCCACATTTTAATAATTTTAGACAACTGCGAACATCTGCTGGACGCCTGCGCTGCGCTTGCGGAAAGCCTGCTGCGCGCCTGCCCCCGGATGACCCTGCTTGCCACCAGCCGCGAAGCGCTCAACATTGCCGGCGAACACGTCTGGCGCGTTCCTTCGCTGGCTGTGCCGGATGACCTGCCTGCCGAAGAAAAAGATGGGCCGGCGATCCTGATGAAGTACGACGCGGCGCGTTTGTTCGTGGAGCGCGCCCGGTCGCATCGGCAGGAGTTTACCCTGACGCGCCACAATGCGCCCATTATCGCCCGTTTGTGCCGGCGTCTGGATGGTATCCCGCTCGCCCTTGAACTGGCCGCCGCCCGCTTGCGCGCTCTGCCCCTTGAGCAGATCGAGGCGCGGCTGAATGACCGCTTTCGCCTGCTGACGGGTGGCAGCCGCTCGGCCCTGCCCCGGCAGCAAACCCTCCGCGCTCTGATTGACTGGAGCTACGACCTGCTCAATCCACAGGAAAAAGCGTTGTTTTGCCGCCTGTCGGTTTTCGCGGGCGGCTGGACGCCGGAAGCGGCGGAAGCCGTCTGCATAGAAGAGGGTGAAACGTGGGACGTGATGGACACGCTGGCAAGCCTGGCGGACAAGTCACTGGTAATCTGCGACCCGCAAAGCGAACAAAGCCGCTATCGGATGCTGGAAACCACGCGGGAATATAGCCGCGCCTGCCTTGACGCGCCGACGCTTGCCCGTTTGCGCGTCCGTCACCGCCGCTTCTTCCTCCCTCTTGCCGAGCAGGCAAAGACGGCAATGCAGGGGCCGGAGCAGGAGAACTGGCTTGACCGGTTGGAGCAGGAATACGCCAATCTGCGCGCCGCGCTCGACAATGGCGCGGACGAAGCGGACGAAGCGGACGAAGCGGAAGCGCGATTGCGGCTATCCGCCGCGCTGGTTAAATTCTGGCAAATACGGGGCTACGCCGCTGAGGGAATGCGTTATTACGCGCTTCTGCTCGCCCAACCCGACGCGCAAGCTTTAACCGAAGCGCGGGGCAACGCCCTGATCGGCGCAGGTTCGCTCGCCTTAGTGCAGGGCGATTTCGGCCTGGCCCGCGCCCATTTTGAAAACGCGCTGGCCGTCTGGCAGGCGCGAAATAACGCGCCGGGTTGCGCCGGTTGCCTGGGGAATTTAGGAGTGATCGCCAAATATCGGGGGGATTACGCTCTTGCCGGCTCGCTGTTGGAACAGGCCCTGCAGATTATCCATGCGCAGGGAGACCTGGCCTCCGAATCCTCGGCGCGCAACAATCTGGGCATCCTCGCCTGGGAACAGGGCGACTATGAAGCGGCGCGAGTTCATTATCAGGCCAGTCTTGAAATTGACCGCCAGCGCGACAATAAGTATGGCCTTGCCAGTTCCCTGACGAACCTGGGCGCGCTGGCGGAAAGACAGGGCGATATTGACGGAGCGCGCGATTACTTTCGGCAAAGCCTGGTGTTGCAGCGCGAATTAGGGGATAAATGGGGATTGGCGGGTACGCTTGTCAATCTGGGGCCGTTGGCTTTGAAGCAGGGAAACACCGACGATGCGCGCGCCTTCCTCGCGGAATGTTTGAGGTTATGCGCCGAACTCGACGACCGGCACATTCTGCCCTATGCGCTGGAAGCCTGGGCCGCTGTTGCGCTTGCGCGGCAGGAACCGGAGCATGCCGCCCAATGCTGCGGAGCCGCGCAAACCTTGCGAAAAACATCAAGCGCGCCCCTGCCGCCGCAGGAACAGCAGGAACACGATCAGCTTGTTGCCACGCTGCGGGCGGCGCTTGGCGAGGCGGCATTTGAGGCAGGCTGCGCGCAGGGCGGCAGCCTGCCTCTGCAACAAGTGATTGCGGATGCGTTGGCGCGGTAAGATTGGGCGCTTACGAGGTTCTGAATAGCCTCTAAATCTCTTTGTCGGGTTCGCTGTAAGTGACCCCGAATGGGAAGCTCCGTTCAACGCGGAATGTCACCAGGGTGTCGTTGCGCCATGATCGTCCTTATACATTTCATGCCCGGAGCGCGTGTCTGTGGGGGATGCGTACATTTTGCGCCAGAACTCTTTCGTTTCCTGCGAAGTCGCGCTGTTGCTGTGCGTGACGCTGTCGTAGTACGGGTGATACGGCTGGCTGTACGAGTAGCCGACGCTTGCGTTGGAAGCGTGGCGCGTATGCTTCTCAACGTTTTCAATGAATGCGCCAATGCAAAGCAAAACAATCACGATCACGGTGAAATTGGGTTTGGAATTGGTATTCATGGGTCAGGTTTCCTTTTCGTTGTCGCAGGCAAAGCCGCTATTTGGCTTTTGCCTTATGTGTGATTGGTTGAGATAAAAGTAGTATAATCCCTTCCGCTTCCTGCTGCCGTGATGTCGCGCATCCTAAAATGTGAGGCGTGTCACACTTCTCCGCCTTGCCAGCCTTACGCGCTGTGTTGTCCGCCATAGGAGCAAGGGACTTCCACCTAAATAAACGTTCCTCCTTGAGACCGTCAAGAGTTTCAGTGATACATAATTCCCGTTTGACATAAAGCCGCGTTTTTGCCTTCAATTTTTTGTATATGTAAAGGGCGTTCCGCCAACCGGTCTGCGACCGGAATACAAGTTTTATTGAAAGTTCCCAACAAAAAAGCCGCCTGTACGCGGCAGGCGGCAGAGGGAGAGTTTTGCGTTTGCTTCGGCTTGCTTGCGGATTATTCCAGTTCGCAGCACTCCCGCAGCTTTTTCTCATTCATAATCACGAGGGCGCGTCCGTCCATGCGCAGAACGCGGGAGGTTTTCAGGGCGTTGAGCGCGCGGTTGACGGTTTCCCGCGTGGCTCCTACCTGCGCGGCAAGCTGCTCCTGCGTGATTTTCACCCCAATGCGCCTGCCGCCCTTCGGATCATCCTCGCCGTGCGCTTGCAGCAATTGCAGCAGAATTTGCGCTACGCGCCCCAACACGTCCATTTCTTGCTGGCTTTCCAGATGTTCCGCCGCCTGCCGCAAGCGGTCGGCGAGGCAGGCCATGATGTGCAGGGCTATCGCGGGGCTGGAATGTATCATTTCCACGAACGCGACGCGATCCAGTATCAGCAGTTCGCAATCCATGACGGTCACGACATCCGCCATGCGGGGCTTGCCGTCAATGAGCGACATTTCGCCGAACATTTCGCCCGGCCCGCGCCGCGCAATGTGAACTATTTCGCCATTGGCGGCAATGTTCTGTACATGGACATGCCCCGCAAGAATGATATACAGGGTATAGCCCGGATCGTCCTTATGAAACAAATACTCGTTGGCCTTGAACCGCCGCTTGCGGCTATGCCGCGCCACCGTTTGCAGCAAATCCTCGTCCAAACTGGAAAACAAAGACACTTTGCGTAATTGCGCCAGCGCTGCATTGTCCATAGTATTCCTTCCAGAAACCTTTCGCCGGTGGTTTTCAACCACCGTTTGAATGGCGTTCCGCGTAGGGACATAACATGTTATGTCCTCTCCCTACATGTTATGTCCTCTCCCTTTAGCGTAGAGCGCGGACATAACATGTTATGTCCCTACGAACGCACAACTCTGTAAACAAAGGATTGCGTCCGCAGGACGCCTGGCCGCAGGCCATGTAGACGGGGATTTCAACCCCTGGCGCAGAAGAGTTAAACGAAAAAGAGCCGAATACCTTCCAGTATTCGGCTCCCATATATCCGCGCTCAACGCTTAACGCCTGACGTTGAACCCTCAACCCTCAACTCTCAACTCTCAACCATTCTCACGCTGTCAGCGCCTCGTGGGGGCCGTCCTGCGTCATGCGCTCCGGTTCGGGCTGCGCGTGGCCGAGCAGGTCGCGAGCGGCGGCGGCGAAGTCCTGCGCGGTCAGCATGCACAGGCGGTGCAGAATGGGAATCGCGCCATGCTCAATGAACTTGTCCGGGACGCCGAACAGTTTCACCTTGACATTGGACACGCCGTTTTCCGCCAGCAGTTCCAGTACGCCTGACCCGACGCCGCCCGTGATGATGCCTTCTTCCATCACAATCACTTTGCCCGTCCGCCGCGCCGCGTCCAGCACCACTTGCTTGTCCAGCGGCTTGGCCCAGCGCAGGTTGACAAAATGGACGCTGACGCCCTCGGCCTGCAATGCCTGCGCCGCCTCAAACGCGGGCGCGACCATGTTGCCATACGCCATCAGCGCCACATCCTCGCCCTCCATCAGCACCTCGGCCTTGCCGTAAGCAATTGGTGGCTGGTTGTAGGTGGCTGGTGACTGGTTTTCTCTGTTCCCTGTTCCCTGTTCCCTGTTCCCTGCTACCGGCCAATCAATGCTCGGCGCGTTGCCGCGTGGGTAGCGGATGGCGATGGGGCCGGAATGGGAGCCGACGACGTGTTCCTGCACCATGTAGCGCAGCATCAGGTCGAATTCCGGGCCGTCTTTGGGCGCAAGGATGGAAACGTTGGGAATGTGGCGCAGGTACGCGATATCAAAGACGCCATGATGAGTCGGGCCGTCGTCGCCCACAAGCCCGGCGCGATCCATGCAGAAAATCACGGGCAGGTTTTGCAGGGCCACGTCATGCTCAATCATGTCATAAGCGCGCTGCAGGAACGTGCTGTAGATGGTCGTGACGGGCTTCACGCCCGAAGCCGCCAACCCCGCCGCGAACCCGACTGCGTGTTGTTCGGCAATGGCCGTGTCGAAATAGCGATCCGGGTAGACCTGGCTGAACTTGGTCAGGCCGGTTCCATCCGGCATTGCGGCGGTAATCGCCACCACTTTCGGATCCTGCGCGGCCATTTCCATCAAGGCGTTGCTGAACACGTTGGTCCACGTTTGCCCGCTGGACTTGCTGCCGCTGGCCGTGCCCGCTGCCGTGTCCTTGAACATGGGCGGCGTGACGGCGTGCCACTTGCGCGCATCACCCTCGGCGGGATCGTAGCCCTTGCCCTTGAACGTCCGCAGATGCACGAAAACGGGGCCGTCTATCTGTTTGATAGCCGTGAACAGATCAATCATTAAATCCAGATCGTGGCCGTCTACCGGCCCGAAGTATTTGAAACCCAATTCTTCAAACAACACGCCGGAGTTGTCGGCGGAAACAAGGTGCGTGAGGTTTTGGCGCAAAACGCTGCTGGCGGCGCGGCTGATAAGGCGTCCGGGAGCGCCGGGAACATATTTCAGGGCGCTTTTGGTTTGCGCTTCCACGTTCTGGTACAGTCGTGACACGCGCAGTTTGGCAAGATATGTGGACAGGGCGCCCACACTCTCGGCAATGCTCATGTCGTTGTCGTTGAGAACAACCACGAAGTTGCGCCCGCTGTGTCCCGCGTTGTGCAGCCCTTCCAGCGCCATGCCCGCCGTCATGCTGGCGTCGCCAATGACCGCAAGAACGTGTTCGTCCTTGCTTTTGCCGGCCAGATCGCGCGCAACGGCAAAACCATACGCGGCGGAAATGCTGGTTCCCGCGTGTCCCGCGCCGAATAAATCGTACTCGCTTTCCTCGCGGCGCAAAAATCCGCTCAGGCCGCCATACTGCCGCAGCGTCTCGAAGCGATCCAGCCGCCCCGTGAGCATCTTGTGCGCGTAGCACTGATGCCCCGTGTCCCAGATAATTTTATCCGTAGGCACATTATAGACGGTGTGGAGCGCGAGAATCATGTCGGCAGCGCCCAAATCAGAAGCGAAGTGGCCGCCGGTCTTGGAAAGGTTGTCAATGATCGCCTGGCGCAGTTCGTTGGCAACCTGTTTCAATTGTTCGCGCGAAAGCGGTTTCAAATCGGCGGGACTATGCACACGGGACAGCAAATCGTACATGCGAGTTCAACCCCTTTTGTGATTTTCGATTTTCGATTTTCGATTTTCGATTGAGAACTGCCACAACAAACGCAGAACGCTCTGGTGTAGGGCAATCGTCAATCGAAAATCGAAAATCGAAAATCGAAAATCCGGGCAGTAGTGTGTAATGGCAGGAAAACAGCGTTCGGCGCGTCTTCCTTAACATCCTGTTAATAGTTAAAATACGTCGGACAGGTTCCCATGTGACCAAAAATCATCGAAAAGGGAGCGCAGGCCGCAACCGTTCCCGGAATTGTACCACTTCGCGCAATCTGTGTCAA
>CAWIEK010000042.1:0-111730 GCA_963835065.1 uncultured Chthonomonadaceae bacterium | reverse complement strand
TCAAGTATGCGGGCAGGCGGCAAGATGCGGCGGCTGTGCCACGAAGCGCCTGCGTCAAGCCCTTTTCGTCGCAGTTCGGCATACGAGAAGGAGAAATCGTGATAGCCGAATTCCGTTCCGCAACACGGACAAATCATGTTATCTGCTGGAGATTCTGCAAGTTGATCGGGTCCACAAACAGGACAGGTATGTTTTATCTTTGTCTGTTATACTCCGCTCTTCCTACTGGCGAACTTCCTGCAGTAAGCAACAAGCACCTTTTGTGAGAGAGGCTTGTTGGGAAAACTCTATTGAAAAATCTTGTTATACTCTGAACTCAGAAAGTTAGAGTAGTTGCTTCTTGCCCAGATGTAGGCATTTCATTGTAGAAACGTCCCTCTAGTTCTCTGCCTGCTTTCTTTTTGTTCACGCCTCCCCACTGCTTGAAAAAGAAGGGCACATCAGCAATACAACACTGGCTGCGGATATCAAGAACCCAAGCCTTATCTACCGGCCTTGCTCCTGCGCCGGATTCTCCGCCAACAATAACCCAATCTATTTCCTTTAGCGGCAGATTGTACAGCGGGCCAATTAAAGGCTCCAAACTCAAAAAGTGAATGATAGCAGGGATTGCTACAAGATGCTCGATCCTATCTACCACTCGTCTATCTTCAACACTTGTTCCAAGCCAAACATTAGAGTAACCTTCCCCCCAATCGTGGGGAAGATTTTCTGAAATGCGCTGAGGGCGTTTGGTCAGTAATTGCCAGTCAAGATATGGCGTTACTCGAATGAGTTCCCATAACCGGTTCAACTGACCTTCAGGCGTTTGTTCATCGAACACATCAGCCATTGATGCACAGAATACTCGGTAGCGAGTGCCTTCTTCTTGTGCCTGTTTGTTCCATTTAACAGGTTCTTGCCAATGATTGTCGCTCATCAAACGACGAGCTTTTCCTGGCCCCCACACACTATGTCCATAGCGCTTGGATAGCGTCTCCGCATAGCAGAACTTACATCCATCCGATACCTTTGTACATCCCCACCAAGGATTGAATGTATGTGTTGTCCACTCGATGCTAGAGTTGAATCCCATGTTCTCGGACCTGTCAAACCTTTCTATAGCTGAGGAAATGTCACCCTCAAATCATCAGCAAAAGAATTTGCCCTCCTATTTTTGCCGGGAGGGGACATAACGGTTATTTTGTTCTCTTTCTCCAGAGACATTAGAGCGTCTTTGTAGTTTTGCTTGATGTACCTTCTACCTACATTGTGTTCCATATAAATCTGTTGCATGGTCAATGTACGCCCGGCAAAGTACATCAAAATCGCTTCCCCCAACTCACTCAAGGGTTGATTGAGCTGAAAAAGCAAGGGTTGACGGATACTGGCTGGGCTATATTCAAATGTAGCTACTCCTTCATTTTGCTCAGAACTCGCTTTCGCCATGATCTTCTTCATGAGTTCATAGCCTTTGAAGCCCTTACTCACAAAGATCAGATGATGACTAGTGCGTTTGCCACTGTCATTTTTGAAGCGGAATGGGAGTACATAGGGTTCAGCCGTTGCGTTCTGCGATGATCTCACAGTAGCTTTGAGAGCTTCACATAATTCCTCAACAATGGTAAGTTCTCGCTCTTCCGGCGAAAGCCCATTGATACGGGTACGTAAAGCGTCTGCGCGGCTCTTGCCAAACAGGGCGTTCAAAGGTTCTTCAACACTGGCATTAGGAAGTCCCATATTGATGCGAGTGTAATTGAAGAAAAAGACGCAATCACATCCCCAATCTTTTAGCACAGAGTTTACTAACTGCAAAGACAAGCCTTTGTATCCCCACGGATCAATGAAGAAGAATGTAGGCTGCAATTGCGATTGTTCAAACATTTTTACAATCTCGTCACCCACAATCTCATTATGGACAACTGGTTTGTAATGCAGAGATTGGATACCCTGGCAGGTTGTTAATGGCTGTCTGCAAAGAACCGAGTATTGTCTTCGTCTCTATCGTTGAAGATGACAGATAGGCGTTCGCGGAGCTTCGGATGGTTGATTGCTATCTCAAGAATAAGCAAAGGAGTGGAAGTTGTACCATCTGCGTAGCGGCCTGGCCCGGCAAACAGGTCTAGGTACAAGATGCGTTTTCCGTATCTTCCTCCGTATTGATCCTGAGTTCCAATCATTACATTTGCCCATACTTCAAAGTATTTGGTAACAATAGCAGCCTTGACTCTGGACTGCTCCTTGCTGACGTCGAAGAAATTATTGTCTGGCATGGTTGTGTACTCCTATACGCACACCATGTATTATAGTATACACTTTTATGCTTCTTAATGTGCGTTGGTGGACTGAAGTTGAGCGTCTAATTCCACACGAAGTGATTATCCATTTCAACAGCTAAATCCTGCATATACCAAAAACTGGAACCATATACCAGAGGCGATTACTTTCTCCCAGTTGGCTGCGTCCGTTGGTCAACGTCTTCTTGCGCGGGATACTATTGCAAGGGGATTGTGAAGGAGAAGGTGCTGCCTTGCTCCGGGATGCTGTCCACCCGGATGCTGCCGCCATGCGCTTCTACCGCCAACTTGCAGAACGTCAGGCCCAGGCCGGTACTCAAATCGTGCCCGGCCCGCCGCGACTCCACCTGCCCGAACTTCTCGAAGATACGCCCGAACGATTCGGGCGGAATGCCTTCGCCCGTGTCCCGAACCAGAAACAGCAGGCTGCGCTCCTCTTCCCCGTGCCGCACTCCCACCGTCACCATGCCCCCGGTTGGCGTGAACTTGATGGCGTTGCCGAGCAGGTTGACCAGAGTACGCCGCAGCTTGTCCGCATCTCCCCGGAGGACGGGCAGGCTGGGTTCGATCTGCGGAACCAGCGTCACGCCCCCGCTTTCGGCAAGGGAAGCCACCTGGCTGACGGCGGAAGTGACGAGTTCGCCGGGCAGCAGCGCGGCATGGTCCAGCTGCATTTCGCCGCTTTCCATTTTTTCCACATCCAGCAGCGTGTTGATCATACTCAGCAGCGTTTCCCCGCCGCCAATCGCGATGCCTACCATCTCCTGCTGTATCTCATTCAATTCACTGACCTCGCCCAGCATGTGCATCCCCGAAATCACCGAGATCAGCGGCGTACGCAGGTCATGCACCATCATGTTCGTCAGGTCGTCGCGCATCTTTTCAAGATTTTGCAGCCGCGAGTAGCTTTCCTGCAGTTTGTCCGTGAACAGAACCTCAATGTCGTGGACGCGCCGCAGTTCGGTGACATCTTCAATGGCGAGTACCAGCAGTTCGCCGTGATCGCCTGCTTTGAGTTTGCGGGCGTTGAGCAGCATCACGCGGCGGCCAATATCAGGAAACGTATGTACTAATTCAAAGCCATTGAAAACGGACTGTTCAGGAATAATATCTTCGAGCAGGGTTCGCAGCGCGGGAATGTCCCACTGCCCGTTGCCGAGTTCATAGATAAGGCGATTCTCGGTTTCGTCACGAGAAACGCGAAACTCCTGATAAAAGGCGCGATTGGCCGAGTGGACGCTCAGGTCGGCGTCGAGGATGAGCAGGGGTTCGCGCACCGTATCTACAATGTTTTGGGAGAGCGTTTCAATGGCCTTCAATTCGGCTGCGGCGCGAATGACTTCTTCTTCGGCAAGTCGGCGTTCCGTCACATCTTCCATAGCCAAGACTAACAACTCGCCATGATCGCCTGCCTTCAACTTGCGGGCGTTGAGCAGCATTACGCGGCGTCCAATGGAAGGAAACGTATGCACCAGTTCAAAGTCGTTGAAAACAGAATTGCGGGGCACAATATCTTCGAGCAGGGTTCGCAGCGCAGGAATGTCCCACTGCCCATTCCCCAACTCATAAATAAGGTGGTTTTCGGTTTCTTCGCGAGAGACATGAAAGGTTTGGTAGAAGGCGCGGTTCGCGGAATGGACGCGCAAAGTGGTGTCGAGCATCAACAGCGGCTCGCGTACCGTGTCTACGATGTTCTGCGCGAAATTCTGGATAGTCTCGACCTGTACTTTGGTTTCCATTGCCGCATTATACCATAGGCCGATGAAACTAAACCTGCCAAAACGGGCGCGGAAAGTTTTATCTGCTTTCCTCGCCCGCTTGATCCTTCCCTCAGCGCCGCGTGGTGGGAGGGCGCAAATCGAAGGTTCCCCCCGGCGGCGTCTCATTATAATGGAAGTCGTACAGCGTCATCTTGATCCATCCTGTGGGCTTGCCCTCCGCTCGGTCCGTGAGTTTCAAATCGCTGCGGACGACCAGGTTTGTTTGCGGATCGGCCAACACCGTATACTCCGACAGCAGATCGTGGGGCGGCTCACCGGCCAGTGGCGTCACTTCCCGGCTGACAAACCGCGTCAGTTCCCGACCTTCCTGCATCACCCGCGCGCTTTCCCACTGTTTTGCGCCCGATTTAACCCCGGCCTTTGTGTGGGAAGGCGGATCGGGCGCAATAATGAAGTCAAGCAGCTCTTTATCTGCCGGGCTGTAGGCGTCCGTTTCCACAAGCCCCGTTTGTGGATGATAAATCGTGTCACCTTTCGCCGTCCGCAGGTGTTGTGTGCCGTCCGCCTCATGACAGGCAGTGACATAGGGGGAAAGCTGCACCCAGTATTCCGTAGGCGGGCCGGCGGAGAAACCGTTGTTTCCCTCCGTCATTCCCTCCGAAGCGGTGACTGTTATGTGGAAGTGAATGGTTTTCACCCGGCGCATGGCCTGCCTGACCGCCGCGAATGCCATGCCCTGACTCGGCCCGCCCGTCTGTTTGTCCGAATGAAGAAACGCAAACGCGCCCAGTACCACGCTCACCGCGCCAATCATCGTAACTGCGCGCAAACCGCGCGTGAATGTTGGTCGCGCAGGGCGAATTCTGTCACCGACCTCGGAGGAACGCACCGGCGCTTCATTCAGCGCCATTTGAACGCGCGCCTGCAAACCGGGCAGCGCGGCGACATCCCGCCATGCCTGCGCCCGAATGTTCATTGCCTCGATTTGTTGGTAGGATTGGGCGCAGGCCGGGCAGCCTTTCACGTGTCGCCGCAGACAAACGCGGTTCCAGCCGCGCGCTTCCCCATCCGCCAGCGCATTTAATTGTTCCAGCGCGTCTTTACATTGCATGGCTTGTTTGCTCCTGAAAATCCTTCAGTTCCCGGCGCGAGTCTTGCGCCTGCGCGGATTGCGCTTGTATAGATTGTGTTTGTACCGTTTGTACCTGCGCCGTTTGCGTTTGCATCGTTTGCGGCGGCGGCTTTTGCGGCGGCAGGATTTGGCCTGCTGTTGCCTCCGGTTCGGCTTCGGCGTTTTGCAGCCGTTCGCGCAATCGCATCATGGCCTCATGCACCCGGTACTGAATGGTTCCCTGCGGCGCGTCCAGAGCGACAGCCGCTTCCCGGTACGTCAACCCTTCCATTTTCACGAGCAGGAACGCTTCGTACAAATCGGGCGGCAATGTGGCAAGCGCCTGCGCCAACAGGACGTTGTCTATGCTTAACGCCGCCATGTCCGCGCCCTGCGCATCCCCAAGCGTCTCTTCGGTCAGTAACGCATGGGCCGGATACGTGGCCTGCCTGCGCCGCCACTGATACAGAGCGATGCGGTATAGCCAGGTGGCAAGCGTGGCCCGTCCCTCAAAGCGCGTCATGCCCTGAAAAGCCGCAACAAACACCTCTTGCGTCAAGTCCTCGGCGTCCGCAGCCCGCCCGCACAAGCGGTAGCAGAAACGGTAGATACGCTCCCCATACAGCCGATAAATCGTATCGAACGCCTCCGCGCCGCCCTGCTGAAATTGCCGTACCAGTTTGTTCTCATCAAAGGTCATTGGGAAAACTCCTCACCTCTATAGTGCATCAGCGAGGGCGTTTTGTTGGCGACTTAACAATGATTTCGCAAAATTTTGATTATTTACCTGCGCGTCGCCAGTTAGAAGAGGAAGTAAAAGAAAAGCCCCTCTCTTAGCGACGCAGGAGCGGCCAGGAGAGGGGTATGTCCACAAGTGGACGCCCGGTGAGGTTATTTCAAAGCAACAGCTATTTACCGATACGCTCGGCTTGTTTGCGGGCGCGCAGGCGCGTGGTGGGTACGCTCCAAGATTTAGGTTCCGCGCCGGACTGCCGAAATGTCAGCAAATGCCGATGCAGCGAACGGTGTAAATAGGTGTTGTTGAGTTTGGTTGTCGCGCGAACTAACATAGAAAAAGCCTCCAAAGTTGTCTCGTCGTTGAGTTGTGGTATTTGCCTCTTCTTTGAGTGTTGATGATAATGGAATTTATTTTTGGCTGCGCGCGGCGCTATCTTAACTGTCAAAACAGCCTGCACCCACTCTTTGCAAAAAAATGCAACAAAAGTGGGTGCAGGCCGATTTCAGACCTTCTCATAACCCTGTGAGCGTTAATACGCTACAGGGAATGCAGCCTAATGGTTACTCGATCCGCCATTGCCGCCGGGACCAAATTGCCCATGCCCCGGCATATCCTGTTTCAGCAGCACGGCGGTTGCGGTCAGGGTTTGGCTGGGCGTATCGAACGAACCCATGACGCCGATGGCGCTGCCAACCGTGACATTGGCAATGCTGCCCTGCGACTGGCGGCCATTGGGGAAGCGGGTGTTGGCGTCGGTTGTCACCGTAATGGTTCCGCCCGTCGGCTGGAAGTGTTCCGCTTGCGTGATGGTAAGGACAAAGGTGTTGCCGGTCACACTGGCAACAGTTCCACGCGCCTGCGCGCGGGCAATGGTGGTGTAGTCATTCAGCACGACGGAGGTTGCCGTCAGCGTTTGGGTGGTGGCATCGTAGCTGCCATCTACCGTCACGCTCTGGCCGTTGGCAAGCGTGATCGCGCTTCCCGTCTGCCCGCTGGTGATCGTGGTTGTGGCGGTCAGGGCGACGGTGATGGTACGCCCGTGTTCGCCTTGCAGGGTGAAGCCGGTTGTACCGTTAAAACCGGCAACCGTACCCATCAGATGCCCGCCGCGCGCTTTCGTGCCGATCATGCCCCCATCTCCACACGCGATTTGCGGCTGCAGGACGCTGCCAACGAGCTTGAAGCCCGCCAGCTTGAAGTCTACAAGAACCGTCGCGGTTTGCCCTGCCTGTACTTTGGTCGGGGTGGGAACCACGATGGCGATCTGGCCGTTGGTGTCCGTTCCTAAACTGGTATCTACCGCCGTACTTGTGCTTGTGCCGTCCTGCGCCACGAGATTAATGTGGTCGCCGAACGTAATGCGGGCGGATTTGTAGGTTCCCGTCGGCACGGTCACCGTGGAAAGCAGCTGCGCCGTGCTGGAAAGCGCTCTAAAGTCAACGGTCTGCCCCGCGTCGCTGCTGTATACAGTCGTGTAAGTGGTTCCGTCCGTGGAAAGTTCGATTTTGTACAGCGTGACAAGCACCTGCTTGTACGTGTCGCTGAAAGCGTCCGTGATGTACACTTCAAGGGGCGCGCTGCGGGTCGCAGACGTGCCGGAACCATTGTCTACGAGTCCGCCTCCACTGCCTCCGCCGCATCCGGGCAGGGCAGTCAGCAAAAGGGGCAAGGCAAGCGTGGCGCAGAGCCACCGGGATTGTCGCATGATGATTGGCATCCTTTCCTCGCGCAAAACGTCTGTTGCGCAGTGGCAAGCGGAAACGCCGCCAACGAAGCAGTTGATAGTTGATAGTTCGTAGTTGATAGGCATACAGGAACTACAAACTTTCAATGCCCCGCCGCTAAGTCAAGTAACAGCGTTCAAACCGCTTGCGAGAGTAGAAAGTATTGTGCCGGGGGGAAGGCACGGAGACGACGGAGAATGTCCGGCAAAGCAAGAGCAATGCCGATAGTGGGCGCTCCTTCCTATAAGAAACCACAAATTTATGAAAAAACCATAAAAATCAGAAAATTTTGCCAGAAAAGCAGAAAGATTTGCCGCAAAAGCAAAGAACCTCTTGCTGTCAACCCGACGCCGTGTAAGTTTCCCGTTTTGAAACGAAATCGGCAACTGTTGCGTCTATACTGGCATAGGCTTTGTTCTTACGGCGATTCATCTTCGCCGTATTTGCAGACACGCCCGCTATTCTCTTCAACCCGCAATCTCTATTCCCGCGCAGGAGGCAATTCCATCATGGCAAAACTAAAAGACGTCGCCAAAGACGAGCAGAACCGCTCCCAAAAACTAAACCAGCAGGGCAAGCGCAAAGAAACCGTCCACGCCGGCGGCACGCCCGATTTCAACGAAGCCACCGGCAAGTATCTCACGCCGGCGGAAAAACTGCTGCGCAAGAATTTCAAATGGGCGAAGTAGGAGAAAGGTTTCAGGTTTCAGGTGTCAGAAAATGCTCTGCTCCACTTTTGCAGATATGGAATTCAAGAGATGAAAAAGGGAATTCTGACACCTGAAACCTGAAACCTGAAACCTCTAACCTGGAGAGCATCATGCCTGAATTGACACCCGAACAAAAGAAACTGATTGACGCCAAGATCGAAAAAGAGGGGCTGAACGAGTTCGGCGACCCAAAGGACAGCGTGTATATGGGCGGAACCCCGCTGTTCAACGAAATGACGGGAGATATGTTGGATCGTTATCAATACATCGCCGACAAGCATCCCGATTGGCTGCCGCAGTCGAAGTCGTAGGAAGGCAGTAGGCTTCAGGCAGTAGGCAGTAGGCAGTAGATACAAATACCTTCTGTCTTCTGTCTTCTGCCTTCTATCTTCTGCCTAATGCCTAATCCTAATATCTTAAAGAAGAGAGGATTACATGCCTTCTAAATCTGTTTCCTTTGCGGGGCGCGCGCTTGCCGCGCTTGTGCTGACCGGGGCTGCCGTGCCGACGGTGCAGGCGTGGCGGCAAAGCCATACGGTGGCTTCTGTGTTTCAAACAGCATCCGATACGGGCTACGACACGGACGCGCAATGGACGTTGCCCAACACGCTGGAATTGCAGTTGAAGCCCGGTTCCAACAGCGAAACATTGGCCGAACTGAGCCAAAAGGTGGGCGCAAGCATCATCTATAACAGCGATATGGGCGCGGAAACCGGCGTTGCCCGCGTCACCCTGCCCGATGGCGCGAACGTTCAGCAGGCGCTGGACACGCTGCGCAGCGATGCCCGCGTGGAAGTGGCGGACGTGGAACATTTGTACCGCGATCCCGACGTGCAGACGGAAGAAACAAGCGCGGAAACTCCGGCCAAATCAGACAGTGACGGCGCGCGCTGGAAACCCAACGATCCACGCTACGGCGAACAGTGGAACTTCCAAGTGGTCAAGGCCGAAGAAGCGTGGGAAATCACCAAAGGCAAGGGCGTGACCGTTGCCGTGATTGATACGGGCGTCGCGTATGCCGACAGCCGCAAGGGGAAAATCGCCCGCGACTTCAAAGAAACCAAATTCGCCAAAGGCCATGATTTCGTCAACAAGGACGATATTCCCTACGACGATCAGGGACACGGGACACACGTTGCCGGAACGATTGCGGAAAGCACCGACAACAACGAGGGCGTAGCGGGGCTGGCGTTCGAGTCCACCGTGATGCCGATCAAGGTACTGAGCGCGCAGGGCGGCGGCACGTCGGCGGACATCGGCGAAGGCATCCGGTGGGCGGCGGATCATGGCGCGAAAGTTATTAACATGAGTTTGGGCGGGCCGTATCCCGACAAACTGATGGGTTCGGCCTGCGAGTACGCTTACAAAAAGGGCGTTACGATTGTCTGCGCGGCAGGCAACTCAGGGCGCGAGGGCGTGGGCTATCCCGCCGGTTTCCCGGAGTGCATCGCGGTTTCGGCCATCGGCCCGACCAAGCAGCTTAGTTTCTACTCCTCGTGGGGCAAGCAGGTAGCCATTGCCGCGCCGGGCGGCAACTCGCAGGTAGGCGGTCCCGCTGAAGGCAAAATCCTGCAAAACACCGTCTTTCAGGGCAAGGACGATTACTACGGGTTTCAGGGCACGTCTATGGCGTCGCCCCACGTCGCGGCGATTGCGGCTCTGATCGAATCGAAGGGCGTAAAAAACCCGCAGGACGTGCGCGCGGTTTTGCAAAAGTCGGCGCAGAAAGTGGACGGCCCGAAAGAAAAGTACGGCGCGGGAATCGTGGACGCGGCGGGCGCGGCAAAACTGGCGGCGAACACGTATGGCGACGGCGTAGCCCGATTCTGGTTCGTGCTGGCGCTGTTCGGAGGCTGCTATTTCGTTGGCAAATCCCGCGCCAAAAAGGGCGAACGCGACCCGTACCCCATCTGGACAACCGCCGCGTTCTCGTTCGGCCTGCTGTTCCCCGACTGGCTGATGGGCTATCTGGGTATGTCGTCCCATATTAATATCATTGCGCATAGCGTTCTCGTTCCCGCCGCCCTGCTGCTCTTGGGCGCAAAGGGCAAGGACGAACTGCGCTGTCTGGGCTGGCTGTCCTGCGGCCTGACCCTGCACCTGGGCTGGGAGTTCCTGCGCCACACCGTTCCGATGGGCGTGGACCTGGGACTGCTCCCCTCCCTCGCGTGGGTTGCGGGCAATGTGGTTGTCGGCGCAGGTATATGGCTGACCGGCCTGACCGCCAAAGACTAATCCCATGCCTGCCAAATCAATGGCGTATGCAGAAGCCGTCAGCGTTGGCAGGCGAGACAATCAAGAAAGGAGTTGGGCAGAATATTGCCTGACTCCTTTCGTTTCTAAAGATTGGTTGACAGTCAAGGATGCCTTTGTTATAATGACTGTCAGAGCAAGCAGTTTGTGAGTAGGCTTGATGAGGAGAAACCATGCATCAACTAAATCTTAGCCGTCAAGAAGTCGGACGCCGGGGCGAGGAATTGTATCGGCAGCATATCCGGCAACAGGTGGAAACCGAGGCCAACATCGGCAAAATGGTCATTATTGACATAGATAGCGGTGACTACGAAGTCGGGGATGACCTTGCTATTGTGGCAACGCAACAACTGCGGGACAGACACGCAGATGGCAGATTTTATGGTATTCGGATTGGCTACAATGTTGCGACCACTATTGGTGGCGTCATGGAGCGCACAACGCTATGATGGTAGGATACATTGCAAATCTTCATGCCATGTTGCCGATTATTCTCCGGTTAATCGGGAGACCTGATTTCAGTATTGACTTTGTGATTGATACGGGCTTCATGGACTTTTTGACGTTGCCTCCTGCGGCAGTGGCGGCGTTGGGCCTTCCTTTTAAGTATGATTTGCCCATCAGTTTGGCAAACAACAGCCATGATGTCGTGGCTGTACATGCTGCAACGATACTCTGGCACGGCGTTGAGCGTAATGTGAATGTATTGGCGACGGGAGTACGCCCTTTACTTGGCACGGCTTTGCTTGCTGATAACGAGCTAATCACGCGATTCGTCAATGGTGGTCAGGTAGTTGTGAACCCCTGAATTTATGTGTTATGTGAGGAGTTCCTGCGCCATACCGTTCCGATGGGCGTGGACCTGGGACTGCTCCCCTCCCTCGCGTGGGTTGCGGGCAATGTGGTTGTCGGCGCAGGTATATGGCTGACCGGCCTGACCGCCAAAGACTAATCTCATCTCTGTGAACGTTTTATCGTGTTGATATATGCTGCGGGCAATGGCAAGCAAAAAGCGTCGGGCATAGTGTTGCCCGACGCTTCTCATTTCTGATGCAGATTGACAGTCAAGAAAGCGACCGTGATCATGAAGTACGCAGATTGGCATAAATCTTGCCATAAATATACCTAAACTCCACAATCTGCCCAACACGATTTTACAGCCTCTTCCCTCGCGCTCATGAAGGCGAGGGAAGAGGCTGCATCAAGATGAAGCGGCATCAAGCGGCAGGCGCGTCATTGCGACGGTGGTAAATGCCGCTGCACTTCCTGCTGCGCGTAATTGGCCTGCACGATCAGGCGGGCAACCGTGTCCAGATGTTTGGGAACCTGTTCCGCATCCCCCAAACTCTTGGCGAGATACGACGTTTGCAGGTGCATCTCCACCTGCTCCCAAAGCGCGTCGGCCTGCTGCTTGCAGGTAAGGTAAGCGTTGACTTCTTGTACGAGGCGTTGTATTTGTTGGCTGTCCATAGCGTTACTCCTTCTTCCACATCCTGTGGTTGTTGGTATTTATTGTCGGACGGACAGCGACAAAGCCTTATGCCAATTTCAGCCAATTGGCCTGCCGAGCATAATAAACCTCGCCGTTTGTTACCCCTCAACCCTCAACTCTCAACCCTTTTCGCGGTACCTGTTCCGGGTTGTGAGAATCTTTTGGCGTTGTGCCTCGTAGTAGCGGTATGACTGCTTTCCCTTCGCTTTCAAAAGAAGACCTGCTCGTGGTTGTGCAGCAACAAGCCGAACTCATTAGGAGAATAACCATCATGTTAGGCTTTCGTCAAGACCCGAAACTGCAATCCGAACTGCCGCCCCGCCCGGAAGAACAAGCCGAAGGCGTTATCATCAGCCCGGACACGCGGCGCGACAACCGTATCCCGCCCCGGCAGGCGCGAACGCGCAAATGGCCCGTTCTGGACGCCAGCGGCCCGCCGCGCATGGACATGGACAAGTGGAAATTTACGGTCCGCGGACTCGTCAACGCGCCTTTAGAGTTTACGTGGGAGGAGTTTCGCAAATTGCCCCGCGTCAAAGTGTTTGCCGACATGCACTGCGTCACGCGCTGGTCGCGCCTGAGCAATTTGTGGGAGGGCGTCACCACGCGGGAGATTTTGAACCGCGCGGGCATACAACCGAACGCGCGTTTTGTCCTCGCGTCGGGCTACGACAAGGGCTGGTCCACCAACATGCCCCTGGAAGAGTTTCTGCATGAGGATTGCCTGTTCGCAGACACGCATGACGGCCAGCCGATTGACGCGGAGCATGGCGGGCCATTGCGTCTTGTCGTGCCGCGCCTGTATGCGTGGAAAAGCGCGAAATGGGTACGCGGCATCGAACTGGTCGAACATGACCGGGCAGGATTTTGGGAACGGGGCGGCTACCACATGCACGGCGACCCGTGGACGGAAGAACGCTTCCGCGACAACTGGTAGCCGCAATAAATACGTTTAAACCACAGAGACACAGAGACACAGAGGAGTCACCGAGAGTTACAAACGAACCCCGAATACCTACTGTGAACGCTTCCCTGCCTGCGCCTCTGCCAGCAGAGCGTTTGCTTCTTCATTGTCCGGCATCAGGCGGGCGGCGTGGCGCAGCAGCGCAAGGCGTATTTCCCGGCTCATCTGGTGATCGTCCTGCCACACCATCAGACGTTTCGCAAGGTTCAGCAAAGGTGCGCCCTCATTGGGATGTTCCACAATCGCTGTTACCAGTTCCTCATAGGACGACAGGGAAATCGGCTCCGCAGGTTCGTATTCCCGTTCAAAACGATTGAGAACATTATTCAGTTGCGGCACAACCATTGGGTGTGACCACACGCAGAATACGGCGGCATGGCCGTCAATCAGCCACCAGCTTAAACTTGAGTTTTGCAGCAAGGCTTGTTCGGACGCGATACAGATTACCCACACCATGCCACCGGGATGATAAGGCGAGCGGTACAGATCGTTGACAACCTGCACCAAACGCCCCACATCATCGTTGGTTTCCAGCAGAATCAGGCTGTTGACGCGCTGTTCGGGAGTGAGATGGTATGTCTCAGATGAAGTGCCCACACGTTCGGGCACAGTGCCGCGTTGCCGCAAAGCGGCTTCCACTTCCTGCCGAAAGTCGGCATTGTCCATTGCGAGCACAATAGGTATGGGTGAAGCAGTCATCAGGCGTTGCCTCCACGCATCTTATATGAACTTTCAACAAAATAATTGTTCCGGTCGCAGACCGGTTGGCGGAACGCCCTTTAGATGGGTCGTTCACGACTCGGTCTGCCGGGCGGTACTAACGTTGCATCTGTCCTCGTAAATCGTGTACACTGATATTGATACAACGCGATTGAGGAGTTTTTCGCATGGCAAAAATGCGTTTTTGGATAATAGGAATGTTTGTGGTTTGCGCGATGTTGACGGCGCGAAATATGGCTGTGGCGCAAAATGCAGTTGTGGCGCAGGACGTCGCCCGGTTTACGCTGCCGCCCCCGGCAGACGCCGCGGAAGCCCTGCGCCTCGATTTTTATAAATACGATGCCGGACTGCCGCTCAACGCCACGCTTGCGCCCATGCCCGATAAGTACACGTATTGGACGCGGCAGGGATTGACCTACGACAGCGCGCATGACCAGACGGTGACGGCCATCCTTGCCCTGCCGAAACACTTTGCGCCGCCCTATCCCGCCGTGATTCTGGTACACGGTTCGGGCGGGCATAAAGATACGTCGTACATCACGCTGGCAAGCGCGAATTTGTGTCAGCGCGGCTATGCGACCCTGTCCATTGATACGCAATATCACGGCGGGCGGACGCGGCCCGGACGCAGCGGCGAAATCCACATGCCCGACTCCTACGCCATGCGCGACGCCTGGGTGCAAAGCGTGATTGACGTTCGCCGCGCGGTAGATTATCTGCAAAGCCGCCCCGACATAGATGGGGGTAAAATCGGCTATTTAGGCTTTTCGCAGGGCGCGATGCTGGGTTCGGTGGTTGTTGGCGTGGAAGAGCGCATCGGGCCGTTTTGCCTGGCCGTGCCGGGTGGCGGGATTGTGGATATCGTCAGGAACATTGACAAATACCCGGTTCTGAAAGCGCATTGGCCCCTCAAGCAGACGCCTGATTTGATGCAGAAAGTGGAAGACATCGCCAACATTACCGATCCCATCCATTATATTGGACGCATCGGCAATCGTCCTTTGCTCATCATCGTCGCCAAATACGACGAAATCATTCCGCCGGAAGCGTCGGAAGCCTTGATTAAAGCGGCACACGCCGATGAAGCCACGCAGGTCAAGCGGTGGGCATCCGGCCACGTCCTCAACCCGACCGCCATTTTCGACATGCAGACGTTTTTTATTACCCATCTTGGGCAGCGCAAAGCGCAGTCGGATAAACAAGCGTCCGCAAACTAATTTTTTTGAGGAGAACAAACTTTGCGGCAATGCGCGCGTTTACAGCAGGGCGACACGATTGGCATTGTCGCGCCGTCCGGCCCGGTGAAGCCGGCGGATTTGGAACAGGCCATTGCGCTGATTACGGCGCGGGGGTATCGCGTGGTGGTTGGCGAACATGTGTTGGCGTCCATGCCTGGCAACGCCTATTTAGCAGGCACGGATGCGCAGCGCGCCCATGACCTGAACCAGATGTTTGCCCGCCCGGATGTAAAGGCGGTTTTTGCCGCGCGGGGCGGCTATGGAGCCATGCGGCTGTTCGACCTGCTGGACACAGACGTACTGCGCGCCAATCCCAAAATCTTCACGGGCTACAGCGACATTACCAGCCTGCATCTTGTTCTGAGCCACATTACCGACGGCATCACCTTCCACAGCCCCAACGCCACGTCCCTGCGGAACCTGGACGCGCAGGCATCCGAGGTTTTCTGGCGCAGCCTGGAACAACCGGAACCTTTGGGAATCCTGCCGACAATTCCAGATGCTATGCAAACCATTGTGCCCGGAGTGGCCGAGGGCGCGCTTGCGGGCGGCTGCATCTGCCTGCTTTCCCACGCCTGCGGTTCTCGCTATCAGCCGAATTTCAACGGCAAAATCGTGCTGCTGGAAGATGTCGGGGAAGCCATTTACCGGGTAGACCGCGATTTGACGCAACTGCGCAACGCAGGCGCATTTGATGGAGCAACAGGGTTTGTCATCGGCGCGATTACGCGCTGGCAGCAGCAGGAGGCCGATCCGCCCACCAACACGCCGGACGCGCTCTGGCAGGACTTTTTCACGCCATTGGGAAAGCCTGCGCTTGCCGGCTTTCCCTTCGGCCACGAACCCAATCCGCTCACGCTTCCTCTGGGCGTACAAGCCCGCCTGGACGCCACCAACCGAACGCTCACTTTGCTGGAAGCGGCAGTAAGGTAGATTTCAGTTTCACGGCTTGCCGCCATCTTTGGGAGGAGCCACAGGTTTCGCCGGGGCTTCCCCGCCCCCCAAACTCCCGCCGCCAAGTCCACCACCATTGCCGCTGCCCAAGCCTCCACCATTGCTGTTACCAAGTCCGCCGCCATTGCCGCTGCCCAAGCCTCCACCGCTAAAGCCCCCACCGCCGCCAAACCCACCTTCACTGCCGCCACCAAAGCCACCGCCACCCTGACCGCCAAACCCACCACCCTGACCGCCGCCGAAGCCACCCCCGAAGGCTCGGTTTGGCGCAGCAGGCGTTTTTATTCCACTCCCCGAACCGTTGCGCGCGGCGGCATGGAACACGCTGCCCACCATTTTTAGTTGATTGCCGGACAGGGCGTACATCGTGATTTTGTATCCCAAAACGCCGTTGGGTCCTGTTGTCGGTTCCGCGATTGCCAGCCTGTCCCCCGAAATAGTCATGGAAAGCGGCGCGGTGTTGGACGCTCCCATCTGTTCGCTAAAAAGCGGCGTGGATACGAACGGACTCCTGGCAGTATTGTTATAGACCGCCGGGGGCGAAATCAGGCGCGTTCCTCCCAGGGTAGCATTAGCATAGGGATTGTCGAAGGTCGTAATCTGATTTTGGAATTTCCGATTAATCGTATTCGTGTTACTCTTGGGCGCAGTCGGGTCATTGCCTGGCGTACTGCCCTGCGCTCCTCCTAATCCGCTGCCAGATCCACCCCCTCCACCGAAAGCGCCTCCACCGCCGCCAAACCCGCCACCGCCGAACCCGCCACCTCCAATCCCGCCACCTCCCCCGCCCGTTTTAAGTGGTGCTGGGACAGCCGGATTTTTAGTGACTACCCACTCATCCGACCAGGGTGCGTACTGCCCCCGATAACTGCTCTTCTGCCCGTTGATGTTAATGGAAGGCCACAGTTTGAGCGTAACGCCCATGCCGTCCGGCGCAATCATCAAACTCGTCTGCTGCGCAATCGCTTCCAATACGGTAGCCACCGGCACGTTGTGCGCGTCAATAGTCAGGCGCTTGTCCCCGGTAAAACCGGCATCCACAGTGAGAGACAAGCCGGACTCTTTCGCCAGGGCGCTGAGAGCCTGTTGGAGCGTAGCCTTGCTTAATTGTATATCTATGGGCGTGGTAAGGTTTTTGCCGCGCTGGTCCAACTTCAACGCTGCCGACAGCCGGGCAGCGCTGCTGTAATCGTACTGGCCTGCCAGTCGCGAGTCCGGGCGTTGGAAATACCAGTTCAAAGCGGGGGCGTCGGAATTTTCCTCCGAATGTGCGTCACTGCTCACTGGGGGACCGCCGACACCCTGCGCGGCGGCAACATGCGGCGGCAGCAAAAGCAGCAATCCCAAACCAACGCGCGTAATTGCCTTGTGTTGATTCATTTCTTTTCTCCCTGTAACGTTTCCCCCGGAACAGGTTCCTGTTGGGGCGATTCCAGTCGGGTGATCTTTGGCGGAATGGTTTCCGTTGTGACGGTCAGAATTGCCGCCGGGGTTTGTCCGTAATGCCGCATGGCGGCGTAGCGCAGGGTTGTCGCGCTCCTGCCGTTTTGCTCAATGTCGCAATAGTTCCAGACCTGTGTTCCTGCAAGATCATTCTGTGAGAATGTGGCCGCCGCGAGGCTGGAAGTGTCGTGGGACGCCTGTATTTCCGGGAGTGACGCGACAGGCATAAGTCCGTTGCTTATGCGATTTTTGTCAGGTCCCGCGTTGACGGCGACCAACAAATGCGCTCCTGAAGACGGGGCGTGAATATCCTGCACGAAAGTCTGCGCCTCCATTCGCAAGGCGATGAATTCGTGTTGCGCCATCACATCGGCAACACGTTCTGCCGCGCCTGCCTTGCGCAGCGCTTCCGCAATCAGGGACGCGGAACTTGCTGACGACAGACGGAATTTTCTGTGGCGCGATACCGCTGCGGCAATCCTCATTTGCCGGGTGGTTTTGTTGTGTTTGCGGGAAGGGTGGCGAACGTTTATCAGCGCTATGCGCTCGGCTGTAAATTTTCGGCGGGGTGTCCGCAGACGGTCAACATTGCGCTGGTTGTGGGCACGTGGCATAACGTCGGCGGAAACACTGCGAAACGCGCCATTCGCCTCGTGCTTTGCGCCTGATTTCTGCCTTGTAATTGATCCTCTTGTTCGTTCTTGCTGCAAACTTGAGGCTGCAAAGTCGTTGTTGAAATGTCCTGCCCCTTCCCGCCTGCCATGATTTGCCGTCAGCAACAGCCAGCAGCCACACGCGGCGACGGCTGTGGTGAACACAGCCACGCTTTGCCGTTGTCGAACTTGCCTGCGCCGTCTTGTTTGCGCCTGCGTTTGCGCCAACACCGCCGCCAACATCGCAGACGGATTTTGCAAGGCAGGCGCATGGCGGCAGGAGGATTGCCTTAGCGCTTGCTCTGCCTCCTGCCACGCTTGCAGCGCAGCGCGGCACGAGGCGCAATGCGACAGGTGCGTTTCCAAACGCCGCGCCGTCGCGCCGGCCAGTTCACCGTTATGGTAGCGCTGTAATGTCGTTTGCATCCGCCGGTTGTGCCATTGACTGGTCATGCTTGTACCTTTAATATCCGCAAACTTAAACTCTCAAAGAAATGCGCCTTTTTATGTTTGCGCTTCGTACTGCTTTTGGAACTGTTGGCGGGCGCGGGCAAGCCGCATTTTCACCGTCGGCAGGGGCGCGTTCAGCACGGCGGCAATCTCTTCATAACTCAACTCTTCCCAGAACCGCAGCGCCAGAATCACGCGATGCTCCGGTTTCAGCGCGGCCAGCGCGCGCTGCATGGCGAGACGGTCCTGAATTTGCAGGTGTTCCTCGCCACCCGGAAAGGACTCATCGAGTTCGACAGGCGCGTTTTTGCGCTTCCGTAAAATGCTCAACGCTTCATTGACCGCGATACGGTACAGCCAGGTTTTGATTTCACTGTCTGCCCGAAACTTCGGCAAGCCGGCAAACGCGCTGACAAACGCGGCCTGCGCCGCATCCTCGGCGTCTTCGGCGCGGCCTAACATGCGATAGCACAGGGCGTATACGGACGGCTGGTAGACGTGGAAAAACCGTTCCAGCGCCCATGTTTCGCCCTGCCGCGCGGCGTCAAGCCATTGCTGCTCTTCCACAGCCCTGATTTGCGGGAATGTGCCCACTCCGATAGATCGCTCCACTGCTTGTCGCCTTTATGGAAAAAACTCGTTCACTGTGTTAGAGACGGCAGAACCGGGAAAAGTCACGGGAGGGCAGTCGCTTCGTAAATTAATGTTACCCCGCGCATGTTGAATAGCGTTGCTGGTAAAATGAGAACAAAGGAGAACCACGCGATGGAGAACAATAGACATGAACGAAATGGAACAGCCTGACGCAAGCGCAGTGGAAACGCCCCTTCATATTCGCCCCGCGACAGCGGAGGATGCGCGGCGCGTGGGTGAGATTTTGGCGGAAGCGTTTCCCGCCTTGTACCACTGGATATTCGGGCGGCTTTCTGACGTCCAGACCGCCTCTTTACTGCGCGCTCTTTACCGGGCAGGCACGTTGTCGTTGGAAACGACTCGCCTCGCGGAGCAGCGACGGCAGGACGGTAGGCGTCATCATTCTGCATCTGGGCCAGCCCATCGGCAGGGGAACCTTGCGAACTTACTGGCAGGTGACGCAGGCGCAGGCCGGATTTTGGAAGGGCCTCCGGGCGTTTACGGGCGGAGTGTTCGCCCATTTTGCCATCAGCAGTCGTATTCCCAAAGGCGATGATCTTGTTTACGTGGAAGCGCTGGCCGTAGATGCGCGGGAACGGGGCCGGGGCGTCGGCACGCTGCTGCTCCAGGACGCGCTGCAATGGGCGCAGGCGCGTGGCAGAGGGCGCATGGCCCTGCACGTGCTGCAAAGCAATGCGGGCGCCAGGCGGCTCTACGAACGCATGGGCTTCCGCCTCCATTCTCCCGAACCACGCCCTCCGCGTTCCAATGGTCGCCAGAGATGGGTGTCACTGCTGATGATTCGCGCCCCACATTAAACCGCGCAAAACTTCCTTCAAAACCTTCCAAAATTCTTTTTACTCAACTCTTCAACCCCAACTTTATCAAGCCTGACTTTTAACCCTCTACTTTGTCCCGTCTCATTTTCATCTCAATCGCCTCGTTTCCAATTTTTTTATCTTCCAGAATTCCTTTATCCCAATCTTTTCCCATTCCAAACCTGTACTCGCCGCCATTGCAAGCCGATAATTTACCGAACACGGCAGAAGTGCAGCAAATTGGAAACCAACCACTATGTTCGACGCATCGGAATTTGTTGAAGTTACCCTCATGCCCGAAGAGGTCCGCTTGCCCGCCACGATTCGACACAGTGACGGCCAGCATCTGCTTATCTCGGTAGACCCCAAGGAAGCGGCGTTGATCGTGCCGGGCGCGAGCGTACAGTTGGTGCAGACGGTGGATGGCGGCTTGTACCAGTGCAACTCCCAGGTCGTCAATCGCCGGGATAACATGTTCGTGACCAAGATCGGCAACCCGCAGCTGCTGCAGCGCCGCCGCAGCAAGCGTTTTGACTGCGCCATCAAAACCCACTACCGCTTGAATGTCACTCTCACGGAAATGCAAGACTTGCCGGAAGACAAGCTGGAGATCGGGCGTATCCATGATCTCAGCCAGGGCGGCGCGAAAATGGCGGTGGGCATGTTGATTTGCGCCAATTCGCCGCTCGGCCTGCGCATTCCCCTGAATGAAAAAGACATCATTCACGCGGAAGCGCACGTGGTGCGCTGCACCCTGCTGAAAGAACCCGTCAAGACGGCGGACGGTATTCTGGAATATGCCGTCGCCCTGCGCTTCGGCTCTGTGCCGCGCATAGACCAGGTGCAGCTGCATCGGTTCCTGCTGCAATTGACATAAGTAGTGAGAGCAACGATGATTGATGAATGATGAGTGATGAATAAAATTTTGTTCATCATTCATCACTCATCATTCATCACTTATCACTGACGCCCGTATCTAGGGAGATCGCTGTTGATACTGCAAAACGTTTCGGATTCGCTGGTTCCGCTGGATGTGCTGAACAACCATTATGAGCCGCTGGCGCGCTATGAAGCGCGCTTGTTGGATTTACACGGCGATTGGGCGACGCTCACCCTGCCGGCGGCGGCTCCCGTATCCTGCCTACACTGGGGTTCCCTGGTCCGCTTTACCTTTACGGACGGTTCGTTTCGTAGCGAAGCGGAGGGGGTTGTGGTCGCGCACCGCGTTGTGGCCGCAGAGGAAACCGCGTACATAGCGGAAACAGACACGCCGTATGAAGCGGATGCAGGCATACAGGAGGGCACAGACTTCAATATGCCCGGCTCCACTCTCTTGATACCATCCGCAACCCGCGAAATCACCGTTCAATTATGGCAGTGCCAACAGAAGGAAGAGCGGCGGCTTGGCCCGCGCCGCTGGCCGCGCATTGCCGTGCTGCTGCGTCCTGAACTCGAAGCCCTGCCGATGGCTTTTGCCCCTGCCGAGTCTCCTGTGGAAGCCGAGGAGTGTTGGGAACGGGGGTGGGCGGTAGACTTCAGCGCCAATGGTATGCGCCTGCGCACCCATGTTTGCCTGCCGCTGAAACAGCGCGTAGCCCTTCAGTTCGCTCTGCCGGACGCGGCTGTCCGTTCGGGCAGCGGTTCGCTTACAAGCATCATAGAGAGCCTGGAAGAAGAGCAGCAGCGTTTGAAACGGCGCTTTACGCTCCGGGGGCGCGTTCTGCGCAGCGAGCGCACCCGTACCGCTTCCTCCCACCAGGCCATGATCTGCTTTGAACAACTCACAGCGGAAGAGGGGTTGGCGATCAGTCGGTTCTTGAGTAGGGGTTAGTGGAGAGGTTTCAGGTTTCAGGTGTCAGGGAAATTCCCTTGTGCAGCAAGGCTTTTCCTGAAACCTGAAACCTGAAACCTACTCCCTTTTTCCCGCAGGATTTACAGGGTACTACGTCCCTGTTTCTGGCACAATTAGAGTATCTCTTAGCGGTATCTGATGGCGGAAGCAGGGGGCGATAATGGATTTGTTGATGATGAATGGATGGCTCCATTCGGGTCTGTTGGTGGCGGGCGGGATGGCGGCGAGTCTGGCGGGACGATTGGGATGGGGGCAGGCGCAACGTAGAAATTCGCGCGCGCTCACTTCGCAGGCAAACGCCAATCGCGCGCATGAGCGCCACCTGTGCTTTTCCACGATTGAGGCGCTGGCGTATGCGTTCGAGGCCAATGACCCCAACAGTATGGGGCATCTGGACTGCGTACAGCAGTGCGCCCTGGGCATTGCCCGCATGTTGAATCTGAGCGAAGAAGATACCGCCGCGCTTCGCGCCGCCTGCCTGCTGCACAACATCGGGAGATTGGGCGTTCCCGAACACATTCTCCACAAGTCCGGTTCGCTGACGCCCGAAGAGCAGGAAAAACTCCGCTCGCATCCCGTTTTGGGCGCGCGAATCATTGCGTCTATTCCGTTTCCCTGGCCGGTTGTGCCCCTGGTGCGCCACCATGCGGAACATTGGGACGGCAGCGGCTATCCCGACAATCTGCGCGGCGAAGCCATCCCCCTGGGCGCGCGTATCCTGGCCGTCGCCAACGCTTACAGCGCGCTGCTGCGCCCGCGTCCGTACCGACCCGCGTATACGCCGGAAGAAGCCCTTGCCGAAATCGAGGCGCGGGTCGGTACGCAGTTCGATCCGGGCGTACTCGCCGCTTTCCGCGCCGTGACCGCCACCATTCGCGCCGATGTGACCACGCTTGGCGCTTCCACGCCCTGCTTCGCGCCGCCGTTTCAGCAGCCGGGCAGTTACCGCGAATCACGGGCGGCGCTGGAAGATATTGCCGCCGCGCAGCAGGAAACGCTTGGCCTGTATACGCTCGTGCAGTCCATTTCCGGGTCGCTGCATCTGGAAGCCGTTGCCGATACCCTCCTGTCCTGCACCCGGCAGATCGTGATGTGCGACGCCTGCGCCCTGTTTTTGCCGGATGACGAGGAGCAGTATCTGCGCTGCGCGGCGGCGCAGGGCGTGAATGAGCGGCATTTACTCGGCAGCATGGCGCGGATGGGAACGTATCTGACGGGGCGAGCGTTCGGCAGGGGCGAAATGATGCGCGCGTCGTTCATGCCGCAGGATTTGGCGCTGCGCGACGTAAGCGACGCCTGGACGCCGTTTCGCTCCACGCTGATCGTGCCCCTGCTTGTGGGCGGCACAGCCATTGGAACCCTGAACCTGTATGCGGAATCGCCGGAAGCGTTCAGCCTGGACGCGCAGCGCGTTTTGCGGCTTGTGGCGACACAGGCGAGTCAAGCCATAGACAACGCCCGCCGCTTTACGGAAGTGCAGGAAAACGCTTATACGGACACGCTGACCGGCCTGCGCAACGCCCGCTTCCTGCGCGAGTTTCTGGAGCGCGAAATCAACCGGGCAGGCCGCGATCAGTCGTCCATTGCCGTGCTGAACATTGACCTGGACAAGTTCAAGCCCATCAACGATCTATACGGACATGCGATGGGCGACCAGATTTTGCGCGATGTGGCCGAGATTCTGGAAGCGCACGTTCGCAGCTACGACCTGGCCGCGCGCTATGCGGGCGATGAATTCGTTGTCGTGCTGACGCGGGCAAGCCGTATGGCGGCGGAAGTGGTTGCGGAAAAACTAAAACACGCGGTGGAGCGCCACGCCCACAAAATCATTGCCAAAGATGGGGATTTCCCCCAATTAGGTATCAGCGTGGGCATCGCCATCTACCCCGAAGACGCCAACGACTTGCAGGGACTGTTGTGCCGCTCCGACGCGGCCATGTACGCCGACAAGCGCGAACGCCACGCGGAACGGAAAGCGGCTTGAAAAGTTGATAGTTGGTAGTTGATAGTTGATAGATGTTGCTTAACAACATGGCTGCTGTTGCGCGTGATGAGGACGTATACGGAGTAGAGTACACTTCAACTACGTCAGGAGCAGGATTTTGCAGCCGACTCTTCCAGCCCAAGCGCACAGCGACTATCAACTATCAACTACCAACTATCAACTAAAAACCTTCTGCAATACCGAACTCCTGACCAATCAGCCGTTCCATCTGGCGGCGACAGTGGCGAGCGGGCAGAGTTTTCGGTGGCGGCGGGATCGGGACGGGGTTTGGTGGGGAACGGTGGGGCAAACGGTTGTCGCGGCGTGGCAGGAAGAAGGCCGACCCGACAGCCCGCTCCATTGGCAAACTTTTCCACAGCCGAATCAACGCGCTCTGATCCGCGATTACTTCCGTTTGGACGTGGATGTACTGCCCCTGTATGCGGATTGGATACGGGCGGAACCGCGCATGAGGGACGCCGTTGCCGCTTTTCGCGGCCTGCGCGTCCTGCGTCAGCCCACTTGGGAATGTTTCTTTGCATTCTTGTGCGCGTCGTGTAACACGGTGACTAAAATCGAGCGCAGCGTGGCGCATCTTGCTGCGCAGTATGGACAGCCCATTAATACCGGCCTGCCAAAACTTCCCGTCTTTCCACAGTCGCCCGGCTTGACTTCCGAAACAACAACCTTCCCCGGCTTCTACGCCTTTCCCACACTGGACGCTTTAGCGAACGCGGACGAAACGGTTTTGCGGCGGGGATTGTGGGGTTATCGCGCTCCTCGCGTGATCGCTCTTGCCCGCCACTTTCAAACCCTGCCCCCCGATTGGCTGGATAGCCTGCGAACGGCTTCTTACGCGGACGCTCATGCCGCGCTTTGCGGCTTGTTCGGCATCGGCGCGAAACTCGCGGACTGCATCTGCCTGTTCTGCCTGGACAAAAACGACGCGGTTCCCATTGACACCCACGTTCGCCAGATCGCCGTCCGCCTGTTCGCCCCCGAACTCGCTGCCAAATCCCTCACGCCCCGCATCTACAACGCCCTCGCCGATGCCTACCGCTCCCGCTTCGGCGCGTATGCAGGCTGGGCGCAGCAATACCTCTTCTTCGCCGAACTCCGCCGCGCCACTGACTACTACCTGCGAATAATTTTTATCCTTCACCGTATCGGTGTGCCGATGGCGCGGTTAAGGGCGGCGCGGTTTTGTTCTACAAGCGCCTGCGTGGTGACAAGATTGGTGCGGGCGCTGAGGAGGAACGCCTGCGCGTTGATGATGTCGAGGAACTGGCCCAGGCCGGAGCGGTAGCGGCCATTAGCGATGCGGACGCCTTCTTCCGCGTTGGCGACTTCCGTGAGCGTAGCCGCGACGCGCTGTTCTGCAGTGCGCAGGTTGAGGTAGGCTTGCGTGACGTCGGTTTGCACGGCGAGTTGGGCGGCGGTGAGCGAGGCGTTAGCGGCGTCGAGATTGGCGCGGGCTTCTTTCACGCGCCCCTGCGTCAGCCCGCCATCAAAAGGGGAAAACTGGATGGACGCGCCCACGCTGAACGAATCATTGCCGGGCGGAAAGTCCGTGCCCCGCGTCGTGAAGTTAAGGTTGCCGGACACGACCGGGGCGTTGGTGCTGCGGGCGGCATTGACGCCATAGCGGAAGGCGCGAATCTGCTCCTGGGCGGACAGCACTTCGGGGCGGCGCTGCAAGGCGGATTGAATCAAGGCGTTAATATCGTCGGTGGCAATGGGCTGTTCGCCGCTGTCAGCTGTTTGTATAGGTGTCCGCGAATCAATGCCGAGCAGCAGGGCAAGGTTCTGGCGGGCGATGCCTTCCAGCCCGCGCGCTACATTCAATTGCTGAACGGCTTCCGCTTTGGCGGTCTGCGCCGTCACCACATCCTGCGGCAGTCCAAGCCCGGAGTTTAGGCGGGCGTTGGCGAGATTGAGCTGTTCCTGGCGGTTGGAGACATTTTCTTCGTTGACCCTCACGAGCTGCCCGTACTGCACCAACTGGTAGTACGCCTGCTTTACTTGCAGCACGAGATCGTATTGTACGCGGGTCAGGTTTTGGAACGCCGCGCGCTCCAGGGCTTCCGACTCTCGAACCAGATCGCGGGTATGGTTGAAATCATAGATAAGCTGGCGCAGTGTCGCCTGACCGATTGCGCCTTCACCTGACGCAACGCTGGACGCGCCTAGCTGCGTGACCGTTGTGGCTCCGCCACCGGAAGACGTGCCCGTACTGGTTCCCGTAGACGAGCCGCCGCCCGTGCTGCTTCCCCCCGTACTGCCCGTGCCGCCGCTGCCGGTTGTCGTGCCCCCGGTTCCCGTTCCCGTTGTTCCCGTGCCGGCCCCCGTTCCAGACGTGCTGCCGCCCGTTGTGCCGACGCCACCCGTAGACGTGGAACCCGTTCCAGACGTACTGCCGCCAGTTGTTCCGGTTCCGCCCGTGCCCGTACTTGTTCCGCCGCTTGAGCCGGTCGTTCCAGTTCCTCCGCCCGTGCTGACCGGCGCAGACGTTCCGCCGCGTCCTTCGGTAGACAGGGTTTCGATATGGGTATAGCTGCCCAACACGGATACCTGGGGAAGCAGGCCGGAGCGTAACTGCTGCGTTCGCCCCTGCTGCGCGGCGATGTTGGCGCGGGCAATCGTAACATTGGGCTGCAAGCGCAGGGCGATGCGGGCGGCTTCATCCGCCGTAATGGGACGGTTGGGCACATCCGGCACGGGCGTCGGCGGTACGGGTATCACAATCGCGGGCGGAACGGGCGTATCCTGCGTTCGCGGCGCAATGGGTGGCGTTTGCGTTGCCACGGGAACCTGCGCGACATTCGGAACCTGTGCAGGCTGCGCATTGGGAGCCTGCGCAGGCTGCGCCTTCGGCGCTTGCGCGGGCTGCGCATTGGGAACCTGTGTGGGCTGCGCAACGGGCGCGGGCGTCGGCGCGGGCGCGGGTTTCTGATTTTGGGCATGCGCGGCTTGGCGCATACACCCCGCCGCAAGCAGCAGGGCCAGCACATAACGAGGCATGGAGTCTCCTTTGGGTAGGGGTCAGGATTAAGGGGCCAGGGGTCAGGAAGTTCACCTTCCTGCAATTTGAATATTATCAACACTAAATCGCCGGATCAAAGTCTTCCCTGACCCCTGGCCCCTGAATCCTGACCCCTTCTCCTACTGTTCCTGCCGCATGCTCGTCGGGTCATCGTGCCGGACAGTGGGCGTGGCGGCATCGGCGGCGGCAAGCAGGGCGCGAACGGCTTGTATCACGTTGTCGCGCTCGACGGCAGACAATTGTTCTAAAACAGTGGCGGCCCGCAGAGTGCGCCATTGCCGCCGGGACTGCATCATTTCGCGCCCATGCGCGGAAAGCTGAAGTTTTTTGGTGCGGCGATCATCCTGCCCGGAAATGCGCTCGACAAGCGCGACTTTTTCGAGTCTGTCCGCAATTTGCGTGGTGGCGCTGACCGAAATACCGAGTTCATCGCTGATAGCCGACAGAGTACGCGGCCCCGCCTGAAGAATGGTGCAGACGCGCAGTTGCGCGACGGGCAATTCCGTTGTCAGATGATCGGGCTGCAGCGAAAACAGGCGGCGCATCAGGCGCGGCAGCAGCATTTCCAACTGCTCCGCCTGCGTCTGCAAATCTGTTGCGTTGTCGCGCTCTTGTTCGGTCATCATGTATTTTCTGATGTTTGTTCCGATTCGGTTTTCGCGTCGGAAGGGTTGTCAGATGGAGCGGGATTAGCGTCGGCTTTCTTTGCGTCCGCTTTGTCCTGCTTGCGCTTGTTGAACAGGTGGCCCAGATCGTCGAATAGCGTGTACACGACGGGAACCACGAACAGCGTCAGTACGGTGGAAGTTATCAGGCCGCCGATAACCGCAGTTGCGAGCGGCGCCTGCGTTTCCGAACCCTTGCCGAGCGCAAGGGCAAGCGGAATCATGCCCAGAATCGCCGCGCTGGATGTCATTAAAATGGGCCGCAGGCGGGTTGGGCTTGCCGTTAATACGGCCTCATCCCGCTCCAAGCCGCGTCCGCGCAATTGATTGGTGTAGTCCACCAGCAGAATGCCGTTTTTAACCACGATGCCAATCAGCAGCAGCAGCCCGATGAACGCGGTCAAGCCAAACGAGCGGCCTGTCAGGAACAGGGCCAGCACGACTCCGATAGCGCAGAGGGGAACCGACATCAGAATAGTGAGCGGGTACACGAAGGACTCAAACTGCGCGGCCAGCAGCATGTAAATCAGCGCAATCGCCAGCAGAATGGAAACCCCAAGCCCCGAAAACTCCTGCGCCTGCCGCGTCTGGTTGATGCCCAGCGTCCAGTAGTTGCCGGTGGGGAACTGCGTCTTGTTCAGCAGGGTAATGAGTTCCGCCTGCACTTCGCTTTGCGGGCGACCCTGCACGACACCCGTAATGGCGATGTAGCGCTGGTTGTTTTGCCGCGTGATCTCATTCGGGCCGAAAGCGTAAATCGGCTGAGCGACCTGTCGCAGTTCAATCGTCTGGTTGCTATTGGCAGCGCCGACTGCCGCGCTGCCGGTTCGCGCCGTTGGCGTGATGGGCAGGCGCAAAAGTTCCTGAATGGACTTGCGCTGGCCGACGGGAACCTGTACATAAATGGGATACTGGAACCCGTTTTCCTGATAATAACTCGACAGGGTGCCGTTCGTGGATGTGTTCAGCGCGCCGGAGATGTCGGAGAACGACACGCCCAACTGCAGCATTTTCTGCCGGTCCACCTTCCAGCGCAGTTCCGGCGTGGCCTCCTGCACGTTGAGGTCAGCGCTTTCAAAGCCGGGAATCTGCCGCGCTTGCGCCAGTATGCCGCGCGACAGATTCGACAACTGCGCCAAATCGTCGCCGTAAATATCCACTTCCATGTTTTGCGCGCCGCCCGTCAGAATCTGCGTGACCAGATCGTAAGGCGTGACAATCGCCCGCGCGCCCGGCAGTTTCGCCAGCTTCTTTTGAACGTCGTTGATGACCTGCTGCGTAGTCTGCTTGCGATTCTCTTTCAGGCGAACCGTCGCCGCGCCGTAATAGCCCGTCAGCGCGGTAGACGTTCCGCGCAGACTCAATGTGGAACCGGCAACCGCAAACACGGTTTCCACGTTCGGGTTTTTGAGCAGCGTGTCTTCCACCTGTTTCATTGTCGTATCGGTCACGGTCAGCGCGGTTCCGACCGGCAATTTAATCAGCACGTTGATGTTGCCGCTGTCGGTTTGCGGCAGTATCTCCGTTCCAATGTAAGGCACAAGCAGGAAGCTGGAGGTTGTAATGCCAATCGCCCCGATAATGATCCACAGCCGATGCTTCAGCCCCCACTGCAAGCCGCGATGGTACGAAGCGTCCAGCGCATCAAACCGATCTCCAAACCAGTCGAAGACGCGGGTAACAATACCGGTTTTTGGTGATTGATGATTAGTGGTTGGGCTTTCCCCTGACCCCTGACCCCTGACCCCTGACCCCTTGCTATGCTGTTCGTGCCGCAGATGTTCCGCTTCGATTTCTTCGCTCTTGATGAAGCGGGACGCGAGCATGGGAACGACGGTTGTGGCATCCAGAAGCGAAACAGCGATGGAGAAGATAACCACAAGGGCGAACTGCGTGAACAACTGCCCGGACTGTCCTTTGAGCAGGAGGAGGGGCAGGAACACGATCATAACCGTAATTGTGGACGCGACGACGGCGCCCGTAATTTCCTGCGCGCCCGTGACAGCGGCTTCGGCAGGCGGCAATTTGTCCCGCTCGATGTGCCGGAAGATGTTTTCCAGAACAACGACTGCATCGTCTACGATCAGGCCGGTTGCCAGCGACAGGCCGCTCAGGGAGATGGTATTCAGCGAAAAGCCGCAAAAGTAAAACAGGCTGAATGTGGAAATAATGGAAATCGGAATGGACAGCGCGACAACCATTGTGCTGCGGAAACTGCGCAGGAAGAACAGCAGAATGATAATGGCAAGCGAGCCGCCGATAATCGCGCTGTTTTTCACATCGTCTACGGATGCCTGAATAAAGCTGGCCTGCTCGTAGGCAAGCTGCCATTTCAACTGCGGGTACAGCCGCTGAACGGTTTTGAGTTTTTCGCGCACATTGTCCGCTGTGGAAACGGTGTTCGCGCCGCTCTGCTTGACGATAATCATGCCGGCTGCGGGCGCTCCATTCAGACGCGTATACAGGCGCGTTTCCTGATGGCTGTCCGAAACGTGGGCGACCTGGCTGAGAGACACAATCTGCCCGTTGTACACGCCGACGGGAATGTTGGCGGCATCCTGCGGGTTGAGGAACTGGCCTTCCGCCCGGATGGTGTACTCCGTGTTGCTTTCTTTGGCGATTCCCGCCGGCAGGTCAATGTTTTCCGCGATAATGCGGTTGGAAACCTGCGTCAGCGTCAGGTGGTACGCGCGCAGTTTGTCGGGGTCTACGTCAATGATGAGGGCGCGCTGCTCACCGCCCGTCGCAACCGCAGAGGCCACGCCATTGGCCGAGGAGATAATCGGCGAAATGGTATTGTCAAGCAGGGTGCGCAGTTTCACCGGATCGGACTCGCCGGATACGCCGTAAATCATAATCGGCAACTGCGAGGGGTCGTACTTGTAGACAATGGGCGTTTGCAGCGTGGGATCGGTGGGAAAGCGCTGCCGGGCGCGCTCCACAAGCTGCAGCACGTCCACCGCGCCCTGCCCGATGTCGGTTCCCCAGTTGAACTGGACGCGCACGGTAGACACGCCGGTTACGGTACTGGAACTGACCTGGTAGATGTTGGGCGCGCTGTTGACCGCCTGCTCGATAGGCCGGGTGATCTGCGTTTCGAGTTCTTCGGGCGCGACGTTGGGCCACTGCGTAATGACGGCGACCGTGGGCTGCGACACGGCGGGCAGAAGGTCAACGGGCAGTTTGTAGAAACATACGAAGCCCAGCAGCACCAGCGCCGCGATACGCATTGTCACCGCAACAGGGCGGGTCACAGAAAATTTTGCGAGGTTCATAAAATCAAATCCCGGATACCCTGCGCGTTTACGCAGGGGCAGTTAACTCACGCAACTCTAACAAGCGATGAAAATGACATTGATTAGCGGGAACCGCCGGAACCTGCTCCGCCTCCGGGTGTCGCTGCGCCGGTGGAACCCGCTCCGGTTGCATTGGGGCCGCTGAAGCCGCCTGCCGCGCCCTGCCCGCCGTTTGCCGCGTTGCCGCCCGCCGCGCCAAAGCCGCCATTGGCCCCGCTTTGTCCGAGCGAACCGGTTCCATTCTGTTCCGCCGGGGTCCCGCTGGAAGTGGCCGGTTGGCCGCCTGTGCCCTGCGCGCCCGTGCCGGCTCCCCCGGCGTTTCCGCCTGCAAGGGCTGCGCCACTGCCGGCGTTGCCGCTCGTGGTTCCTCCCGCGCCCTGCGCTCCGTTTGCCGCCGGGCTTGCGCTCGCATTACCGCCCGCGCCGCCTGCTCCTGCTTCCGGCCCGCCTGCCTGTGCGCCGCGCCCTGTTGCGCCGTTCTCCCCGGCCACGACCGCCACCACTTTTTGCCCGTCTTTGACCGGAGCAAGGCTCAGTGTGACCACGTTTTCACCGGCTTTCAGGCCGTTGAGAATCTGAAGGTTGGCGCCGCTGCTCACGCCGGTTTTTACCGGGCGAATATGGGCGATGCCATCCGCATCCACAATCGTGACGACCTGCGCATGCGTTTTGGGATCATTTTTCACGGCTTCGCGGGGAATCTGCAGTGCATGGGGGGTGCGCTGCGTGGTGAAGGTGACGCGGGCGAACATGCCCGGCTTGAGTTGCCCGGTCGGGTTATCAAGGGTCAGGCGAACGGTAAACTGGCGGCTTTGCGGGTCGGCTGCCGGGTTTACCTGCGTGATTTTGCCCGTAAACGTTCGTCCGGGCAGGGCGTCAACCACAGCCGTCGCGGTCTGTCCATAGCGCACATTACGGCTGATTTCTTCGGGAATGGACGTGGTGACATAGACCTGCTGCAAAAACTCGATGGTCAGGATGGGCGTTCCCGCCATGACGGTCGTGCCGGGGTCCGCGCCGCGCATGGTGACAACCCCGTTCATGGGGGCGCGCAACACCGTGTTTTCCAGTTGCGCCTGCGCGTTGCGGAGTTGTCCCTGCGCGGCGGTGACGCTGGCCTGCAAAGCGCGGATATTGGCAAGATAAGCCGGGGTTTGCGATCTATTGGCAACCGCGAGGGATACGCCCGCCCGCGCTTGCAGCACCTTTTGCCGCGCCGCTTCAATGTCGGATTTGCCCTTGACGCTGACGATGCTGGCCTGTTCCTGCGCGGACTGCAATTGCGCCTGGGCGGAACCTAACTGCGCCTGCGCGCCCGCCAGTTGTCCCTGCGCCACGTCCACCGCGCCCTGTTGTACGCTGACCTGGGTGCGGGCGTCGTCCACATCCTGCGCGGCCACAAAGCCCTGCTTGTACAAATCCAGCGTCCGGTTCAAGCGAACCTGCGCGTTGTTAAGATTGGCCTGCGCGCTGCGCACGGTGGCTTCGGCGTTGCGGATAGCGGAGCGGACATTGGTGACAGCGCCCTGCGCGGCAGTGACGGCGGCATTGGCGGCGGCGACCTGCGAAGCGTAGTTTTGCTGCTGCTGCGCGTAATCGGCCTGCGAACTGGCCTGCGTAGCGCGCTGCTGCGCAATTTGGGAAGAAACGCCGACATTGGTGGCATTGGTGGTCAGCTGCGCCTGCGCCAATCGCTGCTGCGCTTCGGCGACATTGGCCTGCTGCTGCGCGACGGTTGCCGCCACTTCAGACGGGTCTATACGTACCAAAACTTCGCCCTGCGTCACGCGCGCGCCTTCGCGCACCTGCAAATAGTCCACGCGCCCCGTGATTTTGGCGGCAAGCCGGACATTGAAGGGCGATTCGACATTGCCCACCGATTCATAGGTTTGCACGATGTCGCGCACGGTTGCGGGAACAACCGTCACATCGGGCGCGGCGTTTTTGCGGGCGGCAGCGGCCTGGTTGCGCTGTTGGGTTTCCTTCTTTTTCGCGCCCAACCGCCACGCGATCAGCCCGCCAAGCAGGACAATGGGAACGAGGATGTAAACGAGTCTCAAGATGTGCTTCATGGCTGCCTTGTCATGTATCGTAAAATAGAATAGATTTCCAGCGTGATTGCCGACCGGCAAGGGTCGTGTTCGCTGCCTCACTCAGATGAGACGCTTCTCATTGATTAAGGTTACTTAATTGTTTAGATACCTTAACCATTTTTCATACGCGCCTGTGCGTCTGAAAGTTTGCGTATTTGCCTGGAATCATGATTTATGTGATTTTTAGGATTACCATGATTTTGGGAAGCTCATTCTTCCGCTTTGAACGATAATCAGGCGGGATCGCGCCATCATGCTAATCACCATAATCACATCAATCATGGTTCCAGACAATGGACGGCGAACACATTTCGGAGAACACAGGGCAGAGGGTTCGCCGTCAGGTATAATCAAGGGGTAGGGTTTTAGGGTTTTAAGGTTTTAGGTGGTTAGGATAACATCCTACTTAGTCAACTCTTGTACTCCTCCCACCTAAAACCCTATAAACCCTAAAACCCTAAAACCCTAAATCCGCGGGAGATTAATTCGCTATGACCATCAAATTGTTCAACACCATGACGCGCAGCAAGCAGGAGTTTGTTCCCCTGGAACCGGGTAAGGCGCGCATGTATTGTTGCGGCTTGACGGTCTACAATTACGCGCATATCGGCAACCTGCGCACGTATGTTTTTGAGGACGTGCTGCGCCGCGTTCTGCTGTTCAACGGCTACGACTTGCTGCATGTCCAGAACGTAACCGATGTGGGGCACATGACCAGCGACGCCGACGCGGGCGAGGACAAGATGCAGAAGGCGTCGCAGCGCGAGCAGAAATCGCCCTGGGAAATCGCGCGCTTTTATGAGGAAGCGGCGATTCGGGACTTCAAGCGACTGAACATCGAAATACCCGAAGTCATGCCCCGCGCTACGGAACATATTGTCGAGATGATCGCCCTGATACAGCAATTGGAGGCGAACGGCTTTACGTATCAGACGACGGAAGGCGTGTATTTCGACACGGCCAAATTCCCGGATTACGGCAAGTTCGCGCGGCTGCAACTGACCAACCAGCAAACCACGCGCTCGGAAGTGATTGAGGATGAAACCAAGCGCAATCCGTCCGACTTCATGCTGTGGTTTCTCAACAAGCCGAACCATGTGATGCAATGGGAAAGTCCCTGGGGGCCGGGCTATCCGGGCTGGCATATCGAATGTTCCGCCATGTCCATGAAGTACCTGGGCGAAACGTTCGATATTCACTGCGGCGGCGTGGATCATATTCCCGTGCATCATACCAACGAAATCGCGCAGTCGGAGTGCGCCACGCACCAGCTTTTTGCCCGTTACTGGCTGCACGGCGAGTTTCTGCTGATGCGTAAGGAACAAGAGGATACTGCGGAAAACGGCAATAAGTTTGAAAAGATGTCGAAGTCCAAAGGCTTTAATACGCTTCAATCTTTGAGTGACGCCGGTTACGATCCGATTGCTTATCGCTACTTCTGCCTGCAAGCGCATTATCGTTCCGAGTTGAAGTTCAGCGAAGAAGCATTGCAGGCCGCTGCCGCCGGGTTACGCCGCCTTTATCTGCTTTGCCCGGACGACGATCCGCTCAAAGACGATGAAACCGCGTATCAGGCGGCGCGGGCGCGCGTGTTGGAGGCGTTCAACGACGATTTGAGCGTTCCGCAGGCGGTGGGGTTGCTCAACGCGCACGGCAGTTACCGCCTGTGGATAGAGTTTGACCGGATTTTGGGATTGGACATCGCCGAGCGCTCCTGCCCGCAAGAGGAAGCCCTGCCTGCCGAGGCGCTGGCGCTTATTGAAGCCCGCAACGCCGCCCGCAAAGCCAAAAACTGGAGCGAGTCCGACAATTTGCGTAATCAATTGATTGGCATGGGCTTTGAGGTTGGGGATGGTGTGGGGGGCACGACGGTTAAGAAGCGGGGGCTGTAGGCAAGGAGGAGCAAGGGAGGGCGTCACGTCCAGTCAAGGGAGTAAACTCCCTCGCTACGCGCCTTCGGCGGATCGTCCTTCGGACGCGGATACCTATAGAACGGGAAAAGCGTTGATTCGACGCAGAAGTTATCTTTCCATTACGCTGCATCTGGTTTGGGCGACGCGGGATCGCCTGCCGCTGATCACGCCTGAAATGGAAACGAACCTGTACGACTACTTCGCCGCTATAGCTCGCCGTAAGGGGTGCGACATTCTGGCAATCGGCGGGATCGAAAACCACGTTCATCTTCTGCTTACCCTGCCGGCGACCATTCGCGTGAGCGATCTGATGCGTGAAATCAAAAGTGGTTCCGCGCATTATGTTCAGGAAACGCTCAAACCGGATGCATGGTTCGGCTGGCAGGACAACTATGCAGCCATCTCCGTTTCGCCGGGGCATCGTAAGCGCGTCATCGCCTACATCCATAATCAGAAGCAGCATCACGCAGACGGAACTCTGCAAAACAGTCTGGAACAAGATTGCGAAATGTACGAAGTTGAACCGGAAACCTCGTCCGAAGGACGATCCGCCGAAGGCGCGTAGCGAGGGAGTTTACTCCCTTGACTGGACGTGACGCCCTCCCTTGACGTGACTGATAACATTAGGAGAAGCATAGGATGAACGAATACGCAGGCCGGATTGCGCGGCTGCAAGCGATTATGCGGGAACAGCAGGCCGACCTTGCCGTGCTGTCGTTTACCAACCAGATGCGTTACCTGACCGGGTACGTGGAGGGCGGGCATGAGCGCTTATTGGCGTTGTTCGTGCCGGTGCAGGGCGACCCTGCGTTTGTCGTGCCTTCATTGAATGTTCAACACGCCCGCCAAAATCCGGCGGGCGTGGCGCAGGTAGTGAGCTGGACGGATGCGACAGGATGGCAGCCTGCCGTTCAAAACGCGCTTGCCGGGTACAATCTGCCCGCTGAGGCAAGCGTGTTGATAGACGATGAATTGTCCAGCGCGCATTTACTTGGCCTGCAAAGTCTATTTCCCGGCTTTCGCTGCAAACCGGGCAGCAACACGTTTGCCCTGCTGCGCGGCGTAAAAACTGATGCAGAACTGGCAAACTTGGAAACCGCCGCGCAGTTGATTGACACGATCTTTGAAGAAACCGTTGCCCAACTGCGCGAAGGCATGACGGAAGCGGAACTTGCCGAGTTTGTGTTGTCGGCCATCAAGCGCCACAATTCGAAGCCCTCATTTTCGCCCCTGATCTGCTTTGGCGCGAATACCAGCCGCCCGCACCATGACAGCGGAGCCACGCAGTTAAAAAAAGGCGACATGGTGATTATAGACATTGGCTGTACCACAAACCATTACTGCTCCGACATTACGCGCGCGGTTGCGTTTGGCGAACCCTCCGACCCGGACGCGAAGCGGGTGTATGGGATTGTCAATCAGGCGCATTGGGCGGCCCGAAACGCGGTTAAACCCGGCGCGACGTGCGAAGCCGTAGATATTGCTGCCCGGAGCGTGATTGAGCAGGCGGGATACGGCGCGTATTTCGTGCATCGGACGGGACACGGCATCGGCCTGTCGGGACACGAGCCGCCGGACATAAACACGGGCGTCCAAACCGTTTTGGAACCGGGGATGTGTTTCTCCGTAGAACCGGGCATTTATTTGGAAGGGCGTTTCGGCGTTCGCATTGAAAACATTGTCACCGTGACGGCACAGGGCGGGCGGTCTTTGAACGCGGACGCGGCGCAGGAACTTCGTATCGTCTGAATTGCGAATTCGGCTTGCTTTTCGGGCCGGATTCGGGCTATAATAATTCGTTGACCTAATGAACCCGAAAGGAAAGCGCATGAAGAACGATATTCATCCCGAATACCGCCCGGTCGTGATTCAAGATACGTCCGTCGGCTATTCGTTTTTGACCCGCTCGACAGTGAAAACCGATAGAAGAATCAAGTGGGAGGACGGCAACGAATACCCGCTGATTACCGTCGAAATCTCTTCCGCCTCGCACCCGTTTTACACGGGCAAGCAGAAGATCGTGGACACCGAAGGCCGCGTCGAGAAGTTCCTCCAGAAGTACAAAATGAAGTAACTTGTTTCTGGTGGCTGCTGATTGAGGATTGGTTACAAGCGCGTTTTTGTTTCTCGTCGCGGACATTCCGCCCGGAACGAAGACGCGCTTTTCTACTTTAATAGGCTCTGAAGGGCGCGGAATACACATAATGAGCGTTACAGGGAAACCGGAAAGCAAGGAACTGCTGCAATACGGCGGGCAGGCCGTCATTGAAGGCGTGATGATGCGCAGCCCGCACTATTTTGCCGTCGCCTGCCGCAAGCCTGACGGAACCATTGTCGTGCAGCGCGAACCTGTCGCCAACACCATTTTAGGCAAACTGGCGAAAATCAAGTTTCTCAAATGGCCGTTCATCAGAGGCACGTTCGCCCTCATTGACGCGATGGCATTGGGAACCCGCGCGCTCGCGTATGCCTCCAATGTCCAGCTTCAAGCGGAACAAGAGAAGACAGAAGTAAAGAATACGGAATACGGAATACGGAATACGGAAGAAGCCGCATCCACAATCGGCAATCAGCAATTGGCAATCCCAATACCCGACACCCGACACCCGATACCCGATACCCGCATGGGCAAGATCAACGACATTGCCATTGGCGGCACGATTATCTTTAGCTTGTGCTTTGCGGTGGTGCTGTTCAAGCTGCTGCCGACGTTGATTACGCCGGGGCTGCAAAAGTTGGGGTGGATCAGTGCGGGGGCAAGCGGGCGGAAATTAAATCTGCTGGATGGCGTAATCCGCATGGCGATTTTCTTTGGCTACATCGGCCTGATTTCGCAAATGGCGCAAATCAAGCGCGTGTTCCAATATCACGGCGCGGAGCATAAAGCCATCAACACGCTGGAAGCCGGGCTGCCTCTGACACGCGACAACGCCCTTGCCGCCAGCCGGATTCATCCCCGCTGCGGAACCAGTTTCATATTTATCGTACTGCTGATTGACCTGATTGTAGTCGCCCTTCTGCCTCGTTTTCCGTTCTTTTTGGCCCGGTTCGCGCTGCAAGTCGCCGTTGTGCCGGTGGTGGCGGGCGCGTCGTATGAAATTATCAAGTTCGCGGGCAAGTTCCGGCGCAATCCGCTTGTAATGGCCGCGTTCGCGCCCGGCATGGCAACGCAATACCTGACCACGCGGGAACCCGATGCCGAGCAGACCGAAGTGGCCTTAGCCGCCCTGTACTCCGTGCTGCAAGCCGAAGGCCATGCCGTGCCCGCAAACGACATCCTCACAACGCCGCACGAAGCGAATGAAGACGAACCTGCGGCGGCAATTGCGTAATATACTTGGGCTAAATACGCCAACAGTTTTTTGTCCGCAGGACAATTGGCCGAAGGCCTAATAACCGGAAAAAGATTGAAATAGGTATAATCCGGTTACTGCGGGCAGGTTTATGCAGCAGCATAGTGGTTTGGAGAAAACATGCGTTCTACCCTGTGGCTTGCGGCTTCCCTTATGATGCTTGGCGGCACACTCCGCGCGGCTTACATGCGGCAGGCCGCGCCCCGTCCCACGTTAAAGACTATGACCGATGCTTTTCCCGTTGCCATTCATGTAGATGCCGCGCAGACTAGAGGCGAACTGCGCCCCGTGTGGCGGTTCTTTGGCTGCGACGAGCCGAACTATGCGTACATGCAGGACGGCAAAAAGCTGATTGGTGAAATCGGCAAACTCGGTTCGCACACGCCCTATTTCCGCACCCACAATCTGCTCACATCCGGGGATGGAACGCCCGCGCTGAAATGGGGCAGCACCAATGCGTACACGGAAGACGCGCAGGGCAACCCGGTTTACGACTGGACACTTACGGATCGGATTTTCGACACCTATCTTCAGCGCGGCGTGAAGCCTTATGTGCAGATCGGGTTTATGCCGGAAGCCCTCTCCGTCAAGCCGGTTCCGTATCAGCACCACTGGACTCCCTCAGCGAAGTACGAGGAAATTTATACGGGATGGGCGTATCCGCCCAAAGATTACGCGAAGTGGGGCGAACTCGTGTATCAGTGGGCGCGGCATTGCGTGGAGAAATATGGGCGCGCGGAAGTGGAACATTGGTATTGGGAAGTGTGGAACGAACCCAACATCGGGTACTGGCGCGGAACCCCGGAAGAGTTTCACCGATTGCACGATGTGGCGACGGATGCGGTGCGCCGCGCTCTGCCGACAGCCCGCATGGGCGGGCCGGATATGGCGGGCAGTGGCGGCAAGTTCATGCGCGATTTCTTTGCGCATTGCCTGCATGGAACAAATTACGCGACGGGACAGCAGGGAACGCCGCTGGATTTCGTCTCGTTCCATGCCAAAGGCGCACCGACTTTTGAAAACGGGCATGTGCGTATGGGCATTGCCAACCAACTGCGCAACATTGACACCGGCTTTGCCACCATCGCCTCGTTTCCCGAACTGAAAAATACGCCGATTGTGATTGGCGAATCCGACCCGGATGGCTGCGCCGCCTGTCAGGGACCGCAGTTGGGCTACCGCAACGGCACGATGTACGCCAGTTATACGGCAGCCAGCATTGCCCGCGAGTACGATTTGGCTGACAGGCACGGCGTTAACTTCGAGGGGGCGCTGACGTGGGCATTCGAGTTCGAGAAGCAGCCGTATTTTGCCGGTTTCCGCGTGATGGCGACGAACGGCATTGATCTGCCCGTGTTCAATGTGTTTCGCATGTTGGGCAAAATGGGCGGGCAGCGGATTGCATCGGACAGTTCCGCGAGTGTGCCGTTAGATACCATTCTCAAAGAGGGAGTACGGACGGCCCCGGATGTGGCGGTGTTGGCAAGCGCGCAGGGGCGCAAAGTCTCGGTTCTCGTCTGGCACTATCACGATGACGACGTGCCCGGCCCCGACGCCGACGTGACGCTCGACGTAAACGGACTGACCGGCAAAAACTCCATGCGCGTCACCCACTACCGCATTGACCAGACGCACAGCAACGCTTACACAGCATGGCAGCGCATGGGTTCGCCACAAACGCCCACACCCGCGCAGCAGACGCAGTTGGAAGCATCGGGTAAACTGACTCTGCTGGAACCTGCCTCAAAAGTGGGCGTTGCTTCCAGCAAAGCCACGCTTCATTTCAAATTGCCGCGCCAAGCCGTTTCCCTGCTTGTTTTCGATTAACAATTGTTTGTGGGCTTATTGCCTCGCTAAGAGCCACTCCCGATAGGCGCGGCATTTGCGTCCGCAGAACGCTTGTACTTTCCTGCCGGGGATTGCAAAGCCCCGGCCTATTAGGAGTGGCTCCAAACGAAAACCGGAGGAAGAACGATTAGGTTCCCCCTCCGATTATTAAAGTCTGCGATGCGAACGTTTGGTTATAAGGTCGCTTTGCCTTTGGTCAGCAGGTTGTACACCACCAGCACAAGAGCGACGACAAGGGCGATATGGATCAGCGCTCCGCCGAAGTGAAGCACGAGGCCCAGCAGCCAGATGACGAACAGAATGGAAATAACCGTCCACAAAATACCAGCCATGTGATTAACCCTCTTTCATTTTTCATTCACGCAGTCAGGGAAGGTGGCGGCTTTCGTTCGCGACATTGTGAATTGAGTTGTTACCGTCAGTGAGTACCCGCCTGCAAAACATCAAGGTTCTTGCAAAGCGCGGATAGGATTGCCCGTAGGACGTATAAGCCTGTGAGAACGTTCCCGAATTATTTGTAGTTTTTTCGCCATTGTTTTTCGCGGGCAGGAAGGGAGACAACGATGCCACAGTATCAACAGCAGAAAAAAGGGCAGGCGCGGATTCGCATACTCGGCAAGGACGCCACCCGCGCCTACATGCTCCTGATGCAAAAGACCGGGGGCAAATTGCAGGCGCTTCCCAACGGCGTGTTCGTCTTAGAGGAAGCCCTGCTGGAATACCTGAAGCTCAACAACGTCGAGTACGAGCGCATAGATGAAAATTGAGCAGGAGGGTGTTAGGTGTTGGGTACCGGGTGTTGGGTTTCTGTCTGCTGTCTTCTCCTTATCCCTTACCACTTATCCCTTCAACCTATGCTTGTATTCCCGTACATTTTGCGCTATACTAATATTGGGCCATGCAGGAGGACTCCTGCGTGGCTTTCTTTTTGTTTGTTTTTGGCGCGCGGGGTACGGTTTGACGGACGGGCAAGGGCGTGACGGACGAGGATGCGAGGAAGCGAATGACAAAGTACATTTTTGTGACCGGGGGCGTGGTCAGCAGCGTTGGCAAGGGCATCACGACGGCCAGCCTGGGACGGCTGTTGCGTAACCGGGGTTTTCGGGTGACGCTGCAAAAATTGGACCCTTACATCAATGTGGATGCGGGAACCATGAACCCCTACCAGCACGGCGAAGTGTTCGTCACCGAAGACGGCGCGGAAACCGATCTGGATTTGGGACACTACGAGCGGTTTGTGGACGTGGATTTGACGCGGCGGGCGAGCGTGACAACCGGCAGCGTGTACAGCAGCGTGATTGCTAAAGAGCGGCGGGGCGATTATCTCGGTGAAACCGTGCAGATGATTCCGCATGTGTCGGGCGAAATCAAGGAGCGCGTCCGCGAAGCGGCAAAGGGCGTGGACGGCCAGCCGGACGCGGACGTGGTGATTGCCGAAGTAGGCGGAACCGTTGGCGACATCGAAGGACAGATTTTTCTGGAAGCCATTCGGCAGTTCCGCAAAGACGTGGGAGCCGAAAACGTGATGTACATTCACGTCACGCTGATACCCTCTGTCGGCCCATGGAGCGAAGTAAAAACCAAGCCCACGCAGCACAGCGTCAACGAACTGCGGCGCATCGGAATTCAGCCGGATGTGCTGATTTGCCGCACCAAAGTGCCGCTTTCGCAGGAAATCAAGAACAAAATCTCGTTGTTTTGCGACGTGGAAGCGGGCGCGGTGATTGAAGCGCAGGACGTGGAAACCATTTACGAGGTTCCCCTGCACTTTGAGCAGGCCGGTCTTGCCGATCTGGTTGTGCGCCGCCTGAGTCTGCCCGCCAACGAGCCGAATCTGACCGAGTGGCGCGAGATTGTGGAGCGTATCAAGCGGCCCAAGTACGTTGTGGAAGTGGCGGTTGTCGGCAAGTATGTTGAAAATGGCGATGCGTATATTTCCATTGGCGAAGCTCTGCGGCACGGCGGCATTGCCAACGATACCCGCGTCAACCTGCACTGGATAGACAGCGAGGAATTGGAAGACAACAACATTGCCGAGCGGCTGGCGGGCATTGACGCCATTCTGGTCGCGCCGGGGTTTGGGGCGCGGGGCGTGGAAGGCAAAATCGCCGCCGCCAGTCTTGCCCGCACCAACAATATTCCGTTTTTAGGTGTCTGCTACGGGATGCAGATGGCTGTGGTTGAATTCGGGCGGCATGTCGGCAGTCTGGAAGGGGCGCACTCCGAGGAAGTCAATCCCAAAACGCCGCATCCCCTGATTCATATCCTGCCGGATCAAAAAGATGTGGTGGATATGGGCGCGAGTATGCGGCTGGGAACGTACAAGTGCCAGCTAGTAGCCGGGTCGCTGGCCGAAAAACTGTACGGCGCGTCGTCCGTGTATGAGCGGCATCGGCATCGGTATGAAGTGAACAACGATTACCGGGAGCAGTTGAATAAACTGGGGCTGCGCTGTTCCGGCCTGTCGCCGGACTACCGGCTGGTCGAGATTATCGAAATCCCTGACCATCCGTTTTTCATCGCCACGCAGTTTCACCCGGAGTTCCGGTCCCGTCCCAACCGCGCGCATCCTCTGTTCAGCGGCCTGATTGCGGCAGCAATGCAAAAATCGCGCCGCCTGCTGGTTCCCGCCGAGACGGTTCCCGCCAGCAGTAACGGCAACAGCACGAGCGCGGGCGATCATGTCCTCGCCAAGAACGGGCACGAGGGGCGCGAAAAAGCAAAATCCAGCCGGGGCGAAATGAAGTTGGAAACAGAGTGAGGCTGTAAATTCATGAACCAGAGAAGGTTGCCGGGGAACCGGCAGATGAGTCGGCAGATGTTTGCGCTGATGTGCTATGCCTATATGTTTTTAGGCGTGTGTTCCATTGTGGCGGGCGGCATGATCTATGCGCTGCCTTTATTTTTGGGGAGTAAACACCCGAAGCACATTGACGCGGGATTGGGCTTTATCATTGTTGTTCTGATCGGGTTTGGCGCGGCGCGTATCATCAGCGCGGTTGTCAACCTGCGGCGACTACCGAAAGCGGTAAAGTAAACCTTCGGCATATTTTCCTACTTAAGTGCGTTTTGCGGGCAAACAGCGCGCGGCCTTTTGCGTAATGGTAGCGAAATGTTACCCTGCACAGGAGGCCGTTGCTTTTGTCTGAGCGTGTTCTGTCCCCGATTCGCGTGGCTCCATCCGGGCGGTATTTTGAAACCCTGGACGGTCAGCCGTTTTTGTTCATCGGCTTCAATGACGCCATCTCCTGGCCGACCCTCAAAGGTTTGTACCGGCGCAAGGATGTGGCGACGGTCGAAATGTATTTGCAGGGATTGGCGGCAAAAGGCATCAACACGCTGCGCCTGATGCTGGAATACGCGCATTTTGACAGTCATCTGCTGGAAAAACCCCTCGGCACGTTCAACCCGCACATGATCATGTTTTGGGATGATTTGCTGTCGCGCTGCCGGGAATACGGCCTGCGCGTCCTGCTCACGCCCTGGGACACGTTCTGGATGTCGCGGCGCTGGCACAAACTTCCGTACCATGTTGAAAACGGCGGCCCGGCGCATAACGCGCAGGATGTGCTGCAAAGCGAAGCCATGATACAGGCGACCATTCGCCGCTTCCATTTTGTTATCGAGCGCTGGGGGCAGGATGGAACCATTGCCGCGTGGGATTTGCACAATGAAATTCATCCGCACTGGGGCGGCTCGCCGGAGCATCAGGCGTCGGTGATTGCCCGCATTTCCGAAGCCGTGCGGGAAAAAGAATTGCGTTTGTACGGGTTTACGCGCCCGCAGACCGTTTCCGTGTTCGGCCCCGATCCCGAACCCGGTTATGAAGAACTCGTATTTCGGCATCCAAGCCTTGATTTTGCGACCACGCATATTTACAGCAAGGGCGCGATAGATTATCCCCGCAACACGGTCACATCTGCGGCGGCGATGGCGCAATGGACGCGCTACGGACGGGAGCGAACCCTGCCCAACCGTCCCTTCACCGACAGCGAACACGGCCCCATCCATCTGTTCAACGACCATAAAAAGACGCTGCCGGAAGCGTTCGACGACGAATACGAGCGGCACATGACGTGGGCGCACCTGGCCTGCGGCGGCGCGGGAAGCGGGATGCGCTGGCCGGCTCGCCATCCACACGAACTGACGGAAGGAATGAAGAACGGGTTGGGCAGCATGGCCGCGTTCACGCGCCTGATTGCGTGGCGGCATTTCGCGCCCCGCGAAGCGGCAGGCGACATTCGGATACAGGCCAAAAACGCGCTTGCGTTCGGCATTTCGGACGGCTTGCAGGCGGTCTTGTACCTGCTGCGCGGCAAACCGCTTCGCAACGCCCCTGGCCTGCTAAAATCATGCGAGTCAACCGAGCCGTTCCCCATGTCGCTGCGCAATATGACCCCCGGCCCCTACGCCATCACCCTGTGGAACACCCGCGAAGGCTGCGCCGAAGGCCAACTTACGGCAAGCGCAAACGAAAACGGCGTTTTGCACTGGACATTGCCCTGCCTGGGCAACGATCTTGCCCTTGCCATTCGTCCTCGCCTGGCAAACAAGTAAAGAGTGTCTGCGTTGAACCGGCATATACTACCTGAATAAATCGCTAACTCCCTTCTGTTAATTCCTCTTCATTTTTCTGTAGCAGGGGAACGCCAGGGCGCGTCGGTCAGCGTCTTTAAGAAGGCGACGAGAGCGCGAACATCTTCATCGGAAAGCGCCATGCCCTCGTCGGGATGCTTGGCGATGTTGGGGTCCAGCGTGTCGCTGCGCCGAACGCCCGCGCTGTAGTGCCGTACTACGTCTTCCAGGCTGCGGAAGCGTCCATCGTGCATGTAGGGCGCGGTCAACGCTGCATTGCGCAGGGAAGGCGTTTTGAACTTGCCCCTGTCCGCGCTCCGCCCCGTCACCAGAAACCGCCCGCCGTCCTTGAATTGCGCGTCCAATCCGTTGTTGCGGAACTGGTAATCGGTGAACAGGTTGCCGCCGTGACAGTGGAAGCAGTCCGCGCCTGTTTTACCCCGCGCCGGATCGTACTCGGTGACGAATAGCAAGAGGCCACGTTTTTCCTCGTCCGTAAACTGCGCTTCGCCTCGTAACGCGCGGTCAAATTTCGCGTTTGCGGAAACCAGCGTCAGCAGGTACTGCTCTACGGCCAATCCGATGCGCTCGGCGGAAATATCGGGACTGCCGAACGCCTGCGCGAACAGTTTCGGGTATTTGGGGTCATTGCGCAGTTTGGCGACGGCTTGCGGCAGGGATTGGCGCATTTCGCGGGCGTCCTGAACGGGAGCCAGAACCTGATCGCGCAGTCGGGTACGCCGCCCGTCCCACGTAAACGCGGATTGCCACGCCAGATTGAACAGGGGCATACTGCGGCGCGTTCCCAGCTTGCCGTCAATGCCCGCGCTGACCGACTTGCCGGCGTGGGCAAAAGCGTGTTCCGGCTGGTGGCAGCTTGCGCAGGATTGCGAATTGTTGCCGGATAATTTCGGCTCAAAGAACAGGGTTTTGCCCAACGCGATACCCTGTAGCGTGAGGGGATTATCGGCAGGCAGCAGCGGCTGCGGGAAATGCGCGGGCGTGGGGAAAGCATAAGGCGTGGCGCGTGAAGCTAGGGGCGTGACGCGCCCTGTTCCTGCCGCCCGCCGCCCACCCGCTTTGTCATTGGAAGGCTTTGCAGACGAAATTGAAGAGAAATTTGCAGAGTTAGTTGCCGGGGTAAGTGATAGGGATAGTGCAGAAGAAGACGTTCCAGAAGTGATTGGGCGGGTTGAAAAGATGCCCTGAAATCGAAATGCTTGCTCCACATTGGCGGTTAAATGCGCGGCCAGCTTGTCTCCGGGCGCAGAATGGGTCGTGTCACCGCCGTTTTTCGCCTCAATAACAATCAAAGACGCGCCCGCCAACACTTTTGCCACATCAAAGGCAAGATGCAGGGCGCTGTCCTGCTCCACTCGGAAATTCCGCGCCAGCCGAACGCGCATCAAATTTCGGTCTGTCGCCAGATGGTACGAGTAGCCGCCCAATCTTCCGCCCGGCTGCTCGTACCGCCCCTCCAATGCCAGAAACACGTACCCGCCCTGCCAGCCCCAATGCAGCCGATTTACCAGCGGGTGCAGGGGGCTGTCGGCGGCATAGCGGGACGGGTCGGAATGATTGATTTTGGGCAGCAGGCCGACGTGAAACGCAAGCCCCACATAATGGCCTGCCGGAACATCCGTCAGCGTAAACGCCTCGCGCCCTTCGGCGGGATTTACATAGGCCGTCTGCCCTGCAAGCGTAACCGATGCGCCGTTCGCCCTGCGCAGCGTGACATCGGAGACCAGATACGCCAGCCGCGTAACCGAAAGCGTATTCCCCGCCCCGTTGCGCAGGCTGACATCCTCCATGCGCAGCGGCCTGCCGTCGAACAAATGCGCGATGTGAACGGTCAGCCGGACATGCGCTGCCGTTTTGGAGGCAACGCGCCCCGCTCCCGTCGGCGCAGCGAACGCGCATAACAAGGCTATGAGGAAAATGCTGGATACGCGCATAGTCATGCTTTTGGTTCGTTGATGCTATAGATTCGGTTGTCCTGGGCCGCCGTTTCTCACAGGAGGTGGGCCGCCTTGTCCGCCATTCCTGCCGGGAGGCCCGCCCTGCCCGCCGTTCGGGCCGTTGCGGCTGCCGATGGCATCGTAGGGTTCCAGCGTGACGAGAACTACGCGGTACTTTGCATAGTTTGCGTCCGCGCCTGCCGTCAAAGCGCAGCGCGTGGACAGCCCCGCGCTCGGCACATCCGGGCGCAGAATTTTCCACTGCGTTCCGTCCTGCGAACCTTCCACGCGGTAATGCCCGCCTTCGACGGAGTTCCATGTGAGCTGTTTGCCGCCCGCTGAGGCTTCCGCTTTGCATTGCGTGGCGGCTCCCGGCCCCGCGTCCGTGAGCATCGTCACGGTTTCCGTCAAGCGCCGAACGTCGCCGCCGCTCGGTACGCCGTACCATTGCCGCCCAATGACATAGGGGTAGGCCGGCGCTCCTTTCGCGTCAATGGTCACGAAGTAGGCATACGTGCCGCCCGGAAACTCCGGCGTCACGCAAAAGCGCCCGTTGTAAATGTCCAGATCGAAGTCTTTGCCCTGCGTTTCACCCCGGTCTCCCAAAAAGTCGAAATCCTCGCAATAGCGGCCTAATTGGTAGCGCGCGGACACATCCGGGCCGTACTGGTTTTCCGCCAGCGTCACAGGGGTTTTATGCAGGTCTGCCGCCCACTTTGCCAGCGCGCGACGGCCTGTTTTGCGCAGGTCGTCGGTATGGTGTCCGCCATCTCGCAACACAAACCCGGACACCATGCGCCGAACGCTACTCGCAGGATTTTTCGGCTCGGCATAAGCATACGGCCCATAAATCGGAAAACCATCATTCGACCATCCCAGAATCGGCGAATGATGCAATTTGGAAGTGTTTTCCCGGTAATTGCCTGTCGCGGCATCCAAAGCAACGTTGTCGCCGAGTTGGTAACGCAATCCGACCGGGTTGGCATGGTAGTGGTATTCGCCATTGGGCGGCTGATGCGCGTTGGACTTGTCGAACGTCGGCTGCTCCACCAAAACCGCGTTGCGCACCCAAAGCGCGTTGCCCGTGTTCTGCTGGCCCTGCTGTGGCGGACCCTGCGGTTCGGAATGAGTGAGCGGGTTGTAGGCAAAACCATCCAGTTGATTGAACAGCGCCACGCCGTTCACCCACAGCCCCAACGGCCCCAATCCATTCGTCACCTTGACGGCTTCCACTTTCGGATGCAGGGGAAAGCGGCGGATGTAGTTCAAATTCGTGGGCCAGTTGCCGAAGATGTTGCCCAACTCGTCGTACCAGGGTCCCATTTGGTGACTGGCAAGGCCGCTGCCGTTGATATAAACGTACTCGCCGGATATGCCGATTTGCTGTATGTCGGAATACGCGGGCAATGCCTGTCCGCCGCCCATCCTGCGCAGGCCGGCGGACGGCCATGTTGCGACAGGCTTGCCGCCCTTTGTTTCCACCACGCGGGCGTACTGCCCCGAATAGCGCGTAAGCCAGGTATGGAGCAGGGGGGTATTGGCTTTATCCGGCGTCTGCGCCCTGCCTCGCCCGCGCGCCCCCGACTGCCAGGAACGCTCCAAACATCGCAGTCAACGCCAGTCTCGAACACAGCTTGCGACGGCACATAGCAACCTCCTGAAACAGAAACATGGCTCCCCTTTTTCGCGCATCCTGAACGACAGGGGGAGGCTCTGTGGAAAAGCGCAGCAAAACGCGCAAACCTTGCGTGGCGGTGAGGCCAATTGGCCGCGTTCAGACGGAGGCGTCTGCCGACAACTCCCCGCGCAGCGTTGTGACGGCCTGCCCGCCCAATTTGACGCGCTCACTCTCCACGCGGACGCGCACAACGCCACTCCGCCGGGATGCCTGATAGCCAATCAAAGCGTTTTTGTTCAGGCGGCTGGCCCAATACGGCCCCAGGCAGCAGTGCGCGGAGCCGGTAACGGGGTCTTCGTCCACGCCCACCGCCGGGGCAAAAAAGCGCGATATGAAATCATACCCGCTTGTCGCCATATTGTCGCCATCAGGGTCGGCGCGGGCGGTGACAATGATGCCGCGACATGGAATCTGGCGCAGCAGGCCCATGTCGGGACGTAGCGCGCGCAGTTCCGTTTCATTGGACACTTCCACCAGAATATCCATACGGTTTTGGCCTGTCCACACGGGAACCACCTTCAAGGCTTCCATCAGGCCGGCAGGAGCCAGCGCGGGCAGCGCGGGTTCGGCAGGAAAATCCAGTTCAATGATGGCTTCCTCCCCTGTGTTTCGGCGCGTGGCGGTCAAAACGCCGCTGCGAGTATGAAAGCGGAGCAGGGCGTTGAGGGGCGCGTGGCCTTCCTCCCAAAGCGCATGGGCGCTTGCCAGCGTGGCATGGCCGCACAAATCCACTTCCACCAGGGGCGTAAACCAGCGCAAGCCGTAATCTGCGCTCGGCTCATGCGCTGCCTGCTCCGGTTCTCCATCCAATGTATCCCGCATGGGAACCAAAAACGCAGTTTCCGCCAGATTCATTTCCAGCGCCACCGCCTGCATCCACGCCTCGCTGCGCTCTTCTTCCAAAACGCACACGGCGGCGGGATTGCCCCGAAACGGCCGATTCGTAAACGCATCCACCTGTACAATTCGCTGCGCCATGCGCTGCCTTTCCTGCTTCGACGCCCGACGGACGGGCAAGTATCCGCGCTGTGGCAGGCAACAGCCAACGGTCTGCGAAGTCGGCTGCCGTGCCCGCGCCGGATACTGAAGTTGTGTTGTGTCCTAAAAATTCGGGATAGGCCCGCTGTTTTCCTGCCGCATTGTTTTCCCGTTTTGCCGCAATACTGCAGAACGTTCCAACAAGGAACGTTTCTGAAAGGAGCGGTTTCTGGAACCGCAAGGACATCAACTGCAGCAAACCTGAAAAAATTATATTTCGTATCGGTAAAATTCCCAGAATCCATGAACTTTTTAGGCGGCAAGTATGTTATGATGGAAGCATCATCCGTATTTTATGCAGTCGAAAGTACAACGGCTTGCATTGAACAGGCGATATTTCCCTGTTTTATGCGCTGTTGCGCCTTGATGTTCCCTCCTGCATAGCATAAATTCCGTACCCGCTTTTACATCCGACATAGCCCCGACGCTTTGTTGATTGGCCGCCTTCCGTCCGCGACGCGGACGCCTGCGCATTGTCCATCTTGCTTTTGTTTCGTTTTTTCGTTCCGCTTTATCCGTTACAAGTTCATCCGTAACAAGGAGACCCCATGAACTACTGGCATGGCAAAACTGCCCGTTTGCGCGCTTTGCGGCTGCCGCAGCTATGGTTCACATTGTTGTGCAGCCTGCTGCTGATGGGCGGCGCGCAAATCGTCCGCGCGGCGACGGTCACGTTCACGACGAACACGACCATTGACACCAACACGCTGACCTACGAAGGCTACGATGTGATCGTGCATGGCTGCACCGTGACCATCAACGGCGCGCACAGCTTTCAAAGCCTGACCATTGAGTCCAACGGCATCGTCACCCACGCGCAGGGGCTTGTCGGCGGCATGAACCTGACCATTGCGGGCAATGTCACGGTGAATGTCGGCAGCTCTATTTCCGCAAACGCGCGGGGCTATGGCGCGGGACAAGGGCCCGGACACGGCAGCGCGGACAGTACGGGCAGTTACGGTGGTGGCGGCGGCGCGTATGGCGGTGAGGCGCGCAGCACGAGCGGCGCAAGCGGGGGTATCGTGTATGGCAGCATCAAAGCGCCTACCGACTTGGGCAGCGGCGGCGGCTACGGATACGCAGGCAGCCATAGCGGTTACAGCGGCGGGGGCGCAATCACGCTGGCAGTCGGCGGCAGCCTGCAAGTGAACGGCATCCTTTCCGCCAATGGCGATGGCGGCTCGTATGGGGGAGGCGGCAGCGGCGGTACGGTCAATTTGAATGTGGGTACGCTGTCCGGGGCCGGCGCGATTCTTGCCACAGGCGGCTATGTCAACGGCAACGGCGGCGGGGGTGGCGGCGGGCGCATTGCTGTCGTTTACGCTGTCAACACGTACACAGGCGCGCTCAACGCATCGGGAGCCGGCAGCGATTATGGCACGGCGGGCGCGGGAACCGTTTTTCAGCAGGGGCCGGGGCAGACACAGGGCGACCTGCTGGTAGATAACAACAACTCTCTCGGATTGGGTACGCCCATCGTCGGCGCGCAAACGTTTGACAATGTGCGCGTTCGCAAAGCGGGGCAACTCACGCCCCTGTACCAGCAAACGCTGCAATTGACCGTGCTGAACGTTTGTACCGTAGAATCCGGGGGATTCATCTCAGCGAACGGGCGCGGTTTTGGGCCAAATCAAGGTCCGGGGCATGGAACAAGTGATAACACGGGCAGCTACGGCGGCGCGGGCGGCGCATACGGTGGCGAAGCGCGCAACACCAATGGCGCGAGCGGCGGCAGCGTGTACGGCAGCATCAAAGCGCCTACTGATTTCGGCAGCGGCGGCGGCAACGGGTACGCAGGCAGCCATAGCGGTTACAGCGGCGGGGGGGCGCTGAACCTGGTAGTCAACGGCACCCTGAACATAGACGGCACGATTTCGGCCAATGGCGACGGCGGCTCGTATGGGGGCGGCGGCAGCGGCGGCACCATAGTTTTGAATGTGGGCACACTGTCCGGAGGTGGCGCGATTCTCGCCAATGGCGGCTTTGTCAATGGCAACGGCGGAGGTGGGAGCGGCGGGCGCATCGCCATTTTTTACAATACCGACACCTTCACTGCCACAGCAACCTTGAGCGCGGCGGGAGCCGGCAGCGACTACGGCACGGCGGGCGCGGGAACCATCTTCCGACAGCAGACTAACCAGACCCAGGGTGACCTGTGGATTCAAAACAACGGCTATGCCGGTCTGCCAACGGACATAACAGCGGCGCTGACGTTCGATAACGTCGTTGTCTGGAACCAGGGCATTCTTTCCTCGCCACCAATGACCACCCTGCGCATCACGACTTTGGGCAACTTTACCATTCTGGCAGGGGGTTACGTGTCCGTAAACGCGCGTGGATATCACTCGGCGAAGGGACCGGGCGCGGGCGGCAATGATAATACGGGCAACTACGGCGGCGCGGGCGGCAGCTATGGAGGCAAAGGGCACAACACCAATGGCGCGGCCAGTGGCAGCACCTATGGCTCGAGTACCCTGCCTACCGACTTCGGCAGCGGCGGCGGTTTTGGTTACAACGGCAGTCGCGTTGGCTATAAAGGTGGCGGCGCGCTCTACCTGACGGTAAACGGCACACTGCAGGTAGATGGAACGCTGTCGGCTAATGGTGACGGCGGCAGTTACGGCGGCGGCGGTTCGGGAGGCAGTCTGCTGCTGCGAGCAGGCATGCTGACCGGTGGCGGCGCTATCACCGCAAACGGTGGTTACGTGAATGGCAACGGCGGCGGGGGTGGCGGCGGACGCATTGCCGAATATTATGTCCTCAACAACTTCACTGGAACTCTCAGCGCCGCCGGGGCCAACAGCGACTATGGCGTCGCCCAGGACGGCACGATCACGCAGCAGGTGACGTCGGGCAATCTTACCGTTGCCCTATCGCTTTCGTCTACCACAGTAGGCAGCGGGCAGATCACGTATCTCAGCGTCGATCTTTCCGGCGCGGCTCCTGCGGGCGGCATTGACGTGCAGTTGTCCAGTTCCAATCCGCTGGCTGTTGCCGTGCCCCCGACTGTGACCATTCCCGAAGGCCAAACGTCGGCGGTTGTGCCGCTTACGGCCAATCTGGTCACGCAAACGCAAACCACAACCTTGCAGGCGCAATTGTGGGATCAGGTCAGTACGCAAACGCTGACCGTAAAGCCGTTCCTGGGAACGCTGGTTTTCAACCCGTCCAGCGCGAATGGCAATTCCACCGTGACCGGCACACTGACGCTCAACACCCCGGCTCCGGCGGGTGGCTTCGGCGTCATATTGACGAGCAGCAATCCCAATGTGAGCGTACCCGCGCAAATCGCCTTTGCGGGCGGAACCACGACGCGCACTTTCAGCGTTAGTGTGGGAACCATCGCCACAGCCGGAACCGCCACCATCAGCGCGGTCTACGGGCCGGAAAAACTGAGTTCCACGCTGTTCGTCAATCCGAGCGGTATCACGCTCCTTGCCCTTTCGGTTGCGCCCGCGTCCGTTATCGGCGGCAACTCGTCGGCGGGCGTCGTGGTTCTAAGCAAGGCGGCTCCCACAGGCGGCGTGACGGTTGCGCTGGCTTCGGGGGATGCGACGATTGGCGTTCCCGCTTCCGTCATGGTTCCCGCCGGCAAAACCAGCGCGTCGTTTGCCATTTCCACGCAGGTTGTCGCGTCGCCCAAAAGCGCGATCATTTCGGCCACGCTCGGCGTGACGAAAATGGCGACGCTGAATGTCCGAATGCCCGGCGTCGGCTCACTGATACTGATCCCGTCGAGTGTGTCCGGCGGCGACACGTCCATCGGCATCGTCACGCTGGAAGCGGCATCGGGCGTTCCCGTCGTCGTCACCATCACGAGCAGCAAAACGCAGGCCGTGCCTGACTCGGTGTTCGGTATTCGGTAGGCGAAACAACGGGCACGTTCAGCATCGCCACTTCTGCGGTCAGCTCGACCACAACAGCCACGATTACGGCGAAAGGCAACAACATCGCCAAATCGCAGGCTTTGGTGATCAGCCCGTAAGGGGTTGAGGGTTGAGGATAGATAGGCACTCATTGGAACCATTTGTTGCGAGGAATTTTGCATGATACGCCGCTTTGCACATACGCGCCTGCTTTGGTTTGTGGCCCTGCTGTTGTTGCTGGCGGGGCTGGGAAGTGTGGCGCGCGCCGATACGTACACGGTTACGAACGCGGACGATGACGGACTGGGCACGCTGCGCCAGGCCATTCTGGACGCCAACGCGCATCCCGGCCCAGATATAATCATCTTCAACATGGACGTGGGCGTTTCGCAGACGATTCAGCCCCTGACGCCCCTGCCGACTCTTACCGACAGAGTGGAAATCAACGGCAAACAGCCGAATGACGCGCCTTCCATTGAACTGGACGGCAGCCTGCTGGCGGTATCGGACGGCGACGGATTGCAGGTCGGTGCCTCGCAATGTTTCCTGCATGATCTGGTTATCAACCGTTTTGGCAGCGCGGGCATTCATCTGTTGCCGCAAACGGCGAACACTACCGTTTCCAACTGCTACATCGGAACCGACATCGGCGGCACGGTCGCGCTCGGCAGCACTTATGGCATCTGGATGGAGCAGTCCAACGGCAACCGCGTCACACTCAACGTCATTTCCGGGAACGGCATCGGGCTGCTGCTGAACAACGCTTCCAGCCTTGTCCAAAACAACTTCATCGGAACCGACGTGTCGGGCATGGTGGGTGTCGGTAATCTGATTGGCGCAATTGTGGATGGCGGTAGCGGCAGCGTTTTCGATACCAATTACATCTGCGCAAGCGGCGCGCAGGGCGTGATTCTTTCCGGGGAACGTCCGGCAATACGTTTGTCAGCAACAACATCGGCGTCAATGTACTGTTTTTGCCGCTTGGCAACGGCGCGGAAGGCATTTATGTCGCGGACGGCGCAAACAACAGCTTTCAAAACAACAGCATCGGCGCAAACGTCGCGTCCGGCCTTGTGCTGGAAGGCGTTACGACAACGGGGAATGTGGCGCAGGGCAATACCATCCTTGCCAACGCTTACGGCGTGGAAATTCGCGGCGGGAGCGCGAACAATACCATCGGCGGCAAGACGGCGGCGCTTGGAAATAATATCAGCGGCAACGTCGCGGATGGCGTGACCGTGTACGGCCTGGGTTCGAGCGGCAACACCATTCAGGAAAACATTCTGCACGGCAACGGGCAGTTCGGCGTGTCAGCGTATGCCTCAGACAACAGCGTTGTAGGCAACACCATTAACTTCGAACGCGCTGGAAGGCGTGTTTGTCGGATTGGGTGATGATGGCGCGTATGCCGATCAGATCGCCATACTCGGCAACAGCATTTTCAACAATGGCGACCTGGGCATTTTTCTGGATACGGATGGCGTGACGGGCGGCAACGATTTGCAGCCCGCGCCCGTTCTGTCATCGGTGATTGCGTCCGCAACAACCACGTTCGTTATCGGCTCGCTTGTGGCCGCACCCAACACCACGTACCGCCTGGAGTTCTTCGACAATCAGGACGCAGACCCTTCCGGGTTCGGCGAAGGGGAAACCTATCTCGGCGCTCTCAGCGTGACGACGGACGCGGCGGCACGGCCAACTTCAACGTGCAGCTTCCGCCCGTGAGTTCGGGGCACTTTTTATCCGCAACCGCTACCGCCCCGCTTGGCAATACGTCCGGCTTTGCCGTCTCGCTGCTTGTGGGCGACGCCAATCCCGGCCCGACCCTGACCCACATTACGCCCGCCAATGCCATGCGCAACAGCGCCGCGTTCAAGCTGATGGTGAATGTCGCGGATTTCGTACCCGGTTCGGTTGTGCTGTGGAACGGGCAGGAGCGCGCCACAACATTTGTATCCACTACGCAGATTACCGCCACTATCCCCGCGTCCGACCTTACCCTTGCGGGTATGTTCCCCATTTCGGTTTACAACCCGCTGCCGGGCGGTGGCTTATTCAACAGCCTAAACTTTACGGTCAACAATCCCGCGCCTGCCCTACCGCGCTCAGTCCCAATTCCACGCTACGGAAGCGGGCAATTTACGCTACCGTGACAGGTACGGGATTTGAGCCGGAATCCGTGATTCAGTGGAACGGCGCGAACCGAACTACAACGTATGTTTCCGCACCACGCTGACTGCCATCATCAGCGCGACGGATGTGGCCGCGCCCGGACTTGTCAATGTCACGGTATCCACGCCCGCGCCGGGCGGCGGCGTGTCCAACGCCCTAACCTTCCAAATCCAGAACCCCGCGCCTACCCTGTCTGCCCTCAGCCCCAATTCCGCGACAGCAGGCGGTTCCAGCTTTGTTCTGACGCTACCGGAACCAATTTCCTCGCGTCGCAGGCGCAATGAACGGCAGCCCGCGCCCGACGAGTTATCTGTCCCCGACGCATTCAATCACTTCGGTGTTCGGACTATTCGGCATCTTCATGTTTTCACGGTTGCCAACCCGTCACCTGGCGGCGGCACATCCAACGCCCTGCCGTTCACGATTACCGGCATCCCGCAACTGTCCATCAGCGCGGCAACGGCCACGCGCAGCGGGGGTGTCACGGTGACGTTTACGCTGAAAAACGTCGGCACGGCAATCGCAGCCGCCGGCAAAATCACCATCGCCAAACTGGACACGACCGGCACGACAACTACGCTGCCCCTTTCCATCGGCGATCTGGCCGCCGGCGCGACAACCGGAACCCTGAAAGTCACGTTTCCCAACACGCTTGCTGCCGGCAGCCGCGTGTTCACCATCACGGTCACGGCAAGCGGTAAATCGCTGTCCGCTTCCAAACAAATCACTGTGCCGTAGCTCTTATTTGTTGTTTTTGTGGAGTTCGCAATGAAAAGTACGATCCTGCGCTTTTGGTGGATACTGCTGTGCGCCTGCATCGCGCTGTGGGGCGCGTCGTCCGTGCTGGCCGGGCTGAAGCAGCCTGCGCCGCGTTTCGACGACGTGACGCTGACGATTACAACGTCGCCCATTTCGGGCGCACAGGCCAGCGTTGTCGGCGTCAATGCCACCGTTACAACAACAGCGATCACGTCATTTATCTCAACGCGGTCAACGTGACGCTGGTGGATACCGACCTGATTGCGGGCGACGGCCTGCCGTTCTTCATCAACTTCACCTGGCCATTGGGTGCGGACAGTCCATCACCAACAAGCGCCTGTTTGAACTGGACATTGACGGCGATATTCCCACCGGGACCTATCACGGCACGGCGGCGATTTATGGCGGCGGGGATGCCGACGCGCAGGACAATCAGGCGCAGCAGGATTTCGCGGTACAGGTTGTCGCCAAAGATACGGCTCCGCCGGAAACCACCATTACGGGCGGGCCGGATGAGAGCGGGCAGGTCTGCGTCAACACCGCTACCTTCACCTTCACGTTTTCAGATGATGTCACGCCAACCGATCATTGACGTACCAGTACCGCGTGGATGGCGGCGACTGGCAGCCCACGTTCAACACGCAATCAACCCTTTCCAACCTGACGGAAGGCGCACATACGTTCCAGGTATCCGCCATTCACGCTTCGGGCAATGTGGACCCGACCCCGGCGCAGCGCGCGTTTACCGTGCTGCTGACGCCGCCAACCATCAGCGGCGTAGACGCCACGCCCCGCGATGTTAAAGCCACAATTAACTGGACTACCGACCGCCCCGCAACGTCGCAGGTGGAATATGGAACCACAACCGCTTACGGCCAATCGTCCAATCTGGACGCCAATCAGGTCACAGCGCACGGCGTGGTTCTCACCGGACTTACGCCCAAAACCACGTACCACTATCGCGTGAAATCAACGGACGGCTGCCATGACGCGGCTTCGCCCGACCAGATGTTTACCACGCTGACATCCAGTATCCCAATCTGTCCATTACCAGCCTGAAGTTTACGTCCCCGGTGCGCGCGCTGATACCATTGCCGTGTCGTGGCAGACGCTCAACAGCGGGCCGGCGACGCGACCGGAACCTGGTGGATTCCGTCTATCTTTCCGACACGCCGACATTGGACGCAAGCGCGCAATTGCTGGGCAAATTTGACCGCGCCTCGGAACTGAAGCATTCAACAGCTACGACCAATCCCGGCAGATACAAATGCCGCTCAAGCCGGCGGGCAACTACTACCTGATCGTGAAAGCGGACGCGGACAACAAAATTCAGGAAACGAGTGAGGACGACAACGCGCTCGCCATGCCGATTGAGTTCCTCAAGGTCAGCAACCTGGTTGCCACTCCCGACCAGATCCCGCTCATGCTGAACCCCACCGTTGCCGTGCAGGGCCAGTTGCAATTGGGCAACCTGAGCGGCGGCCCGCTTACGGGAATCAAGGTTTCTATTGAAAACCCGCAGGCCAATCTCAGCATTCAGGTCAGCCTGCCCCACTCGGTCAATTCTCTAGCAGTTCAAATGGCCTCGTACACGATTACCGCAAGCGACGAAAGCGTTCTGCAATCCGCGCCCGTAATCCACTTCACCACCAACGAAGGCGAGGACGCCCGCATCACGCTGAATGTCACCGTGATCCGCGCCGCCCGCAACTGACGGCGAATCCCGGCTCCTTTATGGCGGCATGACGCGGGGCAAGCAAAACACGCTGAAGTGCAGATCACAACACGGGCAGCGTGTACGCGACGGGGCTTAGTGTGAGCATCCCCAAAGCGGATTGGCTTTCTCTGTCTTCCCCAGCAACCATCGGCAACCTCGCGCCCGGAGCCACTACAACCATTTCTCTCCTGCTGACGCCTTCTCCCACCCTGGCTCTGTACTGTACACGGGCAACATCGCGCTTAATGGCACGAATACCAGCCTGCTCCTGCCCTTCAACATCGTCAATACGTCCTACGCCAAAGCGATTTAAGTAATCGCGCAGCATGAGTACAGTTTCTTCGCCGCCGATATGCCGAATGTGGCGGGCGCATCCATCGTTATCAAGAACCCGCAAACCAACGCGGTTGTGGCGCAGAGCACAACGGATGACAAAGGTACGCTGGAATTGCTCAAACTCCCCGAAGGCTCCTACAACCTCGAAGCCACCGCCGCCACGCACGGCGCGGCTAAACTGTCCCTAACCATTCTGCCCGGCCAGGAGATCACCGTCAAGCCCTTCCTGCCCCGCCAGTTGGTTACATATAGTTGGTCGGTCGTGCCGGTGGACACTCAGGATAAGTACGCAGTCACGCTGTAAGCCACGTTCCAAACGCATGTTCCTGCTCCCGTCGTGACGATTTCACCCGCTTATCTGGATGTGAAAAATCTCCAATTTGACGCTGACAGCAAAACCATCGTCAATTACGTGATTACCAATCACAGCCTGATCGCCGCCAACAGTAGCAAATTCACCTTCGACTCTAATGCTTCCTACACAGTAACGCCCGCGCTTCAAGACTTGGAACCATCGACGCGCTGACAACGCGGTGGTGCCCGTCACGATTAAGAAGAACAACGAGCCTAAAATCAACGATGCAGACTGCTCCATCCCTAGCACAGTGACAACCTTTTACATCTGCAATACACCGATTACCCTCGTTACACAAACCACCATCAAAACCGGAGATAGCCGCATCTGTATCGGTCTTTCCTTATGGAGATGCTTCCGTCGCAATTGCAATTAGCCCCAGCATAGTTGTGAATAGTCTCGACATATGCGATCCCTGTGTGCAGAAGCGTTTCTTGATAGTGGTTCATTGCCTGTTTGACTTCTGCTTTCCAAACTGTACCGCCTTCTTCGATCAAACGCGCCAGTGCGCTGAAGATTGTGAAAAGGTAAAGTTGGTGAGTTGCTACAAAAACTGCCGACATCTGCCTTGGAAAATGATGCGGTGCGAGGTTGAACTGCTAAAGGCTGAAACGTTATGTCCCGGCGCGATAGGGCTTGTGTCAGGTACATCTAGAAGTCCTGAAATGCGTCTACGATGTCTTGACCGCCTGCGATCACATCTAAATACAATCTGATCCCAACCTCCTTGAGCTTCTGACATTATTCTTTCATGCAGCCTCTCCTGTAAACTATCTACGCTCTTCGCGCGCTACTTAGGACAACAGTACATGAGGAAATAGTCTTGACACATTTTTGCGAGGGGTTGACATGGGAGAAGGGACGGGATGATTACAGACGCTGAACGAGCCGCGCTGTTGAGCCTGCCTCTGCCACAACCGATTACCAATGGGGATGCCGTGGAGCTTATCAAACGGTTAATCCTGCCGTAGTTACAACGACCAAGCATCACGATCACAACGGAAGTTCCCGCTGGAATCAGTACGGTCTTTATTGCCACAGATATTTGGCAGCCCAAATTCACTGCGGCAGCGACGGCGGAAGTGGAGGATAGTGCAGAAGGGTTTACAAGTCTCTACGATGGCCTGTCATCTGCCATTGATCTGATAAAAAACGAGGCATTAAATCCTGAAGGAGGAGTATCGCCAAAGTGAAAATCCGTCTGAACCAAGACGTCACTTTGACGCGCACAGCCTTCCAAGCGACGCTCGAACTGGAAAATACGCCCGCCAACGTAAAACTTGAGAACATCAACGTTTCATTGAAGCTGCTCGATCAAGGCGGGCAGCCTGCTGATACCTTATTCGGAGTGCCTGCGCCTGTGATTACGGGCTTCAATGCCATTGACGGCACGGGCATTCTCAATCCGGGCACGACCGGCACAGCGATGTCGACGATAACGCCCACGCGGGATGCCGCGCCGTTCAGTACCACAACCTATTATGTCGGCGGAAGCGTTACCTACAAAGAAGGCGGCCAGACGGTGGTAATCCCCCTTGACCCGACGCCGATCATCGTCAAGCCCGATCCCTTGCTGCAATTCCATTATTTCTGGCAGCGCGACGTGTATGCCGATGATCCGTTTACGCCCGACATCGAGCCGTCAGAGCCGTTTGCTCTCGGCTTGCTCGTGGTCAACAAGGGCTATGGCACGGCGCGAACTTGCAGATCGCCTCGTCGCAGCCGCAAATCGTGGACAACCAGAAGGGCCTGCTCATCGCCTTCATGCTGATTGGCTCACAGGTCAACGCGATGCCCGTCTCGCCCTCGCTTCTGGTCAATCTGGGCGACCTCGCGCCGCAAAGCACAGCGACCGCAACCTTCTTTATGACTTCCACGCTGCAAGGCAAGTTTATTGATTACGACGCCAGTTTAAGCATGTCGATGATCTGGGCAACCCGCGCACGTCCCTGATTGACAGCGTGGACATTCACGATACTGGAACACGTCGTCCGCATTGTAGACCCGACGACGACGGCAAGCCCGATTTCCTTGTCAACGACATTCCCGACGTGAACAAACTGCCGGATACCGTCTGGAGCAGTGACAACACGACCAGCCCTGTTACCGCCCGCACGGATGCCATGACGGATGGCGCGGTGTCGAACGCGCATCTCAAAGTGAAGCTGACGCTGTCCAATCCGTCCGGCGGCTTTGTTTATATGCGGACGAACGACCCGGCCAAAGGCAAGTACCAACTGCTGCGCGTGATCCGCTCCGACGGCAAGGAAATTCGCGTTGGCGACAACGCCTGGACGACAGACCGCACGGTGCGCCTTGTCGGGCAGTCCCCGGATCGCCAGCAACGCTTGTACGTGTTCGACAAGGACACGACCGGCGCGTACACGCTTATCTACGGACAGCTTGCGCCCGCCAACGTCCCGCCGGGGGAGCCAAAAAACTTGGCAACGGCCTGCAGGTGATTCTGACGGATGTCGTCATTACGGCCCACTACTCCGACAGTTTCTATGTCGAAGCGCAGGATCGGAGTTCCGCGCTGAAAGTGATCTACAGCACGCCGCAGGATACCATCCGCGAGGGCGCGCTCGCCACCGTCATGGGAACCATGCGAACGGACGCGAACGGCGAACGCTTCGTGGAGGCCAGCCAGGTGAACGTAACCGGCGCGCAGGCATCAGTCCGCTCGGCCTGACCACGCGCCATTACTTCGGCGGCGATTACGCCTACGATCCCGACAGCGGCGCGGGGCAAATCGGCATGACGGGCGGCTCCGGCCTGACAACGGTTGGCCTGCTGACGCGCACGTTGAGCCGGGTTACGGCGGTCAACAGCCTTGCGCTGCTGCTCGATGATGGCTACGGTACACCAGTCAAGGTGATGCTGCCTGCGCTTGGCAGTACGCCCGCTGTGGGCGATGTCGTTGGCATGACCGGGATCGCGTCCATGGAATTTGTGGCGGCAAATACAGCCCCCTGATCAGGACGCGCCGCGCACAGGACGTGTTTACCGATACCGCAAGCTTGGCGCTGACGTTCCAATCGCCGCCCGGCCAGCTTGCGCCCGGAACCAACCTGTTCGCCCTGCCGGGTATGCCGCTCGATCCCACCCCGCCCAAAGTGCTGACCAATTTCGATCCCGGCGACGGTCGGGCCTGTCGGGGCGACTGTCCCGTTTCGATAGTACCATTCAGGACACGATTTTCTACAGCAAAGACAGCCCCCGCGCTTTCGGCAATCTGCTGACGGGCGAAGGCTATCTCCTGCAAACGAATCGGAATGAAGTACGATCCATTCTGTTCAACGGCTACCGCGTGGACTTTGCGGATCGCTCGCTGTCCCTGCCGTACATCGGCCTGACGCAATTGGGCAACCCGCTCCCGTTCACCGTCGATTGGAAAGACCTGCTGGTGACGGACGGAACCAAAACCCTGACGCTGCAAGACGGCGCGCGAATGCAAACACCGCTGTCGGTCAACTCGTCCGCCCAATACTACGATGTGGCCGCCCAAATGTACAAAACGCTCGGACTGCCGGATGAAAACCCCGACAGCATCCTGTTTACGCCCTGGTACGGCTATCTCGTGACCAGTTCTCGCGACAAGCTGGCAATGATCGTGCCGCTTGCCGTCACGAAAATCACGCTGGACGGGCTGGACCCGGCTTCCATTGTGGCGGGAAGCCCAGCCTTTACCCTCACCGTCAGCGGAACCGGCTTCACCGCCGACTCGCAGGTGTACTGGAACGGTTCACAGCGCATCACGCAGTACCTGTCGGCGACCCGGCTCCGCGCCACGATCCCCGCCAGTGACGTTGCCGCCGCGGGAACCGCCACGCTCATGGTGGCGAACGGCGGTTTCGGCGCAGTCTCCAATGTGATGAGTTTTACCGTCAACAATCCCGTGCCGTCGCTTACGTCCCTGTCCACCACTTCGGCCAAAGCCGGCAGCAAGGGATTTGCGATCACCATTACCGGGTCGGGGTTCGTGGAAAGTTCCGTCGTCACCTGGAACGGCGTCGTCCATCCGACCACGTACCTGTCGTCGGCGCAGGTCAGTTTCACGGTCTCGGATGCCGACCTCGCGTATGGCGGCACGGCCAGCGTACAGGTATCCAATCCCGCGCCGGGTGGCGGCAAGTCCAATGGCCTGCTGTTCACCATTGACGCCATCGCGCAGGATGTCAGCGATAAGGTTACGGTGACGCGCTCCGCGTATCGGTACAACCGCTCGACGGGACACTATCAGCAGACCATCACCCTGACCAACACGAGCAACAACGCCATCACCGCGCCCATCTCGCTTGCGCTCGACAAATTGAACGCGGGCGTGGCGCTGTACAATAAAACCGGCGTGACCAACCTGCTGACGCCCGTCAACAGCCCGTATATCAACGCCACGCTGTCCGGCAGCGCGCTCGGCGCAGGCGGCACGACCACCCTGACGCTGGACTTCACCAACCCCGCCAACGTGGGGATTGCATATACAACGCGCGTTCTGGCAGGGAGTGGCTCACGCTAAACCTCATTCCATATATTGATTCAGGCCCTCGCCGGGCGTCCACTTGTGGACACGCCCTCTCTCCCAAAAAGCTTGGGAGAGGGGAGACTGGTATCTTGGGAGATGGCGCTGAAAAGTTAAGGCGAAAGGCGAAGAATGGTGAACAAGGGCATAGTACGAATGTTGCTGTGCGCGTTGGCGCTTGGAAGCGGAAGCCATTGCCTGGCCGCGCCGCCGTCTGCGCCGCCGTTGCCGCAACTCGGACAGGCGGCTCCGGCGTTTACGCTGCCGGACGCGCAGGGCAAACCCCATGCCCTCGCGTCGTATCGGGGGCGCAGCGTTCTGCTGTTCTTTTACTGCGGGTGCGAACCGTGCCACGAGTGCGCGCGGGCGTGGGCGGATGTGCAGCGAAGCGGGGAATTGGAAGCAACGCCCACAATGGCGGCAGGAAAGCCGGAAACCCTGCAAGGGGCAATGGGGAAACCGGAAGCGGCGCAGGGAGCGGCAAAAAAGCCCCCGTCAAAAGCCACAGGCGCGGCAACGCATCCCCCCTTGACGCTGGTGGTGTATACGGGCGCGGCGGCAGACGCTTCGCGCTTTATAATCGAAACCGGGCTGGATGCGAAACAAACCCTGCTGTTGACCGATGACACGGATCAGGCGGCGGAACGCTATCAGGCGCTTGCCTGCCCCCGCGTGTTTGTCCTGGATCGGCGCGGCATCCTGCGCTATACCAACCCTTCGCCTGCGGATGGGGCAAAAGCGTTCGCCGCGCCCGCCCTGGTGTCGCGTATTCTGACGGAATTACGACGCTGCGACGCGCCCGCCCAACCCCAAACCTCTTCCCGTTCCACTACCCGGAAAGGCACGTACCATGCAAAATAGATTGCGCCGCTTTTCTTTTCTGGCGCTTGTATTGGCGGCAGGAGCCGGTTTCGAGACGCGCCTGAACGCGCAAATACCCGCGTCTGCGCCCGCTTCCCAACCCGGCAGTTCCACGCTCAAAACCCCCCCGCCAACAACACCCCGCACTGTTGCGCCATCCATACCCCGCCCCGCCCCCGCGCCGGCAACGCCGCTTACGATTGTGCCGGAACCGGGCGTGGATATTGTCGCGCCCGGCAGCGCGCGCTGGAACGCGGGGGAAGTGGACCCGGCCACAACGCCCCATCTGGAACGGGTGTTTACGCTGCAAAACACAACCCCACATCCCATCGTCATCGGGCAATTGCGCGGCTCGTGCGGCTGTGAAACGCTGCTGCTGACAAAAGACAACACGCCCCTGCGCCAAACGTCGCTTCTGCCCGGCGAAAAGGTACAGGTGCGCGTGTCCATCCGCATGGCGGGCCAGCATGGCGGGGAAATGCACAAAATGGCGTGGGTATATGCTCCCGGCAACACGACGCCCCTGGCAACCCTGGACATCGCGCTTTCCGTCCGAACCTCGATTATTGCCGCGCCGTCTCTATTGAATTTCGGCGCGTTGAATGGCGGATTAAACGACTCCCTGCCGCTTACCGTCAGCATGGACGCCGCCCTGACGCCCGCCGGAGTTCTGCCGCCCCTGGTCAGTTCCAACGCGGATGTGTCTGTTGTGCCGGAAGGCAAGCCGCAGCAGATCACGCGCAACGGCAAGGCGTGGACGGAACAGCATTACCGGGTCGCCCTTCGCTCGCCCTCGCGTCACGGGCCGCTCACGGGCGCGCTGCGATTCACAACGCCGGCAAGCGCCAATGCGGCAGGAAACCGGGCGCATTTGGCGACAAACGCATCCGCGCCGGCAAGCGGGGGAACAGCCGCCGTATCGCAGGAGCCGGCCATCGCGTTTAGTATTCCCATTGTTGGAGAAGTATCCGGGGGAATTGCCTTTGCGCCCAAAACGGTATATTTCGGCAGTCTCATGGAAGGCACCGGCGCGGCGCGGCAGGTGATGCTGTCTGGCAGTTCCCCGCTAAATCCACAAAAACTGACCATTACTACCAGCAGCCCCTGGGTAAGCGCAACTCTGGTTTCAGGCCGCGAGGCTCCCGCCGGCAGTCATGCCAATGTCAGCGTTGTGGGCGTGACACTGAGCCGCGACACGCCTGTCGGCCCCTTGCAGGCGCAGGTGATCGTGACAATGCCGACCGGCGAGAAACTGCTGCTGCCAATCATCGCCGACGTCACCGCCAAACGTTAAATCAGAGATATTGAGGCAGAAAAACCGCGTCAGGACATATCGGCAAAATGCGTGACGCGGTTGCGGCCCCGGCGCTTGGAGCGGTACAGGGCGCGGTCCGCCTGCGCAATCAACTCTGCCGCGCTTTGTGTCATCGAGGTTCGGGTAGCCGCGCCAAAACTGGCCGTGACCGGCTGTTCCGCGCAGTGTTCCGCCCACGCATACGTTTCCAGAGCCGTCCGAACCCGTTCCGCAAACGCAACCGCCCCCGCGCCGTCGGTACCGGGCAGCACGTACACAAACTCCTCGCCGCCGTAACGGGCGATCATATCCGTTTGCCGCGAATGGGTTTGCAGCAGTTCTCCCATGCAGCGCAGCACCGCGTCGCCTGCCGGATGCCCGCAGCGATCATTCACCTGTTTGAACTTATCCGCGTCCAGCAGAATCACCGATAAGGGATGCTCGTAACGCGCCGCCGCCTGGTACTCCCGCTCCAAAAACGCCTCGAACGCGCGCTTGTTTTTCAGGCCGGTCAGATCATCCGTTGTGACGAGTTCTTCCAGGCGCGCGTTTGCATGGGCAAGTTGGGCATTGGCTTCTTCCAGTTGGCGGCGGTTGGCTTCCAGTTCGCGGTTGGCTTGCTGCGCCTGTGCCATCTGCGCTTCCATCTGTGTTTGCAGCCATCTGCGCTCCGTAGCGTCCATCAGCACGCCCGTCATGCGGATTGCCTTACCGTCCCCGTCGTATAAGAATCTGCCGTGTCCCGCTACCCAGTGCAGGCTTCCATCCGGCCAAACCACGCGGTATTCGTGCCGATACTCCCCATCCGTATCGCGGGCGCGCTGAACCGTTTGCCGCAGTTCTTCCCGGTCGTCGGGATGGACGCGCTCGGCAAAATCGTCATACGTTCCGGTTGCCAGCGCCGCATCCAGGCCGAAAAGAGCGTAATGCTCGGCCGACCACGACAACTCCTCCGTCTGCAAATTCCAATCCCATACGCCCATGCGGGCCGCATCCAGAGCCAAACGCAAGCGCTCCTCATGGGCGCATACTCTAGTTTCACTTCTACCGGTCTCTTTCTCGTTCATGGAAGCATTGTGGTCTGATTTTACGTCGTCAGAAATAGCAAGTTGTGCAGGCGTGGGACTGTTCCTCATAAATAGTTTTCTCCTCAAATTAATCCAATACGGCATGGGAAAGCGAGCATTGTGCCTCGTGACTGATTTCAATACCTTACGTTGGGTTTCTCCGCCCACTTTCCTGCTGAACATTGTAACACCGCTTTGGAAAATTCGGCTACGTAATAAGGCATATCCTTGTTGTGAAATGTAATACACTCACTTTTACCTGCTCCTGTATCTGCGCTTGGCTGCCGCTAAGGAGTTGATAGTTGATAGTTTGTAGTTGATAGGGACGCCGTTCAGGAGGTACTGGAGCCGAAAGGCTACGAACTTTCGGCGTTCGCCTGCCGCTACATTGAAAGGCGTGGCGGCGGAAAAGTTGCGTTTGGCGCGTTCCCCTGCTATAATCCTGATTAAATCAATCTTTTTTATCCATTAGCTTTTCCAGGCGGAACGGCGCTGTAAGCGAAGCCGTAAAAACAACCATGAACACAATTTTTGAAGGTCAAACCCATCATCGGGAAGGGCGAAAAGGCGAAACAATGACTCCGGTTCCACCGGTTCAAGAGGCCGCGCGGGAGCGGCCTGCCCTTGACAGCGACGTGGAGCTTCTCAATCTGGTCGGCAATACGCCTTTAATTCGCCTGAACCGTATTCGCCCGCGCAATCCCCGCGTTGCCGTGTACGCCAAAGCGGAATGGGCCAATCCGGGTGGTTCAGTAAAGGATCGCGCGGCGCGGAGCATGATTCTGGATGGCGAGCGAACGGGCAAGTTAAAGCCGGGGAAAATCATTCTGGACGCCACGAGCGGCAATACGGGCATTGCTTACGCGATGATCGGCGCGGCGCGGGGCTACGCCGTGCATCTGTGCCTGCCGCTCAACGCCAATGAGGAGCGCAAGCGGCTACTACAGGCGTATGGGGCGGAATTGATTTTGACCGACCCGCGCCTTTCCTCCGACGGCGCGATTCTCAAGGCGCGCGAACTGGTGGCGAAGGAACCGGACAGATACTTTTATCCCGACCAGTACAACAACCCCGCCAACTGGCAGGCGCATTACACGGGCACGGGGCCGGAAATCTGGCGGCAAACGCAGGGCCGCATCACGCACTTCGTGGCCGGCCTGGGCACAAGCGGCACGTTTATGGGAACCGGGCGCTTTTTACGCGAAGCCAACCCCGACATACGCCTGATCTCGTTTCAGCCCGATGCCCCGTTTCACGGTCTGGAAGGCATGAAATACATGGCGACGTCCATTGTGCCGGGCATTTACGATCCCCAACTGGCGGATGAAAACCGCGAGGTCGGCACGGAAGACGCGCATGCGATGGTGAAACGCCTGGCGCGCGAGGAGGGCATTCTCGTGGGCATTTCCGCCGCCGCCGCGCTGGTCTGTTCCCTGCGCCTGGCGGATGAACTGGATGAGGGCGTGATCGTCACCATTTTCTGCGACAGCGGGACGCGCTACTTGTCGGAGCGGTTCTGGCAGGAGTAGGGGGAGAGTTGAGAGTTGAGAGTTGATAGTTGATAGGAACCTCGGCGGCCAACCTGCCTCTACAGGAAGGGAATATCAGGCGAACACGCACTTTCTATCAACTCTCAACTCTCAACTCTCAACTCTCAACTACGGAGAAACTCGTGATACGAATGTCCGAAACCGATTTGGAAGCGATACGGCGACATGGCGTGGAAGCGTTTCCGCGCGAGTGCGTGGGTGTGCTGCTTGGCGATGTGAGCGATAATGTGAAAATCGTCCGGGAAGTACGGGGCCTGGACAACACGTTTGCGCCGAGCGAGGATTTTGAGCGCAGCGTGTTGGCGCAGGAAGAATTGCAGGCCGCGCCGCCGACTGTGGAAGCCGTAGGGCAGGAGCGGCGCTACCTCGTCTCCCCGGATACGATGTTCGCGCTGATGCAGGAGGAGCGGCGCACGAAGCGCAAAGTGCTGGGTTTCTACCATTCGCACCCCAACCATCCCGCGCATCCGAGCGTGTATGATCGGGAGTGGGCCTCACCCTGGTACACGTATATCATTGTGTCCATTCTGGACGGCACACCCGACGCGCTGACTGCCTGGCAGCTAAACGATGACCGCACCGCCTTCACCCCGGAAGAAATCGCGCTGGAGTAATCTGATGATGCCGATGCTCTCTATTTGCTTTTTGTCAGGGCCGCAGAGGGTGTCTCAATGTCACAATGCCCCCAGCCACATTTTGAATGAAAATGTCGTAGCCGTACATCAGCGACATGCCAATGAGCGGATCAGCGTCCGCTTCTGTCACCGGAATAGTAAGTGTTTGCCCATCCCATTCCACGACGGCTTCATAAACATTGGTAAGGATCGTGCTGCCATCGGCTAAAATGGCGTTTGCCGAACGTTTCCATGTCAAGCCGAGTGCGGCAATAACGTCAGGCGGCAGGGTAAACCACCCAGTAAAGCCGGTATCCACAATAGAATTGACTTTTTGTGGCTGCCCGTTCCTATCGTACACTGTCATGCTGAGAACGGCTTCTCGGGCAGCCGTAACAACACCGGTAATCACGCGCTCCTCCGAGTGCGTCCTGCGCCAAAACGGTACACGTAAGGATAACCGACCCGTACCATCCACACCTGCGCGTGCGGCAGGCGCGTATCCATGCGCTTAAACGCGGTCATTTCGTCGGCATCCATTTCCCACGCGCCGGTTTCAATGTCAATGAGAACAAACTTGCCTTTGTTTTGCTCGGTGTCTACCTGCGGGCGAATGTCGCGGTTATAGATTTCGTCGCCGCGTTGGGCAACCTCTTCTTTCGGGTAGCGCGGCGGCTGTACTGTCATCATGTTGTTCCTCCATAATGCAAAAAGGAAGCACACTGGTTGCGACCCCCTTCAGTATACGCGGTAGCTGGTTATCTGAATGTGAAGCATTAGGCGGGGTTTGCCGTTATAGGATTGGAGTATGTGCCTTTAGCCCCTATAACCGAAAGCAGAAATAACACGTTTTTTGAAGTGAACACCGATTTCTTGACAGGGGCTATTCTATATCAGCCTTTGTTCAGATATAGCACTCCCCATTGTCCGATTTCTTCAAAGCCTAATCTGCGATACACGCGCCCCGCAATCGGATTTTCATAGAACAGGCAGGGCAGCTTGCCGTCGCGCTGCAAGTCGAGGCATAACGCGGCGGTGCAGGCTCCGGCGTAGCCTTTGCCCCGCGCAAGAGGCGCGGTGAACACGCCTCCGATCAGGCCGGCATCCCTGCCCTCCATGTTGAGCAGGGCGCAGGCCGAAATACGCGCGGGACTCCGTCCCGTCGCCTTTTCCTCCACCACAAAGACGCGCGTTTCCGCCAGTTTCGCCTGCACGTTGTCGCGCGTCCGAAACATCGTATACGCTCCGGCATATAGAGCGGCCAGCATGTCCAGATCGTCCGGGCGGGCCGGACGGGCCAGCGCAGGATTTCGGGCGGGCATAAGGGCGGAACCACAAGCTGCATGTATGTGCTTTGTTCCAGGCCATTAGTCGTATAGCGGCGCAAATTGGCGCGCAGCCGCCGGACGGTTTCCATCGTGCCGCGCACCCCGAACAGCCCTCTTTCCTCATCCACTGTGGGCGCAAACGCGGACGCCGCGCTCCCATCCAGATCGGCAATGATCGCCGTGTTGTTGAAACGCAGTAAGATGCCTTGCAGCGCGCTGCCGTCCGGCGTGAAGGCTCCCCACGAACAGATCGTTGGCCCGTCAAAGCCGTACACTTCCAGATTCATGCGCGGCGTCAGAAACCGCAGCGGGTTTTTGCGGTACAAGTCTTCCAAAAGGGGCGCATCCGCGCCGGTCAACTGCCGAACCATTAACGCCATAATCACGGACCTTCAACACAACAAAGGGTGTAGAGACTGTCTTAAAGACGTAATTAGTTTCGGCAGGAGCAGGCGGAACTCCTTTTAGAATGCCTGATGTTCGCCATAAAGGGTATGGCCCTCAAATGGCTTGCGCGTGTTTTCAAAGCGCTGCCACTTGGCGTGGCCGTCCGCATAAACGTAGTTGCTGCCGCCCGTGTGCCGTTTGGCGGCAAGGGCGACGGGATTGACCGTATCATTGGGCGTTGTTGGCAGTTCCACTTCCGCAAGCCAGGGGTGGTAATGCACGTCGCAAAAGTCCGTGTTTTTGTTGCCTTCGCTGCGGCGTTCTACGACATAAATGGACTGTGACGGGGCATTGATTTGCGCCAGGGTCGCGCCGAACAGGTAATAGGCATTGATGATGTAACTGCTCAGGGGACCGGGCGGCGGCGCGCTGTTGGAAATACAGTTGCCGCCTGCATCCGTAATGGCCTTGCCGTGTGGGTCGGGGTCAGACGGGCAGATATAAAGTTGGGTCTTGCTGCTGTCCTTGCTCGCCACATACGGCAGGATTTTGTCAAAGGGTGAGCCATAGTCCTCGGCTTCCAACTGCCCGGCGTTGTCATCCTGAACCGGGTTGGCGGTGGCGGGATGTTCCTGCGGGTATGTCTCGTCGTAATCCTGAACGTACATATACAGGGCCGTGCCGATCTGTTTACCATTGGACAGGCAGGCGATGGAACGCGCTTTCTCCCGCGCCTGCGCAAAAACGGGAAACAGAATCGCGGCGAGAATCGCGATTATGGCTATGACCACGAGCAGTTCGATCAGAGTAAACGCCCGGTTGAGGGTTGAGGGATTTTCGATTGAGTTTCTTCTGTTCCCTGTTCCCTGTTTCCTGTTTCCTATGTTGAGTGTTCGGTGTTGGGTGTTGGGTGTTCGGGTTTTCATCATTGCCTCTCGGTCACGCGGAAAAGGGTTGTATCGCCGCGCTCAGGCTGTCCTTGTTTCCCTTTGTAGAATGTAAAGGCAGGCATAGCGGCAAATCGGGGCGCGTGTAACGACACGCTGCGCCCCGTGAGCAGGCGATCAAAAAAGAGTTTTGAACAAACGGCAAGGTTTAAGCGTGACAGGGAGGCGGTTCGGAAGGTTCGGAAGTCAGGACGCGCAGGAGGGGCGCGTAATAGAAGACGTGATTGAAGGCGTAGACAGGGCTGACAGGGGATGCAAATAACGTCGGCAGTATCAGGGGCAGTTTGGCTTTGACGACAAGGGCGGTGGCGTGTTGGTCGTCGCATTGCGCCTGCATGACCAGTGTTTCGGCGGGCGTGTACGCTTTAGTACAGCAGCAGGCTTTGGGATCAGCGCGGCGGGCGGCGCAGATCGCGCAGGCGCAGGCGGGTTTGGCGGAGGCAACGGCAACAGGGGTGTGGGGCAGGCGCGGGGCAAGGGCGAGGGGCAGCATTTCCAGCGGCCCCCAAACCAGAAAACAACAAATTAGCAGCCATCCCACAAAACGGCGCATTGTTTCACATCCTGCGTCAGGCAACGAGTACAAGCGATATTTGCTTCATTTTCCAGTATACCCGATGATGCTCCAAACCAAACCTACTCTTCACGAGAAAACGTTTCTTGAGCGCCTTTCTTTTGATAGTTTTACGTTCTGACGCGCCGTTAAAAACGGCGTTTCAAGCCCGACCAGATAATGTCGGCAAGCGAGTGCGTGGTTCCGGCAAGGACAAAACCGCTCGACAGGGCAAGCGTTTCCTGCGGACGCGACTGCGCCAACGCGAACAGGGATTGCCACTGCTGCTCCGCCAATTGGGTCGCGTCCAGATGCGGTCCCAAACGGCTGATCAGCCAGACGAGGAGACAGCCGAGCAGCGTCGTGACAATCGCCAGATACGCCGCCCGGATCACGCCGCCCAAAATCAGGCCGTGCGACACCCACGAGCGGTGCGGAACCAGAGCTTGATACGGCTTCCAGATAAAACGCAGCAATCCCCAACGCCGGTATTCCCGGCTGTCCAAATCCAGATCGCCCGCGCAGGCATACCCGGCAAACAGGTAGGAAATGGTAAACAGCGCGGCGTAATTAGTGTTGGGATGGGGAGCCAACGCAAAATACGCGCCGTCAGCGGCAGCAGCCGTCAGCAGAGTTATTATATCGTGAGCGCGCGCTCCGGGCATTCTTTGGCTCCAATCATGTATCCAGTGTTGCCGCCCGCTCCATAGCGTTCTGACCCCATCTGCGACAGAAGCAACTCCCCGCTCCCGTCAGGAGAAAAAAGACGGTGTAAACGGATACGGCGAGAATTCTATTTGCTCCATAAAACAGGTGATAGAGTAGATTCATCATGCAGGATGCGGCTTGCAAAGCAAAAATTACGGTAAAACCAAACAAGCAGATACCCCATACCCGCAGTCCCGTTCGCTTTCCCTGTGTCTGAACATACTCGCTCTTGCTGACAATCCGCTTGCCCGTTTTCGCCGGCTCCATCCCTTCGCCTCCTGCCTCTACCCTTCTTCTTGTGCTACTTCCCGCCTTTTCGGAGCAAGGCTACGATGTCAGGACGGTGTTCCCGTTGTGCCCACGTGATGGCTGTCTCGCCACGTTTATTGGGAAGGTTACGGATCGGCTCCATGCGCCAATAGTTGCCTCTACAATATCCCTGTCCTCCGTACAGCCCAATGCAGGGCCGTGTCTCCATCGCTATTTGCGGCTCGGACGTTCGCCCCATGCGCCAACAATGCGCGTATATGCCTTTCTGTTCATACCATCGCTTGCAGCAATCATCAAGGCCGTCGTTCCATTCAAAGCCGGTTCGTTGACCCTTGCCCCGTGTTCCAATAACACTTGAACACGCAGCCGCATGCTGATTGAGAACAGCGCCTAGCAGAACAGTTCGTGTAAATCAGGCCAGGCTCTCTGTAAGTCGTCCTCGCGTTCACGTCCGCCCCGTTCAGGAGCATGGCCGTATCAATGGCACATCCTCCTTAACCTCTACCGCCCATTACGGAATCGTTTTGCGCCCAGACCACATCCGCACAGGCCATGAACGCGGTGGGGCTATCAGCGACAGGCAAGGCCTATGGCGCAGGCATCGTTGCAGGAGTTGTTTAAGCGTCGGCGCGGGCGTCGGCATCAAGCGCGTGTTGGGGTCGGCTCCCGCATTGACAAGAACCAGCGCTTGTTTGGTGTCGTTCTGTTTAAGAGCGGCAATCAACTCCCGATCAAGCGCATACTGCCGTTTCGCCTGCCACACCCACAGGCCACAGCCGCCCACCAGCAGCGCGACAATAAGCAACGAGAGAATTAGTGGCCGACGTATCTTCATACTCCCTACATTCGCCGCCGTCCACCAAACTCCTGCTGACAACAGCGGGAATGGACAATTGAATGTAGCGGATGGACGGTATGCAAACAAAAACATGGCAAGTGGGCATAGTGAAAGCAGGGCATGGTAATATCCCTCGCCACCTGCGCAATCCTTTATGCCGCTTGTCCGCCGTGTTTCCCACACCTGCCATTTCTTTTCGAGTTAGGGTGGCAGCCGACACACAGGAAAGGGAATTAGGGGCTGTCGGGCGCGGGGATTTTGGGCCGGGGCAAGATTGAAGGCGGTGGTCAAAACTCAAAATCATCGGGCAATTGGAGGAGTTTGCGTTTTTCCTGTTCGCTCACTTTGCCGTCCAGCCATTCGGAGAGGGCAAGCAGGGCTTCGGCGCGTTCGTGAGCAGAGGGTTGTTTTACGCCAACCACTACCTGATGTCTATGCTCGATGATCCCCATAGAACGAGGGAAGCCTCCACGGTTGCAAGCATATTGCACGTACTCCCGTTCATCGTCATTGAAGAAGTTCCAATGCGTACCAGTAAACTGATTGTTCCGCCAAGCCAGATTGCACAACGTTTGTAGCAATTCACAATACCTGGTGGACAACGATGTTGGCGGATATAGTGTCGGAAGCCCTGTTCTTCCCTTGCCATGGCACTCGTCGTTCACCGCTATGTAAGCGACACCTACTCTGGGAGTTTCTTGAAAGAGTTGTGGATTTGCATGGCAAATCCATGTTGTCACCCGCCGCAGTTCTTCTTCCGAACCACACAAGAACGTCAACGGCTCCCCCAACCCCGGCTTTGTGCGAAACCAGTTCTTAAACCTGTACCAGAAACGTGACAGCCCCGTTTTCATTTTCTGCCCTCGTTTCTTTACCGCCTCATCGTCTCGCACAGCAGGGATGGAGAGCAAAGTTTAGTCGCCGGGAAATATTCTGAACAGGATGTACTGTTCAACTCGGTTGAAAGCACGAGGATAACGGCAGCAGAGATTGTCTGCACCCATCGAATATGTGCAGCCTACGGGTATGACGGGGAGGCGAAAGAGCCAGCCAACCACACACCCGAAAAGGTGCAAGAAGAATACAAAGGTCATCAGAACAAATATCTGTATGTATATCCTGATGAGATTGAGCGTTTCCATAGTCTAATTGCCTCCCACAGACGCCCTTAACAACTCATCCTCATGCCTCTCCTGCCCCTCCGTAGCGGCTCGGAGTAACACGGCCTCCTGTGCCTGCAACGGCTCCGAAGAAGCGCGTACCAAACTGTCAGGCGCGGGTAGATCGGCAGTGTTGGCGTGGGTAAATAGAACGATATTCTCAATTCGTTCTGCGCGGCTTCTACTGGCCCAGCACAGACGCGCGAAACCTATGCCGACTGCGCCGGATAGCCCACTCGCCAGAAGAAAGTAGAGAGCCGTGAGAGGCATAGACCACGCATTCCTGCCGCTAAATAGCATCATGAAAAATACAACAATACTACATGCGAAACACGAAAACATCACTGCCGCAAAACAAGCGCAGCAAATTGCCAGTGCCATGAACCCTCTGCTGGAAACGCGCAGGCTCAACCCTATTCCCTTTGCCCTGACATACTCGCCCTTGCTGACAATCCGCTTGCCCGTCTTCGGCTCCATCCCTGCGCCCTCCTGCCTCTGCGCCCTTTGTTCTATTTTGCGTCTTTGCGCAGCAGCGCTTCAATTTCGAGATAGTGAAGCTGGTGTGCAAGCATGATCGGGGTCGTGCCATACCTGTCCGCATGGTTCGGGTCGGCTCCATGCGCCAGCAGTTCGGGAATGACGATTTTCGCATCCTGCGATACAACAGCCAATTCCAGAGCCGTTTCTCCCTGTGCGTCCTGTGTATGGAGGTTTGCGCTATGTGTGAGCAGCAGGCGTGTCATATTCGTATTGTTCCTCATCACAGCCCACATGAGTGGTACGTAGCCGTCGTAATCTTGAGCGTTGACGTTCGCGCCGTGTTCCAAAAGCAACTGCGCCGTTCTAGGATTGGGAGTAATCACAGCCCAGGTAAGCGCAGACCGATTATACCCGCCTTCTGCGTTGCAATCTGCTCCATGCTCCAGCATGGCGCGGGCCAAGGGCAAATCTTCCCGGTACGTATAGGTGACTCTTGCATCCGCCGGATCATAAAACGGCACTCCACAAACGATCATAAAGGCAGTAGGAGTGGGGTGCGCGGGAACGAAGGAGCGGCGCAGCAATTGGTTGACTAGCAGTTTGAAGGCAGGCGAGAGCGACGGGGCGTAGCGCGTATTAGGATCAGCGCCGGCATGGACCAGTGCAGCCGCCTGATTGCTGTCATTTTTCACCAGAGCCGCAATCAACTCCCGATCAAGCGCATACTGCCGTTTCGCCTGCCACGCCCACCAGCCACAGCCGCCCACCAGCGCGACAACAAGCAAAGATAAAATTAGGACGCGACGATGTTTCATGCCCCTACATTCTCTATCCGTTACCAAACTCCTGCTGACGACATAAAATCAATGCGGCAAACGGGCGGCAACAAATAAGAACGCGGCAAGCAGGCGCAACGGCAACAGTGCCTGAAATGCTCCTCTAGCCGCGCAAATCTTTTTGCGCCGCCTTCCTGCCGCCGCAATCAAAAACCTGCTTGACATTTTCCACGTCTCAGGAGTATACTAAACTTGTGTTTGGAAGTCGGGGCTGTGGCTCAGTTGGGAGAGCGCTTCGTTCGCATCGAAGAGGTCAGGGGTTCGAATCCCCTCAGCTCCATTGGTTATTCAGGTTTCGTTCGGTTTCTATCTCAAACATACTGCTTCGTTCGGCATCTCACCTCTGCGTTTGCCAATCCGTGATTTATCCTCAAAAATCTTTCTGGTTCCTGCTTTCGCTTGAAGTTCCCGGTAAATCAGGCGGCGTTTGCCCATTACCGCGTGCCGCCTACGGAGATTCCATTCTCCTGAAAGGATTGCCCGGTTGGGGTGGATCGTTACGGCCATAGATGGTGGTATCCGGGAAAGAAGCCGCCCAACCGTACCACTGGCTTATATGACTGTCCAGCCGCGCAAGCGCTTTGCCTTTCAACGGCCCTGCTTCTCCTCGGCCTTCCACGTTCCAGCGCGTGCCCGTCTCGCGGTCATAAAAGGCGTTTGTATCCCCCGCTTGCCTGGAGGCTTCCAGCGTCAAGGTTTGTGTCCCAACACGGCGCGAGACAGCAACGGCAGTTTGGGTTTGCTTGTCCAGCAACACACTTATAGGTTTGTTGCCGAAGACTTCGTTGACCACGTTCCCCGCTTGCAGCAGCGTCTTTAGAGGATAAGCGCGATGTAAGGGCGCCTGGCGTAGAGGGTCGTTGGGCAGGGTCAGAGCCAGTACCGTTTCGAAGGGAGGCAGGCGCGTGTCGCCGCGCGTGACCGACGCCTGAAAATAAGGAACAGGAAAGCCGGTTTCAACCCGTTTCACAGGCTGCGCAGGAGAGCCGTAATACTTTGCGAAAGGCGTTTGCGGCGACATAACGAGTGTATCGGGATGAAGCCGCTTCCACGCGCCCCAGGTAGTATCCAGCGCAGCAATCGTGTTGAGGCGGGTTCCCGTCAGAGGACCACTCACGATGCGCCCCTCCGCCAGCAAGAACACGCCCTTCGTCTGGCGCTCACACAAGGCTACCACGCCGTTATAGATGCCGAAGAAGTCAAACAGCAGCGTCTTGCCGTAAACTACAGGATCGTAGCAGATGCCGACGCTGCACACGTTGCAGTAGGTAACGGCGATGGGACGCGCGGCGCGCGGTGGCGTTCCAATCGTGTCATTGATGACATGATGGAACGTCAGGTAACGGGTAGGATACGCGCGGCTTTCGCCTCCCTCAGTAATGCCCAGCACAGTCTCCTGTTCGTTGAGGAAGTCAGTTTCGGAGGCTTTCACCATTGGGGGAGCGTCCAGAGCGACAAACGGCATGTGCGCGCGGGCATCCATGAGGTAATCTACTTTGAGGTCGGGCGCGATTTGGTCTACGAGGTTCTCTTCGCTATCCGCAGAAACATGGGGTTGATCCGCCGGGAGGCTTGTACTCGGCTCCGCCACAAGCACCGGCTGCCTGTGGCATGATAACGGCGTGAGCGACAGCAAAAGCAACAACAACAGAACCGGCCCGGCGGGGGGCATCTTGCGCAAAAACATTCTGAAATCCTTACGTCGTGGTAGGCTTTATCCTGGCTCGCTATTTATTAAGAAACTACAGATAACGCGCCTGTCGCGGGGCACACTATAAAAGAAAGCCTCCGAAGGATTAAGTTATCAAGAATTTCACTACATGCGCACAAGAAACAGGGTTGCGCAGGGCATTGACCAGGTTACCGGCTTCTCTTCTTCTCTTCTTCCCTTCTGTCTGTTTATCAGGAGTAGCAGGAAACTCAAAGCTGGAAGTAGAAAATACAAGGGGAGGCGAACCGGAAGCGCTCGGCAGATGAAGATGAGTAAGACAGGAGGTAAACAAATGCGAATCAACCGCAGACAAAAGATAAAGCTGGCAGCCGGATTGTTACTGACGCTATACGTTTTGTTTGTCATGCCCCGCATGGGAATGGAACTGACGACCGGCAGTAAAGCCGCCCTGATTGCAGGCGTGTGGCTGGCTGCCGGGGCCGCGTTCTGGTATCGCCGCGACCGCTTTTGAGGATTCCGTTTTCAGGCAGGGGAGGCGCAGGGATGGAGCCGAAAACCACCAATAAGCGAATTGTCAGCAAGGGCGAATACGCGGCGACGCAAACGAGCCGCGCGTTATTGCGAACCTCTGCCGTTTTCTCCCTTGTGGAAGTGTTAATTTGCATTGCGCTGGCCGTTGGCGTGGCATCGGCAAACTACGGGCTGTTCGGGTGGATTGCCGCCCTGTTCTTCGCGGTCATGGCGTTTCGGTTGGGTCGCCTCGGCATGGGGAAACTCCGGCAGGCCGCGCGGCTGGAGGAAGTGCTGCCTTTGACTCAGGCGAACGCGATCTTACTGCCGCCCACCCAAACGCTGGTACGCGCTTCTTCCCCATCAGCGCAGGCACAGCAAAACATTTTGCTCCGTGCCACGCGAAACGATCAGCAAACCCCCGCCGATCAACTGCTTCGCTCCACTGACGACAATGTAAACACTGTGGATACCCCCGTTTCCGACAGCCTGACACACGCTTCCCCGCACCCCATGCAGACACAACCGCCCGTACTGTTTCAGGTCGCAACAGCAGAAGCGCAGGCACCAGAACAGGTTATACAAATTTCAGGCGGGCAGGAGTAGCGTCTTCCTGTTTCTTGTCGGCAGTCTTCACACCTCAAAAAATAATTCCAGAAAAACTCCAAACAACGCGAAAAAGGGTGAACCTTTTGCCCCTTCCCCCTGTCTATATAGTACAAATGTCTACTGTACAGACAGGAAGGTTGAACGTCCGAGTTCCTATCAACTATCAACTTAAGAAGGGAGGTGCCAGTCCTATGTTTCACCCCTCCCGTTCGCCTTGACGCTGCGGAGGTCACGACGCCTCTCTTCTACAACTTGACACAACGAGACATCGGGCTGGAAGCGCTGCATTGCCAAGATTTCGACGCTGCCTCTACATATCCTTTTCTATAATTTTAACATCCAGTTCAGAACAAACAGACGTGTTATCTCAGTTCGTAATCCTGTTTAATCCTGTCTATTTCCTTTCCTCTTTCCTCCTCTTTTCGTTTGGTTCGTGTGTTTCGCGGTTCCTCTCTCCTGACGTTGTGGAAAAGTCAAGACGGGGCTGCGCGGGGTCGGCTTCCGCATCATCGGGTGTCCCGGTGAACTGCTTGCTCAGGCGCAGGCGCTGCCCCTGATAGTTGGAACCCAGGCGGCTGCCGTACAGAATATCCGGCGGCTCCACGCTGCGCAGAACGTGAACCCGGAACAGGGGCTGCCCGTCCTCAATTAAAAACGGCACGTCCCGGCTGCGCACTTCCAGGACAACGGCGGCGGCGGTCTGGTCGGCATTATGCTCTGCGCCGTAGCCAAAGCCGCTGTCGAAAAAGCCCGCGTAGTGGGTGCGGACTTCCCCGCTGCTGGCATCGAAGGCCACCATTTCGGCGCAGTATTCGGGCGGCAGGCGTACCAGTTCGCGGCTTGCGAAAATGTAAAACTCGTCCGGTTCCAGAATCACGGGCTTGCTGCCGCCGTGTATCCGGTCCCAATAGTGGCTGATACGCGCCCCGCCAATCGCCCGCAGGTCAATGGGCGGCGTGTTCCGACGCGCCTGATAGCCGACAAGCGGCTCGTTCTTTTTGGGCAGGCTGATGGACAACACCAGCGCGTCGGCAACCGGCAGGTCGCGGGAGCGCAGGGTTTGCAGGCGCGGGTCCAAAATCAAATGTTCGCTGTCAAGCAGGGCAACCGTTTCCGCTCGCGTCAGGTGCGGATTGCCGACCTGAAACCGGATTTGCGCCAGGCTGTCGCCCGTCCGAACCCGAATGGCAAACGAGCGCGGAACCACTTCCAGATACAAGCGCCCCGCATACCCCGGCGGAACCTCATCAAAAGCCGTGCCATATTCCGTTACCAGGCGGGTAAACACATCCAAGTCGCCCCGTCGTGCTTTTCGGATTGGCGCGGGCATAAACCCCATCCGTCAGGCGCAAATGCTCGCACAGGGGAAAGATATACGCCTGATTGCGCTCTAAAACCACGCCTTCATCGGGCAGGGGAAACTCGTACCATTTGTAGCGGGCCAGTTTCTGCTGGATGCCCTCTTCCCCCGGCAGAAAACTGCATTGAACCCGATACCCGACGCCATCCAGGCGCAAGTCCAGGCTGTTCGGCTGAATTTGCGCTTCGCTGACCGGCTGCGCGGCTTCGATAACGCCCCGCGCCACCGCCTGCCGTATCCATTGTGAGGGTAAGACTCCCGAAGTCATAGGCAATGCAGGCATTAGGCATTAGGCATTAGGCATTAGGCATCAGATACAAGTAGAATCACTTCCAACGTCCAGCATGAATGCTGAGTTAAGAGGGACTCTTCTCCTAATGCCTAATGCCTAATGCCTGATGCCTAATGCCTTCCCCTTTCTGCTACGCAAATGCCGGGTCCGTCACGCGCTGCTCGACGACCGCGGACTTGGACTGCGAGGAGGCTTTGAGTTTTTCAATCAAGGCGTCGTACTCGGCGCGATCAACGGGCACGGACACGGTTTTACTCGTTTTGCCCGACAGGATGATGCCGTTGATGAGTTCTACCGCGTTCAAGCCCTCTTCGCCGGGCGCGATGAGCGGTTCGCCGTGCAGAATGGCGCGGGCGAAGTTGCGGGTAATAGCCGCATGGCCTCCGGGCGTGGGCGCGGGCGACAGCGTGACCGGCACTTCCTCGCTCTTCGGACTGCCCCACATTTCCGTCGCGTTCGTGGTAAACTCTCGTATGGAACCGTCTACGGCGTAGTGCTTCAAGGTACTGCCGTGCAGCACGATTTTGCCCTGGTCGCCGCACACTTCCAGCATGTTATGGCCGGGAACTTCCGTTGTGCTGGCGTACAAATAGCCGTGCGCGCCGTTCGGGTATTCCAGTGTGGCGAACGCTTCGTCTTCCACTTCGATGTCGTGAAGCCGGGTGCGGACATTGCCCGTAATGGTTTGTGGCAGGCCGCCGAGCCAGGTGAACAGGTCGAGATAATGCGGGGCTTGATTGATGAGTACGCCGCCGCCCTCTCCCACCCATGTTGCCCGCCAGCCGCCCGAATTGTAGTACGCCTGACTGCGATACCAGCCCATTACCAGACTGGTGCGGTAGATGTTGCCCAACACGCCCGACGCTGCGATCTGCTTTGCCGCCTGATTTTGCGGTTCGGCCCGCATTTGGAACATGGCCCCGAATTTCAGGCCGGACACTTTCGCCGCCGCGATCATCTTGTCCACCGCGCCCACTGTGACGCCGACGGGCTTTTCCGACAGCACATGAATTCCCTTTGCGAAAGCGTCTTCGGCAATCGGCGGATGAAAATAGTGCGGCGTGGCGATAATCACGGCGTCCACAAGCCCGCTGTCCAGCAGTTCCTGATGCGTGGCAAAAGCGGGCACGTCGTACTTCGCCGCCAGGGGTTGAAGCGTGTTCGGGTTTACGTCGCACAGCGCGGCGAGTTTCGCTTCGGGTATCTGCGCCATCATATTGCAGTGCCCGGACCCCATGCCGCCCGTGCCCACAATGCCAAATCGTACTGTATCGGCTGCCATTGCCTTGCTCCTTTTGCGCGGAAGCGCGCCGGATGGTTTCAAAACACTCGATTCCGAACCCCGGCGGCTTCGCGAAGAATTTTGTACGCGAATCTCATCAATCTAAAGACTGCTGCCAACAGTTCCACATCCGAACGGCATTTCCCTGCAATACTGTCTTGAACCATGATTTATGTGATTTTCAGGATTACCATGATGCCCTCGCCCGAACTATGATTTGAATCATTGAGGGATAAACTATGATTGAGAAGACGCATCATCATGTTAATCATCCTAATCATGAAAAATCATGGTTCAGACAAACCCACCACAGCCAAAGCAGGAAATCCGGCGAACGCAGTCGAATACACCAGTATCATTTTTAATCAGGAAGCACACGCGCATGAAACATCGGCACTTAGGTTATTTGGGAGTGAGCCTTGTTCTTCTGGCGGGCATGGGTTGTCATTGCCGCGCCAATGTTGCGGCCAACACCGCGCCCGCAATGTCCGCCAAACCGGGGCGCAGTACGGGCGCGTCTGCCGCGCCGCTTTCGGCGGAGCAGTTGGCGCTCAAGCCCAACGAAGCCGGGGTCGTGCCGATTTTGATGTACCATTCCATTGACACCAAAGGCGTTGGCAGGTACAAACCCGACCAGGTTGGCTCCTATGTGCGCAGCCCGCAGGGGTTCCGTAAGGAATTGCAGCGCCTGTACGATAACGATTACCGCCCCGTCACATTAGCCGAATATCTGGACAATAAAATCGGTATCGCATTAGGCAAAAGCCCTGTTGTAATGACCTTCGACGACGCCCGCGAAACCCAGTTCCGCTACATGCCGGACGGCAGCGTAGACCCGGAGTGCGCCATCGGCATTATGCAGGAATTTGCGCGGCAGCACCCGGATTTCCCCGTCAAGGCCACGTTCTTCGTGCAGCCCACGCCGGGAACGCACACGGGTTTCGGGCAGCCGGAATCCACGCAAAAGAAAATGCAGGCGCTTGTGGCGATGGGCTGCGAAATTCAGAACCACACCCTCACACACGCCAACCTGCGCAGTCTGTCGGACGAAAAGGTACAGCGCGAAATCGCTTTATGTCAGCAGGCCATACAAAAGATGCTGCCCCAGGCGCATGTGGACGAGTTCGCGCTGCCCGTTCGGCGTATCGCCGCATAACAAAGCGCTGGCGGTTGACGGGCAATCCGGCGGCATCCGTTACCACAATCGCGCCGTGATGCTTGTCGGAGCCGGCCCCGCCCGCGCCGTGATTTCCAAACGCTTCAAGCCGACCGGCATCCCCCGCATCCAATCCGCGGACGTAAACCCGTCCGTTCCCGACAGCAGCGTATGCAGCATCGCCCTGCTGGAACAAATCAAAACCAACCATACGCGCTACGTCAGCGACGGCGACCCGGCGATTACCACGATCCCCAAAAGCTTGGAGTCGCGCATTGACCCCAAGCGTCTCAACGGCTCGAAACTGCGAACGTATTGAGGAGATCCATCGGTGTTCAGGTGTTCAGGTATTCAGGTGTTCGGGACAATGCAAGAGCAACATATTTACGTGTGCGCGGCAAGACTTGCAATTCAGTACCTGAACACCCAAACACCCGAACACCTGAACACCTGAACACTGACCATGACCACCGAACCCGCCACCCCGCGCAGCCGTAACCGCAAGCGCCGCAGAGCGAAACGACGCCGGCAATTGTTACAATCCGCCGTCGTTTTCATGCTGGTGTTGATCCTTGCCGTTGGCGAAATCGTGAAAATGCGCGCGGCCATTCCCGAACCGGAACGCGACGCAAACACGGCGGCGCGTGGCGCAAAGACGGCAAGCGTGAACAAACCTGCCGCGCCCGCGCTTTCCATTGAGGAACTGACGCGGCTGGGCGTCAACGAAGCGGGGCAGTTTCCCATCCTGGAATACCATGACATCAAGGCGGGCAGAACCAAGATGTTCCACAGCCCGCGCGCCTTCCGGCACGATCTGGAACGGCTGTACGCGGAAAACTACCGTCCGATTTCCTTTCAGGACTACCTGGACAACCACATAGATGTGCCGGCGGGCATGACGCCCGTGATTTTGACCTTTGACGACGCCCGCGAGTCGCAGTTTCGGTATCGCAAAGACGGCAGCATTGACCCGGAATGCGGCGTGGGCATTTTGCAGGAGTTTGCCCGAACGCACCCGGATTTTCCCGTCAAAGCCACGTTCTTCGTCCTGACGGAATGGGGATTTGGCAACCACCGGCAAACGGCGCAGAAGTTCCGCGAATTGCGGGCGATGGGCTGCGACCTGCAAAACCATACGTTCAATCATCACTACTTCGGGCGCATGGAGGATGGGGCGATTGTGCGCGAAATCGCGCAGGGCAAAGCGTCCGTCGAGCAGATGGCTCCGGGCGCGCAGGTCAACATCCTCGCCTTGCCCGGCGGCCAGCATCCCCGCTCCAAAAACGAGGCCATTCTCAGAAACGGCGAAGCGGGCGGCATCCACTACGCCAACCGCGCCGTTGTGGATGCGTGGGGTGGGCCGGCGCCGTCTCCCGTTTCCCGCAAGTTCAACCCGTTCCGCATCCCGCGCATCGAGCCGATAGAAGACGGCGACGGCCTGACGCATTGGCTGGACTATCTCAAAGCCCATCCCAAAGTCCGCTACATCAGCGACGGCGACCCCAACACCGTCACCCTCCCCCGCAAAGAAGCCGCTTCGGTTCTAAACGAACGTCTGCGCGGCAATACGCTGCGAGCCTATTGAAACGGCGCTTTTACAGGCACGTCCAACATTGACGCAACGAGGCATAGCGGGTTATAATGGGTTTACAAAGCAACTTGTCAGAAAGGAAATTTACAATGAACGTTGACCTTACTCCCGAATTGGAACAACTTGTGCAAAGCAAAGTGCAGACGGGACGCTACAATTCCGCCAGTGAAGTGATGCGCGAAGCCCTCCGTATGCTGGAGGAACGCGACCTTGCCAAAGCGGAAATCAGAAAGAAAATCGCGGCAGGAGTCGCGTCAGCGCGAGCAGGCAGACTAACGGATGGCGACGAATTTTTCGATCAAATGGAAGCCGAACTTGAGGAGGAAATCCGCGCCGAGAAAGCAAAGGCAGAACAGGAACTGCCGCCAGCCGATGAAACGCTACCTTAGAATAGCGTTTATGTGTTGTGGATAGGGCAGAAATGTCAGGCTGGTTCGTGTCCCTATCCAGAGGCCATTGTTGTCGGCGCATAGGCTTTGCGCTTCCGTGTCGAGCCAGGGCAGGCGGGTGTTCAGGCAGGTAAGAACGCCGTCCGCAGACAGTTGCCATAATCCGGTTCGGGTTCCAATCCACACGCCGCCATGCGGGTCTTCGGCAAGCGCGGTGACATTGGCTTTGTCAAGTTGCGGATACGTGTTCCACTTCGCGCCGTCCCATTTTGCCAGCCCACCGACAAACGTTCCGGCATACAGAGACTTGCCCACGCGCAGCAGGCAGGTAATCCAGTCGTCCGACAGGCCGTGCCGCTCATCGTGGCGGCGCAGAGTTTGCGTGGCAAGGTTGACTTCCACAACGCCCTTGCCCTGTGTGCCGATCCAGAGCGTGTTCCCCTCCGGCAGAAGACAGGTCAGCGCAACACTTTGCAGGTCGGGATTGTCCAGATGATGCGCCCACTGCCTGCCGTCCCAAACGCTCCAGCCGCCCCATTGCGCAATATACAGATGTTCGCCATCCGCCGCAAGCGCGGTGACTTCTTCGCGGGGAATGCCCGCAAACACATTTCGTTCCCACGTTTTGCCATCGAAACGGTCTACCTTGCCATCGGTTTGCCGCAGATACAAGCGGTTCTGAAACACGGCCATCTGGCGCGGCGCGTGAAAGGAAAGCGCAGGCGTGGTTTCGTGCCGCCATTCCGCTGTAGCCTGCGTTTGAATCGCCAACCCGTCTTCCAGACTGCCGCAAAACAGCCTGCCCGCATACAGGGCAAGCGCCTGACAGTCGGTGTTGAACGGCTCATTGTCCTGCAGGTACGACTGCCATTTGCCTGCCTGTAAACGCCACACGCCCGCGCGCCGCGTCCCAACCCAGAGCGCGGTTCCCTGTTCGGCAAGCGCGGTAATGTCCCGCGTTTCCAGTGGCAGGCGAATGGCAAGCGGCTGCCACGCTTTGCCGTCATATTGCCACAATCCATCCCCGAACAGCGCCGCGACCAAATTATCCCGGCTTCCCGGCGGGCAAGCAGGACGCTGATGTGCGTTCCCGTCGAAGGCGGCAGGGGTATATCCTGCCATCCGGTTCCGTTGCTGCGCCGCCAGCCCACGCGCCGTTGCCACATAACGCCTGCCCCGCCACACTGTTTCGCAAATCATGGGGAGGGTGTTCGGGGACTGGTGTTAGTATTGGTGGTTGTGATTGGGTGTTCGGTATTCGGGTATTTTAGGTGTTGCGGCGCGTGGCGTGGGCTGTATGTCGGTAGGCGTTATGGGAATAGGTTCGCTGTGCCATTGTTCCGCTTTCCATACGGCGGTTGCGGTGGGAAACGTGACTACGATGCTGCCGTTACGAAGGGCAATATGACGCGCTTCGTGGGAAGGCAGGCCGTCCATTCGTGTGAATTTGCGCTGTGTGCCGTCCGGCAGAATTTGGCACACGCCGCCCGTTGTCGCCACCCATACGCTGCCATCCGGCGCAACTGCCAATCCCGTCACCTGCCGCGTACTCGTGTAAATACGCGGCGTTACGGTTGCGGCTTGCTGCGGCGTTGCCGTTGCTGCCTGCTGCGGCCTTGCTGACGACCCAATTAGCAGGAGCCATGCGGCGAAAAGAATTTCCCATCTGTTCATGGTTTCATGTCCACCGTAATGATCGTCCGGTTGTGGGCTTTGTCGGTGACGATGTAGGTCACGGCTGCCGACGTTCCGCGCTGCGCGGGAGGGATGGGAACCAGGGCAAAGAAATGGTTCGGTTCCGCAGAAGGCTTGAGCGGGGTTTGTTCGCCCCAGGGCAATAGAGCGGTAACGCGGGCTGTGTCCGCGTCGGCTTCCACTTCCAGGCGCAGGGTCGGTTCTCCGCTGTTGGCGGTGATCTGCGCCGTACCCGTTGCCTGTGGCGGCGTCGTGTCCACATGGTAGCGCATGACAATCTGCTGCCGCGTTCCGTCCTTCAGCACGATGATGATTTGTACCGCGTAGGCGCCTTCTTTGGCGTACATCGGAATGTCGAAACGCGCTTCCCACTTTTTATTCGCTACGTTGTAGGCAAGCCGCTTGATGTCCCCGTCGGGCATGAGGGCCACCACGTTGACGGCATCGGCGGGCGCTTCCACCTGAATTAATGGATCGCCGCCCCGCGCCCGCGTTTCCGCCTGTACTTCCACCTGGTGACGCAGCAGGTCGGCCCGCAAGGTTTGCAGCGCCAGAAGTTGATTGCGGTCACCGGCCGTTTGGGGGCGAGCGAATACAGCCTCTATATCTTCGCTCGTCACTTGCCGATTGGCCTGCTTTCGGTAGTAGCCATAATAGGCTTTGGTATAAATTTCCATTTTCTCTCTATAAAGTTTATAGTGCGCCTCCGCCTGCGCCCGCAAGTCGGCAATGCGCTGCTTGTCCGGGTTCGGCTTGTTTTGTTCCTCATTGCTCTGCTGCCAGAACGGTTCGCCCTGCCGATATTCCCAATACGCTTCGGCTTGTAACAGGTAGGTGTCCGCGAAGTCTGGATCGAACTGCGTTTTAAGCTGTTGGTATTCGGTTTCCCACTGGGCGATTTTGGCGGCGTTCCCATGCTCCCTGTGCCGTTCCGTAACAATCTCCGTGGCAAGTTCGCTCAGACGCGCGCCCAACAGCGCAGGAGCCTGATTTGCAGGGTTGGTTCCGAACAGCCAGGTCAGCGGACGCAATCCCGCGCGCAAGGCTTGCGCTTTTGCGCTATTCCCCCGCCCCTCCTCAACTTCTTTGAGCCACGCCTGCGCGATGCGGTATTGTTCCTGCGATAAGGCGTCGCTTAGAGGGTTCAGCGAATCTGCGCCGAGCAATTTGCGCAGGCGGTTCAGGGCCAGCCGCTGCTTTTTGGCCTCACTGCTGTACGGACGCCCCGACCCGATTTCCTGCGTGAGACGCTGCGAAACGGTGATGGCGTTCCGGTAGAGTTTGTCGTGATACACCTGCCGGGCAACAGGCGCTGTCGGCAAACCGGTCAGGACGGACAGGCGATGCAACTGCGTTTGCCAATCGGAAATCTGGCGACCCGACGCTCCATGCTGCTTCGCGTCTTGCAGCGCGTAGAAAAGCTGGTTCATGGCGGATTCCAGGGCGAAGCGCGTTCGCTCTTCGGGGAAGTAGCCTGTCTGCTTGCAGGCGGCGGCCAGTTGAAGGCGCAACTGCCGCGCTTCGCTCGTGTTGCCCCCGCCTTCCGCCATGCGATGCGCAAGCTGGTTGGCAATCACGTTCATGTCGGCTTCCGCTTTTTCCCGCGCATAGCGTTCCAGTTCGGCTTTGGGAATGGCAAGCCAGGACGTGTACTTGCTTGGCAGCGTATGTCGCAGACTCAGGGCAAGAACGGCGCTGCGGTTGGCGTTGTTCGCGCTTAACTGCTCGATTTGCCGCGCCGCCCACAATTTGGACGCGAGGTTGTTGGCAATCAACTCGTTCCCGAACACAACCCGCTGCGCATACGTTTGCCTGCCGTCCTGCCCCTGCCCGGTCAGGGTTACAATGGCCGCGCCGCTGCCCCTGTACCGCCCTACAACGAGCAGCGATTGATTGGCTTTCACATCCGGCAGGCGCGAAGGCAGAACCTGGTACGTGGACACGCCCGCAATGCGAACTTCAGGGGCGTGAAGCGAGTGGTCAGGGGTGAGAGCAAGGGCAAAAAAGCCGTCCGGCCCGCCGGAGCGGGCTGCCAGCAGTTCGGCGTGGAGGGGCAGAACCGGGCGCGTAATCGTGACGCGCAAATCTTTCACGGGACGGTAGTTCGCGCCGCTGATATGGAAATCAAACATGCCGTTTTCGCGCGTTACGGGCAGCCCCCAGTTGTTGAGAACCCTGTCCACGCCGTTTGTAATGGGAACCCGTACCCGAATATCCAGCGCGTCAAGCTGCTGTCCGCGCTGCGTCGGCAGGGGAAGGGCGTAAACAGCGCCCTGCGCGTCGGAAGGGAGCGCCTGCACAAGCTGCATCTCCACTTTCAAGTCGGCGTTGGGCAGAATAGGAAAAATGCGGGCGCGGAACGTGTTTTTGCCCACCATTTCAATCAAGGCCGGGTCGCGCATACGGGCGGTAATATAAGCGTAAATCGTCGCCGCGCGCTCTTTTTCCACCACGCGGGCAACCACTTTCTCGTTCCCGTACCAGTACGCGAACCCCGTGACCAGCGTATTCGGCGGCAGGGTATACAGGAAATCGGCTTCGATGCGCTGCCGGGTTTCGTTCTGGAAGGTGAGCGTGAGTTTGGAAGCGGCGATTTGCCTTTCAATGCGCGTATCCACGCTGAGAGACTTCACGCGCAGGGGAACCGCGTTTTGCCCGTTCGGTTTGAGGACGACCTGCGCCCGGAGGGGAAGCGGCAGCAGCATTGCCGCGCCCACCAGAACCGCGCCGAACAGCAAAAGACAGAAAGTACGGAACAGATTAAGCGACATAGAGCGTCTTTCTTCTGAAAATGGAGGCAACTCCCTTGCCCGTGAAGGCATGACACACAACAACAGCAACGGCGCTCCTATCGTTTTGTAATGGCCGGCACGGCCATCCGGTAAAAATACCTGAAAAAGAAAAAACGACAGAGCCGTGAGAAGGAAATGCGCGCGGTTGCGGTGAACATTGCCGGAACCAGGTAGAAAGTTCGGCGGGCAAATAACCACAATTGGTTAGGCATCCCGCCGTTCGCGTCTTTGGAAAGGATTCACTCTCACATGGCTCTGGCGCTCTGGAATGAAACGATTGACTTGCGAAACTTCAAACTCAGTCTGGAAGCGCAGCTTCTGGGCGGCCTGGCCGTGCTGGATATGCTGTCCACGCTGTACCTGATGGAGTGTGGCGTCGTGGTGGAGGCAAACCCTGTGCTTGCGCCTTACGCCGCCATTTCCCCGCTTGCGTTCGCCTTCGCCAAACTGATGATGACGATCCCGCAACTGGTGCTGCTGGAGGTCATTGCCCGCAAATATCCGCAAATGGTGCGGCGTTACGGGCGCCTGGGAATCATTGCCTACGCGCTTGTGTATATCGCGGGTGGCTTGATCCTTAATCACCGATAGCCCTTAACTTCAACCGGAAAAGTCGGTGTTCAGGTATTCGGTATTCAGGTGTTCGGGCATTTTCATGCGGGTAGTGAATACCGTTCATAGCGCCTTGCCCCAATTCTTCGAAAAGGGAAGTATCTCATCTTCCGGGAAACGACAGCACGCGGCGCGTGTGACAGATATAAATAGTTGATAGTTGGTGGATGATAGTTTGTGAATTCTGCATCTCTATCAACTATCAACTATCAACTCCTCAAGGCTGCGAAGCCCGCGAGACAGCCGTTGCTTTGGCTCCGCCGCCGCCCCAGGCTTTCTGCGCCCACACGTCCATCGCGTCGTATTTGTCTTCCCACGTCGTGTACATCGCGCCAACCACGCCGGGAACGGTTTTGGTGGCCGCGATCCACTTTGCAATGCCGGAGCCGTCCTCATCCCCGTCGTAGTAGCCCGACAAAATCTGCCGCAGCCCCATGTCGGCAAAGAACTGGCTGTTTTTGCCCATCAAGCCGCCGTGCCAGTTGACGATGCCGATACCCTTGTCCAGCCCCTTCCATGAGCCTGCCAGCGGGCCGTTTACCGCATAAAAGTTGTCTACGGCGTTGTGGAGTGGGTCGAACATATCGTTCCAGACCCAAATTTCAGCATCAGGGCGAATGTCGCGGATGATTTGCGCTGCCTTGTGGACGTTTTCGGCCAGCAGTTGTCCGGGCGTCTCGTGCTTGCTCTGGCACAACGCGCACTGGTTGATGACCCGCAATTCATCGTGCGACATCAAAAAGGCGGCGGGATGCAGCAGGGCGTTGGCCTGTTTCACTTCCTCGCGCCAGTCCTCGAAGATTTTGGGTTCGCTCAGGCAGCTTGTCACCCGATCCTCATAAATGATGATGGGATGGTAGTAACTGACGCGCAGGCGCTCGCCGGATGTAATGCGGGTGTTGGGCGTCAGCTTGATAACCGGGGCGTCGTGGTAGGCATGCCAGGGACTGAGTAGCGGGTCAACGAGGGGCGCGTAATCCTGCCCCTCCTGATAGGTCGTTCCATTTTCCCCGCGCACCGTGACGGGCGTTCCGGGTCGGCGCAGGACGTTGACGAGTCCGATTTCTTCCACTTGCAGGTCGTCCCACCACACTTTGCCGTCCTTGCCGTACCAGGAACCGAGATACAGCAGGCTGTCCCGATTCTCCAGGCTGTTGAAAACGATGTCATAGCGTTTCCAGTCCTGCGTTTTGTCCGTGTGGAAGGTCTGCCAACTGATTTGACGGCCCGTATCTTTGGTCAGCACCTTTACTTCCGGGTCGGCAGGCGTCATGTTTTCCGTTTTGATCCACACGGATAAGTGGTACTGGCGGTGCGGCTGCAAGGCAAGCGGCTGCATAACCCGGCAATGCCGATCCGGGTTCTTGCCGATGTTTTCCATGCGCAGGGATGTTTTGCCGCTATGGGTCACGTCGTGGTCGGCAAACGTGGTCACGCCCTCATCGTCCTGAAACGCCCATCCGGCAAAGTGGTTGCCATTCGCGTTCTCAAAGTCACCGTTGAGAACGCGCGTCGGATTGTCCTGTTTCAGCGTAGCGGTTCCGTTTTGCGCGACAAACAGCGCGTCTCTGGAAAGAACGCCTTCCGCATAGTTACGGTCATGGGAGCCGTTCATCACAATGGCGACCAGGTCCAGCTTGTGCTTTTGCGCTTCCTGCCGCAACGCAGCGGCTTTCGCAGGCGCGACATTATACGAAAACGCGACCCCGTTGTACCCGTCCGCCTGCGCGCGGGGCATCCGGGCAATCACGCGATCCACTTCTTTCGGATCGCTCATATCCCGCCAGATAAACAGCCAGCGTTTCTGCATGGCGGAATTAGTTTTCGGCGCAGCGGGAGTTTGCGCATTCGACGCTGCCGTTGCGCCGACAAACACAAGCCCGCTTACAATCCAAACGAGCAAACTATTACAGACGGGAAATTTAGAAAACATACGTTGTTTCCTTATCATGGTAGGAATAGAATCGGAACTCATTTTGCGCGACGGGCTGAACCCCTTCGCTGTATGGCCTGCGGCCAAGTGTCCTTCGGACACGACATTCTTTATGAGAGGGTTTCTGTCCGAAGGACAGTCGGCGGAACGCCATACAGCGAAGGGGTTCAGCCCGTCGCCACAACGCGCAAACTCATGGATTGATAATGTATGGGTATATTCGCGTTCATTCGCGGCTAATTCCCTTTTAACGGAAGTGGCTAGGGCTTCTTGTCTTCTGTCTTCTTTTCCTCCGTCGGCAGCGGAATCAGGGTCGGGACGCGGTCTTTGTAGGCGGGGATAGCGGGAGCTGTCGCCTTCGGCATGGTCTACGTAGTAGTATCCGACAGTGGTGTAGTGGTTGGTGAAAGGCTTGCGGTCTCGGTCAAAGCCCTGCTTGCCGTGTTCCAGCGTGAAGACGAGCGATTTCTTGGAACGGAATAGGGTCCTGAATATGCCAGCGATAGCAGGTATTGAGGATGCCGCGCTTTTCGCCGCCCTTTTCGGCATTGTCGTAATACGGAACGCCGAAGAACGGCGACCAGAACGCGCGCCCGAAATCCCAGCCGCCGCAGAAATAATCCTCGCTGCCGGTTCCGCTGATGCTGGGCTTTTCTTCGCCGTCAACCGTGAAATTGTCGTCGCCCTCGCCCCACCAGCCGTCGGAATTCGCCATCACCGAGATAAACGTGCCGACATAATGACCGGCTCCCTTCACATCGCAAATCGTCAAATCCTTGCCGACGGGCGCGGGAAAGTAGGTGCGGTACTGCGCATGGAAATAGCGGGCGTCACGGGGAACGCGCTTGTCCAGGCGATAATCCAGATTGTAGTACAGCGAGTCAACCGGCTTGCCGCCCTCGTTGGTAACGGTGATAAGCGCGTGTTTCTTGAAGGGCATGGGCCAGTAGCAGTTCAATCCCTTGTGCGCCCCGATGCTGACGGCGGCGCTGGCAAACTCCACGTATTTCGCATGGCCGAGCGCGAAAAAATCGCCAATGGGACATTCGACGGCGGGCGTTTTGGCGTCGTCCCAATAGATGCGCAGCGTCAATTCGCGCAGGTGGTCCGGCGAGGGTGACGCAATGGTAAACCACAGATGCGTGAAACAGCCCGCGCCTTTCACGTCCGCCACCGTAAACGTTTCCCCGGCAGGGACGCGGCGCATGTCGGCGTTGCCGCCCTTCGGGTCCGTGCTGGACGAGCGCAGCGCGGTGAAATCCTTCTTGCGCGCCAAATCTTCAGGAATCTGCGCGTTTGCCACGCTTGCGCACCACGCGCCTGCTATCACTCCCATCAATACCCGGCGCATAAACCTCAAACTCAGCATGAATCATTTCCCTTCTAAATTATGCAAAATGTTGTCGGTTAAATTGACACCGCAATCCTGCGAAAGTAACATTCGCAATGGCAGCGCGTTTTCCCTGTATTGCGCGTTGACAGCAGGAGAAATTGTTTGTATACTGCTACCAATTCTAAATTTGGATATGAGGCAGACACATGCCGGTGAAGGTTAAAGACGTTTTAGAACGCCTAAAAGAAGATGGGTGGGAACTCGTCAACGTTGAAGGAAGTCATCGTCAATTCAAACATCCGACCAAGCCGGGAAAAGTCACTGTTTCAGGCAAACCCAGCCATGACATTGCGCCCGGCACGTATGCCAACATCAAGCGACAGGCCGGATGGTAGGGTTGGCGCGTAGAGCCGGAAGAAGGAGAATAACCATGAAGGAATACACAGTGATCTATGAGCGGGCGGGCAGCAATTTTTCTGCGTATGTGCCGGACTTGCCGGGTTGCATCGCCACCGGAGATACCTTGGAAGAGACTAAGCAAATTATGCGCGAAGCTATGCGCCTGCACTTGGATTTAATGCGCCGTGATGGCGACCCTATTCCAGAACCTTCGATATTCGCGGAGAACGTTCCCGTTGCGGCCTAAAGGAAGAAACTGATGAGTACCGAAGCCGAACGTGCAGCCACTGTGCAACGGCAGAAAGCATTAAGCAACGCTATCCAGCAAGAAGACACGTCCCAAGTTTTGAAGATGCTGCGCCTGGGAGCAGACGTGAACACGAACGGTGAATGGATATTTCCTCCGGTTCTACACGCTGCGCGCCATGCAGCGCCGGAAATCCTGCGTGTCCTGTTGGTGCATGGAGGCGATCCGAACATTATCAATCAATACAATACGATGGATGATGAAGGTAATTGGCTTTCAGGCGAACCTGCGTTGCTGGAAGCGGCGCAGGAAATGATCGATGAAGCGGAGGATAGCATCTGCCTGCCCTCCCGAAACAAAGACGTTTTGGAATGTATGACATTGCTGCTGGATCACGGCGCTAATGTGGATGCGCTATCCCCGCAAGGACATACGGCTTTGCATTTGATGGTGAAGCGGGCACATCCTGATGCTGTTCGCCTCCTTCTGGCGCGTGGCGCAAACCCGACGATCCGCGATACGAGCGGCAAAAATGCGTTCGACTACGCACAGCAGCCTGCGGAGTACGATAGCGCAGAGGAGCGAAAAGTTGAAATCAGGCAGATGCTCTCGCAATTTACAAGCATGCATTAGCAGCGCGAACTCAGACAGGCAAACCACAGCAGCCATAAGACCTGTTAGATGGCAAAGACGGCAAATTACACTGTAAAATATTGTTCTACCCCTTGCGGTGTAGGCGGTTTTATGCTAATATGGTTGAAAGGTTGAAAATGTTGTCGTCTTCGCCGGGCCGGCGTGACATTCAACACGCTTTGTATTTATGTTTTGCCCCCTTCGATGAATATTGTGGCTGCCGCGCCTCGGCGCAGCCGCGCCCCGGTGGTTTCGACGCCTCCGACCTTGCCAATGTTGGCCTTGCCGCCGATTTGTTTGTTCCGAACTCCTGCAAGCGCGCCGCCGCGCTGCTTAAGACTGCCCGGAAAGTCCACTCTCATTATCTGTCTTTCCCAATGCCAAAACCAAGTTTCCGAAGGAGCCTTATGCGCCGTCTGGATTCGATTCGCTACACGCGCTGTATTGTCGGCGCAGCCCTGATTGCAGCCTGTGGATGGCTGTCCGCGCAGGCCGTTGCCCATACCCCGTTCCCCTTGCAGAGCAATAACGCGCCCCTTGCCGAACTGCATGAGACGCGCGAAACGCATCTGGCAAATGTTCGGCAGCTAACCTTTGGCGGCGAAAACGCCGAAGCCTATTTTAGTCCTGACGGCAAACGGCTGGTATTCCAATCGCAGCGCGAGGGTCACGAATGTGATCAGGAATACGTCATGGATATTGACAGCGGGAACGCGCATCTGGTCAGCACCGGCACGGGGCGCACCACCTGCGGCTGGTGGATGGCGGACGGCAAGCGCGTGTTGTTTTCCTCCACGCACGCTTCCGACCCGGCCTGCCCGCCCAGGCCCGACAACTCGCTCGGCTACGTATGGCCGGTGTATCCGACATACCGCATTTATACGGCGAACGCGGACGGCAGCGACGTGAAACCGCTGTTTCCCGCCAAACTAAAGAAAAACGAAGAACCCGGCTATAATGCAGAAAGCGTGCTGTCGCCGGATGGCAAAAAAGTGGTGTTCACCAGTGACCGGGGTGGCGATTTAGATATCTGGGTGATGAACGCGGACGGCAGCCATGCCAAACAGTTGACGCATGATCTGGGCTACGACGGCGGACCCTGGTGGTCGCCGGATGGCAAGCGCATCTGCTACCGCGCTTACCATCCCGTCACTGAAACCGAAAAAGCCGATTATCTGAACCTGCTCAAGCGGCATTTGATCCGGCCCACCACGCTGGACTTGTACGTGATGAACGCGGACGGGGGTGGCAGGCGGCGCGTGACGGATGAGCGGGCCGCCAATATCGCCAGTTTCGCGCCAAGCTGGACGCCGGACGGACACGGGCTGATTTATGCGTCCAATCGGGGTGACGCCAAACGCCGCGCTTTCGACGTGTACATTATTCGGATTGACGGGCCGGACGGCAAGCCCTTGAACAACAGCGTCCCGGAGCAGATAACCTACGGAGGCCAGTTCGACGGCTTCCCCAATTTCAGCCCGGACGGCAAAAAACTGGTATGGGCCTCCAACCGGCACGGCAGCGTGCCGCACGAAACCAATCTGTTTATTGCGGATTGGATGCCTTGATAGGCATCAGGCATTAGGCATTAGGGTATTGAACTTGTTCCCTGGCCCTTTATCTAATGCCTAATGCCTGATGCCTAATGCCTACAAGTCGCTTTACGGGGAGCGACTCGATGAGAAAACAAACCCGCTTCTTCTCTTCACAACCGTACGCTCAACACAGGTCGGAGGACATTGCGCAAAGCGTGACCGCGAGCGACGGCCCGGTTTACACATCGGAAACGGAACACTGCCATGCTGGAAGACATCAAAGCGTTGCTGGTTGAGCGTTACGGCGAACGGTGGCTCAACAGCGTCAACAATCAAAACGGCATCGCCGAAGACCTGTCCATTTTCGAGAAGGACATCATGCGTATCAGCCGCAAGTTCGGGCTGGTAGGGCGCGGCATGTTCCTTTCCGAAGAAACGGAAGTGGTGGCGCGGTACGAGGTCATCAAGCCCGTCAACACGCTCTTCGATCTGGACGCCCTGTTCTACGGCTGGTGGGGGCATCGCGCTTCGGAAAACATCAGTTTCGTGCAGCGCGAAATCGGCGACGACGAAGTGATCTACCACTTCATTACGGGTACGCCCACGCACGGACACAGCGGACGCATCATTCTCATGGGCCGCGAAGTGCGCAACGTGATCCACAAGCGATGGGAGCGCCGCCTGAAAAAACTCGGCGTGTCCACCGAGCCTGTTTCCGAAGTCGCTCCGGCAGACCAGAGCATTAACAACTGATTTGGTGTTCGGTATTCGGTATTTGGTGTTGGGGTTCCGGTTGAGCGGCGAGTGGGGAACAATCCCTTTCAGATGCCGTTGAACCTGCCGGATGCTTCAACAACTGCCTTGTTGCTGCGTGGCCGCGCCGCCGCGTTTTCTTCTCCTTCCCCTGGTTTCCTCAGATTTCTTGCATTGCTTCCTGTTGCTTCCTGCCACCACTCTTGCTTTGTTCGCATAGCGTGTAGATTCATTTCATGTGGCACGTGAGTTGGCATAGATTAACGAACGGGTTTCTTGACGCCCTTTGCCTCTGCTCTTCTTTACCAATTCTGTTGCTGAACACGACACAGGCGTACATATCGCGGCTCCCCTGATGGCAGGAGGGCGGGAGAGAAGAGGAAATTACTGTGGCCTGGAAAACTATCGAAACGGAGCGGCTGTTTGTTCGCAGTTTTACCACTGACGATGTGGAGGCTCTGCATCGTGAGGTGTATTCCAGTGGCGAGGTTTGGGGGCCACGAACATGGGAGCAAACCGCCGCCGACGCGCAGCTTGCCGTTCTTATGGGGCATACACCCTGGACAAAGCGGGCGGTGGTACTTAAGGACAGCGGAACGTTTGTCGGACAGGTACGCCTTTACCCTTTTCACAACTATTTTTACCGATGGCAGGAAGAACCCTGCCCGCGCTTCAACCCCGTTGAGGTCGAACTGAGTTTTGCTTTCGGGAAACCGTTTTGGGGACAGGGGTACGCTTTTGAAGCGAGTCAGGCGATGATCCGCTATGCCTTTGCGGAACTCAAACTGCCGCGACTGGTCGGCGGAACTGGCGGAAAGAACCGGCGTTCCATAAATCTGCAGCGGAGATTGGGCTATCGGATTTTTGAAGCGCTTCCTGTTGACGGGCAGCCTGCCGGCGACGGCGTTGTCACGGTTCTGGACAACAACAGCATAGCCGCTATTCTGCATAGCCCCTCCGCGCCCTACACGCTTCGCGCGTATCGTGAGGAAGACCGCGAAGCGGCAAGCGCGTTAGGGATGCATGTCATTGACGGCTGGCATGCAAAAGGACCGGAAGCGTCCCTGCATCTTGTCGCCGTATGCGCGGCAACCGGGGAGATTGCGGGACACTTGCAGATTGATGGACGCAGGCATTCCCTATCCCACGCGAAGGCCGGGGCAATGGCATTTCGCGCTGAATGTCGCGCCCCAACATCGGCGTCAGGGGATTGGCGGCGCGCTTTATGTCCAGGCGGAAGCGTTTGCCTGCCGCAAAGGCGCGCGCCTGCTTTACACTGCCTACAACGAGACGAACGAGACGGAAGATGCGCCGGCGGCCACGTTTCTCAAGAAGCGCGGCTTTGAATTGCTTGAACGGTTCTATCCGTCCTCGCTTGATCTCACCAAATTTGACCCAACCGGCTTTGCGCCCGCGCTCGAAAGGATGCGCGCGCAAAACATTCGGCTGCAAACGTATGCTGAGATAGGCGACAACGCCCAGAATCGTCGTAATCTCTACGAATTGGAACAACTCGCCCGCGCCACTCAGCCCTTCCGCGAAGTCGAACCGTATATCCCTGAACTTTTCGAGACGTGGGAGCAGGACTTCCATAAGCGCGACCCGGCAACAATCTTTCTTGCTGTTGCTTTGCCGGAGAATACGTGGATTGGCGTTGTAACCGGGCTGGAATGGTATTTCACCGGCGTTCATCCCCTGTGGCGAGGACGCGGGATTGCGACGGCATTGAAGGTACAATGTCTTATGGAAGCGCATAAACGGGGGATTGCCCAGATGGAAACCGAGAATCACGAGGACAATGCGGCGATGCTTGCCATCAACCGTAAACTGGGATTTGTCTTCACCGCCCCCGAAGTCGCCTGCATCAAACGCTTTTGACAATTAGAGGGTTCAAATAAGGTAGGCAAGGCGCAACAGGGTATGCAAGGCGCAGCAAGCAGCGCCCCTGCAAACCCTTTTGAACCGTGTCGGTTTCCAATTCGTTTGCAGGAAATTTGTTGTGACTGCCGAATATCAGCGCATGGATAGTGAAAATACCAACCTGGCGGCGCTGCCGCGTTCCAGTATTCTTGATGTGGCCGGGGAAACCGACCTCGCGCAGGGATTGCGCGCCGCCCTGGCGAACTCGCATCCGCAATCGTGCCAGTTTCTTGCCCTGCGCGCCGGGGAAAAGCGCGACCTGTCCGCCGCGCCGTTTTTGAGCGCGATGCTTCCGCCGCCCGGTCGCCTGTCTTCCCGGATACGGCGCAGGAAGTGGGCACACGCGCGTTTGGCTGCCGTTCACGCCCTGGGGCAAATCGGAGCCGGACATGCCCTGCCCGCCCTTGCCAACGCCGTTCTCGATCCCGAACCCGCCATTCAGCAGGCTGCGGCCAATATCCTGCTGGCGTATGGACCTGCCGCCTTGCCTGCCCTGAATGCCGTTCTCACGCACAGCGGCGATTGGCCGTTCAGTGGCATGAAGCGTCTGGTGGAACTTATCGGCAGGCTGCAAACCCCGCAGGCCGCCGGAACGCTGGTGTCTATCGCGCTGGCGGGCTTGCCCGCGCCTCCGCCGCGATGGGATCGCCCCCTGCTGTATTCCATTCGCGGGGCGGCAACGCTGGTCGTAGGCGGCGCGCTGACGTGGCTGCTAATGACGGGTGATCCGCTGATGGCAATCGCGGCGCTGTTTATGCTGGCGCTTATGGGCGCGGCGCTGTGGTTTACGGCGGCATTGTTCGCTATCCTGCCGTACCGGGCGATGCGCGAAGCCTCGGAGCGCAATGCCATTGCCATGCTGGCGGCGGAAGGGCTGCGGCTGGCCGGCGACAAAGCGTTTCTGCCTGCTCTCATTGAGGGCGCATTCGGCTACAACCGCATGTCGCCGCGTCCTGCCCGCCGCGCCCTCCGCTTTCTGCTGTCTCGCGTCAATGCCGAAGATGCGGAGCGGCTGCCCTTCGGCGCGAAAAGCAAGCTGATGGACGCGCTGGGCCGGGGGCATGACCCGGACATGGACTTTGCGATCTTAGGCGCGCTGGAATGGGTGGGAACCGGCAGCGTGGCCGACAAAGTGGCTCGTCTTGCCACCCATGCCACCATGCCCGCCGTGCGCGAGGAAGCCGCCCGTGTCCTGCCCGTCCTGCTTGCCCGGCGTGAGCAGGAACAAGCGCCCGCCATCCTGTTACGCGCTTCTCAGCCCTCCACGCCCGCCAACCAACTCCTGCGCCCCGGCCTGCCCGTCGAATCCACGCCCGCCGAACAACTCCTCCGCGCAGGAAATGCTGAATGAACCACCCGCCTGCGGCTAGAGACACAGAGAGGGAATACAGAGGGGGAGACAAGGAGATAGGGAACCGCGAAATACACGAACCAAGACGAAAAAAGAAAATACAAAAGGCCAAACCACGGAGGTAACGGATAAAACGGATGGACACGGATAAGAACAGCAGAGAATTAGTCCTTCTCTTGTGTAATCCTGTTCAATCCTTCTAATCCTTTTAATCCTGTCTATTTCCTTTTGTTCTTTTTGCATTTTCTTTTCGTTTAGTTCGTGTGTTTCGCGGTTTCTATATCTCCCCCTCTTCCTCTGTGTCTCTAGCGTAGCGGGTGGTTCATTTTCTCAGTATTTCGCGACGGTTGGGTCTATGTCGTCGCTCCACGCGAGGATGCCGCCGGTCAGGTTTTTCAGGTTATGAAAGCCTTTGGCTTTCAGTTGGTTGAGGGCGTCCGCGCTGCGCTTGCCGCTGCGGCAGTGCAGAATGATCTCCTCGTCCGGGTTCAGTTCGCCGCTGCGCTCGGCAATCTGGCCGAGCGGGATTAACTTCGTGCCGGGGATGCGGGCGATGCTGAACTCGTAGGGTTCGCGCACATCAATAACGGTCAGTTTTTCGCCCTTGTCCATGCGGGCTTTTAATTCCTGCACGGTGATTTCTTCCGACTGCTGAATCTCCTGCGGCGGCGCTTCCTCGCCCCGGATGCCGCAAAATTCCTCGTAATCTATCAACTCGTGAATGGTCGGGTTGTCGCCGCAAATGGGGCAGTTCGGGTCTTTTTTCAGTTTCAGTTCGCGGAAGGTCATTTTTAGCGCGTTGAACAGCAGCAGACGCCCGATGAGCGGCTGCCCGATACCCAAAATCAGTTTGATGGCTTCGTTGGCCTGGATGCAGCCGACAATGCCCGGCAACACGCCCAATACGCCACCCTCGGCGCAGGACGGAACCAGTCCGGGGGGTGGCGGTTCGGGGTACAGGCAGCGATAGCACGGCCCCTTTTCCGCCCAAAACACGGACGACTGCCCCTCAAATCGAAAAATGGAGCCGTACACATTGGGCTTGCCAAGCAGTACGCTCACGTCATTGGTCAGGTAGCGGGTCGGAAAGTTGTCGGTTCCGTCAATGATAATATCAAAGTCTTTGGCGATCCGCATGGCGTTTTCGGACGTGAATTGCTCCTCGAAGGTTATCACGTTGACGTTAGGGTTGATGTCCTTGATGGTTTCCGTCGCCGACACCGCTTTGGGCCGTCCCACATCGTTCGTGCCGTGAATGATCTGCCGCTGCAAGTTGGTCATGTCCACCACGTCAAAATCCACCAGCCCCAGCGTCCCCACTCCCGCAGCCGCGAGATACAGCGCAAGAGGAGAACCCAACCCGCCCGTGCCGATAAGCAGCACTTTCGCCGCCTTCAGTTTCTTCTGCCCCTCCAGATTCACTTCCGGCAAAATCAGGTGACGGCTGTAGCGCAGAATTTCGTCATTGCTTAACTGCGCGGCATCCGCCCGTTCCTCAGAGATTACAGCGCGGGTGTTGGGTGTTGGGTGTTGAGTGTTGGGCAGTAGGTTCTGCCCTGACCCCTGAATCCTGACCCCTGCCTCCTCTACGGCTGTGCCACCCGCGATGCTCGGCACGATGCTGAGTTCGTCCGTGTCATTGACGGGCGTGTTCATGCCGTCCAGTGTTCGGGTGTCTTCCGAGCCTTTGTACACGTTGACGAAATGACGCAGTTCGCCTTTATCGTTGAACAGGTTTTTCTTTAGATCGGGGTATTGCGCGCTCAAACCGTTCAGCACTTCCTGAACGGTTGCGCCGGGTACGTCGAGTTCGTCCGTGCCGCCCGCAAACTGCTGCAAGGCGGTCGGAATAAGCACTTTAGCCATGATGGTCGTTGTCCTTGTTGTGAATTGCTGTCGCGCCGCCTTCTCTGGCGAACGCGGCATTAGTGCAATTACTTACGTTTCACAAGCGCGGAATGTTTTGACGCGGAAGTGTTAGAAAGGAATGTTTGTGGGAAGTTTTGGCGAGAAAGCGCAAACGCGGGATTCCTGTCACAGCAAGGGGAATTTTGTGTCAAACTAAATCAGCGTTTTTGCCGCGCCGATTCCTCTTCTATTCTTCTATTATATATGCAAGGAGACAAGGTTGACTGTCACGAAATATGCCGCTTTTCCCATGCTGATGACCGGCCTGCTGCTTTGCAGCGCGCTGTTTGTAACGACCACTCTGCCCGCGCAGAACACGCCGAAATCCAAAACCAAGCCGCCCGCGAAGGCCGCCAATAAAACCCCTGCCGCCAAAGCCACGCCTGATAAACCCGCGAGCAATGCCGCTGCGGGCGGCGCGGGCAGTTCTGCCCCTGCGGGGGATGCTGCAGCCGTTGCGGATGGCAAGAAAATCTACGACGCGAACGGCTGCTCCACCTGCCATGTTATCGGGGGCAAGGGCGGCGCGGCGGGACCGGTTTTAACCACAACCGGAGCCGTGCCCGCGCACACGCAGCAGTGGCTTGCCGAGCAGGTTTCCAATCCCAAAGCGCACAACCCCAATTCCACCATGCCCGGTTACGCGGCTTCCATCAAGGGCAAGGATTTGACCGCGCTGTCCCTGTTTCTGGTCAGCTTGAAAGGCGAGCCGTCCGCCGCGCCTGTAACCGTCAAAAAACTTGGCATCGCGCCTGACCCCGCCGCGCTGGCGCAGATACAAAAAATGGGCGGGCTTGTCAGCCCGCTTGCCGAAAACGACGACCATCTGGACATTAATCTGCGCATGGCGGGCGCTGCCGTAAACGATGCGTCTCTGGTTCCCGTGAGCAAACTCGCGGGCACGTCCCGTCTTGATTTAGGACAAGCAGCGATTACGGACGCGGGACTGGCGCGCTTGAAAGGCTTGAAATACCTTACCGCCCTGCATCTGGAAGGCACGCGCATTACGGACGCGGGGCTGTCGGCCTTGCAGGACATGCGCAGCCTGGAATACCTGAACCTGTACAACACCGGCGTGACGGACGCGGGACTGGAAAAACTGACGCGCCTGACCAACCTGCGCCATTTGTACGTGTGGCAGACCAAAGTGACGGATGCGGGCGTCGCCAAACTGAAAGCCGCTCTGCCCAAACTCGACATTGTGCAGGGCATCGCCGTTACGCCGGGTAAGTAGCCCTTTCTATGGAGCCTGGACGGAATGAGAGAAGCGCTGCGCGTGGGATTGGTCGGCTGCGGGGGGATGGGCAACGAACATCTCAAGTTGATTGACAACATTCCCGATGTGACGCTGGCGGGCGTGTGCGATTATCGGCCCGAACGCGCCCGGCGCATGAGCGTCGCCCACCATGTTCCGTACTGGCTGGACTACGTCCAATTTCTGGAAGAAGCGCATCCCGATGTGGTTCATATTTGCTCGCCGTCCGGCCTGCACGGGGCGCAGGGAATCGAAGCGGCACAGCGGGGCGTTCATGTGTTGTGCGAAAAACCACTCGATATCAATCTGGAAAACGCAGACCGGCTGATTGCGGAATGTGACCGTTATGATGTGCGCCTGGGCTGCATTTTTCAGCGGCGCATGAGCGAAGCGGCGCAAACGGTGCGGCAGGCGATTGCGGACGGGCGTATGGGGCGTATTCTGTCGTGCAGCATGTCCGTGAAGTGGTGGCGCTCACAGGCGTATTATGACAAGGACGATTGGCGCGGCACGTGGGAATTGGACGGCGGCGCGCTTGCCAATCAGGGCATCCATTCGCTGGATCAGATGGTGTGGCTTGCTGGCCCCGTTGCCGAAGTGGAATACGCGCATCTGGAAACCGCCGGTCACAACATCGAAGCGGAAGACCTCGCGTTTGCCGTCGTGCGCTTTGCAAGCGGGGCGCGTGGCACGATTGAGGCCACGACGTGCTGCCTGCCCGACCTTGCCACCCGGATCGAAATCTATGGCACGAACGGTTCCGCCGCTCTGGAAGACGCCCGCGTCCTCCGCTTCGGTTTGGATGGGCAAGACCTGACCGCCACCCTTGCCGATAAAAGCCTGCACACGGGCGGCGGCTCCGATCCGTTCGCCATCGGACTCGCCGGCCATGAAGCGCAAATCCGCGATTTTTACGCAGCCGTGCGCGAACATCGCCCGCCCCGCGTGGATGGCCGCGAAGCCCGCGCTTCTATAGACCTGCTTTCCAAAATCTACGCCAAAGCGTTTCCAAACCAGAAGATAGGATTGTGAACCGTCAGGAAAGAAAAGAATGCTTTATCTGGTTGCCACGCCCATCGGTCATTTGCAGGACATTACGCTGCGCGCGCTGGATACGCTGCGGAGCGTGGATGTTGTTGCCAGCGAAGATACCCGCAAGACTGGGATGCTGCTCAAGCATTTTGAGATTCAGAAGCCGCAAATCTCTTTTCATGAACACAACGAAGACCGCGCCAGTGACCGTATTCTGGACATGCTAGCGCAGGGCCAAAGCGTGGCGATTGTCACGGACGCGGGTACGCCCGGCATCGCCGATCCCGGCTTTGTTATGGTGCGCAAGGCTATTGCCGCGGGACACGAGTTCACGCTCATCCCCGGACCGACGGGCTTGATCATGGCGCTTGTCCTGTCCGGGCTGGCGGTGCATAGCTTTACGTTCCGGGGCTTTCCGCCGCGCAAGTCCGGGCCGCGCAAGCGCTTTTTCGAGACCGACAAAGCCGCGCCCCACACCCTCATTTTTTACGAAAGCCCGTACCGCCTCGAATCTTGCCTGCGCGACGCGCTGGAAGTCTACGGCGACCGCAGCGCCGCCCTTGCCAACGACCTAACCAAAAAGTTCGAGCAGGTACAGCGCGCCCCCCTTTCCGTCCTGCTGCAAAACATCAAGGGGAAAACCCTCAAAGGCGAGTACATCGTCGTCATTGCCGGCATCGAGCGCGTCACCGCGCAGCGCTGCAAAAGGAGGAAGGCGGAAGGATGAAGGATGAAGACGAAGACGACGACGCAGATGAAGAAGCGGCAGAGTGGCAAGACGAGAGCGCGGGAGATATAGATGACGAGTAGAAGCGAGGCGAAGGAAGAGAAGAAAAGAAGAAAAGAAGAAAAGGAGAAAAGGAGAAGAGGAGAAGAGGAGACAGAACAGGGAACAGGGAACAGGGAACAGGGAACAGAAGAGAACAATGCTGAACGCGGAATGATGAGTGATGAATACAATGCAGAATCCCATTCATCACTCATCACTCAGCACTCATCATTCCTCCCCCTCAACCTCCTACACGGTTCCCTCCGCCTGCCGATTTATTTGCCGGACGCGACGTTGGGCGTGGTGCGGGCGGTGGATGCGAGCGATTTGCGGCAGGTGGGCATTGAAGCGCTGGTGATGAACGTGTTTCACTTGATGCAAAAGCCGGGTTCTTCGACGATTGCCGCATTGGGCGGGCTGCACAAGATGGCGGATTGGACGGGGCCGATTATTACGGATTCGGGCGGGTTTCAGGCGTACTCGCTGGTGCGGCAAAACGCGAAATTCGGGACGCTGAACGATCAGGGCATACGGTTCAAGCCGGAAGGCGCGGAGCGCGAGTTCCAACTGACGCCCGAAAAAAGCGTACAATTGCAAATGGCGTATGGCGCGGATGTGGTGATCTGCCTGGACGATTGTACCAATGTGAGCGACAGTCCCGAAGCGCAGGAGCTATCCGTCGCGCGCACGATTGCCTGGGCCAAACGCTGCAAGGACGAGTTTGTCCGGCAACTCAAAGCGCGTAAAATCGCGTATGCGCCGGAGCGAAATCCGACGATCCGCCGCGCCCGCTGCTGTTCGGCGTGGTACAGGGCGGCGGGCAGATCGAACTGCGGCAAGCCTGCGCCCGCGCCCTGCTCGACATCGGCTTCGACGGCTACGGGTACGGCGGCTGGCCTCTGGATGCTAATGGCAGCCTGCTTGCCGACATGCTGCAAGCCACGCGGGAAGCCATTCCCATGCAGTTTCCCATGCACGCGCTGGGCATCGGCTCACCCGAAAGCGTGGTACGGTGCGCCCAAATGGGCTACGGCATTTTCGACTGCGCCCTCCCGACCCGCGACGCCCGCAATGGCCGCCTGTACGTCTGGAAAACCGACCCCACACAGATGGATTTCACCTCCACGTTGCTCATTAAAAACGAATGGCTCGACACGCTGTACATTGACGACGAAAAACACACCAAAGTGGACAAGCCAATTTCCGCGTTCTGCGACTGCCCCACCTGCGCCCGTTACGCCGTCGGCTATCTGCGGCATTTGCGCAAAGCCGGCGAAACCCTGTATTTCCGCCTCGCCACCCTGCACAACCTTCGCTTTATGACGCAACTCATACAAGGGATTAGGGATCCGAAGACAAGGATGAAGGATGAAGGATGAAAGGGGTTTGTCCGTTGACGCGCTTGTGCGGGAGATACAGGAAAGCGCGAAGTACCGGCATGTCAGCCCGGATTTGATTCGGCGCGTCGGCGGGCGCGAACTGGCAAACCGCCGCAATCTGAAAGAAGCCGTTAAAGAAACCAAAAACACCCTGCACCAGATCGCCGGAGCCTTCCTCGACCCCAAAATGCGCTACGACGCCTGGCTGCAACAACTCCAACAAGCCGCCACCTCCAACACAGACGCAATCAGCAATGAAGAATCTTCATCCTTCATCCTTCATCCTTCATCCTTGTCTTCTCATCCTTCATCCTTCATCCTTCATCCTTTCCGCATCCCCTGCGCCGACATCATGACCAACCATGCCAGTACGCGGGAACGGCTGCCCCTGCTTGACACGTTTTACGCGCAAACGCTGGAAGCCATCGCGCCCGTTCGCTCCGTTCTGGATTTGTGCTGTGGCTTAAACCCCCTCGCTCTGCCCTGGATGCCGCTTGCGCCCGACGTCACGTACCATGCATGCGACCTGTATGGCGACATGATGGCGTTTCTGAACGGTTTTTTCGCGCTGGCAGGGATTAACGGCGTGGCGGAAGTTTGTGACGTGGTTCACGCGCCGCCCACGCAACCCGTACAATTAGCGCTGCTGCTCAAAGCCCTGCCGCCCCTGGAACAAACCGACAAACACGCCACCCTGCGCCTGCTCCACGCCCTCAACGCCGAACATATCCTCGTCTCCTTCCCCACCCGCACCCTGGGCGGACGCAACAAACAGATGGGCGGCCACTACGAAACCCGCTTCCGCGCCTTGCTTGCCGACGAACCGGAAAGCCGCCACTGGCAACTACAGCGCTTCGCCTTCGCCAACGAACTCTGCTTCCTCGTTTCCAAAGAGTGAAAGAAAATTTTGCACCACAGAGACACAGAGACACAGAGGTTTCACAGAGGGAAAATGAGGTAAGATTAATTGAGAGTAGGCTCGCCATGCGAACAGAAACTTATAGCATCCCGGTAGTTGCACCCTATCTTTATCTCTCTGAGTTTCGTTTGCTTCGTTTCTTTCGCGGCTCTTCCCGGCGTTCTCTTTTGCTTTTCTCAGTGAATCCTCTGTGTCTCTGTGCCTCTGTGGTGCAAAATTCTTCAGGAGTGTGACCGTGATTGCTCGTGCCGCGCGTTTAGACAAGATACCCCCGTACCTGTTTGGCGAGATTGCCGCGTTGAAGCGTCAGGCGATTGCCGCCGGGCGGGACTTGATTGATTTAGGGATTGGCGACCCCGACCAGCCGACCCCGCCCTCCATTATCGAAGCCTTGAATCAGGCCGCCCATGACCCGGATACCCACCGCTACGACGAAACCAACGCGGGCTGGACGCCTTTTCTGGAAGCCGTTGCCACGTGGACGAAACGCCGCTTCGATGTGGACATTGACCCCGCAACCGAAGCCATGCTGCTCATCGGCAGCAAGGAAGGGCTGGCGCATCTGGCGTGGGCATACATTGATCCGGGCGATGTCTCGCTGTGCCCCGACCCGGCGTACACCGTTTATAAGGTAAACACGCTGATGGCGGGCGGCGAAGTCGTGACGATGCCGCTGCGGGAAGAAAACGGGTTTTTGCCGGACTTGGCGGCGATACCAACCGATGCGCTGAAACGCGCCAAATTGCTGTGGCTCAATTATCCGAACAATCCGACGAGCGCCACCGCTCCCCTGTCGTTTTTTGAAGACGCGGTACGCTTTGCCCGCGAACACAACCTGCTGCTGGTCAACGACGCCGCGTATGCCGACGTGTACTACGACCCGGACAAGAAACCGGCGAGCGTGTTGCAGGTTCCGGGCGCGAAGGACGTGGCCGTAGAACTGCACTCGCTGTCCAAGATGTTCAACATGACCGGCTGGCGCATCGGGTTCGCCATCGGAAACCCGGACGCCATCGGGGTTATCAACAAGCTGAAGTCCAATCTGGACAGCAAGCAGTTCCCCGCCATTTCGCTGGCCGCCGCTCATGCCCTCCTGCACGGCGACAATTCCGCCACGATTGCCCTGTACAAAAAGCGGCGCGACATTCTATGCGACGGCCTGAACGCATTGGGCTGGAACGTGCGCAAGCCCGACGCTTCGCTGTACATCTGGACGCGGGTTCCCGCCGGGCACGATGCCATGTCGTTCTCGAAACTGCTGCTGGAAAAAGCGGGCGTTCTGGTCATTCCCGGCGTCGGCTACGGCGAGTTCGGCAAGGACTACATCCGCATGTCGCTCACGGTTGTAGGCGACAAGAACGGCGAACGCCTGCAGGAAGCGGTAGAGCGCATCAAAGCGATATGATCGCCCTATGAACTTTCCACGCTGCGAATTTCCTAAACTCAGCCGGCCTTACCTCCTGCTGATTTCGCTCCTCATTCCAGGCTTTGCGGCTCTGCCCTGTTGCGCGCAGATAATCCTCAACCGGCCTGGCGGGGAGCGCCGGAATATAGCGGATTGGATTGCCGACCGGCACGAACCCCATTGAGATTCGCGCCGCCGCCATTCGGGACAAGAGGTTGGCTGCGGCGATACGAAAAGGCTGCCGAACCCGGCGAATATACATTCTGGTGGATCATTCCTCGCCGGAGCTAAGAGCGTTGGTCGGACGGAAGAACCTGCGGGTACGCATCTCCACGCGCAATCATCGGGGAAGGTTTGGCAGCAGAAAACTGTCCTGGTCGTTTGTTTTGGAAGTCGGCAAAGGAGCCTACCAACAATGGTCGGGGCCTCTTATGTGGACAAAGGACGCCTTCGGCCCGGCTACGCAATTCTTTGCCGGATGTGGTGAGGGTCCGAGCGCAACGTTTGCCATCCGACACCGGACGTTTGATCGAGACTTTGCCACCGCTTTAGTGGTGCATGCTGGCAAGAGGCCATGACAATCATTCCAAACGAAAGAGAAGGCGTCCCGTCCTGATTACGTGGCACAACTTAAAAAGTAAAATATTGTTGCGAGGGGCTTGACAAGGCCGGAAAGCGGTATGATATTACACGCTTGCCGTCGCAGTTCCCTGTAACTGCCTTTTTGGGAGAAGCAACGTGGCTGAGGAATTTGCCTACACCGACCCGCTGCTTACCAAACCTCTTCCGCGCCGAACTGCCGGGACGCGCTACCCATCAGCGCATCCGCCAGACCGATCCGCTTGGCAGAGTGACGAGTTTCAGCTACACCACCGATGGCCTGCCGCAAACCATCACCGACCCGCGCGGACTGATTACCACGTACAACTACGACACGGCAGGGAACGTGGCAAGCATTGTGGCTTCGGATGGCGGCATCACGACCTTGCAGTACGACGCCCTCAACCGCCTGACCACGCAGATAGATGCGCTCGGACGCACAAGCACATTCGCCTACGATGCGGGCGACAACCGCACAGGCATGACCGATCCCACCGGCGCAGCGACTACCTTCATTTACGACGGCGTGTTTCAATTCCACACTGGTTCGATTAAAGCTGGAACGGCGCGGACACGCTTTCCCTTGTGGTTTTTGATACGTTTCAATTCCACACTGGTTCGATTAAAGCTCTATAGCAGTGGGAGCGATTCGAACGCTCCAAGCCAATGTTTCAATTCCACACTGGTTCGATTAAAGCTGACGCAGCTGGCTTCATCCACAAGGCACAGCATACGCGGTTTCAATTCCACACTGGTTCGATTAAAGCTTGGCAACGTGTCAACACCTATTTTGGCGCGATATCGTAAGTTTCAATTCCACACTGGTTCGATTAAAGCGCGCGCGTTGCTGATTATGCCATTGGTATGCATTTTCCTTTGTTTCAATTCCACACTGGTTCGATTAAAGCCTGGAAAACCTTCGTCGCCGACAGTCCGCAAGTGTTTACGTTTCAATTCCACACTGGTTCGATTAAAGCGCTTTGCCGTCTTCGTGCACACGATAGCCTTCCAAGTTTCAATTCCACACTGGTTCGATTAAAGCAGGGACAATCGCGGTTGCGTAATAATCGGGCGACGCCCTTGTTTCAATTCCACACTGGTTCGATTAAAGCACGGCGATTTAGCAGGTCATGCAACAGACGTGGCAGCTCGGGTTTCAATTCCACACTGGTTCGATTAAAGCTCGGTATGCCGATCCGCAAACGGGCAACGATCAGGAGGTTTCAATTCCACACTGGTTCGATTAAAGCCATAGGTGGTATGCGCCGATATGCGAAACGCTTCTGCGTTTCAATTCCACACTGGTTCGATTAAAGCCAGTCACGCGTGTCAGGTACTGCCAACTGTAGTAATCGTTGTTTCAATTCCACACTGGTTCGATTAAAGCCAGTTGACATCGCAACGGTTTGATGCATGCGGCGATTCGATGGTTTCAATTCCACACTGGTTCGATTAAAGCCAGCAGCACAAACGGTACGCGATCGTCAGCGTCGAACCATGTTTCAATTCCACACTGGTTCGATTAAAGCGGTGCAACGCTATGTCTCGTCTGTCAATGACGCTGAGCTAGTTTCAATTCCACACTGGTTCGATTAAAGCTTTTAAGTTCGACCCAATCCGTCATAGTTTTCTCTCGTTTCAATTCCACACTGGTTCGATTAAAGCCGATAAAATGTTGCGTAGCGGAATGTCGAGCATTTGCGCGTTTCAATTCCACACTGGTTCGATTAAAGCGTCCCAATTATGACAAGCTGGATCGGTGTGTCGCCAAGCGGTTTCAATTCCACACTGGTTCGATTAAAGCAATTTTGATGGCGCGCTATGTCTGCGTGGGTTCCAGCGGTTTCAATTCCACACTGGTTCGATTAAAGCGTTCTTAAAACTTCGCAATCACATGCACGGTATAGCCGCGTTTCAATTCCACACTGGTTCGATTAAAGCGCGTCGTTCAAGTGCAAGTGCTTGCAATTCCACATGGTTCGATTGCAAGCTCGCTTGCAGCTCGTGCGGTTTCAATTCCACACTGGTTCGATTAAAGCCTGTAATGCGTCCTATGGTGTCGGCAAGTTGTTTTAGCCCGTTTCAATTCCACACTGGTTCGATTAAAGCGGCAGGTGACAACATCAGAACGCCGTTCCTTGTCCTAAGTTTCAATTCCACACTGGTTCGATTAAAGCGGGCAGGGGTGGGCGAACATGCACTCAAAGAACAACATGGTTTCAATTCCACACTGGTTCGATTAAAGCTAGTGGAAACTAAGCGTAAGCCTGTGCTGCTGATGGGGTTTCAATTCCACACTGGTTCGATTAAAGCCGGCCAGCCCGTAAAATCGTTCCAGCGCCTGCTATTTCAGTTTCAATTCCACACTGGTTCGATTAAAGCTTTGTCTCATCCTATGCCACAACAGGGGTATGAATGGAAGTTTCAATTCCACACTGGTTCGATTAAAGCTTCTTGCCACAGGACTGCAAACCGCGCCTGAACTCCGTTTCAATTCCACACTGGTTCGATTAAAGCTTGTTTCCGTCCCGTCATGTGAGCATCAAGGCGTATCATTGTTTCAATTCCACACTGGTTCGATTAAAGC